>CANPWA010000062.1 GCA_947581865.1 uncultured Acetatifactor sp. | reverse complement strand
CATCCGACTTCAGCATGAAAAGAAGGTTCGTACGCACTCCACGGAACACCTCCTCCATCATGTCGTTGCGGTTCTCCTGTATCACAATAGCGCCACGTTCCGGTTTCTTCTCCAAGGGGATTTCTCCGATGACGGGAACTTTCGTGATCTTCTCCACATCCTCGCGGTTCTCTATCCGGTACTTGAGCAGATCCCTCACATAGATGATACCTACAGGGATGGCGATTCCCAAAATCAATGCGGCCAGATAAATAATACTTTTCTTCGGGGAGACGGGATAAATGTCAGGCAAGGCCTCCTCAATAATGCGTCCATTATTGGCCGTGGCGGCCAGCGTCATAGCATTTTCCTCACGTTTCTGAAGAAGCATCGTATACAAAGTAGCCTTGATTTCCTGCTGGCGGGCAATGCTCATAAATTCTTTTTCCTGTTCCGGAGCCTGGCTGATACGGCTCTCAAACTTGGTGGCCTGACGATCGATATCGGACTTCGTGATTTGAAGACCTTTTAAGACACTCCCAACAGTGGTCTGAACACTCTTGCGCATAGCTTCCAGACTAATATCGAGTTTCTTCACCGCCGGGTTTTCTTCAGAGGAGGTTAGTAACAATCTCTTTTTCTCACTCAAAAGGGTGTTGTATTGTTCAATAACCGTACTGAGTTTCTGGTCTTCCAAACCCACATTGGAGGGAATCACCTCATTCTTGTTGGAGGGGCTGGTGATGTAATCACGCAAGTATTTCACCAGACTGATCTGGGTCTCGTTCTGCACACGCTGCTGATTATATTTGCTGCTTTCTTCCAAAGCCAACCGTGCGTTACTACTAAGGTCTGTCAATCCGGAACGTTGCTTGAAGGAAGCCAACTGGTTTTCTGTATTGCCTAACTCACTGTTGATGATTTCCAGACGCTCCTCAATAAACTGAGCGGTTTTAGAAGCCACCTCATTCTTATCATCGTTCGCATTCTGGTTGTAACGTTCCACCAATGCGTTGATAAAATCAACAGCACGCAGCTTGTCCGTATTCTCCAATGATATCTGCGCTATGGTAGTGGTTTTGGAAGTAGGCTCTACAGAAAGATTTGCACCGTAAGTCATGGCAACAGCCAAAGGATTACGGATAATACCGATTAAAGAAAAATCCTTCTTCATCGCCACACTGTCACCCGCGGAGAGGGTGATAACCCCTACTGGAGTAGTCAACACACAGGGAAAAGCATCAAAGTGTTGCTGAAGGCTTTTCTCTTCTTTATCCTGCGTATAGCTCACCGTTACCTCCAATTTTCCAGGAGCTTTATAAAGCATATCCAACAAGATGGGAGACTCCAACTGGGAAGCTTCTTCAGGAGTCATAAACAACCGAACGGGACTTTCCTTATACAAAGGATATGCGTAACCGAACACACGCTTCTCGGAAACAGAAGCATACAGGTTCAAACTTATTATCACTTCTTTCAAAAGTGTACGAGAATGGAGGACCTCTACCTCGTTATCAAAACTGCTGGTCATCGAAAACATACCCAGATCCTGAATGGCAGACATCGGATTGTTTGCTGAACTGCGATTGCGGGAGTCTTCTTCCTGAATCAACACGGAAGCAGACACTTTGTAAACAGGAGGCTGAAAACGAAGGTAAATCCACGCACTTACCAAAAGCACTAATACTGAAATGGCAAACCAGTGCCAATAGACTAAGTATTTAAGCATCAATGCATGGATATCAAGGCTTTCCTCTTTCTCTTCTTGAGGAGTATGGTTTAGTTCGGACATGATTAGTTTATTGAAAATGAAAAATGAATAATTGAGAATGATGAATATGACCTGCTTTTTATCTTACCAAATTTACTATCAGGCTGGCGATGGAAACCAGGATGGAGGTGGCAGAGAACCAAAGGGTGGTACTGTTACCGATATCCGAGTTCTTCGCCTTCGTCTTGTTGGGGGTCACATAGATGATATCATTCTGTTGAAGATAGTAATAGGGGGAAAGAACGATATCCGCACGGTTCAGGTCCAAAGGGATGATCTGTTGCTTCCCGGAAGCGTCCTCACGGATCAGTTTCACATTGTCGCGTACACCGTAGACCGTCATGTCACCTGCCATGGCCAAGGCCTCAAGCACATTCACCTTCTCGTTGCTTACCGTAAAGGTACCAGGCTTACTCACCTCACCCAGTACCGAGATCTTATAGTTTGTCATACGGACGGTGACGATGGGTGTTTCCTTCAGGTAAGGGAGCAGTTTGCCCCGGATCAGCTCTTCCGCCTCACTTTTCGTAAGACCGCCCACCTTCAGACGACCTAACACGGGGAAATCTATACTTCCCCCGTTATCAACCAGATACTGCTGCAAGGCCGCTTGAGAAGTCGTATTGATATTGGAAGAGGCCGCGTCCAGAGGGGTCTGAGTGGTCAGGTTAAACGGGGCAGAGGCCTGAGGATCGGAGGTGTTCACTGTGATGGTAAGCAGGTCCTTAGGCATGATACGGGCATCATAGGGAGTCTCCTGCTGGACAGCACGGTTGACAGCCTCAATCTCCTGCATATAGGGCACGTTCTTATAAGAGGTGCAACTTGCC
>CANPWA010000061.1 GCA_947581865.1 uncultured Acetatifactor sp. | reverse complement strand
CTGGAGAGCGAATCGCTGCTGGTGGTGGAACAGCAGAACGAGGCCCGGAGCATCCGGGGCGAGCTGGTGGCGGACTTCGCCCGGGGCGCGGTCCAGGCGTATGTCCAGACGGCCCAAGACGCCGCACAGGATGCGCAGGCCGCGCGCGAGGGCGCTGAGACGGCGCTTGGGCAGATCGGGGACAGTGTAGAGCGGGCTGCGGCGTCTGAGGCGGCGGCCAAGCTGGCCGAAGAGGCGGCTGCCCTGGCGGAGAGCACAGCGAAGAAGGACGCCAAAACAGCCGAGAAGTTTGCGAAGCAGGCATCCACGGACGCCAAGGCGGCAAAGCAGGCCGCCAGAGATGCCGCGGCGGATGTGACGGAGCACCTGGCGGGCTATGAGGCGGCCGCGAAAGCGTCGGCAGATGAGGCGGCTCAGTCCGCTGCCGGCGCGGAGGAGAAAATGACCGCGGCCGCGGGGAGCGCGGCGCAGGCAGCGGAGAGTCTGACGGCGGCCCTGGAAGCGCTGAAACAGGCCATGGCGGCCCAGGAGGCCGCTGAGGGCTTCGCCACGGACGCCGGGGAAAGCATGGACACGGCGGTGGAAAAGGCCGCGGAGGCTGTTGCAGCGGCCGCGAAGGCTGTGCAGTACAGCGGGAAGCCGGCCATCCCGTCAGAGGACGGGATCTGGATGGTGTGGGATGCGGATGCCGGTGAGTATCGGTCCACCGGCCAAAAAAGCCTCATCAACTGGAACATGTCCTATCCGTCTGTGGATGCCATGCAGGCGGATATGGAGAACCAGCCGGCCAACACCGTAGCGATCATCGCGTCCAGCGTGGAGGATGAGGATAACGCCAAGATCTATATCCGGGACAAGACAGGCTGGCGCTTTTTGGCGGACCTGAGCGGCTTCACGGGCCCCCAGGGCATCCAAGGCCCCCAGGGGAGGGACTTTACCATTATCGACCGATATGACTCCTTGTCGGCCTTGCAGGAGGCCGTGCCCGCGCCGGAACCGGGAGATGCTTACGCCGTAGGGACGGAGCAGCCCTACGACGTCTACGTATACGGGAAGGCCGCGGGGTGGGTGAACCACGGCCCGCTGCAGGGGCCCAAGGGCGATCAGGGGGAGAAGGGCGATAAGGGCGACACCGGCGACCAGGGACCCAAGGGCGACACCGGCGATAAAGGCGACACCGGCGACCAGGGGCCGCAGGGGGAACCCGGTTACACACCGGAGATCAGCGATCATGACACCTGGATCATCGGCGGCGTCGATACCAACAAGCCGAGCCGGGGCAAGGATGTGGTCGCCGTGTGGGAGAACAAGGTGACCACCTTCAACGCCGACGGATCCATCACAGAGGTGGAAAGCAAGACCCGGACCGAGACGGTCTTCAACGCCGACGGGACGATCACCGAGCGGCAGTATGTGGAGGATCAGCTGGTCCACACGAAAGTGACCATCTTCGAGGGCAGCACGATAAGGGAGGTAGTATCATGAGCTGGGCCGAGGTTAAAAAAATCAACAGCAACTTCATCAATGAACCGCTGGACTTCATGCTGAACGTCAACGATATCAAGACCTTTGGGGCGGAGGCCCCGATCCTGCAGGCCCCCATGGCCGATGAGTGGGCGGCCATGGTGCTGGCGTCCAAGCGCCTGTACGGCATCCCCACGATCCATGATCTGGTATACGCTCGCCTGCGGGATGAGGATATCGACGCGTTGTGGCAGCGGTCCGGGTATGTGGGGGAGCAGATCAACGCCTTCCACGGGACCGACATGTACCATCCCGGTTCCGGAGACGATGTCATCTCCAACATGACGGTGGAGATGTATTATACGCTGGACGACAAATTCCGCGCGGGGTATCAGCGATACGTGTCCCTCCGGCTGGAAGCGGAGAGCGGCGTGGACCAGTGGATGAAGGATGTGTTCGGCGTTCAGGTGACCGGCGAGACCTTGGCGGATCTGGTGGAGGACCAGAGCGCGTGGGACGCGATGCTGCAGAGCGGGCCGCTGATGGTGGCGCTGGCCAGCTCCAACTTCGCCATGGGCCTGATTGCCGCCTCCGACGTTGCCACGGAGCGGCTGGCCGATGGGATCTACTACATGGGCCAGAACGATGTCGCCATTGACGTCATCGCCGGGTTCCCGGGCTTGATCGGCCAGGTGACGGCGGATCAGACCAGCATGGAGTGGATCGCGGCGAACCGGGAAGTTGTCATCCATCTGCTGCAGAATGAGGCGTTCGCCACATCGGCGTTGAACAGCGACGTCGCCATGGCCGCCTTTGGCAATTCGGTTGTGGCCATGGATGTGATCTGCGGCTTCTATGCGGACATGCAAAGCAGCATGGACCACCTGGGGGTCATGGGCGGCCTGATCGACGAGCTGGAGGCAGAGCTGCCGTACGTGTACACGGGGACGAGCTACACAGAGGATCTCCAAAACACGAAGGCGACCATTGAGGAGAGCATCGGCCGGGTCGACGCCATGACCAAGACCAACACCATCACCAACAACATGGTGCAGGCCATGATGGAGTCGTCTAAGCTGATGGAAGAGATGGCCAGCAATGAGAACGTCATGGATGTCATCGCCGCCAATGAGATCTATATGACGGCGATCGCTGCGTCTGAGACGGCTATGACGGCCATTGCTGCGTCTGAGACGGCTATGACGGCC
>CANPWA010000060.1 GCA_947581865.1 uncultured Acetatifactor sp. | reverse complement strand
TTTATGCGGAGTATAAAAATTATGCTGAGAATCTTTTGTGAAAGCCTGTTGTTCCAATGTTTTCAGAAAAAATTTCTCAGCATAAAAGTCTACAGTCCTTTGAGGAATGCTTTTAGGTCCGGATCATCATTCCAGTCCGGCATATCGGGAGTCCTCATCTTTTTGTCCATCGTTTCCAGCGCTTTGCGGCGGGCTTCCGGGTTAGCTTTTGCGTATATCTGCGTGGTTTCAATGGATTCATGTCCAAGGAAGTCACGGATGTATATCAGATTTTTTCCCGCCTCCACAAGGTGCATGGCCTTTGAATGACGCAGACAATGCGGCGTAATCTCAGGCATTGCTGTATCTGTCGTTTCATTCGCTTGGCAGATATATTTTGCCAGCACATAAGAAACACCACTGCGTGTAAGTTTCTTGCCCTGTGGATTTACAAACAGGGGATCATTTCTGCGCCCAGGTGCGTCCAAATGATTCTCCTGAATATAACGCCGCAATACTTTGGCACAGGGTTCGGTAAGAGGAATTTCCCGGTTCTTTCCACCTTTCCCGAAGAGATGAACTACCGCAGGCGTGTCTACCCGGATATCGCATACCTTCAGATCACAGAGTTCCTGTACTCTTGCGGCTGAATCATAAAGAAGGAGCAGAATGGCCAGATCCCTGCGACCTTTGGGCTTGGAAATATCTGGCTGTTCCATCAGTACATCAATCTGACTGTTACTCAGATACTGAATTACTGGTTTTTCAGAACTCTTACCATCAATGGAAAGGATGCTTTGACATAGTGCCATTTCATCTGGCCGTTCGACCTGAACATACTTTGCAAAGGATTTCAACGTAGCAAGACGCTGGTTCCTGGATGCTGCGCTGTATCCACGTTCAGTTTCCAGATACGACAGAAATTCGAGGACAAGATTGCGAGAAAGGTCGCTGACACTTGTTTTTTCCAACTTAAATCCTCGTTGCTTTTCGAGATAATCATTAAAGATGACGAAGGTATCTCTGTAAGAATGGATCGTATTGATGCTCACGTTTTTGGTGCCGGCAAGATGCTTTTTAAAATAGCTGGACACCATATCCGAATAGTCAAACTTTTTCTTCATCGTCCAGCACCTCCGTGATCTTATGGAATCTATCCTTGAACGAATTAGTAAGTTCACCATAGGCATTGGGGATCAGGCGAAGATATTTTTCCGTTGCCGTTAAACGGGAATGCCCAAGGTAAACCCGCAAAATCGGTAAGCAGGTATACAAGTCCTTTCCTTCGCTGCTCCATTTGTTGAGCACATGTACAGCAAAGGAATGACGCAAGTCGTGAACGCGAGGTCCCTTGCCCCTGCCGCGGTGAGGAATCCCTGCCATGAAGAGATAACTTCTGAAGTAGTTGTATATGGTGCTGGTATCATAGAAGCCACCGTCTGGAGCGGGAAAAAAGTATTCACTGTCGAATCCCGTATCCCCGCATGAATTCAAGCATGGAATCGGAAATGCCAACCATGCGATCCTTGTCTCCCTTTGCGCCGAAAATCGTCATCATCCCCAATTCCAGATCTACATCGGATATCTTCAGTCGCAATGCTTCTGAAGCCCGTAATCCGCATGTATAAATCAGTCTGAAGAGTACAGGCATAATCAAGTGTCTAATTGGAGAGACCGGTGTTGATTCCGTGGCATCTGCAGCAGAAAACAATCGTTCAAGTTCGTCTTTCGTGAATATGTATGGAATGAACCGTTGGGATTTTTTCGGTGCGGGATGGAAGGCTCCAGGGACTTCATATCCTTTGTTATGGAGGTATTCACAAAGTTGGCGTATGTAGGATATTCGAATGAGCTGAGTGGTTTCATTTTCGTGGGGCGTTTTTCCTCCCATAACGAAAGCAAATCTTTAGATATAGTAGGAGCTTCCAAGTGCAGCTCATTACAAAAACGATCAAATCCGTTGAAAACCTCTACACAAGCATTGTACTTGTTCCCGAGAGCACGCTTTTGCTCGACAAAATCAATCATACATGGAGCGAAGACGCTGGTACACTGCAGAGCAAGAAGTTTTTCTTCATACATCAGTCAGTCACCTCCAGTGCGCATGAGCGAAGCTGCCTGACATTTACACCAATGTACCTCTCTGTCGATTCTGCATTAACATGTCCCAGAACTCCTTGTATGGATGTAATAGGGATTTCTTCATCCAGCATATGAGTCGCCAGGCTGTGACGCAAAGAATGAAGGCCATGGTGTTTTAATGAATCCAGCGGGATACCGGCCTTGCGCATATGTTTAATCAGGATGTTGTCAAAATTCCGCAGTGACTCATACGGTGCAACTGCCCGGAGGAAGATTTCGGGAGTATCGCTTACAGGACGTCCGTTTTTCAGGTAATCAATGACGGCCCATCCCACATCAACCGGAAGCGGCAACGACAGAGGTTCTCCCGTCTTGATTTGGGTAAATGACACCATGTGCTGTTCCCAATCAAAGTTGGACGGACGTAGGTTGCGGATATCACAGGTCCTAATGCCAAGTTTTACCGCAATCATCAGCACAGCATAATCACGCTTTCCTTGTGGGCTTTCACGATCCACGGAGGAAAGAATGCTTTTAATCTGCTCCATGGTCAAGGTCGTTGGAATGCGCGCTGAAGTGGATGAGCGCTTTACTGGGATCAGTTTTAGGGATAAATTCTCTTTCGTATTACCGGACAATGCCAGATGCCGGAGAAAGCGCCGAAGGATGCCGTAATACTCCAT
>CANPWA010000059.1 GCA_947581865.1 uncultured Acetatifactor sp. | reverse complement strand
AACCCTGGAGCTGCCAGCAGGAGGGCACGGGAATGGAGTCCCAGTCCTCTATCTCCCCCGCCGCGTCGGCGTCGCTTGCGAAAAATTTGAATCTCCACACGCCGTCAAGGTCGATCTTCCGGCTGACGCCGCCGGGTATGTACCAGCTTGAGGGCGCCGTCCTCCCCCGGCTCGTCGCCTTCGGGTCTTCATAAACGCGCATATCTCTCTCCTCCTCGATAATTCCCGTCCGGCGGTGCGGGGGCTTGGCCTGCCGCGCCGCCGGTAAAGCCATTATACAACCTCACAGGCTCCGACGCAAGTCAATTTTCCGCGGCGGCAAACTGACGTCCTGTGTGGTCGATGGTGTAGGGGCCTGAGAGGATTAGGCGGGAGATGGGGACGATCTCGTAGCCCTCGGACAGGAGGAACTTCACTATGTCCTCCAGCGCCTCTGGGGTGTGGAGTGCGGCGTTGTGGAAGAGGATTATGGACCCGGAGCGGACCCGCCCCGTGACCCGCTCATATATCTCCTTGGCGGATATGTCCTTCCAGTCAAGGGAATCCACGTCCCACTGTATCGGCTCCACGCCCATGGAGCGGACGGCGGCTATGACATGGTCGTCGTACTCCCCGTAGGGCGGGCGGAAAAGTGTGGGGCGGACGCCGGTTACAGCCTCTATCTTGTCGGAGCAGGCGTTTATGTTCTTCACTATCTCGTCGGCGCTGAGGGTATTGAAATGGGCGTGGTCGTTGGAGTGGTTCATCACCTCATGTCCCGCGTCCGACAGGGCCTTGACGGACTCCGGGTATTTGTCCACCCACTGCCCCACCACGAAAAATGTCACCTTCACATCGTATTTGCCCAGAATGTCGATGAGCGTCTGGGTGTCCTCGTTGCCCCATGCGGCGTCAAAGGAGAGGGCGACCATCTTCTGGTCCCGCTCCACGCTGTATATCGGCAAAAGCCTTGTGTTTGCCGCCGTAAGCGCCGCCGGCGGAGCCATCGCCAGCAGCAGCCCCGAAAGGGCAAGGACGGCGGCAAGAGTAAATATCCCCTGCTTTTGCCGTTGTGAAAGCCTGTCAAAAAATTTTTTCAGCCTGTCAAGCATGTTCATCACCCCGAAAAATGGTATGAGACAGGCAGGGTTAATTATTCCGCCTCACAAAATATACAATATTTTTTCAAAATCCGCGCCAACAAGGGATAATTTGCTGATTGTTTTTTTCGCGGCGGCGGGGTAGAATCATGTTTGCCGCAAAGACGGCATTTTCCTTGTCCGGCTTAACACGCCGGAAAACGTCCTGAAAACGGAGGTCATTTTATATGTATACGCTCATAGCCCTGTCCGAGGCGCTTCTCGGAGGGCTCCTGATGTCGCGCCTTGCTAAAAAGCTGAGGCTCCCCGCGGTGACGGCGTACCTTGTGGCGGGGGTGCTTCTGGGTCCCTTCTGCCTGGGCGCTCTCAACATAAGGGGGCTGGGCTTCACCTCCTTAGACGAGGTGAGCGCCCTGGACCTCATATCCCAGGTGGCGCTGGGCTTCATCGCCTTCACCATCGGCAACGAGTTCCGGCTTGAACAGCTCAAGCACATGGGCCGTCAGGCGATAACCGTGGGTATACTCCAGGCGGTCATAACAACGGCGCTGGTGGACGTGGGGCTCATAGCCCTCCACTTCATCTCCCCCCGGCTCATCTCCATGTCCTCGGCGATAACCCTGGGCGCCATAGCCGCGGCCACCGCGCCGGCGGCGACGCTGATGGTGGTGCGGCAGTACAAGGCAAACGGACCGCTGACAAAGCTCCTGCTGCTGGTGGTCGCCATTGACGACGCGGTGGGGCTCATGCTCTTCTCCGCCTCCTTCGGCGTCGCGACAGCCCTGGAAAGCGGCGTGGTGAGCATGAAAACAATACTCTTAGAGCCCATTATAGAGATAGTCCTCTCCCTGCTCATGGGCACGCTGGCGGGCTGGCTCCTGCACCGGCTTGAGAAGTTCTTCCACTCCCGCTCAAAGCGTCTCTCCCTCTCCATCACCTGCGTGCTTGCCACGGTGGGTCTGTCCATGGCGGAGCTTGAGATCGGCGGCGTACATATAGGCTTCAGTCTCCTGCTGGTTTGCATGATGGCGGGCACGGTGTTCTGCAACATCTGCGACTTCTCCCAGGAGCTCATGGGCCGCATAGACGACTGGACGGCGCCGGTTTTTGTGCTGTTTTTCGTCCTCTCCGGCGCGGAGCTCAACATGAGCATACTCTCCCAGCCCACAGTGCTGCTCATTGGCGTTGTGTTTATCCTGTTCCGCTCCGCGGGCAAATATTTCGGCGCTTACGCAAGCTGCGCCATGACAAAATGCGCGCCCAACATCACAAAATACATCGGTATCACCCTGCTCCCCCAGGCTGGCGTCGCCCTGGGTATGGCTATGACAGCCACGCGCCTCTCCGACGGAGAGGTTGTGCGCAACGTGGTGCTCTTCGCGGTGCTCATCTATGAGCTTGTCGGTCCCGCCCTCACCAAGAAGGCGCTTATGGCGGCCGGCGAGATCCAGCCCGAGGGCCGCACCACCGCCCGCCGCCCCAACTCACCGGTGGCGGTATTCCATTTGGGACATAGATAATTCAAAAAAAGGGGCTTTGCCCCTTTTTTTGAGGGGGAACGTTCAGAAAAATCCCTTGAATTCTGCGGAATTCAAGGGATTTTTCCTGCTGTCGTGCTGCGCGCACTCGTCGTCGCGAAAGCCGCTTAACCTCGCCGCCACGCAAGCGTGACGGCTCAGGCGCAGGCTTTGCTCCTCCTCTCCCCACGCAATCATGATTGCGTGGGGCCCCCAAAATGCGCACACTTGCGCGACATAAGGTGATTTTTCCGACGTACATGCCGCCGGAAAAATATTTGATTTTGGCGGGTGCGTGGTGGTGGGCTATTGCGGGTTACGTGACGGAGATAATTTGGCAATCCAGTAAAAGTAGGAATCGTCGGAGGCGGGGTCGGTATTGGCTTCGGGGTCGTGCCAGCCTGCGGCGAGGTACAGGGTGCCGTCTTTTTGTTG
>CANPWA010000058.1 GCA_947581865.1 uncultured Acetatifactor sp. | reverse complement strand
GGTTGCAGAGATGGATAAAGATTTAGATTATTCAGAGGTGTTGAAAAATCTGTTAAAAGAAATACGGAGTGAAAATCGCAGGAGAGGAAAATCAATATTATTGGATTATATTTGATAAATGATTTTGTAGTAGATTGGAGGAGATGAAGGTGTTAGTTGGTCAATATCAAAAAAATGTAAATTTGCTTGATAAGGAGATTGCAGATTTAGAAAAGAAAAAGGCTGATGTGGATTCTAAGATAGCTGATCTTAATAATAAAATTGGCAATGCGATGAACCAAATCAGAAGGACTAAATCCGAAGCAACTATTAAAAGTAAAACAAACCAGATTACAACATGGAATAAGGAATTGAACAAGAAAACAAAAGATAGTGCGGACTACGGTAAAAAAATTGCAGATAAACGTAAAAAACGGAACAATGCTTATTTAAAATTGCAGAAAGAAGAACAACAAGGAAATAAAAAGCAAGCTGATGTCATGAAGAAGATGCAAGTATCATATGAAAAGCGTATTGATGAACTGACACACCAAGCAGTATATCCTATTGAAAATAAGATTTCTTTTTATGAGGAATCTAATGAAGAATATGATGTATTTATATCTCATGCTTGGGAAGATAAAGAGGATTTTGTAGATGAATTCGTGATAGAACTTCAAAATCTTGGCATTAAAGTATGGTATGATAAAAAGAAAATTGGTTGGGGAGATTCTATGAGAGCCAAAATTGAGGAAGGACTCAAAAAATCAAAGTTTGGAATAGCAATTATTTCGCCAAACTATATAGCTCCTGAAAAATATTGGACGAAAGCCGAATTAGACGGACTTTTCCAGTTAGAAAGTATAAATGGGAAGTTTTTATTGCCTATTTGGCATAATATTTCAAAACAGCAAATCTTAAGTTATAGTCCGATAATAGCAAATAAGAAGGCGATGTCTACGGCAATGATGACATCTGGTGAAATTGCACAGGAATTAAAGGAACTGTTAAATTCTGAAAAGGAGATAAGTTAGTGGATATCGTTTGCAGATATGACAAGGATTTAGAAATATTTTTAAAATCTGTTGTCAAATATACGCTTGACATATATAGTGCTGAATTAAATTTGAGCAGACTGAAATTGATCGAATTAATAAATATATCAGAATTCGAGATACAAAAGGATGGTTCTGCTTGTGAAAATGGAACTAAGATAATCCTTACGTCCAGACTATACGATATGTTGCCTAATTATAATATAGAAGAATTAGAAGATAATAGGGACTTTAAAACAATTGTGAATACGATGTATCATGAAATGGGACATATAACAGATTGGGTAAATTACCCTAAATTGTATGAAATAGCTGAATCCGATAGTGATATTAAAAAAATGTTGCCTGCATTATTTTGGTTAGAATATCTTGCAGAAAAAAGAAGTTGTCAAGTAGCAATATTAGATAAAATGGATATTTGCGAACAGTTTGTACAGAATGAATGGCACCCGTATAAAATAAATTTATCAAGTGCAGATACATCAAATTTCTTTTATTTGAATAAAGTTATTTCATATTTTTTGCCTAGAATTATGGATAAAGATGTAACAGCATATTACTTGAATCGGATTAATAATAAATTGTTGACAAAATATTTGGAGAAACTTATTGATGAAATAGAACAATTAGAGAAGTTACTGCCATTTGATGATATAGATTTTTTAACCAATTTGTATGAGATAATGAATGAATACTATAAGAAGTTTAAACGAGCATTTACGCCAAGATAAAATGACTTTTGGCGATATAAAACAATGGGTGTAGATTGTTTTGCAAAAAGGCATAATAATGTTACATATGTAACGTATGTGTGATGATAGGAAGCAGGTGATAACTATGCCGGAACATCAAACAATAGAATACAAAGAATCATGGCATGATGAGTTCTTGGAGTGGATATGCGGGTATGCAAACGCTTATGGTGGAATACTTTATGTTGGTAAAAATGACAATGGAGATGTCGTTGGACTCAGTGATAAAGACAGGAAAAAACTGTTGGAATCAATTCCAAATAAGATTACAGATACAATGGGCATTGTAGCAGATGTCAATCTGTTGTATGAAAATGGCCTGCAATACATTGAGATTATTGTGGACAAGTATCCTTCACTCATCAGTTATCATGGTAAATATTATTATCGTTCTGGCAGTACCATGAGAACGATAACTGGAAAAGAGTTGGATAAAGCGATTCTGAAATCACAAGGCAGAACATGGGACAGTATGCCGATTTCCAAATTACAGGTAACGGATTTAAGGAAAGAGGCAATTGACTTATTTAAGGAAAAGGCTTTGAGAAGGCACAGACTGACGGAGGAAGAAACAAAAGTTGATGATACTATACTGATGGAAAATCTTCATTTGGTTGATGAGGAAGGTTATTTGATGAGGGCGGCAATGCTGGCATTTTATAAAGATCCGGAGAAATGGGTTACAGGCTCCTATATTAAGGTAGGCTATTTTGGAAAATCGGATGCTGACTTGATCTATCAGGACGAGATACATGGTTCTCTGATTGAGCAGATTGATCAGACGGTTGATTTGGTTTATACGAAATATTTGAAAGCATTAATCTATTATGAAGGGATTCAAAGGATTGAGCAGTTTATGTTTCCGCAGGAGGCATTCCGTGAGATATTGCTGAATGCTGTGGTTCACAAGGATTATAGTGCCTGCAATCCGATTCAAATTAGTGTATATGAGAATAAAATATATATCTGGAATGATGGGGAGATGCCGTCTGAGCTGAACTCAACGGAAAAACTGTTTGAAAAGCACTCTTCCAAGCCGTATAATCCGAAACTGGCAAATGTTTTCTTTAAGAGTGGCATGATAGAGGCATGGGGCAGAGGATTTGACAAAATAAAGGAAGCGTGCATAAAGTATAATGGGTATCTGCCAGAATATAATATCAGTGCATCTGGAATTATGGTGCTATGTAAGGCGTGTGATAAGTATGTGGAATTGCTGAAAGAGAGAAGTGATTTGTATCTTGGTCAAAGTGAAAAAGATCATGACCAAGATGGTCATGATTTGGTCATGATGATTTTAGATTTTTGTAAAGAGGCAAGATCCCTGCCGGAAATCATGGAGCAATTTGGATTTGGTAGCAGGACAAGCTTTAGAAGAAAATATTTAAATACCTTGGTAAAAGATGGCAGATTAAAAATGACTTCGCCAGATAAACCGAAAAGTAAAAATCAAAAATATTACTCATAACTAAGTTCATGACCACATCATGACCAAAATGGTTATGATGTGGTCATGATAAAAGAAAAAGTTACACAAATGGAATTTTATTATAATGAAGGGGTGTAAGAACGTTCAATCAAAATCAAATATACAATATTTTTAATCAGCAACAAATACAAGCACAACTACAGCAGATGCAACAGCAATACCATAATCAACAGATATGGAATGTGGTTGACTGTGCAAATAAGTTAGATGATTTTCTTAAAAGTGCAGAGGATATAGATGCGCAATATCAGCAGCTAGATTTTTTTGAGTGCTGTGCGGTATTAGGTATGCAAAGACCAATATGAATTGGCTACACAGTGTGTAGCTAATTAGAAGATAAAAGAACAATCACTCAACAGTTGTGACGTGTCACAACTGTTGAGGAAAATATACCTGGGTACAATTTGGGTACACCAGTTTTGAAATCATATAAACGAGAGACAAAATCGTATCAAAATGATACGATTTTGCAAGAAAAAAGCAACGAAAAACAGGACTTGCAACGAACAGGAAAAAGAGTT
>CANPWA010000057.1 GCA_947581865.1 uncultured Acetatifactor sp. | reverse complement strand
CTTTCAGGGAGTAATCAGACTCAATTTTGTAGATATGTCTTTACTTTGAACTGGCTACGGTGTGAAAAGTAACCTTTCATGTAGCTTTTGCCGTGCTGGCAAGATTTTTTCTTGACAATCCCGCAAATCTGTGATATGTTTTGTTTACAAACTTACAAGGTGAGTGCAAATAAGGATTTATCCGATACCGTGTGCCCGCATCGTGCGGCGATAAAAAGACTTGTGAAAGTCTTTTTTTATTTGTATTTTTCCAGCATCTGTTCCAGCCCCTCCCTGATCCTCCGCCGCAGTGGTTCCGGCGCCAGCACCTCGGCGATCCCTCCGTATTGCAGCGCCCAATAGTATACCGCGTTCTCATTCACCCGGATTTTCAGGGTATAATGATCCTCCTGTTGATCCAGGACGCGAAAATCCGGTCCGTACCAGTCGATAAAATCTCCAATGCCCGTCTTCTTCAGCCGGATCGTGACATACCGGGTATCCCCGGAGAACATATAGATATGTTCCCTCATATAGGCGGCCAGATCAAAACCCTTTGCGTACTTTTCAATGTCTGCAAGAGGCCGTCTTGTCTCATTTAAAACCTCCACCTTTGAAATCCGATCCACCCGCCTGTTTTCCAGATCCTGATTGCGCCCCGCATAACAGATCAGATAATAATGGTTCTTTTCCGTTACCAGATAATAAGGGTCCACAATGATCTTTTTGGTATCGTGAAGATTTCCGTCCACATGATAGGCGCATATCGTCAGCTCCGCCTTTTTATTGCGTTCGATCGCCTCATCTATGGAGTCAACGATCTCATACAGTCTGTCATTCGGCGTATGATTCATATTTTCCAGATAACAGACATGACGTATGCGGTTTTTCAAGTCATGCCCCGACAGACTTTTTAATTTCGAGATCAATGCCTCCGCGTCCCGCCGCGGAATATGCTGCCCGAAAAACACGCCGTCGATCAACACCCGCAATTCGCCGTCCGTAAAACGACCCGCCCTATACCATCCCCGTAAACCCTCTATATACCCTTCATCCCGCAGCTGCCGCAGATATCCCGCCAAAGTCTTTCTGGTCACGGACAAGCGATATTCGTCCTCCAGATACGCCAGGATCTGTTGCTGGGACAATCTTCTTCTGCTGCCGGAATATCGCTCCAGGATTTCCAGGATATAGAGATCGATCAATCCTTTTTGCCGCATGTGCCACCTTCTTTTTTCCTCATTATACAACAGGCTATGGGTATTACTTTACACATAAGAATCATTTATGGAAGGATCCCTTACTCCCCAAACACTTCTCGCCACAACTCTTCACAGTATTCCACCGAAAAGGCGGGATCTTTCCGGCGGGTCACGCTGTTTTGGACCATCTCATCGGTGAAAAGCTCCATGGGATAAACGGAGATGTCCTTTTCGTCCGCCGAGACATAAGTCACCAGCGGTTCCGCTCCATAATCCTTGATATAAACCTCTCCCTGCGCGTTTCTGGCAACGGTCACGGTGGCGAGGGCGCCCAGCATCCTGTCCGCCACACCCTCCCCCTGGGAGGACGTGCAGTTCACATAATTGCCCAAAGAATAATACACCAGCATCCGCTCCCCGTCTTCCCCCTCCAGCCATTCCATCGGCTCGATCACATGGGGATGGGTGCCGATACACAGGTCCGCCCCGCATTCCAGAAACAGCCCTGCCCACCTGCGCTGCGTCTCCGTCTCCTCATGGACATACTCTGTCCCCCAGTGTGGACAGACGATCACAAAATCCGCTTCCTCGTCCGCTTTCGCAAGATCCTCTCTCACCTGATCCTCATCGAGAAGGCTGACAAGCCACGGTTCATCCTCAGGAACAGGAATGCCGTTGGTGCCATAGGTATAGTTTAAAATGGCGATCCGGATGCCCTCCTGTTCATAGACATAAATCTCATCCTGTTCTTCAGCGCTTCTTTGGATCCCCAGCACCGCCATGTCCGGATGTTCCTCCTCCCAGTAATCCAGACAGTTCTCCACTCCCCTCACTCCTTTGTCCAGGGTATGGTTCGTGGCATGCAGAACTACGTCAAATCCCGCCTCCGCCAGAGCATCCCCCAGCTCATAGGGCGCGTTGAAGGAAGGATAGCCGGACAGTCCCAGCTTTTCTCCTCCCAGGATGACTTCCTGGTTGACCAGAGCCAGATCCGCCTCCTCAATCCTTTCTTTTGTATAGGTAAAAAGATGGCTGTATTCATAGGAGCCGTCCTCCTGTTTTCCACTCTCCGTAACCGGGGTGTGCATCAGCATGTCTCCCACCATGACCAGCGTGATCTCCGGCTCCTTATCCCCGGCGGAGATCATATCATCCCGGGAGTGATCCACCCGTTCCGCTCCGGAACCGGGGGTTTGCTGCGGCTCCGGCTCCGGCATTCCGTCCCGCATGGATTCCTGCGCCGTCTCCTGCATCGCCTCCAGACCGGATGCCGTCTGTTCCGCCTGCCTTTCGGCAGTCCCGCAGGCAGCGATCATCACCGCCAGCATAACTGCCACACAACACACCGTTTTTCTTCTCATATTATATCCTCTCTACCTCCAGCCCGCACCTGGTCTGCACCTGCTCTATCAGTTTCGGCATACCGGGAAAATAATTGTACAGATAAAGCACCTTTTCCGTCTTGCATAAGGTAAAATAGGTCCGCTCTTTTTCGATCCAGAGACCGGAATACAGATCCTTCACCTGCTGCTGATAGTCCCCATAGATCTCCAGCCGCTGTAAGGAATCGTTCCACACAATACGCCGCATGGCGCTGTACGGAAATACCGTTTTTACATGTGTGCCCTGCACATTCCTGCTCTGTAGCGGATCAGGTATCCACTCGGAACACATGGAATCCTCCCCGAAGACTACCTTGTGGCTTGTGGGTACAAACAAATCTCCGGCCTCACTGATCAAAAAAGCGTACACAATAGACAGAACCGTCCCACCCATAAACCAAATAATTACTTCAAGAACAAAAATATTATGCCAAAAGGATGGGCTTATCTCCCAATGGCCTTCATTCCTCCCCAGCACGCAAATCCAGTATGCATTGAACGCCAGAACAATCAACAGCGCGGCGTACCCGATCCATCGATATTTTCTCCAACGCGGAAAATGAAATTTCACCCGGTGATACAAGCGCTTGTTCAAAGGGTATTCCAGCATGAACACTGTCTTATTTTGCCTTATAAAGTCCGGCTGCGAGCCATGAAGTTCTTCCCCGTTGACCGCCTCTTTCCGCAGGCTGTTCTGTAAAAAGGTAAGAACCGCCTGATAATTATCCGGCGTACAGGAGATACACAGCATGTAATCCTCATCCTTGTCAAATTCTTTCGCTGTGTCCAGCGTCAGTTTTTTATCACCTTTCCACATATGATAGATCGGTCTTCCGAAGATCTCCAAACGATACTCACTGGGATGGGCGATGATCCCGTTCATCCTTTTTCTCAGGCAAACGATCTTTTCACTGTGGGTGCCATACAGATCTCCCCGGTCGATCCTTGCGATCCGGATGCCGAAGCCATCCTGCAGCTCATCCAGGATCTCCTCCACTTCCACCGTGATATTGTCCGGCGTTCTAAACACCCAGATCAAGATGATCGCAGGGATAAGCAAACAGATATACAGGCTGACATTTCGCCATCCCCCCGTCCCGATCAGGACAAGCAAGACAACCGTCATAACTATCGCCAGGACAAAAAGGATCGGTTTTATGTTTTCTAGACGCGTGCGGTGAATAAACTCTTTATTTATAATTTTGATATGTTGCATTCGTTTTCACCTCCTGTTTTTCATATTACTATATAATGACTGCTTAACAACACACTAAATTTCCCGCGCTGTTGTTTTGTATAAACATCAGCATAAATTCATGCT
>CANPWA010000056.1 GCA_947581865.1 uncultured Acetatifactor sp. | reverse complement strand
AAGACCAGCGCCTGCAGCTCTTTGGAGGTCACATGGATCACGCAGACGCCGTGGTAGCTCCCGTCCTCCGTGGCCGCGGTGGCATAGGCCGTCCCGGGGGCTTTGCCCTCCGCCAGGCCGTCCGCTCCCACAAAAGCCACGGAAGGGTCGCTGCTCTCCCATTGGATGCCTGCCACGTCCTGTTCCTCCGCGTCCAGGACGGAGAGCTGCAGGGTCTCCCCCGCTTCCAGTTCCTCCCATCGGCTGCTCATGTGGTATTCGGGCGCACCTTCCGCCGGAGCTGTCACGGTCACTTCACATTGTTTCACAAGGCTGCCGTCCGCAGTAGCCGCTGTAATGACTGCCGTCCCCTCCTGGCAGGCAATGATCGTTCCATCGCCCAATACGACCGCCGTCTCAGGGCTGTCGCTGATATAATAAACTCTCTTGTCAACGGCATTTTCGGGAAATACTGTGGCATTCAGTTTCCGGATGCTGTTTGCGGTCATCTCCAATGTCTGCACATCCAACTCCAGTTCCGTCACCTGAATAGGAAACGCCACAATATTTTCACTGTTATTATCGTATGCTTCCTCCGTGTTGTCCGTGGTCTCCAGCACATAAAAATATTTTCGGTCATTACTGCTTTCAAACTGGAGATTGCTTGCCGGAACGGTATATGCAATGTCATACTCCGCCCCTGCCGCCAGATCTCCGCAATCCAGCTCATAAATCTGCGTGCCGTCCGCACCGCCTTCCAGCACGGCGAATTGTACATTAGAAGCCGTCTGATATCCTTCATTACACAGCTTCCCGGTCAATCGGTATGTACCTTCCTGACACTCAATAACGAAGTCTTTCAGAGCAATGTCTGCCAACCCAAGCGTAAGCGCACAGACATTATCCTCCGGAACATTATCACATACCTTTTCATCCTCATCCAACGGAAGAACCTTAATGGATGCCTCTTGTCCCGCCTCCGCCGCCTGCACAGGGAAGCTTACAGAATATTCTCCCTCTGCTCCGGAGTTCAGTTCACAGGATAAGGTATCTGTGTAGATCGCTCCGTCTTTTGTTTCCAGGGAAATCTGCAATTTACGGACAGACTCGCTGCCTGCATTGTATACTTTAATCTTAAAAGGCCACCCGTCAGCGGTACTTATACTCTTGTAATCGTACCATGCACTCTCCAATTTCAGATTCTGAGCCATCAAGTGATCTGTCATATGCAGATTGGTCGCGCCGTAGATGGAATCATCTGCCATTATTACTTCCCGCTCAAATACCAGCGCCGTCAAATCGCCCTTACCATGATATACCGCGGCGTAATCCGAAATTTTATTGCCATAGTCCGTAACGGGAACAGGTACGCCAAAATGGTCGTTCTCCTCCTCGGCAAAATACAGTTCACTCCTAAACCCGTCCGCCCCACAGAACAAGATAGCCCGTCCGCCGGAAGCCTGCAGCATCTGGAAATTATACACATCTTCGATCCCAATGGATTTGATGCTTCTGATATCGCCGACTTTCATTTGCATCACTTCCGTATCGGACATCCAATACAGCCTATCCTCCAAAAATTGAAGATTCCTATCCTCTTTATAATCCGAAGTCAGACGAACCGTTTGACCGTCATTCCACAAAAACAGTTCCACATCTTCTGTAGTGTTCATGTCATTGTCCAAATCCACTGCATAGGCAATATAAGGTTTCTCCCCCAGATATGTAATGTCCATATCAGGAATCAGTGGCATGTCTTGTAAAATACACTGACTGCTCCATTGTCCATTTTTGTATTGGCTCAAATAAACAGAATTTTTCCCATCCACGAGGAACGGATCATTCTGGCTGTTTTCAATCCAGACGATTGCCTTCTCCGTCTGGCAGGATGCCGCTTTGATATTGGTCTCCATTACACCATTGTCCGCCTTCGACACCCGCTCAGGAACCGAAAACTTACCGTCCTGGAAAACCGCAGTATAGACATCCATATTTTTCAATAACTCGGATAAATCCGCACCCGCCTCTAATTTGGCGCCAACATTCACCCAGGTCAAAACCGCTTGATTGCCGGAAACCGCCAGCGACGGGCTATAATCTCCTCTCTCTGTCTCACACACTGCCTGCGCAGAACTCCATCCGCTTCCTTTATTGACTGAGTACACCAGAGTAGTTCTGTTTTCATCCGACTTGCTGCCATTGTCTGTAATCCACACTGCCAGCAGCGTACCGTCATCTAATTCACCAATTTGCGGAACGCCATCCGGATACACATTCCGCAGCACAAAAGCATTCTCCAGCGGTGATGTGCCCAAAAAGTTGTAATCCCGGGAAGT
Organism: uncultured Acetatifactor sp.; assembly: GCA_947581865.1. Classification (GTDB taxonomy): domain Bacteria; phylum Bacillota; class Clostridia; order Lachnospirales; family Lachnospiraceae; genus Acetatifactor. Next base: position 2,100 of record CANPWA010000056.1, on the reverse strand, counting down.
CAAAGTCATGTTATCTGTGGAAAAGACCATATCCTGTTGGCCGGGATCCGCCTTGATGGAACGGCTTCCGCCTCCGAACTCACCCTCGCTTTGATCAGGCCATATCTTGATTTCTTTTGGTATTTCATATGTCAGTTTGTGATTGTAGACTCGGGCTTCCAAATAAAGTTTTCCCTTTAACCCGAATTCCAGGCTTTCACGGGCATTTTTGAAAGGAAGCTGCAATTTTTCTGACAGCTCCAGCTCTCCTCCAATTTCAGCATGGACATCTTTGGTACCCATTCCGCCGGCTACCTTAAATGACTGTCCCATATCCAAAACAGCCTTAAACCTAACATCATCCTCTACGAGTTCCAGGATCAATTTCCCCTCGGCGGATAATTTCAATGTAGCTTGAAAATACACAACTCCCATTCCGCATGCAGGCCGCCATGTCTGTGTTCCTGACCCTTCTATCCCAATGACGGCTCCCGATTCCAGGAATCGGCTATTTTGCAGATCATACTCAAAATATCCCATTACTTTTATTTTGACTTCTACACCATTTTTATCTTTCTGCAGAGGTTCTGTGCCATATTGCCGCATAAAATCACGAACTTGTTCCGACTGAGGAACTTTGCCCGCAATATCACAAATATTTTTCATCTCGTTATAGAGAGCAGGGTAGCCTCCACCTGTGTCATCCTTACTATCCACACCGAAAGTAACTTTAAGGGTCTTCTTTTTATCATCTATAACCATCTTTAAGGGTAGTTCGGTTTTTCTCTTTGAACTGGCTATTTTCGGACTGAATTTCAATTCATACTTTATGTTAAGCCACTCAAAATCCATACCCAAAAAATCTATGGTATCTTTCAGTTCAACCTCTGCATCTACCCCCGGAATTGTCACCTGAACATCAGGATCCGGCGTCATATATATACAGATCACCTGTGTATTTACGTCCAACGATATTGTTTTGGGTCTATATCCGTTTTTACTGAGTTCAGCCTTTATCTCCTGACCGGGAATCTTATTCCCAAAGAAATAGAGATTTCCGGCTGCATCCGTATAGTAATGTTGATTTCCGATCACAACCGACACATTGCCAAGCGGCATATATGTCTTTTCATCACAGATCGTAATGAGTGTGCTGAAGGAATTTTCGATACCAGGCTGCAGATCCTGAATATCTGATTTATCAGCGTACAACCAGATGCTTTGAGGAAGATTCTGCGGGAAAAATTGATTATATTCATTGCCATATTCATCATACATGACAGTAAACGGCAGCAAAATATTTCTCTGTAAATTTGCAAATGTCTTGATCCGTCTGAGCTTATTACAATCCCAAAACATATTTTTACAGCCATCAAACATATCATCCATTGTTTGTATACTGTCTAACTTAAAACTACTCAAATCAATGCTTTCCAGATTGACACATCCCTCAAACATAAATTGCATATCTTCTACGTTTTGCGTATCAAAATTACTCAGATCCAGGCTTACTAAACTGCTGCAGCCATGAAACATATCGTTCATAACCGTCACACAGCTCGTGTCCCAGCCACTCAAATCCAAGCTTACTAAACTGCTGCAGCCAAAAAACATAGCGTACATACCCGTCACACAGCTCGTGTCCCAGCCGCTCAAATCCAAGCTTACTAAACTGCTGCAGCCATGAAACATATTGCCCATATTCGTCACACAGCTCGTGTCCCAGCCGCTCAAATCCAAGCTTACTAAACTGCTGCAGCCAGAAAACATAGCGTACATACCCGTCACACAGCTCGTGTCCCAGCCGCTCAAATCCAAGCTTACTAAACTGCTACAGATAGGAAACATATAAGTCATATCTCTTACATTTCTTGTATCCAAACCACTTAAATCCAAGTTTGTTAAGCCACTACAGCCAGAAAACATATGATTCATATCTGTTACATTGCCTGTATCCAAACCACTCAAATTCAAGTTGGTTAAACTGCTACAGCTAATAAACATATACTTCATATTTGTTACACTGCCTGTATCCCAGCCGCTCAAATCCAAGTTTGTTAAGCCACTACAGCCAGAAAACATATGATTCATATCTGTTACATTGCCTGTATCCAAACCACT
>CANPWA010000055.1 GCA_947581865.1 uncultured Acetatifactor sp. | reverse complement strand
AACCCTGGAGCTGCCAGCAGGAGGGCACGGGAATGGAGTCCCAGTCCTCTATCTCCCCCGCCGCGTCGGCGTCGCTTTCGAAAAATTTAAATCTCCACACGCCGTCAAGGTCGATCTTCCGGCTGACCCCGCCGGGTATGTACCAGCTTGAGGGCGCCATCCTCCCCCGGCTCGTCGCCTTCGGGTCTTCATAAACGCGCATATCTCTCTCCTCCTTGTAAATTTTAAGGCATGCGGTGAGGTCACTGCTCCACGTCGCTAAACTTACTGTTCTTACTGGAGTATACCGGCTCGTCCATGTAATACCACTCTACAAAGCCGCTTTTCAGGTTAAGGCTCTCGGTGAGCCGCGACATATAGTCAAATTTAAGCTCCGTGCCCAAGGATGTACCTATCCAAAATTCCACTCCCGCGAAGGACGATCTCACCTTTGAACGGAACACTCCCTTGTTGTGATTGCCATCCAGGGAAAGGGTCGGGTTTTCCTCCACAGCTTTCCTTACGCCGTCCTCAGAGGGAGCCGCCGCCTTGAAGCACTCATTGATAGTGGTGCAGTAGGCGTCCACAGCCTTGCCTTTGGGATTGTCCATCGCTTTTCCGCCAATCACCACTGTGTCTACGGCGTATGCCCTCGCCCTCACCGCACCTTCACTGGAAACCGTTGTGATGGAAGTCTTTTTGAGCAGATCGCCTATTTTCTTTTTTCCGTCCTCATAGCTTTTGTATATTTTTATCAACATTTTTGGGAACTCCCTGAGTATTGTCGCCGCCTTCGCTGCGATCTCCTCGTCTATCCTGTTGGAGCCGGGATAGAGGGACTCAAGGAGCTTCCTGACAGTCGCCTCAAACTCCTCCGGGTTGTCGGAGACCTTGCCCTCAGGGAAAAGCTCAGGCTCATAGTCCTCAAAGAAGTTGTCCTGAAGAAGGAGCGTGTATGTCTCCTCGGAGCCGGACTGGATACAAAGGCAGCAGAAAAGCGCGGCAGTATCCGATTCGTTGAGAGCTCCGCTGCCGGAGGTGTAGCAGTAAACACTCTTTATGAGCATAAAGGAATTCAGGAGCCGCTTGAATGCCCTGGGGTTCTTCCCTATGGAGGTGATGGCAAAGTCCGTGAGGGTCCTATGGAAGCCGGAATCAACGGTCCCCTTCAGATACTCCTCTACCATACCGGTGAGGTCATAGTTTTCCACAGGCATACGGAACGGCAGCTGGATTATCTTATCAAAAAAGCTGCGGCACTTGGCGGTGCTCATCTCCCTGCCGTACTTTGCGCGGATACCCTGTACCACCACGTCGTAATCTACGGCAAGCACAAAGACGCAGTCCTCCGCGTCCATAAACAGCTTCATGACCTCAAGGAGCCCCACCGCCACATCCGGGTCGAGCCGGTCAAGGTCGTCCACAAATATGACAAGGCGCTCCTTGTGCTTCTCCTCCAGAGACGACCGCACCAGCTTTTGGAATTTATCGTGGATCTCGGATATTTCCTGCACCGCCTGCTTCTGCTTCCCCACGAGCAGGTCCCCCAGCTCGTCCACGGTTTTCCTGTCGATACCGCTGACATTGGAGACCAGCGTCTTCCCGATGGAGAAAAGCCCGTTGAGGAATTTGGAGAAATCCTCCTTCCTGTCGCCCTCCAGCGCCTTCACCAGCACATAGAAGAAAGAGAAATAGAGGCTCTGGCTCATGTCGAACTGGGAGTACTGCCAGGTGTTGAAGGCGGTGCAAAGCACCTTGTCGCTTTTTTTCAGCTCGCCTAAGAGGTAGTTGATCACCGACGTCTTGCCGGTGCCCCAGTCGCCCTGTATGGCAATGGACATGGGGGTCGGGCATTTTAAAATGAAATCCCTGAGCCCATTGAGGTAACTCTTGATCGAAAGAAGATCCGAATTCTCCTTTTCCCACAGCACCGGGGAATCGGTGACGCCGCCGGAATAATTCCAAGCCATCTGTATCTCTCCTTTGTATATTCTCTTTTTTAGGTCACTGAACCAAAACCATTATACAACCCACTGCCCTCCGGCGCAAGTGGGACGAAATGATTTTCCGCGCTTCGGCGTCAATTTTCCGCGGCGGCGAACTGACGTCCTGTGTGGTCGATGGTGTAGGGGGCCGATAGGATGAGGCGGGAGATGGGGACGATCTCGTAGCCCTCGGACAGGAGGAACTTCACGATGTCCTCCAGCGCCTCTGGGGTGTGGAGTGCGGCGTTGTGGAAGAGGATTATGGACCCAGAGCGGACCCGCCCCGTGACCCTCTCATATATCTCCTTGGCGGATATGTCCTTCCAGTCAAGGGAATCCACGTCCCACTGTATCGGCTCCACGCCCATGGAGCGGACGGCGGCTATGACATGGTCGTCGTACTCCCCGTAGGGCGGGCGGAAAAGTGTGGGGCGGACGCCGGTTACAGCCTCTATCTTGTCGGAGCAGGCGTTTATGTTCTTCACTATCTCGTCGGCGCTGAGGGTATTGAAATGGGCGTGGTCGTTGGAGTGGTTCATCACCTCATGTCCCGCGTCCGACAGGGCCTTGACGGACTCCGGGTATTTGTCCACCCACTGCCCCACCACGAAAAATGTCACCTTCACATCGTATTTGCCCAGAATGTCGATGAGCGTCTGGGTGTCCTCGTTGCCCCATGCGGCGTCAAAGGAGAGGGCGACCATCTTCTGGTCCCGCTCCACGCTGTATATCGGCAAAAGCCTTGTGTTTGCCGCCGTAAGCGCCGCCGGCGGAGCCATCGCCAGCAGCAGCCCCGAAAGGGCAAGGACGGCGGCAAGAGTAAATATCCCCTGCTTTTGCCGTTGTGAAAGCCTGTCAAAAAATTTTTTCAGCCTGTCAAGCATGTTCATCACCCCGAAAAATGGTATGAGACAGGCAGGGTGAATTATTCCGCCTCACAAAATATACAATATTTTTTCAAAATACGCGCCAACAAGGGATAATTTGCTGATTGTTTTTTTCGCGGCGGCGGGGTAGAATCATGTTTGCCGCAAAGTCGGCATTTTCCCTGTCCGGCGCTTAAAACGCCGGAAAACGTCCTGAAAACGGAGGTCATTTTATATGTATACGCTCATAGCCCTGTCCGAGGCGCTTCTTGGAGGGCTCCTGATGTCGCGACTTGCCAAAAAGCTGAGGCTCCCCGCGGTGACGGCGTACCTTGTGGCGGGGGTCCTGCTGGGTCCCTTCTGCCTGGGCGCTCTCAACATAAGGGGTCTGGGCTTCACCTCCTTAGGCGAGGTGAGCGCCCTGGACCTCATATCCCAGGTGGCGCTGGGCTTCATCGCCTTCACCATCGGCAACGAGTTCCGGCTTGAACAGCTCAAGCACATGGGCCGTCAGGCGATAACCGTGGGTATACTCCAGGCGGTCATAACAACGGCGCTGGTGGACGTGGGGCTCATAGCCCTCCACTTCATCTCCCCCCGGCTCATCTCCATGTCCTCGGCGATAACCCTGGGCGCCATAGCCGCGGCCACCGCGCCGGCGGCGACGCTGATGGTGGTGCGGCAGTACAAGGCAAACGGACCGCTGACAAAGCTCCTGCTGCTGGTGGTCGCCATTGACGACGCGGTGGGGCTCATGCTCTTCTCCGCCTCCTTCGGCGTCGCGACAGCCCTGGAAAGCGGCGTGGTGAGCATGAAAACAATACTCTTAGAGCCCATTATAGAGATAGTCCTCTCCCTGCTCATGGGCACGCTGGCGGGCTGGCTCCTGCACCGGCTTGAGAAGTTCTTCCACTCCCGCTCAAAGCGTCTCTCCCTCTCCATCACCTGCGTGCTTGCCACGGTGGGTCTGTCCATGGCGGAGCTTGAGATCGGCGGCGTACATATAGGCTTCAGTCTCCTGCTGGTTTGCATGATGGCGGGCACGGTGTTCTGCAACATCTGCGACTTCTCCCAGGAGCTCATGGGCCGCATAGATGACTGGACGGCGCCGGTGTTCGTGCTGTTTTTCGTCCTATCCGGCGCGGAGCTCAACATGAGCATACTCTCCCAGCCCACAGTACTCCTCATTGGCGTTGTGTTTATACTGTTCCGCTCCGCGGGCAAGTATTTCGGCGCTTACGCAAGCTGTGCCATGACAAAATGCGCGCCCAACATCACAAAATACATCGGTATCACCCTGCTCCCCCAGGCGGGCGTAGCCCTGGGTATGGCTATGACCGCCACGCGCCTCTCCGACGGAGAGGTGGTGCGCAACGTGGTGCTCTTCGCGGTGCTCATCTATGAGCTTGTCGGTCCCGCCCTCACCAAGAAGGCGCTCATGGCCGCCGGCGAGATCCAGCCCGAGGGCCGCACCACCGCCCGCCGCCCCAACTCACCCGTGGCGGTATTCCATTTGGGGCATAAATAATTCAAAAAAAGGGGCTTTGCCCCTTTTTTTGAGGGGGGACGTGCGAAAAAATTTCCGGAAATGTCTGCGGACATTTCCGGAAATTTTTTCTGCTGTCGCGCGGCGCGCGTGACCCGAAGGTTCACACACTTGCGCGACAAGAGGTGATTTTTCCGACGTACATGCCGTCGGAAAAATATTTAAATTTGGCGGGTGCGCGTCGGGGGCTATTGCGGGTTACGTGACGGAGATAATTTGGCAATCCAGTAAAAGTAGGAGTCGTCGGAGGCGGGGTCGGTATTGGCTTCGGGGTCGTGCCAGCCTGCGGCGAGGTACAGGGTGCCGTCTTTTTGTTG
>CANPWA010000054.1 GCA_947581865.1 uncultured Acetatifactor sp. | reverse complement strand
GTTGATGTAAGCAAAGCCTTCCTTAGGGGTGTAATCCGCACGGCACACATAAACCAAAGCATTGGCCACACGGGCTATCAAGGCAGAATCCGTTACCATACCGATAGGGGCAGTATCCAATATGATGTAGTCATAATGCTGCTTCAACGTTTCCACGACATCCTCCAAGGTCGTGCGGGCTACAAGCTCCGTGGGATTGGGAGGTACGGGACCGCCAGGAAGGATATCCAGATTCTCACTGATATCAGAAGGCTGTATCATATCGAACAGATCCGTGTGATCAGGGTCACTCAGGTAATTCGTAATACCTGCCACACGCTTGCTAAGGTTGAACACCTTGTTCAGACCCGGCTTACGGATGTCCAGACCCACAATAACCACTTTCTTACCCATAAAGGCAAGACTCACTGCGATGTTCCCCGCAACGAACGACTTACCCTCACCAGGCATCGTGGAGGTGAACATGATCACACGCTCATCAGACTTCAGCATGAAAAGAAGGTTCGTACGCACTCCACGGAACACCTCCTCCATCATGTCGTTGCGGTTCTCCTGTATCACAATGGCGCCTCGTTCCGGTTTCTTCTCCAAGGGGATTTCTCCGATGACGGGAACTTTCGTGATCTTCTCCACATCCTCACGGTTCTCTATCCGGTACTTGAGCAGGTCCCTCACATAGATAATGCCTACCGGAAGGGCGATTCCCAGAATCAATGCCGCCAGATAGATCATCTTCTTTTTGGGGGATACCGGATAGATGTCAGGCAAGGCCTCCTCAATAATGCGCCCGTTATTGGCTGTGGCGGCCAGCGTGATGGCATTCTCCTCACGTTTCTGAAGAAGCATCGTATAAAGCGTGGCCTTGATCTCCTGCTGACGGGCGATACTCATAAATTCCTTCTCCTGCTCCGGAGCCTGGCTGATACGGCCCTCAAACTTGGTGGCCTGGCGGTCGATATCCGCCTTGGCTATCTGAAGGCTCCTCAATGAGGCGGCGACTGTCGCCTGAACACTCCGACGCATCGCGTCAAGGCTCACATCGATCTTCTTCACGGCGGGGTTCTCCTCCGAGGAGGTCAGCAACAGACGTTTGCGCTCACCAAGCAACGTGTTGTACTGCTCGACGGCTGTGCTCAGCTTCTGGTCCTCAACACCCACATTCGAGGGAATCACTTCGTTCGCGTTCTTCGGATTGTTGATATAGTCCCGAAGGAACTTCACTATGCTGATCTGCGTCTCGTTCTGCACACGCTGCTGGTTGTATTTCGCACTCTCTTCCAAGGCTATCTGCGCGTTGCTGCTGATATCCGTCAGGCCCGAGCGTTGCTTGAAGGAGGCAAGCTCGTTCTCCGTGTTGCCCAGTTCACGGTTGATGATTTCCAGACGCTCCTCTATAAACTCGGCAGTCTTGGCAGCCACCTCATTCTTGTCATTGTTCGCGTTCTGGTTGTAACGTTCAACCAGGGTATTGATGAAGTCCACCGCACGGTTCTTATCCGTATTCTTTAACGATAGCTGGGCAATGGTGGTAGTCTTGGAAGTAGGCTCAACGGTAAATTTCTCGCTATAAGCTTCGGCCATAAACGTAGGGGAGCAGACGAAACCTTTCAGACGGACGGGCTCCTCTATCGTTACCGAATCGTTAGACATAAAGCTTAACACACCCACAGGAGTGGTAAACACGGCAGGAAACTGCTCAAAGTGTCCAGTCAGCGTCTCCTTTTCCTCGTTCCGTACGAAGCTCGCCTCCACATCCAGTTTTCCATCCGGAGTATATTCCATATCCAGCCTGATGGGAGACTCCAGACGGTCAGCCTCTTCGGCGGTCATAAACAGCCTTAGAGGAGCATCCCTGTAAAGGGGAGTGGCATAACCGAAAACACGCTTCTCCGAAAGGGAAGTATAAAGATTCAACGTGGTGATCACTTCCTTGATAAGCGTGCGGGAATGAAGGACCTCCACCTCGTTGTCGAAATTGTTGGTCACAGAGAACATTCCGAAATCCTGGATGGCGGACAGGGGGCTGCCCGCAGCATTCATGCCCTTGGAGTCTTCCTCCTGAATCAGGACGGCGGCCGACACATTGTAAACAGGAGGTTGGAAACGAAGGTAGATCCAAGCGACTGCCAGAAAGACAACCACCGAAATGGCAAACCAGTGCCAATAAACAAGGTACTTTAACAGTAAGGCATGGATGTTCACGCTCTCTTCTTTCTCTTCGCGAGGAGTAGTATTTTGTTCGGACATAATCAATGGATAATTTTAAAAACAAACTTATTTTACCAGATTCACGATCAGACTGGCGATGGATACCAGGATGGAGGTGGCAGAGAACCAAAGGGTCGTGCTGTTACCGATATCCGAGTTCTTCGCTTTCGTCTTGTTGGGGGTCACATAGATGATATCATTCTGCTGCAAATAGTAATAGGGGGAAAGGACGATATCCGCACGGTTCAGGTCCAAAGGGATGATCTGTTGCTTCCCTGAAGCGTCCTCACGGATCAGCTTCACATTGTCGCGCACACCGTAGACCGTCATGTCGCCGGCCATAGCCAGGGCTTCAAGCACATTCACCTTCTCGTTGCTTACCGTAAAGGTACCAGGCTTGGTCACCTCACCCAACACCGAGATCTTATAGTTCGTCATACGGACGGTGACGATGGGCGTCTCCTTCAGGTAAGGAACCAGCTTGCCCCGGATCAGCTCTTCCGCCTCGCTCTTCGTAAGGCCGCCCACTTTCAGACGGCCGATGACCGGAAAGTCGATGCTCCCGCTGTTGTCTACCAGATACTGCTGCAGCACCGGCTGGGTCGTTGTGTTGACCGACGAGGCTGCCGCGTTCAGAGGGGTCTGGGTGGTCAGGTTAAACGGGGCGGAAGCCTGAGGATCGGAGGTGTTCACTGTGATGGTAAGCAGGTCCTTAGGCATGATACGGGCATCGTAGGGAGTCTCCTGCTGGACAGCACGGTTGACAGCCTCGATCTCCTGCATATAGGGCACGTTCTTATAAGAGGTGCAACTTGCCAAAAACAAAATGGCAACAAAATAGAAAAGTTTCTTTAAGTTCATAGTCTCTGAATGAATATTTGTAAGTTGATAACTTATTTAACTGGTTGTGAAAGCATTACTTTTTGAACAGGCTCTTGAAAAAGCCTTTGGGCCTGGGAGGCTCTTCCTCATGCTGCCCACGCTCCGACAACATCTCATACGTCAGCCGGTTGTGCACCATCTCGTAGATGGTACCCCAGTCGGGCAAGCCGCCCAAGTTGCGGTCGTCTATAAACAAATCAGCCTTCAGCTTGCGGGAATAGTGGTTGTTATGACCTTCAGCTTCCTCAGGGTAGTCCCGGTTCACGGCATAAAACTCCAGACCGCGCTCACGGCAGAAAGAAACCGCCTCTTCCAATAGACGACCCTCACGAACACTCCAAAGGATGAGCTTGTGGTGTTCGCTACGCAACTTCTTCAACGTCTCGATGGCAAAAGGAAGTTCACGCCCTATGCCGGGATAACGGTGCTCGACGATCGTACCGTCGAAATCTACAGCGATTATCATACGGATTAATGAATGTTATGAATGGATCCGAATAAACAGTTCTCAATAAACGGCTCTCAACGAATAACCCTCAGCGCAGGAGGACGGTTCAAAAAAACGGACTTCCCGGATGAGCCAGAGTCCAATGACCCGCCTAACCGGAATACGCTGTCAGGAATCTCATCAGCTGCTTATGGGTGGCCGACGGTTTCGCATGCGTGCGGAAATAGGACATGGCCTCATCGTAATATAACCCTTCACGGGTGGACAGATAGAGGACCGACTGGAGATAAGCCCGCATGTCGGGGGATATCTTCCCGTCGGAACGACGTTCCAGCGCATTTAACTCACGCCTAACCTTATCCGTCAGTTCAGACTTGCCGAAAGCGTCGCCACGGAGCAAGGCACACAAGAGCATTAAAGCGTAAAACTTACGACGCATCGTCTCACTCTCGAAAAAACGGTAACGGTAGTTGTAAAGCAGCTCCAATGCGGAGGCGTCCTTCCGGATGATTCTTTCCGATAAACCGCCCTTTATACGGCGGCTCATTATGCCGAACAGTTTACGCTGCATATCCTCCAGGAATTTATAGCGGTTCGTCTCACGCACGATGCTATCGCTCTCCTTCGATTCGTAAAGAACATCCTGAGGACGAAGGTTGGGCAGTTTCAACAGCATGGCCCCGTGAAAGAGATGAAAGCCGACCGTCAGCTGACAGCCGTTCTTACCTTTACGGATCTCCAGGACACGGGCCTTATAGCCTTTAAACTGGGTGGTGTTGAGAACTACCTCATCGTTTTCTTCTATACCCTCGATGGCAGGCCACACCTCGAACTCAAGCCGCTTGTCGCAACAGGCATTGATGAACTGTTCCATCATACGGTGCCGGACTGTGACTTTCTTACGGCAACGGTCGCGGTAATACCACAACGTCCTATACAGGTCCCGGCTTTCCCTATCGTGCAGCAGAGATTCCAGATCCAACGCGGAGGCCTTGATGAAGATATAGCGTTTCAAAGCTGAACGGAGCTCGTTGTTGGAAGACACGGACGCCCGGTTTTTGGGATTGAAGTATTTACCGTCCGCCAATTCGTCCTCGGGATTCCGATCAGCGATCCTGCGCTTCAAAAACTGATAGGGGACAAAGTACTGAAAAGGTATTTTACCTGTGGACTCACGACGGACATTCTC
>CANPWA010000053.1 GCA_947581865.1 uncultured Acetatifactor sp. | reverse complement strand
ATTTTATAAACATCCACCTTTTCATGCCGTCTATCCATTTCTTCACTCCATAATAAACAGGAGACTTGCCAGGAGCACAAAGATAAAGGTTCTCGTTACGGTCTGAGCCTATCAGGTTCCCCTCCTTATCTGTATATTCGTACCAGTAGATCTCAGAAGGAGCCGAACGGTGGATGAAAATACCCTCACGAAAAAACAAATCGCCCTTTATACGAAGATCCCCGCGCGTAAAGCCGGGAACCGTCTTCCAGCGGGGACAGCGAAGCCGAAGACGGTAACTTCCCCCGATAAACACAAACTCCAGAAAATCAAGCGTGAGGATTTCAGGTTTCCTAACGTAACGCTCAAACGTTTTCAAGTCCAGATAATAACGTATCAACGGAGACTCTTCCACATAAGCAAGGCTGCCCGCATACAAGCTGATATGCTGGCATTTGGGCAAAGGAAGCAGCTTCCCCTCTGCCGTCACAATTCCGTAACGCTCCCCCGGATGGGTCACCATCGCATAACGCCCCACAAAAGTAGAGATACCGGGATACGACGGAGCCAGGATGATGTCATCCCCCTTACGAAGACCGTACAAACCATTCTCCACGTAAGGCTCAACCTCGGCACAGCGGTTAGCGGCAAGGCGCAGGAACTCCTCGTAACCCTGCACGACGCCCATCTGCAAAGAAGAAAGGCAAGGGAACATCGTGGGTTCACTACGCCGTTCCAGTAAGGCGACACGTTTCTCAAACATTGCGCGTTGCTCCGCTTTCTCATCCCTGCCACCGCGGAAAAAGGTCTGCCAGTCCCGCTCCTCAGTGGGAAGCCCGAAACGGAGATACAAGCCGACTTGGTCCAGAATCACCGTACGGACCTTCGACGGATGCACACGCAAACCACGCCCCACCTGCTGAAGGTATTTAGACAACGACAACGTGGGACGCGCCAACTGGATGAACTCCACCGCCGGACAGTCGAAACCCTCCGAAAAGATATCCACATTCACAAGGACGTCGATCTCACCCCGGGAATAGCGTTCCACGCATTCACGGCGTTCCAAAGCGGGAGTAAGACTGTCGATGCTGGCCGCACGGACACCATGAGAACGGTAACACTCACAGATATGAAGGCTGTGAGAACGGTTCACCGCATACACGATTCCCTTCTTGCCCGGAACAAACGTGCGGTAAGCTTCATAAAAATCTGCTATCGCCTCCGGACAGTCCAGCACACTGCCCATCTCCTTCAAGGAGTAATCGCCGTCAGCCCCGCGTTTCGACAGGCTGTCCACACGACGCTGAGCCAGGCTGTCGGGAAGGATCGAAAGATAATCGAACAGGGCCAAACGACCCTCCTCGATAAAACGGGAGACCGAGCGGGAAGTCAGCAGACGGTCGAACAGGGAGGTGAAACCGCCACGGTTCAACCGGCAGGGAGTAGCCGTCAGACCCAGCTTGTATGCATTCGGAAACAACTCCCACAAACGCGCATAACTCCTCGCCGGAGCATGATGAGCCTCATCGATTACCAACAAGCCGGGGACAGGTATTCTCCCGGACCGGACTTCACGGGGAGGGTGTCCGCTGTCCATACCCCGGGCGGAGGTGCCGGCAACCAAGGAGAGGAAGGCTGGGGAAAGGACAGAAAGCCGACCGCGGGACAACAGGGAAGAGATGGTCTGGATGGAAACCACCTGCACAAGATCACCGCTCATCCCCTTCCCGCTCACAAGAAGGCCGTGGGACACGCCGTAACGCGACAGCGTGGAGGATATCTGATCCACCAGCTCGATCCGATGAACTACAATCCAAACACCCGCCCCTGTCGAACGGACATAATCCCGCACTACGGAGACCAACAAGTGAGTCTTGCCCGTACCCGTGGGCATCTGGCACATCACCGAACGGGACTCATACCAAGCCCCATACAGCGAACTTTTCATATCGACCTGGTAGTCGAACAGACCAAAGTCGTCACGAGATTTCATCGATAACTTATGATGGGTGTCAACACTCAGCAGGACAAATCACTGCCCACTGTTTCTTATAGGGATTAGGTATTCAAGACAGGCCACTCACCAACGATGCAGACCGCCCTCTTTATGCCAACACAGAATATTCTTTTTCTATTAATCATCTGGGTAATACGAAAATCTACAGAAAAAACTTAGTAGGCATTCTTCTCGCCATGAAGCGCATTTTTCACCGTCAGGTACATTATACGGAGATCCAACCAAAAACTCCAATGTTCCACATACCAGATATCCTTACGGATACGCGCCTCCATTTGAGAAAGCTCTTTCGTCTCACCACGGCAACCCGTTACCTGAGCCCAGCCTGTGATGCCCGGCTTGATAAAATGGCGAACCATGTATTTGTTGATCAATTCCGAGTACTCCTGCGTATGCTTCAGCATGTGAGGACGGGGACCTACAATCGACATATCCCCCTTCAAAACATTCAGAAACTGAGGCAACTCGTCGATACTGCTTTTACGCAGGAAATCGCCGAATTTAGTCTTTCTCGGATCATGTTCCGTGGCCTGCAATGTATCACTCTGGCTATTCACCCTCATACTGCGAAATTTATAGCAATAAAACTCCTTCCCATTCAGACCGTTCCGCTTCTGCTTAAACAATACGGGACCCGGAGAAGTCAACTTCGTGATAAAACCCACAATGATATAAACAAAAGGAAATAAAGTGCACAGAAACAGGGAAGAACAGAACACATCAAACGCCCGCTTAATGAAACGATTCAAAGGTTTGCGCAACGGCTCACGCCGGAGATACAAAACCGGCACATCACCCACCAGCTGCATGCACACCGGACGAGGAAGATAGTTCCTCACATTCGGCACACTATAGAAACGGACCAGATGGTTATCACAGTAATCTACAATTTTTCGGATATCAAGCGCACGAGACGATGGCAGGCAGCAATACACACGTCCCATCGGATGGAAATGAGTGCGCTTCATATATACCGAAAGCGTATCAACGCCACCCAAATAAGGAATCGGAATACCAAGATCCTCTTTCGGTTCATCATCAAAATAACCCAGCACACGGTAACCCGTTGTCGGGTCACCCATCATCTCGTTGTAAAGGTCCACCATGTTAGGGTAACTTCCCACAAAAAGCACATCACGCGTATTACGGCCTCGACGACGGAACCATTTAATAAAAGCACGGGAACTGAGGCGGGATATTGTCACCAAGACAAACAGGAGCACAAAGAATGCCAACGCAAAAGACAACGGGTAACGGAATGGAGCCACATAATTCAAACCCAGAAAGGACAACAAGGAAAAAAAGAGAACTGTTGTGAACACACGCCCCACTATCTGTTCCGGACGAACCTTGCGCATCTGAAGAATAGGCCCTTTAACAGAGACACAGAAAAGATACACTATATTGAAAACAAAATAAACCAGAGAACAGTTATCCCATCCCAAGTTTTCAGGCAGCCACGATGGAAAACAGTGGAGAAACAATGATAAAAGAATATTCAGGACGAGAAGGTCCACAACAACCACACTCCATTTTATCAATAAATAAGCCTGAGATTCACGTCGCATAAGATGAATATATATAATAAGGAAGACATTATATGAGAACAAGATATCTAAAGGAAATCCACGCCACCGCAAGGCTTGCAGAAAAACACCTCAAAAGTGTCGCGGTACTGGGGAAAACGTTTCAGGTACTTCTCCGTAACAAGCCGGCGTACCTCCTCTTCCTCCTCAGGACACACCAACGCGATACAGGCGCCCTTGAAACCAGCACCGCTGAAACGGCCACCGTAAATGCCAGCCGTCTCTTTCATGATTTCATAAAGGGCTATCAACTCTGCAGAACCACACTCGTAATTCAGGATGGAGCTCTCACAGCTTTCGAAAATATAATTACCGAACAAGTGAATATCACCCGATTTCCAAGCCTCCACACCCAATTTCACGCGGTCGCACTCCGTATAAAAGTGACGGGCACGACGGGCAAAACGATCCGGCATCTTATGCTCATTTTTCAAAAAGATCTCCTCATCGATATCACGCAGACGCGTAGCTTCAAGTTCTTTCAGCGGAAGCCCCTCATAGGCCTCCATAATCCAGGCGGCCGTCTTACATTCCGACACACGCAGGTTGTAATCCGTACCCGTCAACTGACGGGTCACGCCACTGAAAAAGATACCCAACTCAAAAGGCAGCCCTCTTCCTTCCCCGTTACCGAAAGGAAGTAACTCATAACTGGAGTCTCTTGTATCCAGATAAAGAAGCTTATCCGATTCACAAAGCACCACGCAAGCCTGATCCAGGATGCCGTTACGAAGACCCACATACTCCCGCTCCGCTTCCGAGGCGTAATGGATCACCTCCATCTTATCCAGGGCTATATCGTTCACTTTGGCTACGGCCATTACAAAACCGCACAAAAGAGCCGCCGAAGAGGAGACTCCACCGATGGGCATCGAACCTTGAACCAAACCCTTCACACCACGACGCAACTGGAAATCCTGCTGAAGGGACCACACGGCACCACGAAGATAATCACCCCAATTATGCTGTTTCTCCTCTATAGGCTTCTGAACATTGAAGGTCATCAAACCTTCGAAAGAGAGAGAGCACATCTCCACTTTACCCGTTTCCGTGGCAGAAAACAGGAACTCAATGCCTTTATCGAAAGCAAAGCCGGACACCAGGCCATGCTGATGGTCCACATGAGCGCCCAAAGGGCAGATACGATAAGGAGAAAATAACTGGTACAGTGCGTCCCCTTTCCCAAAAAGGGCACGATAAGCTTGAAATAATGTTTCCATAGGTTTTCTTGTTGAATCTTAAAAATTGAGAGCGGGAAAATAAATTCGCGGGAAGCAGCAACAATAAAGTCGGTATAAGAAAAAGAGACTCATTTAAAAAGCTCCTGCGCTTCACGATAGCTGTCCAGACTACCGATGTCATACCGCCGGCCAGGCATAGGCCACGCATGCATGGGAGTGAGACCGCACAGATAACGGGCCAGACTGCCCGGAGCGTCCATGCCGCAACCGTGCGACAGACAGTCACGTATCAGAGGAAGGTCAGCCTTCCGGTACAGGTAAAAAGGGGGTACGGCCCAGTTGCTGACCGGCACGTCCGGTTTCTCCTGCATCTCCAGAACACGCATATCTCCGTCTACAGAAATCACGCCTGTACGTTGCAAAGCCTTCAGACTCGGTTCATGATAACACATTATCAGGCTGGTACCTTTTCTCTTGAACTCATCTACAAAACCCCTGAAAGAAAAATCAAGGATATTATCGGCGGCTACTACCAAAATATCCTCATCTACCGAACAGCTATCGATGGCCAACAGCAGATCCTTTACGGCGCCCAGACGCGTATCATTACTCTCCGTCCCGTCATCGAGGATGCAAACCGGATGCACTGTATCCGTCTCGTTGGCCCAGTCTTCAAAGTGATACAAGAACTTATGGTTGCTAACTATGATATGCTCATTGATATCCTCTATCCCGTCGATATCGGCTATCAAACGACCCAAAATACTGTTCGTCCCTACTTGCAGCAAAGGTTTGGGAAAATTCTCCGTCAACGGATACAGACGAGTGGCGTAGCCGGCGGCGATTACAATGGTCTTCATGATGATTATTTTGAT
>CANPWA010000052.1 GCA_947581865.1 uncultured Acetatifactor sp. | reverse complement strand
GGGAAAGCCCGTGGAGATATCCGGAAACTGTTTGCAATGGCAGGATATTAAAAAACGAATGATAAGGCACGGAAGAATGTATGGAAAAAAGTTGCCAACGAATACTTGACAGTAACAGGTGGCAAATTAAACATTGCCCGGCTGTGTCGAATATGGTATAATAAACCTTATTCAAGGCAGAAAACGGTCGAATGGTCATCCGATCCGTAAGGGCAGAGCATTTATGGCATAATGGGATTTCAGGGGAAAAAGCAGCGAAACAAGAGATTTTTTGACGACTGTTCGTTTGGAAAGAATAAGGTGGATTTATATAACATTGAAAAAGGAAAGTGATATAGCAGCCCAAACCATATACCGGAACGAACTGAAGTATCTGTGCAGTGAGCAGCAGCTGAGGTTATTGGAAGCGCGCATCAGGCATATATGTGACCTGGATCCCCACGCCGGGGAGGAGGGCAGGTATACCGTGCGCAGTGTCTATTTTGATGACTTTGCGGATTCCTGCTACTTTGAGAATGAGGATGGCGTAAACCGCCGTGAGAAATTCCGCATCCGTATTTACGACGGAAGGACAGATACGATCACCTTGGAATGCAAACAGAAGCTGAACGGAAAGAACCACAAAAGCTCCTGCAGGCTCACCGGGGAGGAATGTCAGGATATTTTGAAGGGGTATTTCAGGCTGCCCCGGCACGCGGACCCCGTACTGAACAAATTGTATCTTTTGTGCAGTACCAGGCTGTACAGACCTAAGGTAGTGGTGGAGTATGAGAGAATGGCGTTTTTATACCGGATCGGAAACGTGCGCGTCACTTTTGACAGAAATATCTCAGCCACATCCAGAGTGCAGGATTTTTTAAATGCCCGGATCCATACAAGACCTGTGATGCCCACCGGGATACATCTGCTCGAGGTCAAGTTTGACGAGCTGCTTCCGGATTATATATACAGGCAGCTGCAGCTGGAAAACTTAAGGCAGACGGCTAATTCCAAGTACTACACTTCCCGCCGGATCACGAAAAACTTCGGAGTATGATCCGGGGTGGGACAGGCAGTAACGGATAGAGGTCATATACAGAATAGGAGAAGAAAGCATGAGTTTTAAGGACGTATTGAAAAAATCTTTTTTGGAAGGTGTGAATGTCTCGGACTTCAGCATTACGTCCGTAGGGTTGACGCTGGCGGTCACAGCCATACTCGGCATATATATCTATATGGTCTACCGCATGATCTCCAGGAAGGCTTTTTATTCCAAGAGCTTTAATATCTCGCTGGTTGCCATGGCAATGATAACAGCGGCGATCATTCTGGCGATCCAGTCCAGTGTGGTCATTTCTCTTGGTATGGTGGGCGCTTTGTCCATTGTCCGTTTCCGCACTGCGGTGAAAGACCCTATGGATCTGGTGTTTTTGTTCTGGTCCATCTCTGTCGGTATCATCTGTGGCGCAGGGCTTTACGGCATGGCGCTCATGCTGTCTCTGTGTGTCACCATCGTGGTGCTGATTTTGGACTATCTTCCGGTGTCCAGCGCTCCGCTGCTTTTGGTGCTCAACGCTCAGAGCGATAAAGTGGAGGATGAGGTGACGGATATCGTCTCCCGATATGCCAAACATTTCCGGGTAAAATCCAGAAACCTCACCAAAAACGGTATGGACATGGTGATGGAGCTCCGCGTCAAAAAAGGTGAGGCTGAGCTGGTGCGCGCCATCAATGAGCTGCCCGGAGTGGAGGCGGTGTCCCTGCTCTCCCACGACGGAGAGAACACGATCTGACGAGGGCTGACAGCAGGATCATTTCGTTGGCATAACTGTAGTGAGAATAAAATATGAGAAGACGAACCCCGGGTCGGATGCTGATGGGCAGTGTTCTTATCGTCCTGCTTCTGTCCGGCCTTTATTCCTATAAAATTTATATGGACTACCGCGTACCCGTGCCCTATACGGACAGGGTTATGGAGATTCCCATAGTGGAAAATCTTGATTTTCTGGACGGGAAGAAAAAGATGACCTCCGAGGATAACCCGGGGGTCTATTTTGGACAGGCTCTGATGCCCTATGACTCTGACGGCACGCTTTACCTTTCCCAGGATTTTGAGGTGGAAGACTGGGTGGGCGAGATCGTAACCGGCTCCCGGGATACCTTTTTGTGCACCCTGCCCGACGACGCCTGGGAGGACAAGGCGGACAGCATACGGAACAACCATGTTTTTAAGTTGTGGATGGTGGGAGAAGACGGCTACTATGAGCTGGATCTGATCGTTTGCGGCATGCCTGTCATGACCATCTCAACCGAGCGCGAGGAGCCCCAGGATATGGGGGACTATGATACGGATCCGGATCATTTTGTGTACGACCCGGATATTATCTGGTATGGCAGAATGCAGCTGTTTGATCCCGGGGTGGGCGTTGACCGCTATGAGATAACCGAAACCGGCGCGAGATTTTATCTGCGGGGGGATTCCAGTTCCTCCTTTGAGAAAAAAAGCTACTCCCTGGGGCTGTTGAATGCCCAGGGAGAAAATCTGGACACATCCCTGCTGGGCATGCGTTCCGATAACAGTTGGAAACTCAAAAATATGGTAGCGGATAAAAGTAAGATCCGTGAGAAGACTGCCTGCCAGATATGGGAGATGTTTGATCAGACGAATGCGGATGTCAGCCAGCCTGGTCCCCGTATGGAATATGTGGAACTGATAGTGGATAATGACTATGTGGGGGTTTACGGGCTGGTGGAACCCGTGGACGAGAAAAAATTAGGGCTGGATAAAAATGATGTCCTCTACAAGTCCACCAACTGGCTGGTGCCTGAAGACGAGGATATTCAGTATGCCATAGACCACAGATGGAGACTGATGACCTATCTGCGCATCCGGTATCCGGACATTATCACGGACTATGAGAGATCCTGGTTTCCCCTGCGGGATTATCTGAATACCTTTTATCATCCTGAAGGAGACGGACAGGCAGCGCAGGACAGACTGAATCTGCCCAATACGGTTGACATGCTTCTGTTTAATATGGCGGTCAGCGGAAGCGACAATTATTTCAGGAACCTGTATTTTGCAGCGGATGTCAATGAGGACGGAACCTATACCATGCGACAGATTCCCTGGGATTTGGATCTGACCTTCGGAGAGATCGTGGGGGGCGGATTTAAAAAGGATGAGACGGTCATATATGAGGAAGGGGCGATCCCGTATCTGAGGAAGACTGCACCCGGACTGGTGGGACCGCTCCTGCAGACCCGCTGGGAGGAGTGCAGGGCAACATTCCTGACCACGGACAATATTTTAAACATTATGACAGACAATCGGGACTATCTTATCCGTTCGGGTGTCGTGGCAAGAGAAAATGAACGCTGGCCGGATTATACAATGTCAACGGATCTGGACGATATTTTGGATTACCAGAGAAGGAGAATGGAGTGGCTCGACACCTATTTTGTATACGAACCTGAGGGCTGACTTTTCAAAACCCGTGAAGTATGAAAGAGGGACAAGACATCTGCCCCCAAATGCAGATTGCCCTGACCATAGGATTATGATATAATCAATTATTATGAAAAAACAAAAAATGAGTTGTCTGCTTGGCGCCAGCATTTTTGTACTGCTTCTTTTGACAGGGTTGTATTCCTATAACATTTATCTGGATTACCGCGTTCCTGTGCCCTATACGGAGAGAGTGATGGGGATTCCTATTGTGGAGGATCTTGACTTTCTGTATGGGAAGAAAAAGCTCATCTCACCGAAGAATCCCGGGATATATTTTGAAAAGGCGCCCATGCCCTATGATGCGGACGGAATCCTTTATCTTTCCCAAAACTATGAAGCTAAAGGGTGGACGGGCGAACTGACAACCGCTTCCCGAGATACCTTTTTGTGTACGCTTCCGGACGAGGCCTGGGAGGACAAAGCGGGAAGTATCCGAGACAATCACAGATTCCGGATATGGATGGTGGGAGAGGACAGCTATTATGAGCTGGACATGATCGTCTGCGGCATGCCGGTGATGACTCTGGAAACCCAGAGGGAAGAACTGCAGGATATGGGCGAATATGAGACCGATCCGGATCATTATTACTATGACCCGGATAAAATCTGGTATGGCAAAATGCAGCTTTTTGATCCCGCTGTGGGAAGCAAACAGTATGAGATCACCCAGACGCATGTAAAATATTATCTCAGGGGCGCCTCCAGTGCAGAATTTGACAAAAAGAGCTATTCCCTCGGACTCTTGGATCCCCGGGGAGAAAATCTGGATGTTTCCCTTCTGGGCATGCGTTCGGACAATCAATGGAAGCTGAAAAGCATGGTTGTGGACAAAAGCAGGGTCAGGGAGAAGACTGCCTGCCGGATATGGGAGATGTTCGACCAAAATAATCCTGAGACCAGCCAGCCCGGTCCCCGCATGGAATATATTGAACTTTTAATGGATAATGACTATGTGGGAATTTACGGATTGGTGGAACCGGTGGATGAAAAAAAGCTGGCGCTTGACAAAAACGATATTCTCTATAAATCCACTTCCTGGATCGTGCCGCAGGATGAGGATTTTCAGTATAGTATAGATCAAAAATGGAAAATTGCAACCTTTTTCCGCATCCGTTATCCGGATCCTGTCACGGATTATGAGGATGCCTGGTACCCTGCAAGAGACTATCTGAATGCTTTTCACCGTAACCGGTACGACAAAGATACGGCGCTTGCCAGGCTTGACTTCTCCAATACGGTAGATATGTGTCTGTTCAATATGACGATCAGCGGGAGCGATAATTTTTTTAAAAACATATATTATGCGGCGGATGTCAGTGAGGACGGAACCTATACCATGCGGCAGATTCCCTGGGATCTGGATCTGACCTTTGGAAATGTGGATCAAAAAGGATTCCTGGATGATGAGACGGTTATATATGAGGAGGCTGCCATTGTCTACTTCAGGGAGAAGGATCCGGACTGGGTGGAAGATATCCTGCAAAAACGCTGGGAAGAGTGCCGGGCGTCTTTTTTGACAACAGAAAATATCTTGAATCTGATGTATGGAAACATGGATTACATTGTCAATTCCGGCGCTGCGGCAAGGGAGAACCTGCGCTGGCCGCAGTATGAAATGTCTACGGACCTGGAAGCCATTTCGGAATACCAGATCCGACGGATGGAATGGCTGGACGATTATTTTATTGTTTATTAAGATACAAAGGAAACAGCACAAACATAAACTTACAAAAGGGCACGAAGGAGAATTTCATGGACAGAGAAATGATAGTGGTTATGGATTTTGGAGGTCAGTACAACCAACTGATCGCCCGCAGAGTCAGAGAATGCAATGTGTACTGTGAGGTACACCCCTATAATATCAGTCTTGATAAACTGAGGGACATGAATCCCAAGGGCATTATTTTTACGGGAGGTCCCAACAGTGTGTACGGGGAGGATTCTCCCCTCTGCGACAGAGAAGTCTTTGAGCTGGGGGTCCCCATTCTGGGGATCTGCTACGGTTCCCAGCTCATGGCGCATATGCTGGGAGGCAGTGTTGCCACCGCTCCGGTGAGCGAGTACGGCAGGACGGAGGTGGAGGTGGACACGGATACCGTTCTCTTTGAGGGCGTGTCCCCGAAGACCGTCTGTTGGATGAGCCATACCGACTATATTGAGAAAGCTCCCGATTCCTTTACCGTTACCGCACACACCCCCGTTTGCCCTGTGGCAGCCATGCAGTGCCCTGAGAGACAACTCTATGCGGTGCAGTTCCATCCCGAGGTCATGCACACCCGGGAGGGAATGAAAATGCTCTCCAATTTTGTGCTGAAGGTCTGCGGCTGCAGGGCGGACTGGAAGATGGGCTCCTTCGTGGAGGACAGTATCAAAGCCCTCCGCAGCAAGGTAGGGGACGGCAAGGTGCTCTGCGCCCTCTCCGGAGGCGTGGACTCTTCCGTAGCCGCGGTCCTTCTGGCGAAGGCGGTGGGAAAGCAGCTCACCTGCGTGTTCGTGGATCATGGTCTGCTGCGCAAGAACGAGGGCGACGAGGTGGAGGCAGTCTTTGGCCCGGACGGCCCCTATGACCTCAACTTCGTCCGCGTAAACGCCCAGGAGCGCTTCTACGCCAGACTTGCCGGTGTCACCGAACCCGAGCAGAAACGCAAGATCATCGGTGAGGAATTTATCCGTGTGTTCGAGGAGGAGGCCAAAAAAATCGGCGCGGTGGATTACCTGGTGCAGGGAACCATCTATCCCGACGTCATAGAATCCGGTCTCGGCAAATCCGCGGTCATCAAATCCCACCACAATGTGGGCGGGCTTCCCGACTGCGTGGATTTTAAAGAAATCATCGAGCCCCTGCGCCTGCTCTTTAAGGACGAGGTCCGCAAGGCAGGGCTGGAGCTTGGCATCCCGGAGTATCTTGTTTACCGCCAGCCCTTCCCCGGTCCCGGGCTGGGCATCCGCATCATCGGCGAAGTCACTGCGGAGAAAGTCCGGATCGTCCAGGATGCCGATGCCATCTACCGCGAGGAGATCGTCAAAGCCGGTGTGGACAAGGAACTGGGACAGTATTTCGCCGCCCTCACGAATATGAGGAGCGTAGGCTGCATGGGCGACGAGCGAACCTATGACTATGCCGTGGCGCTGCGCGCCGTGACCACCAGCGATTTCATGACCGCCGAGGCGGCACAGCTTCCCTGGGAAGTGCTGGGGAAGGTGACCAACCGGATCGTGAACGAGGTGAAGGGGGTCAACAGGGTAGTGTATGACTGCACGGGGAAACCACCGGGAACGATTGAGTTTGA
>CANPWA010000051.1 GCA_947581865.1 uncultured Acetatifactor sp. | reverse complement strand
TCATTTTGATTTATCGGTACAGGACGCGAATGAAAATCAGGTTCCTGTCGTGTCTGTCAGCGCCGGCAGCCTTTCCGCCGCTAAAGCCGCCGAGATATCCACTGTGGCGCAGACTCTCGAAGGAAAGGTGCGGTTCTGGGCAAAGGCCCCGCCCGGCTCCGGCATATCCGCCACTCTCGCCCTTCTGTACCCCAAGCGCGGCGAGTCGGCGGGCGGAGGGCAGAGCTATGTGCTTCCCACCGCGACCGACACCAGGCTGGGCGGCGTGAAAATAGGCGAAAGCGTCAATGTGTCCTCCGACGGCACTATCTCGGTGGACAGAGAGGAGCTGATGGACGACCTTGTGGCGACCGATGAGGAGGTGCGCAGCACGATAGACGGTATATTCAGCCAGTATTAAGAATTTTTTGGGAGGGATAATTTTGGCAAGTGAAATGAAACTGACAACACTGGAGCATATGAAGCAGTTGGCGGAAAAGGTGAAGGAGGTTGAAAAAAGCGCCGAAACAAGTGTGTTTACCGCGAACAAGACCGAGCCGGGCAAGTCGGACGGCGATATCATCAGAGAATACTTCACATCGCATACCGACGCCGCGGCACACAAGGGAGATGTGTTTATAGTCGAAACTTCCTCTGACGACGGTGAGCCTATGCGCGGAGGGTACATATATAACGGCGAAAGCTGGCTGGCCTTGGATGGAGCGGTCGATGCCGACAAAGTCATTATGCGCGGTAATATTACCATGGCCGGAAATTATACTCAGGTCGGCAATAAAACTAAGTCGCAGACCGGCACGGCCAGCTTTGAAACAAACGGCAAGTCTGTGTCGGAGATATTGACCGAGATTTTCTCTCAGCGCCTGCAGCCGACTGTCACATCTCGGCCATCGTTGGGAGGTTTTGTTTTAACCGGCGCGGGAGCGGTCGAGGCCGGAACAAAACTGAGTTCCGTGTCATATACCGCCCCGGTTTTTAATCCCGGAGCATATATCTATGGCCCCGAAACAGGCGTCGTCTGCTCACAGTGGAAGGTTGAGCGTATAACGAACTCCGGCTCTGTGCAGATACAAAGCGGCGCTTCTCCTATAGCGGGAACGGACGATAATGACAAAAACGGTTTTGTTATAGGCGAAAGTGACATCACAAGCCTTAAGTATAAGGTGACCGCCGAACATGGAGCGGGAGTAACGGCAAATGACAATCTGGGAAGTCCGTCCGAGCCGGAAATAAGGATAGAGGCCGGAAACCTGACACGGGAAACTTCGGCCTATACTCCTTACCGGAATTATTTTTATGGCGCTACAAATACAAAGCCCGAACTTAACAGCGGATATATCCGTGGGCTGACAAAAAGCGGTAAAGCGTATGCCGCCGGAACTGTCACGCTTAACGTGGCCGCGGGTTCGGAGAGAGTTGTCATAGCCTGTGAAAACACGAAAACGGGAGTAACCAGAGTGATAAATGAAACCGCGCTCAACGCCGATGTGACCGACACTTTTACCAGGAAAACCGTAAGCGTTGAGGGCGCCAACGGCTATTTGGCAAAGGAGTATAATGTTTGGGTATTTGAACCGGCCAATCCCTATGAGAACGCGGCTGTCCTCAAGGTTACGCTCGGTTAAGGGAGGATGAGATAAATGGCTGTAAATAATACGGGAAAAACATACCCTTTTATGGAGTTCCCTCTTTCCATAAAGCGGCAGGATGCGTTTGCCTTGGACGCCGCCTCGGTATTTGCTTCTATGGAGGAGGCCGAGGATTATGCGGCTAACAACCCCATTGCCTATATAGGGCAAATAATATGTGTTGTGACAGATGGAGAAGCCTCTCAGTACCAAATAAAAAACGAGACGGGGGACCTTGAACCTTTGGGCGGAGTGGGCAGTGATAGTATAGCCACCGATGAAGAAGTCGAGGCAATGCTCGATGAGGTTTTTACAAATAAGGAATAGAAAGGACGATGTAAAAATGGCTGCTGAATACAACGAAAATAAGCTTACTAAGCTGGCCGCGCTTAAGGCGCTGGCTGAAAGAATCAAAGGTGAGTATGACGAGCTTGACACCAAGGTAGACGGGATCATATCCACCGGTGGGGAGCCTAACAAGATTGACAGCATCGAGGTCAACGGAGAAGTAAAGGTGCCGGACGGTCAGAAAAAGGTCAGCATCACGGTACCAAAGAAGGTATCCGAGCTTGAGGATCATGGGGATTATGCCACAAAGGAAGAAATGAACTCCAAGATAAGCAGCGTATACAAGCCGGGCGGAAGCAAGACCTTTTCACAGCTTCCCACTCCGGGAGCGGATTATCTTGGCCTGGTGTACAATGTCACAGATGAGTTTACCACAACGTCCAGCTTTGTGGAAGGCGCCAACAACAAATATCAAAAGGGTACAAATGTGGTCGTTGTGCAGGACGGCGGCGCATATAAATTTGACGTGCTGGCGGGCTTTGTCGATCTTAGCGGCTATGCCACAGACAGCGGCGTTGACGCGAAGCTGAAGAGTTACGCGAAGAGCACGGACCTTGCGAACTATGTTCAGTCCGGGGACTTACAGGATTATGTGCAGACTTCGGCCCTCGACGAGTATGTGACCGACGCGGAGCTGACAGCAAAGGACTACGCCACAAACTCCGGAGTAAAAGCGGGATATGTGGCAAAGGACGGCGGCAAGGGCCTTTCCGACTGCAATTATACTCAGGCGGAAAAAACGAAGCTGGGTAATATCGAGATAGCGGAAAACACAGAGGTCGAGGCAATGCTCAATGAAGTGTTTGGAGAGGCGTGATGGGAGTTGTGAGCCATGAACAAAATAACGGTCCTTGAACATTTGAAAGCCTGCTCCGAGGCCGCCAGGATATTTGTGGAGGGACTGATGAGCGAGCTTGCAAAAACCACCGTGGACGCGATAAACGAGATGGAGGAAGTGAAAGCCGATAAGCCAAAAGCCGTATCGGTCACAATCCCGGTCTCCGGCTGGAAAAGCGACTCCTCCGGCGATTATCCCAAGTACTATGACATTCTGACGAAGGATGCCGCCATAGGCGACCGAACAGATATAGTTATCGCTCCGGCAAGCCTGAAATCAGCAAAATCCTGCGGCCTCTGCCCCACGAGCGAGACGCTTGCGGGCATTATCAGAATTCGCGCGACCGGTGTACCCTCGGAAAATATATCGGCGGAATACATTATCGAGAAAGGAAAGGAATGACACATGGCATACGGAACAGTGAACGTGCCGGGAGTTACTACGTCAGAGCTTACGGCGGCGGTAAACGAGGTGCGCGGCGAAAGAAAGGACTCTGTTGGCGGATACATCTGGAAAGCGGATACCGACAAGGTCTACTCAAAGGACGCCGGTGGCAGCTTCTCGGTTGAGCATGGCAGCCTTGCCGACTGCAAAACGGACGAATACCGCGGAGTGTGGTTCCGGGTGCAAAGCTCCTCGTCAAGCGCCGGCATTGTGGCTTATGATACAAAATACACCATAGACGGCGCAAATAACTATCTGTCCATTGGCGACTATGTAATATGGACGGGCAGCGCCCTCGTTCATGTGCCCACATACGAGGCGAAAGCCTCTACGGTTAGGAACTCCGATGGGCAGTTCGCTTATCACAGCGGCGTTGACGGTCTGATGAGTTCCACGGACAAGGCGTATTTGACGTTCCTGATGCAGCATTTCATGGCCGCGTCAATGTCCGGCGCCTTTAACTCCGGCGATGGGACCAACGAAAGCGGCCTTTATGGGAATGTCACTCTCGGCAGACCGTCCGGGAGCGGAGAGGGCGACACATATAACATGATGTCGATACTGGACAAGGTCACAAACTATACCTCTCAGCTTCTCATAAACGAGAGCGCCAATAACCCCTTCGCATATTTCAGAGGGCGGATAAGCGGAGCGTGGCAGAGGATACTCGGTGAAAACGACCTTGTGAGCCACATGGCCGTGGCGGAGAACGACAGTGACTACCCAAATTGGGATAATGAACTGAGGATATATCATGTGAAGAAATGGGCCGCGTCAAGCGCCGACCTTCCCAATTCCTCGTGGAGCAGCACCGGGGATTACCTCGTGGTCAATATTCCCGGCGCGCCTAACGCCACTACCCTCCACGCCCGGACGCAGTTTGTGATGAACAACAGCAATATGGAGATTTGGTGCCGGTTCATACCTTCCTACAGCGGCAGCGGAAGTCTGGCTGGCGGAAGCCCGACCGCATGGGTGCGGCTAAGCGGAGGGCTGGGGCATTCCCATTCCAACAAAACCGAGCTCGACTCCATAACCTCGACACTCATATCAAACTGGAACGCGGCTTACAGTCACATATCCAATACCAACAATCCGCACAGGACAAATAAAAGTGATGTGGGGCTTGGGAACGCCGATAACACCTCGGATATGTCCAAGCCGGTGTCTAATCCGCAAAAGGAATACATCAACCGCTACAGTGAGGTCGTACTTGGAAAGCTGCTGGGATATACGGAAATTCAATGCCTTGACGCTGACAATAACGGTGGTCATGCAACCGGCAATGACATTTCAACGATTGCACCGGGAGTGGAAAATCTGCTTCTGACTCATCTGGACTATGATTACCTCACCACAAACGGCAACGACACCTCATACGGCGGAGGCAGTACGTCAAGAAAAATCTGCAACTATACCGGGAGGACGATAACCGTCAGGCTTCCCGGTGTACAAACCGGAGAAGCCGGTGTGCCGGAGGGAATATATGGCGACCATACAGTTGAAGATGGGTCATATATCATCATCGACGGCAGCAGGATGAGCAACCCGCCGCTTCCCCTATACAATAAGACAGGGGAAGGAAAGTGCGAGTTTATCTCTGATATGGCAAAAATTGTGGCGAAAGTGAAATAACGGAAAAGAAGGCAGTTATGTACATTGGATTTGAAAACATTATCCAGATCGCGGCGGTAGTTACCGCGCTGGGAACCATAGTGGCGGCGATAACCGCCGCGGTGAAGTGGTTTGCAAGGCAGAAGCGGCAGGACGAGGACATTCAGGCGATAAAGGAAGAACAGTATATTCTGAGCTGCGCCATCCTCGCCTGCCTGAACGGGCTTAAGCAGCTTAACTGTGACGGTGAGGTGACCACGGCGCATGATAAGCTCGCCAAGCATTTGAACAAAAGGGCCCATGACATGGGGCAAAATTAGAAAGGGTGGTTTGCATGAAAAAAATTGATTGGACACACAAGCTCACCAGCCGCAAATTTTGGGCGGCTGTGGTCGGCTTTGTCACGGCTATAATGATAGCCGCCGGCGCAAAGGACAGCAGCGTTACCGAGGTGACGGCGATAATTATGGCCGGAGCGACCTTGATTGCTTACATAATAGGCGAAGGAATGGCCGATGCCGGAAATAACGGAGGCGGAACGAATGACGATTAAGCAGAACCTATGCCCGGCATCGAAATACAGCGTTAAATGCCCTTACTCGATGAAACCTATAGGCGTCTGTATCCACAACACGGCTAACGATGCCAGTGCCAAGAACGAGGTGGCATATATGCTGGGCAACGGCAACAAGGTCAGCTATCACTACGCGGTGGACGACAAGGAGATAGTGCAGGCGATCCCAAACGACCGTAACGCATGGCACGCCGGGGACGGCGGCGGAGGAACAGGGAACCGTAAGTATATCAGCATTGAGATTTGTTACAGCAAGAGTGGCGGCAGCCGTTTTGAAACCGCCATGAAGAACGCCGCATGGCTGACCGCCAAGCTGCTCAAAGACTATGGCTGGAGCATTTCAAATGTGAAGAAGCATCAGGATTTTTCAGGGAAATACTGTCCGCACCGTATTCTGGACGATTACGGCTGGGACTACTTCCTCAACCTGGTACGTACCGAAATGGGCGAAAACCGCGAGGAACCCATTTTGAAAAAAGGTTCCACCGGCGAGGCGGTAAAGCGGCTGCAAGCGCGGCTCAACGAGCTGGGCTTTGATTTGGCCGTCGACGGCAGCTTCGGCCCCAACACACTCGCGGCGGTGAAAGAATTTCAATCCAGTGCGGGATTGGAAGCGGACGGCTCTGTCGGGCCGCTCACCTGGGCCGCGCTCAAGGAGGTGAAGTCTATGGCAAAGTTCCCTGATACAGACGGTCATTGGGCGGAGAAGGAAATCGACGAGCTGTTCGAGATGGGCATAGTCCACGGCGACAGCGACGGCAACTTCCGCCCGGATGACAGCATTACCCGCGCCGAGGCCGCTACGCTCGTCAGAAACGCGGTCAGATATGTGACCGGAAAGTAAAACGGAGTATTTTTGATAAGTGCAAGAAAATAAACAAAACCTGACCCAAAACTTAATCTTTTGGGCCAGGTTTTATTTATGGCTTTATTACGGCATTTTTAGTTAATCGTGCAAATTTTGACACAATTTTATATAATAGATTATATCACTTTGATAGCGCGCTGTCAAGCCATTCTACAGCATTTAGGCGAATTTTCAAGAAAAAATTCGCCGTCAAAATTACAGTCAGAAAGGGGACTTTAGCTATGGCGAGAAGAGGAGAAAATATATACAAACGGAAGGACGGACGGTACGAGGGGCGGTATATCAGAACCCGCGACGGGAACGGCAAAGCGGTATACGGTTATGTATATGCCCGCAGTTATTCGGACGTCAAAGAAAAGCTGGCCGAATACAAGGCCATAAAAAAGAAAAAGCCCACCGGCTCAAGCGATACGCTGAGCCAGTGGCTGGATTTTTGGCTTGACAATGCCGGTAATCTCAAGGAAACAACGAGGCAAATCTACAGGGGACACATAAGAAATTATATTCTTCCCAAGCTCGGCAAGGTGCGGCTGAAAAAGCTGACAACACAAACGCTGCAAGCCTTTGTATCATCGTTAAAACTTTCGCCGTCAACCGTTAAGGTGATATTCTGTGTGCTGAAGTCGGCTCTCATTTTTGCGGAAGAACGAGGACAGATTATGAATATTTGGTCACGGGTCAAGCTCCCGAAAAAGGCCAAAACCGAGGTTGGCATACTGACGCTTGCCGAGCAGAAGCGGCTCGAAAGGGTCTTGTCGCGGGAAAACGATATAGGAGTTCTTCTCTGTTTGTACACCGGCCTGCGCATCGGCGAGCTTTGCGCTCTTAAATGGAGTGACATTGACTTTGAAAAGTCAGTTATTCACGTCAACGGAACGCAGGCACGGGTGGGCGGAACAGTGAAAGTCCTTCCGCCAAAGAGCAAAACCTCACTCCGAACCATCCCTGTACCGGAGTTTATTATGGAAAAGCTGAAAAATCAGCGCTGGGACGGCGCTTTTGTGCTGTCAGCGAATGGTCGGTATGTAAATGTTCGCACCTATCGCCGTCAGTTCAAGCGCCTGCTTGAGGATGCGCAACTCCCTGACATCAAGTTTCACGCTCTTCGGCACACCTTTTCCACCCGCGCACTTGAGGTGGGCATGGA
>CANPWA010000050.1 GCA_947581865.1 uncultured Acetatifactor sp. | reverse complement strand
TGAAATCTGCAAGTCCAAGCTGACGATATCGTTCGAATTTATACATAAGTTTTCTCCTCAGTGCAAGGTTTTGGGGCCAAATGAACTGTTTTCCCTGCACTTTATTATACTACTTTTGGTGAGAAAACTCAGTATTTTCAATGGATTTGAACTCATTTTTTGTTGTTGAGCAGGCATTATATAATATGAAAAAGGACAAGAGTTGCCTCCTGTCCCTTTATTCTTCTTTTCTGCTGCAAGCCGGCTAAATCAGGGATTTTTCACCTAATAAGCAGGCACTGTGTTAAAGATACGAATCCATTAAATATTGATTATTCCGGCATTATCCGCAAGATAAGCATTGGAAGGATTGCCGGGTTCATAAAGAACCCTTGCCTCACTTCCCACAGAACTGTTTCCCATGACCGGGATATGCGCCCTTTCTTTTAATTCATATGATCTGCCATCGACTTCATATACTACAGTAATGATTGTCGGAAAATCTATACCTTTCGATTTGATTTCAGAGATTATCCCTGTTGTGATGGCAGTACATTCTTTTTTCAAACTATATCCTCTCTATCTCCAGCCCGCACCTGGTCTGCACCTGCTCTAACAGTTCCGGCATACCGGGAAAAAATTGTACAGATAAAGCGACTTTCTCGTCTTGCAAAAGG
Source organism: uncultured Acetatifactor sp. (assembly GCA_947581865.1). GTDB lineage: Bacteria > Bacillota > Clostridia > Lachnospirales > Lachnospiraceae > Acetatifactor. The sequence goes on along the minus strand of CANPWA010000050.1, from coordinate 7,131 downwards.
TAAAACTCTTGCAAAAGGTAAAACAGGTCCGCTCTTTTTCGATCCAGAGACCGGAATACAGAGCCTTCATCTGCTGCTGATAGTCTCCATAGATCTCCAGCCGCTGTAAGGAATCGTTCCACACAATACGCCGCATGGCGCTGTACCGGATCAGGTATCCACTCGGAACACATGGAATCCTCCCCGAAGACTACCTTGTGGCTTGCGGGTACAATGCTTTCTCCGCCTCCTCCAATGAGGAGGAAATACACAGGAGGCAAAAATATCGCTCCCAGTATACAAACAACCACTTCCAAAATAAACATATCATACCAAAATCAACAGTGCGGCATACCAGATCCATCGATATTTTCTCCAACGCGGAAAATGAAATTCCACCCGCTTAAACAAGCGCTTGTTCAAAGGGTATTCCGGCTTGAACACTGTCTTATTTTGCTTTGTATGTAATGATGCTATAAAGTCCGGCTGCGAGTCATGAAGTTCTTATCCGTTGACCGCCTCTTTCCGCAGGCTGTTCTGTAAAAAGGCAAGGACCGCCTGATAATTATCCGGCGTACAGAAGATCCGCAGTCTGTAATCCTCATTCGGGTCAAATTCCTCCGCTGTGTCCAGCGTCAGTTTTTCATCCCCTTTCCACATATAATAGATCGGTCTTCCAAATATCTCAAAACGATACTCACTGGGATAAGCGATGATCCCGTTCATCCTGTTTCTCAGACAAACAATCTTTTCACTGTGGGGGCCATACAGATCTCCCCTGTCGATCCTTGCGATCCGGATGCCGAAGCCATCCTGCAGCTCATCCAGGATCTCTTCCACTTCAATCGTGATATTTTCCTGCGGCGGCTTTCTGAACACCTGGATCCAGATAATTGCAGGAATAAGGAAACTGGTATACAGGTTGACACTTTTCCAGCCGTCTATCGCTATCATGATAACCACGGCTATCGTCAGAAATATCGCCAGGATCAAAAGGAGCGTTTTCAAACCTTTCCCACGCGCGCGCTGAACAACCTCTTTATTTATAATTTTGATATGTTGCATTCGTTTTCACCTCCTGCCGGCATTATCCACAAGATAAGCATTGGAAGGATTGCCGGGTTCATAAAGAACCTTTGCCTCACTTCCCACAGAACTGCTTCCCATGACCGGAACATGCTCCCTTTCTTTTAATTCATATGATCTGCCATCGACTTCATAGTACTACAGTGATGCTTGTCGGAAAGTCTACGCCTTTCGATTTGATTTCAGAGATTATCCCTGTTGTGATGGCAGTACATTCTTTTTTCAAACTATATCCTCTCTATCTCCAGCCCGCACCTGGTCTGCACCTGCTCTATCAGTTTCGGCATACCGGGAAAATAATTGTACAGATAAAGCACCTTTTCCGTCTTGCATAAGGTAAAATAGGTCCGCTCTTTTTCGATCCAGAGACCGGAATACAGATCCTTCACCTGCTGCTGATAGTCCCCATAGATCTCCAGCCGCTGTAAGGAATCGTTCCACACAATACGCCGCATGGCGCTGTACGGAAATACCGTTTTTACATGTGTGCCCTGCACATTCCTGATCTGTACCGGATCAGGTATCCACTCGGAACACATGGAATCTTCCCTGAAGACTACCTTGTGGCTTGTGGGTACAATGATTTCTCCGCCTCCTCCAATGAGGATGCCATACACAGGAGGCAAAAATATCGCTCCCAGTATACAAACAACCACTTCCAAAATAAACATATCATGCCAAAAGGATGGGTTGCTTATCTCCCAATGACCCTCATTCCCCGCCATGCAAATCCAGTATGCATTGAACGCCAGAAAAATCAACAACGCGGCATACCAGATCCATCGATATTTTCTCCAACGCGGAAAATGAAATTTCACCCGCTTAAACAAGCGCTTGTTCAAAGGGTATTCCAGCATGAACACTGTCTTATTTTCCTTTATAAAGTCCGGCTGCGAGCTATGAAATTCTTCCCCATTGACCGCCTCTTTCCGCAGGCTGTTCTGTAAAAAGGTAAGAACCGCCTGATAATTATCCGGCGTACAGAAGAAACATAGCATGTAATCCTCATCCTGGTCAAATTCTTTCGCTGTGTCCAGCGTCAGTTTTTCATCCCCTTTCCACATATGATAGATCGGTCTTCCGAAGATCTCCAAACGATACTCACTGGGATAGGCGATGATCCCGTTCATCCTTTTTCTCAGACAAACGATCTTTTCACTGTGGGTGCCATACAGATTGCCTCTGTCAATCCTTGCGATCCGGATGCCGAAGCCATCCTGCAGCTCATCCAGGATCTCCTCCACTTCCACCATGATATTGTCCGGCGTTCTAAACACCCAGATCAAGATGATCGCAGGGATAAGCAAACAAATATACAGGCTGATATACTGCCAGCCCCCCGTCCCGATCAGGACAAGCAAGACAACTGTCATAACTATCGACAGGACAAAAAGGATTATTTTCAAACCTTTCACACGCGTGCGGCGAATAAGCTCTTTATTTATAATCTTGATATGTTGCATTCATTTCCACCTCCCTTTTTTTAATATTATCATATAATATGAAAAAGGACAAGAGTTGCCTCCTGTCCCTTTATTCTTCTTTTCTGCTGCAAGCCGGCTAAATCAGGGATTTTTCACCTAATAAGCAGGCACTGTGTTAAAGATACGAATCCATTAAATATTGATTATTCCGGCATTATCCGCAAGATAAGCATTGGAAGGATTGCCGGGTTCATAAAGAACCCTTGCCTCACTTCCCACAGAACTGTTTCCCATGACCGGGATATGCGCCCTTTCTTTTAATTCATATGATCTGCCATCGACTTCATATACTACAGTAATGATTGTCGGAAAATCTATACCTTTCGATTTGATTTCAGAGATTATCCCTGTTGTGATGGCAGTACATTCTTTTTTCATATTCATTTATGACCTTTTCCCTAAATTATACAAATGCTACTCTGACATCACTAAAACTACCACTTATATCATTTATAGTCAACTTGTCATTATATTTTAGCGTCATATTTTTTAAACACAAGCTTTAAAATGCCACGAAATTCCTTGAACGCATCTGACATCTTATTGGCAAAAAACATCCGGTATTGACATATATTCAACTCCTAATATATAATTTTCAAAGAGAAAAACTACATATTGCAGGGCGTAGTCCTCTTGGGAATTCTCTTTGTAAACAGAGTGGATAAAAAGCATATGATGAAAGCAGAAAGGATATGAGAGACGCTAAAGATGGGAAGAACAATCAAAGGGAAACTGACAGCAAATGTAATCATTATCGTAGTGACAGTGATCGTGATACTCACCGCCGTGATCAGCAGCGTTGCAGGTACCAGGCTTCTGAGCAAGCAGAAAAACGAGCTGCAGCTGCAGGCAGACAGATATGCCGAGGAGATCAACACCTGGATCGAGAGTGAAATGATGCTGGTGAAGGGAACGGCTAACAGTATCGAGGTAACCGGTGAGACAAATGCGGACTTCCTCCAAAGCGTAGTGGATACACATGCCTCCGGCAGGGATGAACTGTTAAATCTCTACTGCGGCACAGCAGATTCCGCATTTTACCAATCCAATCCCGATGCGGAGATTCCCGAGGGATATGATCCGGTCCAGCGCGGCTGGTATCAGCAGGCAGCCGAAGCCGGTGTCACGGTTGTGACGGATCCTTATTGGGATGTGATCACCAATCAGATGTGTATGACTATCGCAACCCCTGTATATGTAAAAGGGCAGCTGACGGCAGTCATCGGAGCGGACGTCAAGCTGACTACGGTAACGGAACTGACAAACAGTATCAATTATGAGACCGGTGTATACGGCTATCTGGTGGACAGCAGCAATAATTATATCGTGCATGTCAACAGCGAATATCAGCCCTCCAAGGACAGTTCCGTTGCAGTTGCTTCCGTAATGCCTTCCCTGGAGAATCTGATAAATTCTCCCGGTTCAGACATTGTAAAAACAAAAGACTACGACAAAAAGAGCTGTTATTTTGCGATAGCACTGGTTGATAACTGCGACTGGAAGGTAGGTGTGGTTCTTCCCGCCTCCAATGTGACTTCCGTACTTTTTTCACTGATCCTGGTAGGCATAATCGTCGCAGTGATCGCCATTATAGCAACCGTGCCGGTCATGACCGGGGTGATCGGCAGCACTCTGGCTCCCATCCAGACGCTGAAGCAGTTTGCCTCCGGAGATTTCTCGGAGAATACCGTGATAGACAAATCCATTCCAAAGGAATATAAGGATGAGTCGGAGCAGATCCGGGTTGCCACCGTCAATGTGAAACAGCAGATCCGGAATATCATTCTCAGTACCAAAGACGAAGCAGGCAACATCAACAGACTCGCTTTAGGCATATCCGGTCAGATGGAATCTCTAAACGAAAATATAAATGAGATTTCCCAAGCGGTGGATTCTGTTTCAAAGCAGACGGGCCGCGCCAGGACCATGGCGACGGATATCAATGCCACCGGAGAGGATCTGGGGCATGCCATTGATGCGGTCGCAGCAAAGGCAAGCGAAGCGGCAGTACAGTCCAATGACATCATGGAGCGTGCGAGAAGTCTCTACACCTCTTCCGTGGAGTCCAGCGAGCAGGCAAATCAGCTCTATGACGAGACCAAGACCGAGTTGGAGCGCGCTATAGCAGAAAGCCGCAGAGTGCAGGAGATCAACAGTCTGACGGAAGAAATTCTTGCCATCAGCTCCCAGACCAATCTGCTGGCACTCAACGCTTCCATCGAGGCAGCGAGAGCCGGGGATGCCGGAAAAGGTTTTGCCGTTGTCGCCGAGGAGATCCGTATGCTTGCCGACCATTCCAGAGAAGCGGTCGATAAGATTCAGCGAGTGACGGAGGTGATCGTGGAGAGTGTGGGCAATCTCTCTCAGAGCTCCGGAAAAATCCTGCAGTTTATGAATGACAAGGTCGTTGCAGATTATCAGAATATGATCACCATTGCAAAACGATATGAGGAAGACGCGGTATTTTACAACGACGTGTCCGGTGATCTTGGCGCATCCTCCCAGGAGATGAGCGCCAGCATGACCGGTATCAATGAGTCCATTTCCCATATCGTGGCTCTGACGGAAGAGCTGGCGGAATGTGTATCCAAAATAGAGACATCCGCACAGCAGTCCGACATGGAGTCAAATGAGGTGCTGCGTCAGATCAATGAGCTCTCCAACATGAGCAACTCCCTTAATCAGACCGTTGCCTCATTTAAGGTGTAAAACAGGCTGTAGACAAAATCCCGGGGTCTCCCGGGATTTTTCTAGTATAATAGAAATATCATAATTAAGGCGATGCATGAACTTATGATGATACAAAATACAACTAAAAAAGACAACAGATACAAAGGTTCTGTATGGATGACATTGTACCACAGGATCATCTTCTCAGGATTATCGACAAAGCCATCAACTGGAACTACATTTATGACCTGGTGGAGGATAAGTACAGTCCCGACAACGACCGTCCGGGCATGAATCCGGTAATACTCATAAAGATCCCATTCATTCAATATCTGTACGGGACAAAAAGTATGCTTCAGACGGTAAAGGGGATCGAGGTAAATGTGGCATACCGATGGTTTCTTGGGCTGGAGATGATGAATAAAGCCCCCGCTTCTCAACCTTTGGAAAAATTATACCCGCAGATTTAAGGATACGGGATCCCTTTGAACAGACTTTTCACACACCCTGCCGAAATGTTATAAATTTAAACTGAGTGCACCCACCCCATAAATGGATTCTTCCATAAGTCAGGATTGTCCTTACAGATTTTGCCTGCCCTGTGGTCAAGACAGGATGAGTATTTGTGGGACCGCAGGTCAGGGTATATCCAGCGGAAGATCATTGATCGGATGAAACCAATAAAATTCCTCCCGCGCCCCACGGATATGGTCCCGTTCCACATTGATGTCGATCCCACCCATCTCCAGGTTCCTGAGATTCCCCTTCAGGTAATTGCTGTAATCCCGGTCCGACACATCCTTTCTTGAAAAGCAGCCCTTTTCTTCTATCAGTTCCCAGCGCATGGTGGAAACTGCCTCCGAATATTCTTCTAACTTTTCTGCCAGACTATCAGAAGCATTTACCATAATTGCCTGCCCGTAACGGATATGTACCTTTGTAATGCGCTCCCTGTCCGTAGATGTATTATAAGTAAATTCCATAGCCACCGGCACTACAGGAACATCCGCTTTACGCGCTATGTCGAGAAAGCCGTAACTCATGGGCAGATGCAATCTGTTGGGTGACAGGTTCCACGCACTTTCCGGGAAATAGGCAATCGAATGTCCCCTCAGTAAAATCTGCAGCATATCCAGCCGGGCATTCTGTCTGTTCTCCACATCCTCATCCTTTTTACTCACCAGGATCAATCCGGTATTGAGCTGCGCCAGTTTCAGGAACATTTTCACCTTTGCAGAATGCAGGATCACACAATGGCATGGTGTCTCCGGAATCCAGACAAAATTATCCAAAATGCCCTGATGGGTGAAAGCGAAAATAACCGCCCCTTTCGGAATATTTTGCTGCCCATCGGACACCACTTCCACCGGGCCGCGGCATAGGATTTTCGTCAGCCTGTTCACGATCTTATCCGTGACACCCTTTAGATGCGGTGCAATGGTCACAGCCCCGGGGGTGGTATTCGTCAACTTCCTCTGCAGGACGTAGGTGCGGAGATTGGCGTAATATTGGACAAGTTCTTCGGGAGAAAGATTTTTCTCATCCCTTAAGGACAGGATATGGAATTGCTTTTTATGTGTTTTCTGCAATGGATTATCCTCCGTTAGTTGAAAATTGCTTCATTTTCGTAAAAGACTCATACACAAATCAAGTTCAACCTCATATGCACTAAAATGAAAAAAGGTTGCAGCTTATATAAAGTCATGACTTTCATCTTTGTTAAAAACTACTTTTTTACTCGGTCTGACAATTCTAATACCGTTACATGATAAATTTGTTTCTGATACGTCAATTGTGTATTCCGTTCCATCCATTTTTCTACTGCTAAGAGTCCGGAAATCATTTTTACTCATTGCATTAGTTGGCATTTTTGAAAGAAAACATATTTTTCTTGGAATATCTCTGCTATTTG
>CANPWA010000049.1 GCA_947581865.1 uncultured Acetatifactor sp. | reverse complement strand
CATAACCAAAAGATTATACCACACGCGGGGGGATTTGTCTAATCAAATTGTCTCTTTTCCGGGAAAAAAGAGAAAAAGGCGGATTCTAAAATGTATTTAGGACAGGCTGATCACCGATTCGCCTGTTACTTTTATATTGGGGTATATCCCCGGAAGGAGAGTCCTATATGGACAGAGAAGGTTTTGTTGTGGATGGAGGTTTTCCTGGCTATGTCTTTGTTGGCTGGGCTGCGGGTATGTTTGAGCCTCAGCCGGGAAGGAAGCAGGCGTACAGTAATATGTACGTCATTTCTCCCGTAAGTGACTACCAGTCCGATGACTACATGGCCAGCGGCTACAAGGCCGAAAAGAAGAAGTGCATCTCCGCCGACATCTGGAAGGATCTCAAGCCCGGTGATCAGGTCAATCTCATGTTTGATGACCGCGGCAGAGTGGTCAAGGCCGAGGCCGTTATGTGATGCGCGTTCTGGTCGTCCCTCCCTCCGGCCCCTGTGAGGTCAAGGAGCTTGTGAATTCCCTGGATGAGCTTCAGCAGCTTGTCGGTGGAGGCATCGAGATCGTCGCTCCCAGATCGGAATTTCGTGATTATCGCCGTATCCGGATGATTGTCAACGAGGATTTCCTGGCCGAAGATCTCCCCTTCAATTTTTTCGCGTCCTATGTTTATGGCTATGGGACCCATCTTAATCCAATCCTTGGTACGGTGGTCTTCGCTTATGAAGGATGGGTCAACGGTGAGCCGGACCTTGTCGGGCTTCCTGATGAGGAGCTTCGGTTCCTTCAGATGTTACATTCTCATTGCTTCATGTGATCGTTTCCTTTCCTGTCCTCCGGGGTCGCTCCCCGGAGGACGCACCCCCTCACTAACAGGGGTGCGCTATCTACAATCTATCTTTTTGGGGTGCTGTTATGGAAAGCAATATCAATGAAAATGTCATACTCTTTGACTGGCTCTCTTTCACCAGCAAGAAACATACTCCTGAGCAGCTTATTGAAGCTCTTGGTCTGTCTCATTGTCCTTTTGCCCTCCTGGATAAAGGACTTAATGGGTATAAGTCCCGTCTTTACTACGATCATATTTCCATCTGCTATGACGGTAACGATGATATGGGCGTCAACGTCACCATGTCCGGTCAGGGATGCCGTGTGTTTGAGGAACACTCAACGCTGAAAAATCCCTGGTTTGATATTTTCCATTTCATTTTTAAGAATAATTTGAATATTGCGCGTCTGGATGTGGCCTATGATGACCATACAGGCGTTTTGGATATAAAGCGCGTCTGCTCGGACGTGTATAATCATCTCTACATAAGCCCCTTCAGGACCCATCAGGTGACATCCTCTTTCTCTCACGATATAGAGGGCCTATCTGCCGTCATAGGATCTATGAAAAGTATGCTGCTGGTGCGTATTTACGACAAAGCTGCTGAGCGCGGTTATACGGACGGCCGGCACTGGGTTCGCGTCGAAATGCAGATGCGCGATGCCCGCGCTAATGCCTTTGCTAAAGCTATGTTTGAGTCGGATACCTCTATTGGTGAGGTTTTCGGCGGCGTGCTTCTGAACTACCTGCGCTTTGTTGAGCCGGACGAGACGGACAGCAATAAAAGTCGTTGGGTGACGACGGACTATTGGTATGAGGTTGTTGGCGATGTTAGCCGTATACGCCTCTATTCCGCCCCCGGCATGGATTATAATGAGGAAGCCTGCGCTAACTACGTTTTCAATCACATGGGCAACGCTGTCGCAGCCTGTATGGATATGTATGGCTCTGTTGGTTTCCACCAGCGTTTGCGTGAGCGTACCTGTGCGCCGAATCCCAAGTATCTTCGTATTATAGAGAAGCATAAAGCGGAACAGTCCTGGCGTAAGGTTATGGCTCTGAAAGCGAGGTTTCCGGATATAGTGGAGATTGTGTAACACAAACCTGGTTCAGCTGCGGAGCGGATCCGGCGTGCTGCATCGTTAATTTGTGTTACAAAGGAGGATCTATGAAGCGGACTCTTAAAATTATCTGTGCCGCCGCCTTCGCCTCAGTGATGGATATGGCAACAATCGTACTTATCCTGCTGGGCCTCAAGGCCCTGGTCGATACCGGTATCTTAGTTCTTCAGCTGCTGGCGGCGCTGGTGCTGTTCCTGCTGGCTCTGGCCGTCCTGGTCGGAGCGGTGATCCTGCTTGTCTGGCTGCTGAGGTATAAGAAAAAGCCGTGAGGGTGTCACGGCTTCGTCTCCTTCCAATCCTTTGAGTAGCTCTGGAAAGCGTCGAGCACAGGCGCGTCGCCCGCAGGCGAAGAGCGCATAGCGCAGACCTTTACAGAGCGGCCCGATGCGGCATAAGAAATAGCCGTGAGGGCGTCACGGCTGTTTCTGGATTTTTATGTGTCTCGAAGTTTCTTTATGATAATTGTCAGCAATACTCCTCCGGCGGCAATATATCCAATTGCACTTTTTAATTCTCCTATCGGTCCCATGTCTACATTTGCAAGTTTTGGTATCCAGTCAAAAAATAGTGCTTTGATGACAAGCCATATATTATGAATTAACTCTCCCATGGAGGCTCCTTTATGTACGTTTATCAGGATATCCTTCGCTTAGCCAATGAAATTGGCCGCTCGCCTGATTGGGTTATACGTATAGCTTTTATGCTGATTTTTCTGTCTGGGATCGTGGTTACTGTCTTAATCGGTGTAATAATTCACTTCCTCCGCAAAAAGTCTTGACGTCCAGCAACTATTTTATCCCATGCTCTCTTTTGTACCGGTCATACTCCATCTGTGTCATGAAGTGCTTGCGCTCCTGCGGCTGTGATTCGGCCTGTTTGTCGGTTCCCTGTTTTTCCTGCATCTTGGTTATACGCTCATCTATAATTTTATTTAGGTATTCTTTATTCCTCCGATTTGCAAACTTGATTGCTTTGTATGAAAAAAAGAGAACTATTATACCAAATATTGTAATTGTTATCCACATGACTGCTTCTATGTGCGCTGATAGAAATGCGTCTATCTTCTGATACATTTTTTTATTCTCCCTTCGGTGGTGATTGTTTTGAAGGTTTTCAAACGTATTGTAACACAGATTCTTGCGTTTGTCACCTGTATTTCTCTATGCGTCTGTACTGTTTTCGCTGAATGGTATAATGATTTGGCATATAGATATACACAGTCTAATCTTGCGCAATGGGCAGTTCATTCTTTAGTTAGCATCGGGGCAGGTGCTGCTGGGTTTGCCGCTGGTACAGTTTATTGTCCCGGTTTTGGGTCTATTTCTGGTACTGCGTTGGGTGAATTTGGTGCAAACCTGCTTAATGGTGGCATTGATGCGCTCATGGCTGATCTTGCGAAAGATTCTTCATTTGTATCTGAGGATGACTACGTCTCTTCCCTGGACAATGTCCTTATCTCTTCCAGTGACACGTCCATGTCGATTCCTGTTGTTACATGGTCTACATCGTTTCCCTCTGTATCCCATGATTTATCTCCCGCTCCTTTGAGTATTTCAGATCGACTTCCGTCCTATTTTTCGTTTGTCTCCTCCAATGTAGGTTATTCAATATTCTTTATTTCCAGCCCATTTTCCGTTTCCTCCTCTGGTTCGTATTCGTTAGATTTGGGATCTTTCTCATTTGATGGTCGTGATTCTTTGGGAAATTATGGCCCTTCCTACCCCTCACTCTATATTTCTACGGATAGTGGTTTGTCCTGGACGTCTATATTGTATTGCAAGGATTATTGGAAATCTTCTCAGGTTTCTCAATCCCCTTTTTATACTTATATATATGATTCTACTTCCTATTCTGTATATCTTGAGCCGGGACCTCTTTACCGCCTTGTTTATTCTTGGAGTGGAATGTATTTATATAATCAATCCTCTCTTGGCGTTACTTTCTCTTGGAACTTTATCCGTAGTCCTTCCGTTACTAAAAAAGATAATGCAACCGTTCCTAATTCCTCTACCCGCCTATCCTACTACATTCAGAACGTCTACAACTACAATCAGACCGACAGCAGCACAAAGTACTACATCGGCAAGGTAGACAACTCCAACAACGTCACCAACGTCTACAACGTCAACATTTTCGATGAGACTACCAATGAGTTCCGCGATCCCTATACGGACAAGCCCTACCAGGTGACGGATTGGACGTATGATTACGCCCAGCGGATCTATTACCTCACCCTGGCAGATGATTCCCTCCTGTACAACGGTACGCCCGTCAAGCATCTGGCCATCTGGTACGCCAACGACGCTATGTATTACATCGGCCTTGACGATACCTTTGTGGTCGGTGAGCCTTACCTTGATCACATCATTTTCCTTGATCCCTTCCAGTATGTCATTGCAGAGGAAAAGGAGGATTCCGGCACCGGCTCTGACGGCCATAAGCATGTCTTTACCAGCGAGACGACTACCCCGCCCAGCTGCACCGGTACCGGCGTCCGTACATACACCTGCCAGTTCTGCGATTACTCCTACGATGAGATCATCCCCGCCGCCGGTCATCAGTGGGAGGTCACCGAAGTCAAGGATACGGAGTTCAACGATAACGGCGACGTCACCGCTGCCGGCTACACCCTTTACACCTGCGCCGTGTGCGGTGAGACATATAAGCAATGGTCAAATACCGGTCAACCTGGCCCGCCTACCGGCAACACCGGCACCGGCTCCGGAGGCGGCAGCTCCGGATCAGGCTCCGGCAGCTCCGGCGAAGGCTCGTCTTTCTGGGAAAAGATCAAGGACGCTGTTTTCGGCGCTCTCGGCGATCTGCTGGAAGCCGCTCTCTCGCTGATCACCGACGTCCTCTCCGCCGTCCTCGGCCTCGTTAAGGATCTCCTGTCCTTCTTCTTCGGTTTCCTCTCGGATACCGTCATTAAGGGTATAACCGATCTCTTCTCCGCCTTCGGCTCCATAAAGCTTGAGCTGCCCGACGGCGTCGCCAGCGTCTTCGGCTTCTTCTCCGGCGTGATCCTGGCTCTCCCCGTGGAGGTCAAGTCCCTCATGATCTTCGGTGTCGGCGCCCTGTTCCTTATTGCCATTTTTAAGATGGTCAAGGCGTAACACAAAGGAGGCTTTCTCATGTTTGACGCTTTTCTCACCCTCTTCTCCTGGCTCCCGCCGCCCCTGAACGTCATCGCCTTCGGCGCTGTTTGCTTGCTGGTCCTCGTGACGATCATCAAGCTCATCGCCAAGATCATAGACATGCTGCCATTCACCTAAAGGAGGTTTCTATGGAAATACTGGACATTCTCAAGAGCCTCTTCGCGTCCATCTGGTCGCTGTTCACCGGCGTCCTGGTCCCCGGCCTTGGCGTATCCTTCGGCGTCTTCTTCCTGGCCGTAGCCGGCATTAAGCTCTCTTTGCTCATACTCAAAGCCGCTCTCGGCATCGGCGACGGCGGGACAAGCTACCGTTCCGGCTCCGCCAGGAATCCCAAAATCTCTGAAAACAGGAGAGGTGATCAATATTGAAATCCTTTGTTGTTCTCATTCTGACCGTCCTGCTGGTATCCCTTACAGCGTTTCCGGCCCTGGCCGCGGAGGCTGATCCTCCCACCGGCCAGGAACCAGCTGAAGATCTTACGCAGCTTCCCCAGGAGGATCTGCCTCCTGAGGAAGCCGATGATCCTCCGTCTGAGACTCTCCCTATCCAGGAGGATTCTTATCTCTCCGGGATCCCGGAGGAGATCCCTTCTCAGGATTCCGTCTTCCATGAAGCGATCCTCTCTATCTTTGGCAGATACACGCCTAAGACGCAGACCGTAACAAAGGTACTTAGTGATGGTTCGGAGGTCTCATATACCGAATATGTCCCCGGCGTAGCCGGCATGGACTTTGAATGGATCTTCTCTGCTGTCCTCTTTGCCCTGGTGATCTTCTGCGTATTTAAGATGATTGGAGGTCTTCTGAACAAGCTATGACTCCTATGATCAACTTTTCCGTTGCCCTCCTTCAGGCTGTCGCGGATTTTCTCGCCACTGAGCCGATCATCTATCTCTTTGGCACTGTCATCTTCTGCTTCATCTGTAAGGCAGTCAGATCTCTCATGTCCTTTTAGGTATCTCACGGCTTTACGCCGCAGATATAATACTTTTTGAAAGGTGGTATATCCACATGGCAGACATTCTTTCCAACGTCGGGACCGTCCTTGAATCCGCTGTCGTCTGGTGCGGTCATATCGTCTCCGCGGTCGTCAACACTCCGCTGTTGATGATCCCCTTCTCTCTCAGCATGGCGCTTTTTGGCGTCCATCTTTTCAAGAGTCTGAGGAGCTGAGGCGCAGGGGGGCAGGCGCGCGCGAACACAGTCGCGCGCCCTGCTCCCCCTGTCCTATTGTTATTTTGCTATGTTTTATCTGTATGAATTAATATTATTTCTTTGGGTGGTCGTATGCTTTATCTGCTTCTTGTGATCTGGCTCCTGCTCCGTTGGATGCTTCCCCGCAAGCAGCCGCATGTCCTCAACGTGTATTTTGGTGTCCCCGGCTCCGGTAAGACAACCTTCGCCGCTTATCTCACAAAAAACGCTATGAAGGAGTCCCGTGTCATCTCCTGGGCGAGGAAACATCCCAACCGCTTCACCAACTGGCTCCTGAATAAGACACAGCTCTTTAAGCGCCGCCTTGATGTGTGGTCTAATGTCCCTATCACCGGCGCTTATTCTCTGGATCCTCAAAAGGACATTGGCCGGTATATGATCGAATCCGGTAAGGTGATCATTGATGAGGCCGGTATTGAGTACAATAACCGCAATTTCAAGTCCTTCCCTCAGGAGGCCGTGTATTGGTATAAGTACCACCGTCACTATAGCTGCTCCGTAGATGTGTTCTCCCAGAGCTACGAGGATATGGACATCACCCTCAGACGTCTGGCACAGAACTACTATGTGGTGAAAAAGTCCATGATCCCCTACTTCGTGGTGTGTAAGCGCATACGCCGCAAGGTCGGTATAGATGATCAGACACATCAGATCATTGACCACTACCGCTTCGGCCTGCCTGTCCTGGATTCAAAGTGGGTCTTTACCCCGCCCCTCTGGAAGCTGTTTAACTCCTTCAGCCGGAAGGAGCTGCCGCAGAAGGAGTGGCCGGTTTGGTAATCGTAACACAAAACTTCTCCTGCAGCCAGGAGATCGCAGTTCCTGGAGCTGTCATGTTGTGTTACATATCTCCAACGGCGTCATCCAATCCAAAGATTTGCGCGGATAGTTGTTCATCCAGTCCTGGATCTCAGCTATCCGCCTTTTTGTGACCTTTCCAAAGTCTGTGCCTTTAGGGCAGAATCTTCGGATCATGCGGTTGTGGTTCTCGTTGGCGCCCTTTTCATACGGCGCTCCGGCGTGTGTGTAATATACGTTGAAGCGCTTGCCGCCGTATACTGATTTGGTTAGTTCTTCGTACTCCATAAACTCTGAGCCGTTGTCCAGGGTAACACTCTGGAACTTCTCTCGGAAGGCCGTCTTGCCGTAGCGCCTCTCCAGCCGGTCAAAGGCCCTTCGCACCGTTGCGGCTTTCCTGTCCGGCAGCTTTATGATCACCTCCTCCCGCAGCACTCGTTCAGTCAAGGTCAGTAGTACCGGCGAGGATCCTTTGCATCCCACGACAAGATCACCTTCCCAGTGTCCCAGGACAGATCTATTGCCGATCCATTCCGGCCTTTGCTCGATGCTGGGTAAATCTCTGTGCGCTACTTTTGGTAGTGTTCTCTTCTGCCGCGGCGCCCGGTTTGTTTTTTCCCATAGATCCTCATTGTTCATGCGCAGGAAGAAGCCCTTGTCTATGTAGTTGTATATGGTCTGAACAGATATGGACGTGGTAAACCCCGCCTTCCTGGCCTCTGCCAGCGCCGCTGCTGGTGAGTATCTTTCCTCCTTCATCTTCCTGTCCAGGAATTCAGCGTAAGCGTGGTCGTGCCCGATTTTGAGCGGCCTTCCCTTGTTCCTCTGCCGTTTTTCAAAGATGTCCTGCCCTTTGGCAGCGGAATAGCGCGGGATGTCTCGCCACCTCACGGTGTGCAGATAGGTCCCGCGCCGAATCTCATTGTATATGGTCTGTACGGAGAAGCCCAGGATCCTGGCTGCCTCTGTTTTTGAGGTTCCACCCTCCAGCAGCCCCTCCAATTTGTACCGTTCTTCTCTTGTCATGTAGTGCTGTTTTTTCGTCATAACCCCGCGCTCCTTTCCGCGTAAAAGCTTCTGACCTTAAACAGGTTTGTTTTTGATATGCGAGAGCGAAGCGGCTCGCATGAGCAACTAATCCCCGACGCCAATGCCAGGCTTATTCCTTGCTCTTATGTCGGTAGTTTGCTTCATCTTCTGTCTCGCGCATATTTATGCCTTTGAACAACTATGGCCCCCGGCCCAACTTCCGTGTACCGCATTGTAACACAAAAAAGGGGAGCTGCGGAGCTGATCCAAGCCGGCTGCGGCTCCCCACTGTGTTACACTCTATCCAACTGCCATTTTGTATTCGTCAGGATTTGAATGGCTCTCTGAAGCTCCGCCGCCTGCCGGCGCCGATCCTCCAGTGTTCTTTCGGCCTCCTGGATCCTCCGATTTAGATCTTCAAGCTCCTTCTCCTTAGCTGGCATCTCGAATACGCACCGGCTGATCAGTCGCTCGTATTTCTCTGTGAACGTCTCTCCCACCTGCGCTTCGATGACTTCCATTAGTTCGTCCGAGAGGCGGATGGAGCGGATATTTGTCTTTGCTGCCATCGTTGTTTTCCTTTCCCCGTTTTGAGCGGTCTATAATGAAATATTTGTGCAACGGAGGTCGCCGTGCGACCTCTTGGTCGCGTCACGCATGGGGCGTCAGGTTGGGTCAAGGGGACCGTGGAATAAATGCCAGTGCGCACACTGGCTTTTATGCCGCGAAAGCCCCTTGACACGTTCTGCCGCCCATGCTATCCCGCCCGCAGGCGATAATTCAAATTACCTTTTTCCTCCCCGCCGCAGCGGATAAAAATGGGGAAAGGGCAAGACCCTTTCCCCACCTTCGCTTCCCGCCTGTCGCGCTCAATGAATTCCAGTCCGCAGACTGGTATTCGTTGAGTGCGGCAGGATTGAGGGAAGCGCAACACATGTCGGCTTTGCCGACTGTGCGCGGAGCGTGGCCGACGTCAGGCCGCCCCCGTCCCCGCCGCGCGGATAATTTCAAATTACCTCGGCTGTAAAGATTGGTCGCCACGGGCCTTTATGGTCCGCGGCGGTCAATCTGTCAGCCACATCTCCGCCCTCGGCGCAACTTTTCAATTTTTTGCTATTTTTTTAAAAATTCTTCTTGACATCCGCCGAAAAAAGAGAAAAAAGCGCGTTTTCACCGCAGCGCCAGCTCCCCCTGGGGGATCTCCCCCTCCCCGGACACCGTCT
>CANPWA010000048.1 GCA_947581865.1 uncultured Acetatifactor sp. | reverse complement strand
ATGCTGTTACTCTTTCTTATGAAATTTAACACAATATACTATATACACATATTCAAACCATACTCCATTTTAGGAAAACCGAGATAGATCGTGTCGTACTGCGCCATAACGTCAGCATCAATATGGGAGGAAAGCGCAGGACGGATCTCATTGTCCAGTTCGTTCTTTGCCCGATCCGCACAGGCTCCGTAATCTTCACCGTAGGATTCCTCCGGGACGATACGGAACAGTTCGCCGCCCGTTTCCTCTGCGATCCACCGTGCCATCTGCTGTCCGTTTCCCGACCATGAGAAGTAGGCGACAAGAATTTTGCTCTCCCCGGCAACACTTGCTTCCGGTTCGTTGTCGATCCCTCTGTGAGAACCGCCAAAGAGCCGCGGGAGAATCAGCGCCGCCGCTGCCACAACAACGACGACAATTCCGATAATGATCCAAACTTTCTTTTTCATAGGATACCTCCATGTATATAAAAATGTTTTTTACATCTGCTGTTCCCAAAACGCCACAGCATCGCCCACCCAGCCCTCGGCAACCGTTCCCGTACCCAGCCCGAAGCCGTGGGAAAGGCCCTCATAGGCGTGAAACTCTGTGGGGATCCCTGCGGCGGACATCGCATCTATTCGTCTTTGCATCGTGCGCCAGTTCGCAATGCCATCACTTGTTCCGACGCAGACGTAGGTGGGCGGATCGGTTTTCTGCCATTCACTATGACCTGTGTACTGCATAACGACGCATCCGGCTTGCGGCAGATCGTCACCGCCGAAATAAGCCGTACCGTAAGAACCCACATCCGCTGCCATCCGTGCGCCCGCCGAACCGCCCCACAGGGAATAACAGTCGGTGTCCACTTCCAGCTCATCCGCATGGGCAAAGATAAAGCTGATCGCCCGCGACAGATCCTCCATTGCCGTGTCCCAGCCGGGACGGTAGATCAGCGCAAAGGCGTTGTAGCCCATTTGGGAAAGCTCCAGCGCGTGCGGGAAGCTGTCGTGCATCGCGCCGACGTAGGCAAAACCGCCTCCCGCATTGCATACGGCAAACTTCTCGCCGGGACTGCCCTTGAAAAAGAACAATCCCGTATCCGCCTTACCGGGGTCAGCCGCCTTTTCTTCATCGGTATAAATATCATAAAAGATCGTCTCGCCCGCCTCGGCATGGGATTTCATGTAGTTGCAAATCTCAACCGTCTTGTCCGGGTCGATATTCGAGTACCACGTCAGACGAAGATCGCCCAGCGTTCTGCCGCTGTAATATCCGGTATCCACAGGAAAGATAAGCCGTCCATAGTCTCCAAAAGCCGGATCATTTATCACGTCTGAAATGGCGGTGTCTGTGGTGTAGGGCTGGTTTGCTCCATTTTCCTGCTTTTCGTTCCTGCCCCAAAAGAACCGCAGACCGTTATAGGTATATTCCATAGATGCAATCCCTCCATGATCGTAACCATCCTTGACCCGATAGGCAAAATTGCCGCCTGCTTCGCTGTCTCCTTCGGTAAAGCCCGGAAGCCCTCGCATGGTTTCCACTCGGCTGGTGTCATAAGAATAAGCGAAATCCTCCGTGCCGGTAATGACCCACACGAAGAAATCCTGCCTTTTCTCTGCGGCGGCATAGATGTCCGGATCCGTCAGTCCCGTGCCGCAGCTCATGGGGAGAAAATAGCGGAAATAATCCAGACAGTTTTGAAATGTTCTCCATGTTGCCACGCTGCCCATGGAAAAGCCGCCAAAGCCCCTGTGGTCGCGGGAAGCAATCAGATCCTCGGTGGAGGTGCTGGCCGCGTAAGTGGAGTACCGGCTTTCCACTGCCGGGATCAGGTCGTTTATCAGTTCGTTGTGATAGTTTTGATTGAGCTGCAACGCGAGACTGAAACTTGCGCTGTCCTCCGGGCTTGTGTTGTTGTAAGTCGGGCAGACAAGGATGATGGGACGAATTTCTCCTGCGTCGATCATGTGGTCGATCACATTTTTGAACCCGGACGGTTCCTCCGGCGTCCCAAGCGTCATATTTTCATTGCCCCATCCGCCGTGCATCAGGTAAAAAATATCGTATTGACGGTTCTCGTCGTAAACGCTTGGCAGATAAATGACAGCGTGCTTCTCAAGCGGCTGTGACTTCTGCTCATAGGAAAAGGATTCGTAAGTATCGTAGTAGAGATCTACCAGCGTACCCGGATTCTCTGCCGGAGAAAAGTATGCTTCCGGGATTTCGGAAAGTTCTTCGGGGATGACAGCCTCGCGCACATTTTCCGTTTCATTGCTTTCCGAATTGTTGTTTTCCGGTTTTTCGGGAGCGTCCTCTGTATTCTCTGCGGATGAACCGCTCGTTTGCCGGTTGCCATTATCAGTTACTGCCTGATTTCCGCAGGCACAGAGCGATCCCACAAGGAAAACAAGGTAAAGTGTTGCCGCAATCAATCGTTTCATAGTCACCCTCCTTTATTCCGCGTCCCGGAAGAACAGCGAGAGTGCATTGTAGAGATATTCCTGCACGGCATTGAAGTCGTGATAGCCGCCGTCCTTTTGATAGAATACATAGTGATCCGGCGTGAAAATCTCCCGCGACAGCATTTCCTTCGCCATACCGATCGACTGACTCTTTACCGCGTCCTCTGTGCCGACTGCGTGATAGATGAAGTACCCACGCTCATCGAGATCTTCGTCCTCCACAAGCTGCTCTATAAAGTCCACGTTGTCCTCAAAGCGGAAATCGCCGTAGGTTCCGTAGTACCAGCAGGAACCACTCATCGGAAGGAAATAATGGATATAATCGTAGTCATAGCAGAACTGGAGCCATGTGGTGACCGAGCCGAGGGAGAAGCCGCCGAACGCCCGATGGTCGCGGGAGGCTTTCAAGTCCTCCGGGGAAGCGGACTCGGCATAGGTATGGAATTTCCCCTCAACCGCGGGCATCAAGTGTTCTTCAAAATCCTGATGAAACGCCCGAAATTCGTCGATAGAGCTGCCAAAATCCGTGCTGCTGTTTTCGTTGTAAAATGTCGCTGACACGATGATAAGCGGTGGGATGTCACCCTTTGCGATCAGGTTGTCAAACAGATTCTTTGTCTCCGTATATTCAAAATATTCTCCGGCATGACCGCCCCAGCCGTGCATGAGATAGAGAATGTTGTACTGCGTTTCGGCATCGTTCTCATCATAGCCATAGGGCGTATATACATAGGCTGTTTTTGTGATAGGCGAACCGTCCCGGACATAATCCTCTGATTCATAGTCAAGGCGGACAACACTGCCCTGTTCATCGGACGCCTGTGAATATTCTGCCGGTACTGCTTTTGTCCAGCCTGTCTGGAAAATCTCCATGTCAACCACTCCTGTTTCTTCATCTGCGGCAGGTTTGCCGCTGCTCTCTGGTTCGTCTGCGGCTATGGAGGAAGTGTCGGATTCCGCGGGCTGATCCTGCACCCCTGCTTCTTCTCTGCCACAGGCACAAACTAACATCATAAGAAACAAGGCCGCCAGACCCATTTCAAAAAGCCGTTTCATTGACATCACCTCTGTATTTCATCATAAAAAAACCGAGGCTTCCGGAGAAGTCTCGATTCGTTTATCAGTTATAACCAAAGGTTGCAACTCAAGCGTGTTTTCTATTGCTTAAGGGAAGCCAGCACCTTTTCCAGTGCGGACAGAAAACGGCTGACAACCTTCGCCGGCTGCGGAGAGTACAAAATCCCCACCGGCATGACATGATCCCACTCCACCGGGATCACGCGCATCAGCGGATGCACCATGCTCCAGCTTTTGATCACTACCAAAATATCCTGATTCTGTTCACACTGATTGAAAATGCCCACATCGTACAGATCAAAATTCACCAGATTGATCTGTGGGTGATGTTCCGTCAGGTCGTCCCGCAGGTTATCCATGTGGCGGCACCATCCCCGGTGGATCATCATCAGATCCTGCCCGTACAGATCCTGCACCGAAAGTTTCTCCTTCCCCGCAAGCGGATGGGAAAGCGGCACCGCACAGCAGATCGGTTCATTTTCGATCAACAGACCGCTGCAGTTTCTCTGCTCCATCAGAAGCTCATCCACAAAACCGGTCACCACATCAATATTCTGCCCCAGATTCTTCAGGATTTCCCTTGCATTGTCCGATGTATTTTCAAAAGGGACCAGTTTAAAGCTCACATCCGAACAATATTCATGAATCTTCGGCCACAGATCCATCAGCATCTGCGCCGGCATAATGGGAGAGGTGCCGATCCGGATCACTTGTCCCTGCGTCCGTTCTGCACTTCTGGCGCGGACAACCGCTTCTCTGCAATATTCCGTAATATATTTCGCATCTTTATATAGTGACTCGCCAGCCTTTGTCAGCGTGATTCCTCTGTGAGTCCGGTCAAAAAGCCGTATTTCAAGATCGCTCTCCAGCAGATTGATCTGCTTGATCAGCGCAGTGGAGGTGATGTGCAGATCCTCTGCCGCCTTGTTAAAGCTGCCCGCCTCTGCCACACGCATAAACGATGTAAAATTGATATTATTGATGTTCATAGACAGCCTCCACCTTTATTTGTTTGAGTAAAATTATAATTGATTTTATTGGTGAAATCAAGACAGCGAGGCAACCTGGTTGTGAATTGCATACAACAACCGCAAAAGGGCACGCTTATGGTTAAAAATCTCTACAATATCAATAAAGCGATAACAAACACACCTCTCACATTCCTTCTATGTCACCTGATATACACCATAACCAAAAATCGGCATTTTAGTGTTTTTCTCTCATTCATTGTTCCGGTTTCAACGGTCCATAATAGTAGCTTGCGGTTGCGCCGCCATACTGATCTGTCCTGCTCCGGTTACAAGCATAACTTCTTTTTTCATTGTGAAAACCTCCATTTCATGAAATAGTATAGTCTGTACCTCTCCCTTAAACCGACTGTTTTGCCCACGCGGCTACCGTACTTTCCGATTTCGCAGCATCCGCACCGTGAACGGCAAGCCCCTTTCCAAAGGACGCGCCTTTGCAGATTTTCTTCAAGTCACGCTCACAGGAGCCAAGCCCGCTGCCCTCGTGTGTCATGACTGCCATGACCTTTTTCCCGGCAAAGTCCAGCTTTTCAAGCTGAGTGAACACCGCCATCGGGAAAGTTCCCCACCAGCAGGGACCACAGATGAAGATATTGTCATAACCTGCAATGCTGTCCAAAACTTTTTTCAGCTCCGGACGCGCCTGCTCATGCAGTTCTTTTTTTGCCTCGTCGATGCAGGCATAATAATCTGCCGCATACTCCTTGACTGTCTCCACCTCAAAAAGATCGCCTCCGACTGCCTTCTGGATAAACTCTGCCACGATCTCCGTGTTGCCCTTTGCGATGTTCTTGATGCCGCCGTTCCAGTAGTTTTCCCCTTTGCGGGAGTAGTAGATGATCACATTCTTAGCCATAATTTCATTCTCCTTTTCTATTGCTTTTTGTTTTTATGGTTCTAATATTTGTTTTCTTATCTTCCTGTCATCCGTTCCATTTCCGGTGCGTACCGTCCGCCATAGACGGTGTTGCTGTCCGAGATTTCCGTGAGCTGCGCCATATCTTCGTCAGAGAAGTCGATATAGGCGGCGCTCATATTCTCCTGCAGGCGGCAGACATTTTTTGTGCCGGGAATCGGGACGATCCACGGTTTCCGGTGCAGAAGCCATGCCAGTGACACCTGTGCCGGAGAAAGCATCTTTTCATCCGCAAAAGCCTTTACAGCCTCCGCAAGTGCCTGATTCTTTGCCAGATTATCCGGATCATTGAAACGGGGAATCGTATGCCGGATGTCATTATTTGCAAAAGTAGCGTCTTTTGTCACTTTCCCGGTTAGGAAGCCTTTTCCGAGAGGGCTGAAAGGCACAAGCCCAATACCCAGTTCTTCCAGAAGCGGAATAATCTCATTTTCCAGATTGCGGTACCACAGGGAATACTCGCTCTGCACCGCAGTCACGGGGAATACGGCATGGGCGCGCCGGATCGTGTCCGCTCCCGCCTCGGAAAGCCCGAAGTGTAAAACCTTGCCCTCATCGTGAAGTTCTTTGATCGTTCCCGCGACTTCTTCAATGGGGACATTTGGATCAACCCTGTGCTGATAATAAAGGTCGATATGGTCGGTACGCAGACGGCAAAGCGAACCCTCTACCGCTTTTCGGATGGTCTGTGGGCGGCTGTCCAGCCCCCATGATTTCCCGTCATGGATGTCCCAGCCGAATTTTGTAGCGATCTTTACCTGATCCCGCACCGGCTCCAGCGCCTCGCCCACAAGTTCCTCATTGGCATAGATACCATAAACCTCTGATGTGTCAAAGAACGTCTGTCCCATCTCCACCGCCCGCCGCAGGAAGGCGATGCACTCTGATTTTTCCGGAAATGGCGGATAACTCTGCGACAATCCCATGCAGCCAAGCCCGACTGCGGAAACCTCCAGTCCATTCCCGATCATTCTCTTTTTCATGTCACTCGCTCCTTAATAATCGGAAAGAAGCCTGCTGTCTTTCTGTATCATGCTGTCGTACATCTGCCGGTAACAATTTTCTGTTTTTTCCTGCTCAGTCACTGCTTTACCCTCCTTGCCGGAATAATCATCAAAAACATGGCAGGCACCGCATCGGTAAACACCATCAGCCTCTCTTTTCCCAAGTACATTACCTCCTCTCTGTCATTTTCTTTGTATTTCATATTGTACGGATTCCCATTGTAAAGAGCAATTCGGTTTTCGGGGCTTATCTATAAGTAAATGCTAATATGAAAACAGAGCTTGCTGATTTTGTTATAAACAGAACAAGCCCTCTTCGGCACAGAAGTGCCGAAAAAGGCTTGTTCATTTTGGTAAACTGAATTTTATCGCTCCACGACAACTGTGAGCATCCCTTTTCAGACTTGTCGGAAAGGAATAGCTCGTGAATTTCTCCTTTTGATTTTTATATTGATCTGCCCAGCTCGTAGGCTTCAGCCAGTTCTTGTTTGCCTTCAATATCGCCGGGCTGGGTCACATGCCCGCACAATATTTTGCCCAAACTCTGCCAGCCTATATGTTTTTCCAAATGATCGTACCAGTGTTCGCTCTCCTCGAAACCGGCACCCTCGGCAGCCATCATCAACACGCTTTGCTTTTGGGGATTTCGGTAGCTGGGGTCACATTCAGCAATAGCGAACAGACGATCAAAAGCGTTTTTTAGGAACCCGGATATGAACCAGTAATACAGCGGAGAAGCCAGAACAACTACGTCTGCATCCCGGTATGCGGGATAGATCTGCTCCATATCATCCCGTTGAGAGCACGGGTGTGCGGTATCTTTACCGCCTTTCCAGCAGCCAATACAACCGTTAATTTTCATAGCAGAAAGGTGAAATTCTGTGACTTGATTGCCGGCTTCTTCTGCGCCTTTCGTAAATGCTGCTGTCAAAGCAGAAGTGTTGCCGTGCTTGCGAGGACTTCCGTTTAAGATAATGATTTTCTTGTTCATGTTTTCCCCCATTAGATTGCGTCAGCCAGCGCCTCCGCCTTTTTGCAGCCGTCAGTCTTGTCAACATCACCGACATTCAGCACCCCGGGAATAAGGACTTCGCCCACCATCTTCCATTTATTCAAAGCGCACATACGCTCCATCGGAATGCGGACGCCGTCCATAACAGACATATCATCTTCCTCACAACAGGTAATAAGCGCACATTCCTTGCCGGAAATATCCTTGCCGCCCACCACCAGAGAGTAAATGCGGTCAATGA
The DNA here is from genome assembly GCA_947581865.1 of uncultured Acetatifactor sp. Classification (GTDB taxonomy): domain Bacteria; phylum Bacillota; class Clostridia; order Lachnospirales; family Lachnospiraceae; genus Acetatifactor. The sequence goes on along the minus strand of CANPWA010000048.1, from coordinate 1,957 downwards.
CACCTTTGATCTGCGCTGGAATGGAATACCAATAAACGGGCATGGTGAAAACAATAGCGTCGGCTTCCAAAATAGCAGGAGCGATCCCGTTAAAGTCATCGTCAAAGGAACAGGCTTTTCCAGTGGAATAGCAGGTTTCACAGGCGTGGCAGCCGCCTATTTTTTTGAACGCTGCGTCGAATCGGATGACCGTGTGCCCCTTTGCTTCCGCTGCTTTGATAAAAGCGTTAGTCATTGCAAAACTGTTTCCGTTTTTACGGGGGCTGCCGGTAATGACAACAATTTTTTTGCTCATGATTGTACCCTCCAGTTTCTGCGGGATTGACTTTTCTCCCGTCTTGTACTATAACTATATCGCAAACTTATCAAAAAACAAGTACGCACATTGGGGTGCGATACTTACCAAAAGGAAAGTGTAAAGATATGAGTATTGATTGTATTCAGGATGCAAAATTAGAGGACACCGGCTTTAATTACACGATGTCCTTGATACAGGGGAAATACAAGATGTTTATTCTCTATGCTCTGGCGTGGTTCGGGGTTGTGCGCTTCAACGAGATGAAAAAATTTATCGGGAGCATTTCCTATAAAACGCTGAGTTCAACGCTTAAGGAATTGGAAGCGGATGATTTAGTTCACCGTGAGGAATACCCTCAGATTCCGCCGAAAGTTGAGTACAGTCTGACCGAACGGGGAAGATCTCTGATGCCGATTTTAGATCAGATGTGTACTTGGGGAGAGGAACACAGGCAGAACTAAAGAAGATTTTCTGGCTCATTCAACAAAAAATCGGCGGCAGTAGTCGAGCGATAAATCAATGAACTCTTACAACTTGTCGGTGTCTGCATGCTCGATACAATCAGGGAGAAGATAGGGCTCACCCCGGAGCTGTCCAATCAGGCGGCGTATGAAAAAACATTTTTTGCATACGGCCTGTACGGATGGATTCTCGAACTGATTGGCAGCGGGATGACAGAATCGCCGGAACATCCCCCGCCTTACCGTAAACCCTGGGGGTTCCAAGCACGACGGAATAACTATATCCGAGAGTTTTTGCAATTCTGTTTCCTTCGTTGATAAGTGCTGAACCAATTCCTCTTTTTTGATGATCGGGGAGGACTGACAGTGGAGCAAGTGCAAGTTCAACATTACTGCCAATCATTATTTTCGTAAAAAGAATATGCCCTATGATTTTGTCATTCTCCACTGCCACAAGTGAAAGTTCCGGAATGAAAGAAACGCTTTTTCTCAGGGAAACTACGAGATCCTGCTCTGTGCCATCGCTGTGTTCGGCAGATAAAAAAGCCTGCTCTGACAGGCTCTCGCCGTTCTGTCAATTAGACAAGAGAGTTCCCTTTGACTTTTGTCTCGTCTACAATTAGTACCAATCATGCTTTTCGTTTCTGTCAAGCCGGTTCATTTGCTGCATTTCTTCGTCCGTCAATTCAAAGCGAAAGAGGTCAAGATTTTCATTGATATGGTCGGGATTGCTCGAACCGGGTATGACTACCACACCTTTTTGCAGATTCCACCGCAATATCACCTGTGCAGACGTTACACCGTGTGCTTCGGCAATCTCTGAAATCACACTGTCGCCAAGCAGCTCCGAAGTGTGTCCTCTGCCACCGAAGGGATACCATCCCTGAACGACGATTCCAAGATTTTGAATATACGGAATCACATCGTTTTCCTGATAGTACGGGTGGATTTCGTTCTGGACAAGCGCCGGGGTGATATTCACCTGCGGCAAGAATTTCTCCAGTTCTTCCACATAAAAGTTTGATAAACCGAGCGAATGGATTTTCCCATCCTCAACGAATTTTTCCATTGCAAGATAGGCTTTCACATCGTTCTCACCAGGATGATGGAGCAGCATCATGTCTGCTTGTGTCAAGTAAGGAATAAAAAAAATTTCATTTTTTAGCGAGCCACAGACAAACTTGCCTATGGCTCATAT
>CANPWA010000047.1 GCA_947581865.1 uncultured Acetatifactor sp. | reverse complement strand
CAGAAGGTGGAGTTTGGAAAGAACCTCACCGATGTAAAGATCACCTACGATTATACGGAGCGGGTGACCGCGCTGATCCCACTCGGTGCGAAGATAACATCTACGGATAATGAGGGGAATGAAGTGGAGACAGATGAGCGTGTGGACATCACCTCCGTAAACGGCGGTAGGAATTACATCTTTGATGAAGCAGCCGTCAAAGAAACCGGGTGGATCTGGGCAACAGAGGTTTGGGACGATGTAACGATTCCCAGAAACCTCCTGCGGAAAGCGCAGACACGGATTGCCGAACTATCAAAGGGGATCACCAGCATGGAACTGACCATCGTGGACGAGTCGGATACAGGCGCGGACGTTGCGGACATCCATGCCAGACAGTATGTTTACTGCTCCTCCCCGCCGCACGGCATTGATGGTAGGTACTTGTGTATCCGACGCACGAGGGATTATCTGAATCACTCCGGCAACACCATCACCATCGGGGCCGGCGGCGTAAAGCTGACTGCTCTGTCCGCAAAGCAGAACCGGAATCTGAACAGCCTGGAGCAACAGACAGAAAAGCTGGAGGGCATTTACGGCAAGGTGGAAAGCATCACCGAATCAAAAATGTACCGGACGGAGTTAGTCATAAAGGGCACGAGTATCTTTCGTGACAAAGGTCAAACAAGTGAACTCTCCTGCTGTGTATATTCGTGGGATAAGGATATCACGGCAGACATTCCCGATGCCGCATTTTACTGGCACAGGATATCCGGGAACACAGAAGCTGATGCAGATTGGGATGACCTGCATAGAGGCAAAAAAACAATAACCATATCAACCGAGGACGTGATGGATAATGCGTCCTTTTTCTGTGAAGTGATTATTTGAGAAGGAGAAAAACATGCCTACTATTTTAACATCCAGCCAGCAGACTTTCGTGGACATTACCGACCAGCGGAAGCTGTCGGCTTATATCACATCGAATCTTCCAAAAACGCAGAGTGAAGATCCTAATACTTTACCTCACTCCTATGCTCCGAGTTGGGAAACTACGAACCTGAAGCTGACTCCGGTCATTTTTCTGGATCAGAACAACTTGGGAACGGACACAGCCGGATTGAGTATTTCGTGGAAACGGAAAGATGGCACAGGTGCGGAGACGGCTCTTTCGACCGGAGAGACAGTTTCTAAAGGTGTCCTCACGGTCAAGAAAAATAAGCTGGCGGAGTCCTCCTCCGGCATGGTGACCTATATCTGCTATATAAGCTACTACGATTCCGAGACCAAAAACACGGTCAATATCTCTTCGGACATTACCTACACGCTGGTCAGGAATGCCCAGAACGCTAAACTGGCCTACGTTACGGCGGACACCTATGTGTTCAAGTATAACGCATCATCTGCGTTGATAGGCGCGGCACAGGCCACGCTGACTGCACAGGTGCAGAGCGTATCCGTCAGCAAATGGCAGTATTTGAATAGTTCCGGTGCTTGGAAAGATTATCCGACCACAGCGGACAACACAAGCATAACGGGCGGCACTCTGGTAGTAAAGCCGGCTCATAAAGTTTTTTATAACAATGTCGCACAGATCAAGCTGGTGACGGACGATGCGAATGTATTTGATACTGTTTCAATTACAAAAATGTTTGATGGTGAGCAGGGTAAGGCTGGACAAACGGGTTCCGGCGGTCTCTCTGTCATTCTTGGAAATGAGGCGCAGACCATTGCCTGTACTGCCGAAGGAAAAGTGCAGACCGCACTGGACGTTACAATCCCATTTACGGGCTATTTGGGCATTACACAGACTGCCTGCACCTGTGTTGTTGGTACGCTGCCTGACGGGGTTACGAAAAAATCCAATACTGCGGCTACGGCATCGGCGGCGGGATCTGTTGTGCTTACCTTTGCCGCAAACGCTACCCTCGGCGAGGCTTCTGTGTTAAATGGGACGATTGATTTGACCTTTACTATTTCCGGGAAGAACGTTGTGAAGAAATTTTCGTGGACAAAATCCAGACGCGGTACCAACGGAACAAGTGCTGTAGTATTCTCCGTCTATGCTCCTAATGGCACGGTGGTTTTGAATCAGTCAGGTTCCCTTGTACTGGCTACGTCAGCTTACAAAGGTTCCACAAAGATTACTACAGGGGCAACATACAAGTGGGAGAAATACACGGGTGGCAAGTGGCAGACCATTAGCAGTGCAACCTCCGATAGCTTGACCGTTTCCGGTTCGGAGATCGTGAATATCCAGTCCTACCGCTGCACCATGACCTACAGCGGCAAATCCTATGTGGATGTGATTACAGTGGAGGATAAATCCGATCCCTACGTTTCGGAGATGCTCTCCATCGGCGGTTTTACGGTGAAGAATAACCTCGGCGGGCTTGTTCCATATGTGATCGTCCGCACCAACCGGAAAGAAGTGGATGCTCTGTTGGGAGGCATCAGCGAAGCGGCTCCCTCGGCTCCCACAAGTGGGATGTTCTGGTACAAGATCGACCATGCGGCGAAAACCGTCACGCTGATGAAATACAGCGGCGAAGCATGGACGACGGCTACGGAGAAGCAGAGCCTGACGTACACATGGTACAAGCAGGATAAGGACGGAAAAGAAGTGGAGTTTGACAAGACCGGGAAGGTCATCTACCTTTCCGCAGCGGATATTGACAGCATTGCTACGCTGCAATGTGATGTTTCTAACTAAGGGGGGGTGAGTGTTTGGCGCTTTTGACCATCTGTCAGCACACGTTTCAGAATGTGCAGGCGTATGAGGGCGCTTTGGATGATATTGAGGCTCTAAAAGTCAATGTGCGGGAGTGCTATTCGGAGATAACGAAAACCTCTGAGCAGATCCAGAGTTCCGTCCGGGAGACCTACCTCTCCAAATCCGAATTGGAGAGCATCCAGCAGGATTTTCAGGCCAGCATCACACAGAGCAGCAGTGAGATCCGCATGGATTTTACCGCGATCACAAATGAGATCATCAATAATGTTTCCGCAAACCAGACACTGCTGGAAGAATATATCCGGTTTAAGGGCGCTCTGATCGAACTTGGGAAGGTTGGGAATGCGTTCACGGCGGAGCTGTCCAATGAAGAGCTTGCCTTTAAGGAGAACGGGCAGAAGATCGCCTACATTTCCAACCAGAGCCTTGTGATCACCAATGCGGAGATACGGAACAAGCTGTCCCTCGGCAATGAGAGCCGGGGATGGTTTGATTTTATCCCAAGAGCCAACGGGAATCTTTCCATTAAATGGAGAGGACCGACCGGCTGATTTTTAAGAAAGGGGGCGTTTTGGCATGGCATCCGGCGGCAGCTTTTCCGGTTCCATACACAGCGGTCATTATGTGCTGCGTGTGGATTGGTCGCAGTCTAAGAATGTGTCTGCGAATACCAGTACCATCACAGCTAAAATATATCTTGTGAATGAATCTCCGTGGACTCTTGAAATAAGCGGACGTTCTGACAATACGATCACCATAAACGGTACGTCCCACACTTATGTTTCTCCTGCCATCAGCAGCACAGGGACACACCTGCTGGGGAGTGCAACGCAGACGGTGAGCCACAACAGCGATGGAACCAAAAGCCTGACGATCAGCGCAGTTTTCTATATCCGAGCCACACTGAGCGGCACGTATTATACGTCCATCACGGCCAGTGCAACTATTACGTTGGATTCCATTGCAAGAGCGTCCGGTGTCTCTGCTTCCAATGCCACAATGGGATCAGCGACTACGGTCAGTATCAGCAGGGCATCCTCGTCCTTTACGCATACGCTGACCTACAGCTTCGGCAGTGCAAGCGGTACAATTGCCACAAAGACAACAGCGACTTCCGTATCGTGGACGCCGCCGCTTTCCCTTGCCGGTCAGATTCCGAAAGCGGTGACCGGAACCTGCACCATAACCTGCACCACCTATAACGGCAATACCAGCATCGGCAGTAAGACCTGTACGCTGACGCTGACCGTCCCGGCGTCTGTGAAGCCAACCATCTCCAGCCTGTCTGCATCAAGGGTGGATGGTACGGTTCCAAGTTCATGGGGTATCTATGTGCAGACAAAATCGAAAGCAAAGCTAACGATAAACGGCGCTGCGGGAAGTTATGGCTCTACAATTTCTTCTTATTCGATAACGGGCGGCGGCTATACCGGTACGGCTTCCAGCTTCACCACGGGCTTCTTAAACAGCAGCGGGACAATCAAGTTTACGGCAACGGTGACAGATTCCAGAGGACGTGTATCTGCAGCGGCAACGGTAAGTATCTCCGTGGTGGCATACTCCCCGCCGTCTTTCAGCAGTTACCTCTCACAGCGCTGCTTAAGTAGCGGGACGGTCAATGACGATGGCACCTATATCCGGGGGCTGGTGTCCTATTCCTACGCCTCCTGCAGCTCCAAGAACACGGTTACCTGCGCTACTTATTACAAAAAGACCTCTGAAACGGCGTGGACAAATGCCGGAACCTCTTTTAGTTCCGGCACGGCATTCACCTTTGGCGGCGGCAATATTTCTACGGAGACATCCTATGACGTGAGATATACCATTACGGACGCGTTCACGTCCATATCGATTCAGGACATCGTTTCCACAGCCGCTGTGGTCATGGATTTCAAGCAGGGCGGCAAAGGCGTGGCCGTGGGGAAAGTATCTGAAAAGGATAAGACCTTTGAGGTGTCAGAGGATTGGGACGTCCGGGTGTATGGGAAACTTCTGAAGGACTATATCCAGTCCCTCGCTTCCAATATCTATCCGGTTGGCAGTATCTATATGAGCGTGAAAAACACCAATCCCTCCACCTACTTCGGAGGGACGTGGGTGGCTTGGGGAACTGGGCGCGTCCCGGTTGGCGTGAACACGGCGGATACCAATTTCAGTACGGTGGAGAAAACAGGCGGTGCGTCAACAGTTACGCTTACCACCACCCAGATCCCCAGCCACAGTCATACAAGCGGCACGCTTTCCGCTGCAAGTGGCGGTGCGCACAGCCATAATCTGCAGAATCAAAAGGCTGCATGGGGAATTGATGGTGGAGGAAACCGGGTCATCGTGGATGCAACTACAGGTTATACGGCAGTGACAAACAAAGCAACCACCTCCGCTGGCGCTCACGGACACACGATTTCCGGCTCCACTGCAACGGCTGGCAGCGGCGGCTCCCATAACAACCTGCAGCCGTATATCACCTGCTATATGTGGAAGCGGACAGCATAACAACACATTTATTCTTGGAATCAAGCGGTTTCTCTTCGGAGAGGCTGCTTTTTTCATACCAAAAAATCTAAAGGAGGAACGTATCATGAAGGAATTTTGGAACACGATCCAGCTTGTATTCGCCGCTGTTGGCGGCTGGCTGGGCTACTTTCTGGGAGGCTGCGATGGCTTGCTCTATGCACTGATTGCTTTTGTGGTGATCGACTACATTACTGGCGTCATGTGCGCCATCACGGACAAGAAGCTCTCCAGCGCAGTCGGGTTTAAGGGCATCTGCCGGAAAGTGCTGATCTTCCTGCTGGTGGGCGTGGCCAACATCCTCGACTTGCACGTGATCGGCACGGGCAGCGTCCTGCGCACAGCGGTCATCTTTTTCTACATCTCCAACGAGGGCGTGAGCCTTTTGGAGAACGCCGGACATCTCGGCCTTCCCATCCCGGCAAAGGTAAAAACAGTTTTAGAGCAGCTCCACGACAGAGCGGAAAAGGAGGAACAGTAATATGGGATACACAAACAGTCCACTCGTTTCTTACACCAAACTCAGCCCGAATCATTCGGGCTTAAGGACGCATAGCATCGACCGGATTTCTCCCCACTGCGTAGTTGGCCAGTGTACGGTACAGACGCTGGGAGACATCTTCGCGCCCACCTCAAGACAGGCGTCCTCGAATTACGGCATCGGCAAGGACGGAAAAGTCGGTATGTATGTGGAGGAGAAAAACCGCTCATGGTGTACCTCCAGTAATGCCAATGACCAGAGGGCGGTCACCATTGAGTGCGCCTCCGATACCTCAGAGCCGTACACGATGAACAGCGCGGTCTATGATACGCTCATTAAGCTGTGTACCGATATCTGCCGGCGCAACGGCAAGAAGAAGCTGCTGTGGTTTGCAGATAAGGAAAAGACGCTGGCCTATGTGCCGAAGTCCGATGAGATGGTGATCACGGTTCATCGCTGGTTTGCCAACAAGTCCTGTCCGGGTAACTGGCTGTATGCAAGGCTGGGTGATCTGGCGGCAAAGGTTACAGCGGCACTTGGCGGCTCTGTTCCCGCAGCTCCGGCTACGGGGAGCGGTCTGTATCGGGTGCGGAAAACATGGTCGGACGCTAAGAGCCAGAAGGGCGCATTCAGTATTTTGGAGAACGCAAAGAAATGTGCTGACACCAATGCAGGATATTCTGTATTCGATGAGAGGGGAAATAAGGTTTATACAGGGAAACAGACGGCGGTGTCCTCTTCGGACAAGACCGGCTCATACAAGGTACAGGTGTCTATTTCTGATTTGAATATCCGCACCGGACCCGGTACGAATTATAGCAAGACCGGAAAGTTTACAGGCAAGGGTGTCTTTACCATCGTAGCCCAATCCAACGGTCAGGGCAGCACGAAAGGCTGGGGAAAACTCAAGTCCGGCGCGGGTTGGATTTCGCTTGACTATGTTCAACGTGTGTAACTGAATTTTCAATTGTAGCAGCCCACAGAGCGTAATAAAACGTTCTGTGGGCATTTTTTATTTTCGTGCGTAAAAAACCTTAAGTTTTCGTTCTCCTGTGGGCTACCTGTAGGAGGCGATTTTCATGACTAATGATCAGAAAGAAAAAATTATACGATTTCGCAGGAAGGGTTACGGATACACAGATATCGGACGGAAACTCGACATTTCGAAGGATACCGTGAAAAGCTTCTGCCGCAGAAACGGTTTACTGGTGTCAACTAATCAACCTACTGAGGATTGGGATATATGCCGTGAATGCGGAAAGCCCCTCATTCAACAGGAGAAAAGGAAAAAACAAATATTTTGCTGTAAATCTTGCCGCGAAAAATGGTGGAAAGAAAATGCGGATAAAGTCAATCAAAAAGCGATATATACATTTGTTTGTGCAAGGTGTGGAAAGCCGTTTACAGCCTATGGAAATAAAAATCGCAAATACTGCTCTCACAACTGTTATATTGCGGACAGATTTGGAGGTGGTGATGATGAGTGAGACACAGTTTCAGGCGGAAAAGCTCTACTATATCTCCGTTTCCATCATCAAATCCATGCTTGAAAAGGGCTTAATCGACCGGGAAGTATATGCCATAATTGATACAAAACTGCTTGAAAAATACCGCCCGATTTCGGCTACATTATTATCGGGAAAGCCGTTGACTTAACGCTTTTTCAGAGCAATATATAGTAGCGGAAGGAAGTGATTTTATGGCAAGAATCAGCAGAATTGAGTCTAAAAAAACAGTCATTCCATACCGAAAGCGCGTAGCCGCTTATGCCCGCGTTTCAAAAGGCACAGAGCGACTTATACACTCGATTTCTGCACAGGTAAGCTACTACAGTAAGCTGATACAAAGCAATCCAGAATGGGAATATGCAGGCGTGTATACCGATTCTGGCATCAGCGGCACGGGTGTTCGGGAGCGCGATGAATTTCAGCGACTGATAGCTGACTGCGAAGCGGGCAAAATCGATATCGTGTTGACAAAGAGCATATCTCGATTTGCAAGGAATACTGTTGACCTTCTTACTACAGTGCGTCATTTGAAAGAACTCGGCGTGGAGGTAAGGTTTGAGAAGGAACATATCAGTTCATTCTCAGGAGATGGCGAATTAATGATGACTATTATCGCATCATTTGCGCAGGAGGAAAGCCGCAGCATTTCTGAGAATAGTAAATGGGGAATCCGCAAAAGATTTCAATCCGGTGAAATAGGAGTGGCAAACAAGCATTTGTTTGGATACCAATATGACGAGGAACTGAAAAAATATGTCATCATTCCCGAAGAAGCAAAAACCGTAAGATGGATATTTCAAATGTATATTGACGGAATTTCATTCAGAATAATTGCGGAAAATTTAACCCAAGCAGGAATCCGCACTATACTCGGAAATAAGTTTCAGGAAGCGTCTGTAAGAAAACTTATTTTTAATGAAGTATATGCCGGAGATATCAGAAGGCAAAAATGTTATGTTTCCGATCCTATTCGTAAAGTTAAAATGCCTAATCGCGGCGAACTGCCGCAGTATTACATGACGGATTGTCATGAGGCAATCATTGACCGGGAAACCTATGCAAAAGTTAAATCAGAAATGAAACGCAGAGCCGCATTAATCAATCCCACATACTGTTTTTCAGGGAAAATCAGGTGTGGCATCTGCGGATCGCATTACACACGAAAAAAAGAAAATATCAGGGACAAAACATATGTGCGTTGGATTTGCCGTTCAAAAAAGGAAAGTGGAACAGCCTGTACCAATACTAATTTCAGAGAAGAAGCGATAGAGAAGATCTGCGCACAGGTGATGGAAATTCCGCAATTTGACGAAGAGATGTTTGAAAGAACAGTAAAAATAATTACAGTTCGGGAGAATGGTGATTTGCAATTTCAATTTTACGGAGGGGAAATGAAAACATGGCAAAGAATGTAACTACAATACCGGCAACAATTAACAGATTTACGGCAAGTCCGATAAACAGCAAAAAGAAACGTCGTGTTGCCGGATATGCCCGCGTTTCCACGGACATGGAGGATCAGCAGACCAGTTATACGGCACAGTGCGAATACTATACAAATTACATAATGGGCCGTGATGACTGGGAGTTTGTCGGGTTATATTCCGATGAGGGTACAACTGCCTGTAATACGTTCAAACGCGATGGTTTTAACAAAATGGTCGAGGATGCCCTTGCCGGACGCATAGACCTTATCATAACAAAGAGCGTGAGTCGTTTTGCAAGGAACACAGTGGATAGCCTTTCAACCATTAGGAAGCTGAAAGAACACGGCTGTGAATGTTATTTCGAGAAAGAAAATATCTGGACGTTCGATTCCAAAGGCGAACTGCTCATCACTATTATGTCGAGCCTTGCGCAGGAAGAAAGCCGCAGCATTTCTGAGAACTGCACTTGGGGTTGGCGTAAGCGGTGCGCCGACGGAAAAGTCACAGTTCCCTTTGGACGGTTCCTTGGTTATGACCGGGGTGAAGACGGCAACCTTGTGGTCAACGAAGAACAAGCGAAAATCGTCCGAAAAATATATGGGTATTTTCTGCAGGGTAGATCGCCCTATCAGATAGCGAAGCTACTGACTCAGGAAGGGATACCAACGCCGGGCGGCAAAAAAGTATGGGGAAAAGCTGTGGTACAGTCTATCCTGACCAACGAAAAATACAAAGGCGATGCCCTTTTACAGAAAGTTTACACTACAGACTTTCTCACCAAAAAGAAAAAGAAGAACGAGGGCGAAGTTCCTCAGTACTACGTTGAAGGTAACCACGAAGCAATTATCAGCCCTTCTGTGTTCGACCAAGTACAGATTCTGATGCGAGCTCGCGGATCTCGAAAGAACCGCAGCAGCTGCGTGAATATCTTCTCCGGCAAAATTAAATGCGGAGATTGCGGCGGATGGTTTGGTTCAAAGGTTTGGCATTCCAACGACAAGTATAGAAGAGTCATCTGGCAATGCAACCATAAGTTTGACGGCGATGAAAAATGCTCTACACCGCACTTGGACGAGGATACCATCAAGCGGCTTTTTATCAAAGCTTTGAATACACTCGACAATGAAAGAAGTCTCATCATTGCAGGTTTTGAAGAAATCAGGGATACAGCATTTTCTACAGAGGTTCTTGAAACGGAAGCAAAAGTTCTGACCGGGGATGTAACTACAATCGCCGAACTGATTCAAAAATGTATTGATGAGAATGCACGTATCGCTCAAGACCAGGACGAATACGAGAAACATTATGATGCCTTGGTCGGGCGGTTTGACACGGCGAAGACGAAGCTGGACGAGACACAGACGGCGATCACTAAGCTGCAGGCTCAGCGTCAGATGATGGATAACTTTATGAAGGTACTGCGGTCACTGCCGGAACAGGTTGAAATTTTCGATGAAGGAACGTGGTATGCGCTCTGCGATTATATCACGGTGTATGGAAACGGCGAGATTCAGGTTAAGTTTAGAAATGGGATGGAAATCACTGTGTGATATGGTTGGGGGAAGTGTTTTTACAAGCCACCCAAATTTGAAAAATGTCCAAAATAAACGTAAAGCACGCTTGACATCAAATGTAAAGCGTGCTATACTATTTTTGTGAAGCAAACTTTACATCATTTCGGAAGGAGCTGGTTGAATGGAAAATCGTATCGCTGCCCTACGCAAAGAGCGGCGAATCTCTCAGGCAGAGCTTGCAGAAGCAGTCGCAGTTACCCGCCAAACTATCATCTCCTTGGAGAGTGGCCGGTATAACGCATCGCTTTTGTTGGCTCATAAGATTGCGAAATACTTTGAACTTGCCATCGAAGATGTATTCTTATTTGAGGAGGAGAAAGAATCGTGAAAAAGCATCCTTATTTATTCTCCGTTTTAGGTGTCTGCATAGCGGCAGCATTGCTGTTTACCGGCTTTCTGTTAAACAGTAAATGCGGCGACATTTTCACCGGCATAATGTCCGGCTTAAGTGCTGTATTGCTGGTCGTATGCGGCACCGCATTGTTAGCAATCCACAAATATAAGGCGCTCACGCCGGAAGAACGCCGGGATGAAGAAGTTGCGGAAACCGATGAACGAAATGTAGCCATTCGGGAAAAAGCCGCTATGGACAGTTGGTACTGCACAGAGATCATGTTGTTCGTAATGGGGATCTTTGCCCGCATTGCAGGACGTGGCAAGGGAGCAGAAGGATTGATTGTGGCCGCTTTACTGCTGCACATCATCATCTATCTTATCAACATTGCCCGTTGGAATAAAAAATTGTAAAAAGTAGATTGTTATGGGAGAAAAAAGATGAAAAAAGTTGGTTTGCCATTAAAAATTGCATTTGCGGCTTTTGCTGTTCCGCTTATCGTTGCGGCAATCGCTTTCAATTTAGGAATAGAAAAAGTGTTTTATATCGCCCTTGTAGCTGTTGCGGTTTCTGCAATAGTGATGGTGATAATTCACAGAAAGCACGGCATATAAAATGCTTAGGCGAAACTATCTTTTTCACAATACATTTGTGAATTTAGATATACATTATCTGTTTATATTTCTGATTTGAACCCGTCTAAGCGATTTTGAACCCGTCAGAGTGTAATAATTAAATTGTATCAAAGACGGCTTTTACATAGAAATGTAAACCCAAGAATTGATACAAAGAAATGCTGTTGTCAGAGCGGCAGAATGGCTTGAAATCAAGGGCTTTCA
>CANPWA010000046.1 GCA_947581865.1 uncultured Acetatifactor sp. | reverse complement strand
GGGGGTTCGAATCCCTTCAGGCTCGCCATGGTGGATATAGCGCAGTTGGTTAGCGTGCCAGGTTGTGGCCCTGGAGGCCGTGGGTTCGAGTCCCACTATTCACCCCATTCGATGTAAAACGTTCGATAAGAACGTGTGCATAAACAAGATAGAACAAAAGAGGGCGCCAGCCCGCACCCAAGCTCAAAAATTTGCGAACCATATGCATATCCTGCATCGCTTCAACGCACTGCTCCATATGCAATATAGTGAGCAAAAAATTTTTGAGCGCGGAGAGCTAAAAAAATCGAGATGTGCTTTTGGGGGCTTTTGCACATCTCGAAAAACGGGTCATACGACCCGACAAAAGTCCCTAAGCACCTTCTCAATTTTTTTAGGGGTATCGCCAAGCGGTAAGGCAACGGATTTTGATTCCGTCATTCGTAGGTTCAAATCCTGCTACCCCTGCCATCGTCTCGTTAGCTCAGCAGGTAGAGCACCGCACTTTTAATGCGATGGTCCGGAGTTCGAATCTCCGACGGGACACCAACAAAAAAAAGTAGCCTACGCTACTTTTTTTTGTTGGTCATCTCTCGTGTAAGATACCAAAAAGAACGCCCGATAAGGATGTTCTTTTTGTATCTCTCGTATAAAACACGAGAGATGATGTCCCTCGGAGATTACGTCGCTTTGCGACGTCCACGCTTTGCGTGGCGAACTCCTTGTCCGGACTGACGCGCCGCTACCGAGTGCCAGCACTCCCGCGACGCTATTACGGCAGGCCGCTGGCCTTGCCTACGAATCTCCGACGGGAGAGAGATATAGGGTGCCGTCATCTCTCGCGTTAGACACCAAAAAAACCTATCTTGAACAGATAGGTTTTTTTGTGTCACGAGGCATCTCTCGTGTAAGACAACAAGAGTGACCTATCTGTTCAAGATAGGTCACTCTTGTTGTGTCCAATAAAGTCGGAGATTTTATTGTCGCAGAATGCAACAATAGTTGGCTTTGCCAACCGAACTCCGGTTCCTGGACTGACGCGCCGCTTCTGCAAGTAAACTTGCCCTCTCCACTGACAAACAAATTACAATGAGTATAAAAATAAATTTTTTGATTTGGCCTGAAACATCGTTATTCTCCTTCTATTTTTTTAGTGTTGATGACTCGTCATGACAATACCATCCTAAGCCCTCTATTGTGGGAACTGCCTCCGTCAAATCATCAATTGTTTCCATCGATATCAAATTCAAAAATTCACCTTCCCTCTTAACAGCGGGAATATAGGAAGACCCAGGAATATAGCCGTTGAAATGACTATAAAGCAAATACATCCTTTCGCTTAAAACATTGGCAGCCTTAAACGGGCTTACATTGTAATAAATATAATTGCCCTCGCTGTCTACTTCGTATATTTGTTCTGTTGTGTCGGCGCCAAAGGTGTAGCGTCGCCATGTAGAAGATAGTGAAACTCCCCCCTCTGCATTGTTTATTTGATAAAGGCTCCTGCCCAAGCCTATAGCCTCTAAAAATGCGTTATAGTCGGTATCTATGGATATATACAAATATCCACAAGGCTCAAATTCCACTAAAAGATATTTCAACTGCTCATTCTCGGTATATAAAGGATAAACTTCAAAAGAAGTTACTTCATATTCTCCCGTCATAAATCTTTTTTCAATTCGTTCTTTCACATTTGCAATATGTTCCATCTCGGAATATCTACCATAAATTTTATCACAAGCCGTAAAAGAGAACAGTAGTACTGCCAAAAAACAAGTCGCTACTATTAAGAGGATCATCTTACTGAAATTTCGTTTTTTTGTTTTCATCTCCATACTCCAAGTCCTTTCATAAACTATAACAAAATATCTATTGCATTTTTCCCACAAGTTATAATAACTAGAAACAATATAACTTCAAACCTATTAAAACTGGACGATTTTATTTATTAAACCAAGCGTAAGCGGGTTCATGAGGTATCTAAAAGGAAAAAGCAACATGATGATATACTAAAAGTGGGGGATATGAAGTTTGCATACAAGAACAGGGATTTCTGGTGCAGAAGGTATTATGTGGACACAGTTGGGAAGAACACTGTGTTGTTACAAAAATATATAGCAGAGCAACATGAAAGGGACAAAGAAACAGACCAACTGAATGACTTTTATCAGCGAGACTTGTTCATGAATATCAAGTAACAAGCCCATGGCTGGCAGATCTAAAAAAGGGGCACATGTGCTGCGCCCTTAATATATGGGTTGTACCCGAAAATGAAAAGCACCCGCCTATGAACTACGTCTCCAAAAGCGTCTAATTCATGGTTTCACTTCATATGTGGTTGATTTTTACTTAACATTTGCAACTGACATTTAGCGTTATTACTGCCGCAAAAGCTCTATCGGGGACTTTTTACATTTGCCGAATATGGGGAGCGCGGTGCCTAAGAAGGCTATGATCAGGCTGAACCCCAACATTGCAAATATCGCGGCTGCGTTTACGGGCATAATGCTTCCTGCCCCGATAAATTCGAGTTGACTTGCAATTTTACTGCCCAAATAATTATTTATAATAGCCATTGCCGCGATTGAGAAAACCCACGATATGATGCAGAGCATCGCCATTTCTATAAAAAATATTGCGAAGATGTTTCCTTGTTTTGTCCCCATCGATCTTAAGATCCCGATTTCGCGCTTTGTCGAATTGATAGTGGATATAATAAAATTCAACATCATCAAAAGAGTGAATATCGCAACGCCCGCCAAAACCATTCCGCCGATATCAAGCAACAGTTTTATATCTTCATTGACGGATTCAACCTCTTGCCAAATATGGTCGAAGACCCTGATGTTGTCGTCGTTTGAAAGATAATCAAACATTTCGCGGTCGCTTTTTTGATCCTGCAAAAAGATATCGACGCAGGATATGCCGAAATCTTCCCTGTTGTAGAGCTTTTCAAAAACATTTTCGGATACTATGCAAAAGTCGTCCTCATAATTATCCGAAAACCAACCTTTTATTTTAAGACGAAGCGGCAAAGCATAATCCTCGCCGTTTATGCCGCGAGCGAGCGTTATGTCTATATAATAATTGCCGTCGTCTGCCATTTCGAACGACTCGGAACCCATATATAAAGTCCACGCAGTCGCGCTGAGAATTATTTGATCGTCGCCGTCTATCGGCCCTTCGATGCATCTTGAAGTGTCAAAGGAAGCGCTTGAGCCTAACGGCCCGTGTATATCGGTATATTCGTTGTGAAGCCGCCAAACATAATTCTCAGCCCCACTATAGTAATGCCTATAAAAATACTTGTTGACAAACAGTCTTGTGTGCAAAGAATACGGCAAATAATGGCTTCTGAACTCTCCGTATTTAGTATTGGTGTCGTTGTAATTTTCCCGCCACGCGCTGTCGGCGGCGGCCTTTATATCATCATAATAGCGATCGACAGAGCTATCTATCAAGCCGCATACGATAAACGTGCCCTTAGCGTCCTCGAAGTAAAGTTCATGCCCTATAAAATCTTTTACGACAGCGATTCCGTTTTGTCTGCAATACTCGCTTTGCCTTTTCAATATACTTTCGGCGCTATAAAGTGTAAGACATACTTCTCTTTTTCCATCGCGCGGCAATTTTCCATAAGCCAGGCTCAGTCCGCTATTTGCCGGCAAACTGTCGTCAATAACGACGATCCCGTTGAGTTCGGCGCTGAAATAACTCTGCTTTTGCTTGTTGTTATCTATTTCTTCGAATCCTCTCACATCGTATATCGCGTCATATACGGGAAGCGTTGTCCTTTCCCCCAATCTGCTTTTCATTTCATTATAATCTTCATTTGAAAACCGAATGGGTCTATTGACTTCGGAAGAATATTTCACAGCGGAAAAATTGTTGAGTCCCGCATTAAGATAAGTTTCACGATATCTTTCGGACGAGTTTTTAGTAAGCAAAGACACTCCGCTGCCAAACAGCGATAAGGTAACAATAAACAAAATAGCGGTAATTGCCATTTTGAGCCAACGCTTTCCCAAATTTCCGAAACTCATTTTGCATATATTAAGAAATGCCAAATTGCCGTCTTTAATTGTTTTGTTTGTATTTTCCGAAATATTTGTCGCCTTATTTAAGACTTCGTTTTTTATTTCATCGGACTGCACTTCGCCATCCTTAAGTCTTATTATTCTATCCGCATACTTTTCCGCGCCGTCTAAATCGTGCGATACAACTACTACCAGCTTTGTTTTGGCTATCTTTTTCAGCAATTCGTATATCGAATCGCTTGTGGAACTGTCAAGGTTTCCCGTAGGCTCATCCGCGAGGATTATATCGGGGTTTTTGACAAGTCCGCGCGCAATAGCGACTCTCTGCTTTTGGCCGCCCGAAAGCTGCGATACTTTTCTTTTGTTATAACCATCCAATTCAACCGCTTTGAGAACTTCATTTATTTTAGACGTCTTATCTTTATCATTTTGAAGTTCAAGCGCTAAGCCGATGTTGTCTTGAACATTGTAATCATCAATCAAATTGTAATCTTGAAAAACAAAACCAACCTTATAATTGCGGTATCTGTCAAAATCATTTTCGCCGTACTCGGACAACTTTTTTCCGTCTACCCAAACAGAACCTTCTGTCGGAGAGTCTAAGCCTCCCAATATATTGAGCAAGGTCGTTTTTCCGCAACCGCTTTTGCCCAAAATGAATATCAAACCGTTTTCGCCGAATGAAAGATCGATGTTGTTCAGCGCTTTCACGCTCTCCCTTTTGTCCTTATAAACTTTTGTTACTCCTTTAAGCGTAACCATAACGGCCCTCCCGATAAATCACATAATACTTGTATTGATATTGAATTCAACCAATTGCTATTGATCTTGACACTAGGAAAATAATGCTAGCGAAGAACAATACTATGGCGATTGAAAAGCATGTGCTTTCTTTCAAAAATATCAATAGTACTTATATAGAATATCCATTATATATGTCACATCCAAATCCTGTTCACTACTAGCGGAAACGAAATAATCATATTTGCTATCGGCAAAATATATTTTCATATCATAAAACATAGTATCGCTATTTAATGATTGTTGATACTTTAATGCGAGATCTTCCCATTGTTGCACATCCGGAAATGTAAAATAATTCTCATAAATATCTAAAATGTAGTTTTTTGGCACTATCGCCAAGTCAACAAATAATATAAAATCGTCCTCTTTGACATATCCCAATAAGGCTCCGCGCAAATTGCTATCCGTGTATGAAAAAATTGATACAACAGATGACGCCGTATAGTTAGGATATATTGCGACAATGCCGTATTGCTCTTTTAAAACATCTATGCTTGTTTCCTGATTATATCCTATATCTGCGCTCTGGCAGTATCTCGGCGACACAATATTGTCTTGTTTTCCGGTTAATGTCAGTGGCAAAGTTATGCACAAAACAATGACCACAAGACTCATCGCGATAGCAAACGCATATATAGGTTTGAATTTTTTTTGAGTAGGTCGCTCAGCTTCTTTAGGAGAGGCATTTAATTTTTTGAACGCGACCTGTCGATCATTTCTTGTAGATTCCGCATATTTTTGTAAAAGTTCATATAATTTCTTATCGTCCATACTTGCCCCGACTTTTATTTGCTTTTATAACTATAAACAATTTTAATATTACTTTTTTCCCAAATAGTCAGATAAAAATAGTTTTAACTTTTCTTCGGCTTCTTTTTTGATCCTTCCAACATGAGATTTTGACATACCCAATTCTTTTGCTATATGTACTATGGTTTTATCTTCAAATACTACAAGTTGCATGACCAATTTTTCGATTTTAGTCAACTTCTCTAACGCTTTTCTGACTGCAATAATGTCGTCCAGATTTTCAGTCACAGCACTTTCATCAAAAGAATGAATATCATCATAATCTATAGCCTCAATTATATGCTTCTTTTCCCCATAAATTTGCCTATAACGATTGATAGCCATATTGGTAATGACTTTACATAAATAACTAAATCCGTTTCCAAGGTAAGAAAATTCATCTGCGATATCATAAATTTTTGCCCAAAAATCCTGTTCCAGATCCTCAGCATCGGGTTCATTCTTCAAATACTTCAACGCAATAGCTCTAACAGTATGACCTACTAAAGAATATAATTTAATCAACGAGGCATTGTCTCGTTTTTTAATACCTGCTATGCATTCATTGATTTCATTCTTCTTTTGCCTTTCCATAAGATTGCCTCTTATTAATAACTATAGCATATGAGGCATTTTACTGCAATAAAAATCATTATTTCCTTCATACTAATCAATGCTTTGCGTGGCGAACTCCTTGTCCGGACTGACGTGTCGCGCCGGCTTTTTTATAAAGAGACAGGGACATCACTGCCACGCCTTTTTTGTATTTCACTAAATTAAATTCTAGTCCAACGTTTTGAAAAACAGAATCACATCGTGACCTTTTTGATTTTTGTAAATATAATTATCTGTTTCAAACCCAACTTTATGATGAAGTTTTATACTTGCGATATTATCGGCGCGTACTTGCTGATAGACAATTCTATAGCCCTTTTCTTTGCAAATATCAAGCGCCTTAATCATAGCGATACTACCGTATCCTTTTCCTCGGCAGCCCAAAAACAACTCAATACCGATGGAAACTACGCTCTTTGAATGTTCATACAATGAAAGAGTCCCTACAACTTTCTCAGCCTGCACGATTGCAAACATTTCAAAGTATTTGCCTTGATAGTCAAGTGTGTTCCAATCTCCTATCATTTTTTCGATTGCTTTTATCGGCATATTAGGACAATAAAATTTTTGTAGTGATCCAATGTCCTCTGAATTTGCGATGAAGTTTCGCAGTACACATTTTTCCATATATTCGCTTATCAATAAATCTTCCGTTCCCTTATTTTTTGCGCCAACGGTTATGATATTTTGCTCTGCTTTTTGATAATATCGTGTTTCATCAAGTCTTTCCCCGGACAATAGCTCGTTTACGCTTATTCCAAGCAAATTACAAAGCGGCAACATCAAACCCACCTCGGGCAGCCCACTGCCAGTCTCCCACTTTGAAACTGTCTTTTCGGAGATACCCAAACTTTCCGCGACCTGCCGTTGCGTCAACTTTTTCTCTGTTCGGATAGCTTTCAAAAATTGTCCGATTTTGATTTGTTCCATAAAGCGTCGCTCCTTATGCTTCCATATTAACACATTGACTCTTTTAAAACAACCCACGCTCCGTAGAGTTGGACAACTCAAAAAGCGGCATTGCTGCCGCTTTTTGATGTATGCGAGAGTATGAAACTC
Source organism: uncultured Acetatifactor sp. (assembly GCA_947581865.1). Taxonomy (GTDB): domain Bacteria; phylum Bacillota; class Clostridia; order Lachnospirales; family Lachnospiraceae; genus Acetatifactor. The sequence goes on along the minus strand of CANPWA010000046.1, from coordinate 4,424 downwards.
ACTTACGATTTGTTGTGAAACTCACTTACGATTTGTTGTGAAACTCACTTACGATTTGTTGTGAAACTCACTTGCGCTTTGTGCGGATGACTTTGCCGCCTGTGAGCAGAATCATCTTTGCGGCGTCGATGGAGAAGTCGTCGCCTTCGACGGTGAGGGGCTTGTCCAAAATGCCGCGAGCAAGCACTTTGACAAAGGTCATGCGCTTGTCGAAACCTTTTATGCGCTTTTTCATCTCGTCCAGCGTAACAAATTCGCCCGCCTCAAAGTTGCGGCTGAGCACGTCGACATTGACAAATCCCTTGCGCATGGGGTTTGCATAGCGCGTACTCTCCACTATAAGGTGCTCCGCTCTCTCGTCCGAGATGAGCTTATGCGCAGTTTCGGGTTTGACCTCGTGCACTAATTCGGAGGGCTTTATAGGTTCCGCGGCCTCTTCTGCCATATCCGAGGCGGCTTCCTCATACTCCTCGTTGGTCATGAGCACCTTGATGAGGTCGCGGTCAATGAGGTTCTCAAGCGAATCGTAGGGATAGTCTTGAGAATAAGTAGCCGTCTCTCCCTCGAGCTTCTCCGCCCCAAATCGCGCCATAACGTCCGCGATAAGCTCCTTCGCGTAGCGGGCGCGCAAATCGTTTTTGATGAGGTACGCAAGCGGGACTTCCTTGTTTTTGGCAACGTCACTGAAGTCCTCGATCTTATATTTGCTGTCTATGTAGTCGTTGGGGTCGAGCGGCAGATACAGGCAGAGTTTTTTGCCTCTGAACTGCAATTTTGCCACTCTTTCGCGCCCTATGCGGAAATTCTCATGTTTCCAGCTTATGCGGCTCTTGACGCCCTTGTAAGACATAAGCTCGCCCTTTATCTCGTCATAGTAGTTCTTGGTCTTGTCGTCGGACTGTATTATCCTCGAGGTGTAGCTCCTATCATAGCGCACAAGTACGAATATATGGCGTCTTGCGTCATACGCCCTGCCGCTTGCCTCACCCGTCTCCGTAAACTCCGTAAGGTCTGCAACATTGCCCTCTTCCGCGAGCTCTTCGGGCTCCGCTTGAGGTGTGACGGCGACAGCGGGTTCCTCTTCGACCACTTCCGCGGCAGCCTCCTCGACCTGCTTCTCCTCATAGGACTCATTGACCTGCTCCGAGACGGTCTCCTCTACCTGCTCCGCGGTGGGCTCTTCTTGAGCTTGCGGCGCTTCCTCTACGGGTGCCTCATCCTCTACGGGTTTGGGCTGAGCTTCGCCCTGTTTTTGCGCTTTGGCTTTTTTCTTCTTGACAGCCATTATGGCGAACACTACAGCCGCAACGACTACAAGCGATCCCAAAATTGCGCAAACCGCGATCACAGGAGGTGACATGATCGCAGCGCCGATGAGCAAAGTAGGCAGCAAACTCACATACGTTTTGTTTGCCCTCTTTTTGCTTTTTCGCTCTTCATTGTTTTGTTGCCCTCGCCTATTTTTCTTTTCCATATTATCCCTCCGACGGCTGCATCAGTTCTCATTTTGCATTTAGTGCTCGTTTTGATACAGCATATCCATTTTTTATATTTTAACACCTCCCGTTTGCAAACGTCAATATCTCCCGCAATATATTTAACAAATTTTCGCCCAAAACTCACAACGTATTGAATTTTATCGTCCGCAGGACACAATATCTTGTTTTTTTGCCCTATTCTTTTTCTTCTTTCTAAGGCGTAAGATTGAATTTAATTTTAAAGCGCAAATCAAACGCGATCGCCCTCAACCAAGCGCAAAATGGTATTTCGGCAATATGTGTTGATTGGCGCGGTATTTCGCTTAGGCTCATTCCGCTACCTGCATTCGCTCTCAGTTCACGGTTCGATTGTTTTTTATCGGGTATGCTTGCGCATACCTTTTCTGTTTTATATCCGCAAATTGCCGCAAGCGGCACTATGGCTATAAAAACAGAACGCCACTACGTGGCGCCCGATAAAAAAGCAGTCTCGCCGCGAGACTGCTCACTCATTTGGTGCGGTCACCGGGACTTGCCTTACAGCGGAGCGAAGTGAGTTTACTCACGGGAGCGCAGCGTGCAGCGGATGTCCATCCGGGGCGCGTGTAACGCGCGCGGCATATGAAAATATGCCGCAGTTCAAGCCCGTGCGAACGCAAAAAAAATTGCCTTTCGGCAATTTTCTTGGTGCGGTCACCGGGACTTGAACCCGGATGTCTTGGACATACGCCCCTCAAACGTACGCGTCTGCCTATTCCGCCATGACCGCAGACAGTATTCACATTATAGTTTCTAATGCCGAAGTTGTCAAGAAGTTTTGATGGCGTTTTGAAAAATCGGCAAAAAATTTTTGCACATGCACTATTTTGTGGGGCAAGCGGATAAATGCCGATATCGAACAGGTCATTTTGGTGTGAACGGTGAAACTTCCAAATGTGCGGAGCGAAATAATTATTTTGGCTATTGCGCTTGGCGGAATTTTATGATATCCTTGAAAATAATATTTTATAAAGGGAGAGCTATTGAGATGCTGACGGATGAAATCAAGATCAAGCACATCGACATTCAAAGAGAAAAAGGCGACAAATTTTTTGTTCTCGCGGACGTACATGCCTTTTACAAACCTATGATGAAAGCGCTTGAGGACAAGGGTTTTGACATTGACGATCCTCGTCACAAGGTGGTATTGCTTGGCGACATGCTGGACAGAGGGGACGCGGCGAAGGCTACTTTCGGATTTTTCGAGGGGTTGGGAGACAGGCTCACATACGTGCGCGGCAATCATGAGGACCTGTTTTTCCGCTGCCTGGAACAATTTATGCTCGGACAGAGACCGAATATGGCGCACTTCCTCAACGGCACGGTGGAGACGATCATGCAATTCTTGGGCGAACCCACGTTTGAAAAATTCGCTTGGATATACGACGCGGGCGACACGCGGCGCATGCTGCAGCTCGCAAACAGGATACAATATGCAGCGTCGTCCGTGGCGGAGTTCATGCAGAGTAAAAGCGTGGACTATGCGACTCTGGACGACTTTATATTCGTGCACGGCTATATTCCCTGCGATCATTTTGCGGCAGCTGACAGATATTTTCCCATATCCGATTGGCAAAACGGAGATTGGTATGCCTCGCGCTGGGCGCACGGTACAAATGCGTGGCGCGACGGCGTACGTGTGCAGGACAGGACAATAGTCTGCGGTCATTGGCAAGCGAGAGAGGCGAACAGGCTTTATCACGGCAGCGTGGGCGAGGATGAAAACGGCGACAATACGCCATTTGTGGACGACGGCATAATAGCTATGGACGGCGACACCTTCAATAGCGGCATATGCAATTGCATAGTGCTGTGACGTCCTTAAGCTTTTGTGCGCATTACGCATTTAACTAAAATCGAAAGGGCGGATAAGATTTGATATCTCCTTTGCGCATGGATTTAGCGAATGCTGTTTTCGCGTGACCGTATGAAACTAGATTTAAAATAAGGCAATAGAATTCTCTCATTTAAATACGATGAGCGACAAAAAAGGTAGCGCTTGCTACCTTTTTGTGCACCACTCATAACTAAATTGAATCATTTAATTAGTTGGATAGGCTGGGACTTTTTATTGGGTATATTCTAAACATTTTGGTTTTCGTTGTGTTCCAATTGTCAGATATCCCATACACGAGTAAACATTTTGGTTGAACAACATATTTAACTCCGGTATCGTCTCCTTAAATAAAAGTTAATGTAAACAAAGCTATAGGACTAGCAACTATAAATATAATCGTTAGAATAATATGTATGTAATCAATAGCCTTCTTATTCAACTTTGCTGAACTCTCATACATTATAACTCCTATTATGGGTATTATCAAGATAGCAATAGTTGCTCCAATTGCAATATAGTTTTTTAAATCTATTATAAAAACTATACCGGATTCAATAAGCAGCAACGTTTCCGAGATTAAAATTCTTAATACATATTGCTTCAATTTATTCTTATCAATATGCTCTTTTTCTTCTTTTGTCATGGTATTGTATCCCGATATAAGATCCAGGTGTCCTTTTTTTATCAAAATAATTATAGGGATACCTATTAAACCCACTATCAACACTATAATGCCGGCAACCATTTAGTTATCGATCTCCTATTAAATATCTACACTACATACATTTAAAAATGGATATATGCGCTCACAGTCGGATATATTATAAGCCATAAGCGGGCACAAATCAATATTTATATCCGCACCCGCTCCAATTCCCATCCGTCCACCTCTCCGCCGCGCCTGTTTGAGGCGAAAAAGGCGTTTGCGTTTGAAATATTCAACTATTTCTGCCAAATTTGAAAAAAGTGGTTGCCAAATCGCCACTGTTTTGCTATAGTAATAAGGCAATCGTTTTGCGGGAGTGACTCAGTGGTAGAGTGTCACCTTGCCAAGGTGAAAGTCGCGGGTC
>CANPWA010000045.1 GCA_947581865.1 uncultured Acetatifactor sp. | reverse complement strand
CGGGTTACATTTTTTCCCAAACTCCGTGATGTAATTCATACCTGAAAATTGCATAGTGCAGGTTTATAATTGCATCCTCGATTTCTTGGCTGTTATCTGCAAGTTCTTTCAATTCTCTTTCTACGATTTCCAATACGCGCTTATTTTTTTCTAAAATTTCCGCATCTGTAATATTCATGTGTTACCCTCTTTTCTTTTTTTTGGTAGTTATATTATAGCGTACATGTAGTATATTATCTGCCACCATTAGTAACAGATACGGTTACATATATTTACAGCATTGTGGTAGATATGTATCTACAGGTGGTGTATAATGTGTAATATACGGGGGTGGTATGTATGGCACAGAGCAATCCAACACATGCGGAATTTACGCGGTTGAGAAGCATTGTATTAAAGCGGCTGAAACGGATAAAACCGGATAAGTTATCACGCGAAGCGAGGGAAATACTGAAATATGGGTTACCCACTATTAAGGATATTAGAGCGCGGCACCCGCCCGGTAAAGTGCGCGCTTTGTCGTTTGAAGAAGAATTGCAACAATATATAGAATATTTTAGATATCTCTATAATAAACCCACATTGAGCGCCAGTGGACAAAAAACAATAGTAGATAAACGGCTTGAAACGCTGAATCTGCATTATATAGTTAATGACTTGGGCAAATTTGGAATGTACATGGAGAAAATCAGGGAGTTTTACGGTACATCAAAAGTAGCAAGCGCAGAAGCAGCGGAATACTATAGCAATAACCCTCAGATTGAAGAAGGTGATATTAAAGCTAATTGGGATAAGATAATGCAAGGGTTTGACCAATACCGGGAGAGTGAAAGGAAACGTCTATCCGATATATTAGCGCAGGCCGCCGAAGTACTTAGAAACCGCTTATTATTAGGGGAGTGAATAGCATGGTTATACATGAGCAATATTTGGATTGGGCAGACATCGAAAAACGTTTGAACCAGCTTGAAATAGTGGTAAAGCATAAAGAGCCGTATTATAATTATGCATTTGCGTTTGACATTGAAACAACCTATGTTGAGCCTATCGAATGTAGCGTCATGTACGTTTGGCAATGCTATATCTTGGGAGATGTAGTTGTTGGCCGGACGTGGGAGGAATACAAGGATTTTTGCGCTCACATTGATAGTATAGCTCAAGCAAAGCTTGTATTTTTTGTGCACAACCTATCATTTGAATTTGCCTATTTATCTGGCCAATTTGACTTTGCTGCAGATGACGTGTGGGTTATGAAACCACATAGAATATTGACCGCTACACACGGGGCTATAGAATATAGGTGTAGTTATTATCTACTTAATATGTCATTAGATGAGGCTTGTACAAAATATCAAATTGATAATGGTAAATTAAGAGGGACGAAATATAACTACAGTAAACACCGTTATTATAATAGTAAGCTGTCTCATTATGGTTGGCGGTATTGCGTTAATGATGTAATATCCCTACATAATATTGTTGATAAAATCAACGCCATGGAGGGTGATACTATAGCCACAATGCCACTTACATCAACAGGGTATGTCCGCCGGGAGTTTAAACGTGCCGCTTTTGCCGGTAAAGGGCGAAAATGGTATAAAGAGAGGTATCCAGACGAAAAAGAATATAAACTATTGCGCGCGGCATACCGTGGTGGTGATTGCCATGCAAATAGATTTTACACAGGGCGGATACTGGCGAATGTAAAGTCTGTTGATAGGTCCAGCAGTTACCCGGACGAATTATGCAACAGACGATTCCCCGCAGATAAATTTAGAGCTGAGGACCCCGCATACACGGAAAAGTTAATATCACTTGGTTATGCGTGCCTTATTAGATTTATAGCGACTAATGTTAGATTGAAGGACCCGCTGGAAGGATTCCCGACTGTTTCTTTTAGCAAGTGCGAAGCTGCAGAGGAACCGCTATTAGATAATGGACGGATAATTTCGGCAAAGTATATAATAACCACAATGACAGAAATAGACTATATCACATTTTTAGAAATATATGCTTGTGACCCGCCGTTTGTGCTGGATTTATACGCCACAAATAAATCAAAACTTGACCGCTCATTTATCGATTTAAATATAAAATATTATAAGGCGAAAACAGAACTAAAAAATATAAAAGGCCAAGAGGTTTATTATACTAAGTCAAAAAATAGGTTAAATAGTATTTATGGAATGACGGCCACAGATATCGGTAAACCACGGTATATTTTTAATACAGATTTTGATATAGAAAAGGGTATATTAGAATATAGTGAAAAAGTGCAGGAATTACAGGATATTTTAAACGATAATTTAAAGAGCACTTTTTGTCTATATTCTACGGGCGTATATGTGACAGCTTATGCACGGAAAGATTTATACGACTTAACCCGCATAGTTGGTAATGGTTTTGTCTACTCAGATACGGATAGTGTCAAATATCTTGACCCACACAACGTTATATCATTTGATGGATACAATAGGGAGCGGGTACAGGCATCAACGGAGAGTGGAGCATATGCAACAGACAAGCGGGGGGAAGTCCATTACATGGGCTACGCGGAGCAAGAAAAAACATACGATAGGTTTGTAACATTCGGGGCCAAAAAATATGCATATGAAATCAACGGGGAATTGGGAGTTGTAATCTCCGGAGTGTCAAAAACGAATGGTGTAAAATATCTAAAGAGTATAGGCGGATTGGACGCTCTTAAATTGGGCGTGATATTCCCCAATGCCACAAAGCGGGCCATATATAAGCCAGCCTATGGGGAGTATGTGATTGACGGTGTACGGCTCGATGTAGGCAAATCTGTATCAATCGTTGATAACGATTATACATTATCCCTATCACAGGATTATTTTGATTTGCTCAACGATAGCGCAATGATTGATAATTTTTTGAGATTGCAAAATTGATTTGTAACTTTTTTTAACTTGCAATCTGTTATATATCTGTTATAATAGTATTATCAAATGGAGGTGCAAAAAATGACTTACATCGAAGCTATCGCGAATGGTTACACTAACGGGCGCGTTACCTACAGCAGGGGCTATATATCGCGCAAAATCGACAAATATGAGCAACCGGTCAAACAGTCCCCAAAAACAAAAGAATACTACGTTGAGTGGCCCGCATACAACACCACAAATTATCACCTTAGACAGTATCTTGTTAACCCCCGTCCGATGAGAGCCGGACAGTAACCGGCCGAAACATCCCGGAGTACACCGGGATGTCACGGGAAACCGAAAATTAAGTGGCCCCCAGCTTACAGGGGAGAAAGATCTAAAAATGAAAGTGAACTATTGCTCCTTTGACAGTGCCGCGCAGAAGTTGAGGCTCTATAACCTCACTAAAGGCAAGAGCCGGGTAACTCTGAGTGACTTAGATGACGGTGCGGAAATCGATGTCGCGGATTATGTGCTCTACGAAGAGGAAAATGCTATTACCCGGAAGGACGGGAGCACGGTAAATCAGAAGCAGGTTGGTATTATGGACCAGAATGGCACAATGTATGTTAGCGCGTCACCCACGGTCTATAGCTCAATCGCTGATTTTGTTGAGGTTATGGGGGAGGACGCCTGCACAGTGTGTAAATTTATTGTCCGCAAAACTAAGAGTAAGGGTGGCAGGACCTTTACAAGCGTTGATTTTGAGTAAATTAGACGGGCCGGGAAAACCGGCCCGTTAATTATAAGGAGTGTGTATTATGGGGTTATATCTGGATAACGGTTATATAGATATGGATTGGATAATGGCCCGGAAAGCAACAGGTTATTGCATTATAGGGGGTAGAGGGACAGGCAAGACCTACGGTGCGATGAAATATTTGATTGAATCCAATAAATCATGGTTGTATCTAAGGCGGACGGCTGAAATAATAGAGACAATAAAGGGGGAGTCTTTTAATCCCATCTGCGCAATGTTGCGCAGGATGGGCATTGATTACACATTAGAGCCGGAGGGTAAAATTACAGTTATAAAATATAACGACGTAAAATGTGTTATGTTGGGCCTATCCAAGGTTGCCGGATTGCGAGGGTTTGATTCGTCCTACATCGATTATATTTTGTACGATGAATTTATACCTGAAGAACATGAGCGGGAAATCAAAAGTGCGTCAACAGCCCTGATGAACTGCTACGAGACTATCAACCGAAATAGGGAGCTTGACGGACATCCGCCGGTAAAACTAATTTTACTTGCAAATAGTAACAATATATTTTCCGAGATTTTGCAGGGGTTTTATTTAACTGAGCATTATATGTCTATGATAAAAAGGGGGGTTGAGTATGAGGTTAATAATCCTGATGGGTGGTGTATTGTGTATTTGGCTAATAGTCCAATTAGCCGCGCTAAATCTAATACATTTATTTATAGTCAGGGTAACACAGTCTATAATAATATGGCTATTGCTAATAGTTTTGGCAGTGCTAATATCGGCGATGTTAAATCTTTAAATCTGCGCGGGTGTACGCCCTTGTCTACGCTATCAGACGAATTTACAATATATGCCCGTCCCAAAAATGACGGCTTGTATATTGCCTCTCCCGTCTATGGTCAATGTTTGGAGTACACAAATCCGGATATGTTTGCGCGGGACCATTTGACATTTGCCCGTTGTGCCACTATGCGGCTATGTGTGTACCAGACGGTGACGATCAAAGAAAAATTTTTATCACTATTTGGAATCAGACATTGACAATTTAATAACAATCTGTTATAATGAGCAATAGAAGGGTAGGGGGCGCACCGCCCATATGCAAGGGCCGGAAGCTCAGGGCCGGGGGGCACCCCATAGGTGCGTTGCCCCTATCCCCTTAATTATTGGAGGTGACGTTAATGCCTGAATTATATGATTTTGTCGTCTCCCTCATCCGGGACCTTGGTTTCCCTGCGGCGTGTCTCTTGATGATGTACAAGATGTGCAACGACAGCTTTGAGCGCCAGGACAAACAAATGTCAATGTGGCAAGATAGCATTGACAATAACACTAAGGCAATCAACGAGCTAAAAGAGGCCGTAAAACTGATGGGGGGTAAATAATGGCAAGTATCCCGGAGATAGCCGCCGGATGGGCAAAAGCTATCGCATTAGATAATGCACACGGATATAGTCAATATCAACGAGACGGCCCCGACTATGATTGTAGCAGTCTTGTGATTGCCGCATATAAGCAAGCAGGAGTTGCGTTGACTTGCACTTATACGGGCAATATGAGACAAGACTTTGTCGCCCACGGATTTTGCGAGCTACCCCCGGTGCCCCCCTTGCAAGTGGGCGATGTACTGCTTAATGAGGCCCGACATACAGCTATTGTCATATCCGCCACTGAGATGGTGGAGGCGTGTGGCGATGAGCGTGGCGGCATCGGACAGGGCGCACAATCCGGAGACCAGACAGGTGGAGAGATACGGGTAACGCCTATTAGACTTGACGGGTGGGATGTACTGTTACGGTACAGCCAGCCAGACGCAGGGCCAGAGGATAACGGGGATTATATCTATATTGTCAAGCCGGGAGATACGTTATGGGCAATCTCTCAGCGGTACAGTGTACCGGTGGATGAGATAGCACAGCTTAACAATATTACAGATATTAACCTGATACATCCCGGACAGCGTTTGGCCATCCAGCACGTCAAAAATAGTAGTGTGTGTCCGTATGCTAACCGGTACTGTATATACTATGATGGGAGTTGATAACATGGACCTTAATACAATTCTAACCCTGCTTAATGCAGGGTACACCAAAGCGGATATTGACGCAATGGCCGCACAGAGCAAGCCGGAGCCGGAGAGCAAGCCAGAGCCGGAGCCGGAGCCGGAGAGCAAGCCGGAGCCGGAGCCCAAGCCGGACCCGGAGCCCAAGCCGGACCCGGACAGTATCGCCGGGATGATTGACCAGGCGATGGAGCGGATGTATACTAAGCTCACTGTAATGATGGCTGGGACCGGCGCGCCCCCGGATGACCCGGACCAAGCAATATATAATATTTTTGATAATTTAATCAATGGGAAGGAGACGGATAAAAATGGCGGTAAATGATATGACTTTTGAGCAGGCCGCGACAGTGCTAAAGTCGCTGGCGGACCAGACCACGGGTGTGTCCAACATTACACCTACGGATGTAAGCTCTTTTGTCACCGTGGGACAGCTGGCCCTTAAAAATGGGTATGACCCCGTGCTTAATGCGCTTAGTCAGCTTATTAGCAGGACGATTTTTTCTATTCGCCCTTACGCCTCCAAGTTGCGGGGTATGGAATTTAGCGAGGAGCAGTGGGGAGCAGTAACGCGGAAAATCAATATCGCAGATACGGACCCAGAGGAGGACGCGGGGTATAAATGGCCTGTTGGCTATGACAGTGGCCACGGCGGAAATGAAAACGGCGATGGACAGTCCGTGGATATGTACGCGCTTAAAAAGCCTAAAGTTGTGCAGACCAATTTTTACGGCTTTTTGGTCTGGCAAGACCATTACAGCATTTTCCGGGACCAGCTTAAAAATGCCTTTAGGGGACCCGCTGAATTTTCCCAGTTTTGGGCGATGGTGCAGACTTGGTTTGATAACAAACATGAGACCTACTACGATGCATTTAAACGCATGTGCCTGGGCAATTTTGCGGCAGCGATCGCGGATGAAGCGCAGGGGCCCCGCAATGTTAAGTTGCTTACTGAGTATAACACCCTTACTGGACAGGAGTTGACGGCAACAACTGTTTATGCGCCGGATAACTATGTGCCTTTTATGCGCTACGTTTATGGCCGAGTTGCCGCTATCTGTGATATGCTCACTAATCGTACGGAGCAGTACCAGACGGTTATCGGAGATAATCACGTTATGCGGCATACCCCCTACAGCGACCAGCGAATCTATATGCTGGCGCAGGACCGGTACAGTCTGGAGGCTCAGGTGCTGGCGGATACTTACCATGATAATTATCTGAGGTTTGGCGATGTTGAGAGCCTTAGTTACTGGCAATCTCCTGATAACCCCGCAGGCATCCAGATGACCCCCGTTTATACGGACAGCACCGGCGCCGTCAAGACGGGTGAAGAGCAGACTTTGAATAACGTCTTTGCCGTCATTGCAGACCGTAACGCTTTTGGCGTGGCGGAGCTTGAGCGAGACGTTAACCCCACGCCCTTTAATGCGCGCGGGCGCTATACTAATATTTGGTTCCACAGCAAGATGAGGGCGTTTAACGATTTGACCGAGAAAGGACTTGTCCTTACTATTTCCTAAGTTTCCAATAAGGGCTGGGTGCAATATCCCGGCCCTTAGCAGAAAAGAGGTAACAGGAAATGTTACGAGTTGTATTTTTTCGTAACTTTGTTAAAGAGAAAATATCTACCAAACGCCCCGCGGAAGAGCAACAATATATAGCAGATTGCCGCTTAAAAGGGGCGGTTACAATGACCCGCCCCCGGCTGGAATTGTCGTATGATATGACAGCGACAACTAATAGCTTTCCGTACGGATATGGATATTGTTACATCAATGTGTTTAATCGTTACTATTATGTAACTAATTGGACATTTGATAACAATATACTTGTATGCGATTTAACCGTAGATGTACTTGCAACATATAAGGACGCTATACTTGACGGTCCAAGCTTATATGTGACCCGCTCAGAAAAACAAGTTAGCCAACAGATTATTGATGACACATACCCAACATTGACGGCCCCTGTTATTAGCTGGCAAAGCGCGTACAACCCTTTTCGCGCAAGTGCTATACCCGGTTGCTACATCCTGGCAACGATTAGCTCACTATCCAGGACGGGCGGAGTTACTTATTATGCCCTTAATGATACAGCATTTGCTCAAGTAATGGAGTATATGTTTTCTAATGTCGCGTGGGCGGGCGTGGATGTATCAGAGATATCAACAGGGCTCCAAAAGGCGTTAATCAACCCCTTTCAGTACATTGTGTCGTGCAAATGGTTGCCGATAGTTTACGCGGATATACTCAATCGTTTTCCAGGCACAGGACGCGCACGGGTGCGATTTGGGTATTATGAGACGGACGAAATCTTAGGAGTGCTGGAAATCCCTATCAGTGCAAATAGCTATTTGCAGTACACCGGATATTGGACTATCCCCAAACATCCGTCCAGAGTACAGCGCGGGGAATGGCTGGATAGCTCGCCGTATAGTACTTATTGGGCCTACTTTTATCCGTTTGGGCTAATCAATCTGGATAGCTCAGACTTAGCAGGCAAGACACTATTGCATTGGACAATTACCCTTGATATAGCAACGTGTACTGCCGTGCTAAGTTATTGGACTCAGGATAATGCAGTGCCATTCCGCGTGATGGAGGCAACACTGGGTGCGGATATCCCAATATCCGGTACAGCGGCGGACTTGGGCGCGTGGCGCAATGCTGCTGTCGCATCGGGTATAAGCGCGTTACCGTCTATAATATCCGCTTTACCCACGGCCAAAGATATAGTGCGCAACTCTATTAGCAGTGCGCAAAACTCTTTTGCCAATAGCGGCATCGGGCAATGGATCAATAATTTAATCCCCGGTGCGGTGCCGCAGACGGAGGAATCAGATAATAGCCCATTGCTCAGCAATCTAACGGAGACTATCAAAGGCGCGGCCACAAATGCGATTAGCGCAGGCGCGGCGGCCATGAATAGGGCAGAGTTGATAGGCAGTCAAGGCGCAATGTCACTGTTTTACACGGAGGATGCCCTGTTAGCGGCGCGGTTTTACATCCCCGCTCAAGAGGACATCCATCACAACGGCCGGCCATTATATAGTCTTGTATCGCCACGTGATTTAATGGGTGGTTATATGCAAGCAGCAGTATATGATTACACCGTATCGGATGTCGAGGAGGAGAATAATGCCCTACAGGATTATATCACTAATGGTATTATATTGGAGGATTAACCATGCCATGGGTGAGTGGTAATTATTACTTGCCATTACAAGACACCATCAATAATGGATTGCTGGCGGCAGACTACTTTTTGTCCCATGGCTGGTCCCGGACAGCAACAGCCGCAGTCTTAGGCAATATGCAGTCCGAGAGCGGGATAAACCCTGGGATCTGGGAAAATCTTACACCTTACTATATACCAGATTATGGGAGAGCATCGGGGTATGGGTTGACACAGTGGACCCCATACACCAAGTACAGCGAGTGGGCAGGGGAGGGGTGGGAGGATAATGGCCCTAAAGAGTGCGAGCGCATAAATTATGAGGCGGACAATAATTTACAATGGGGGCCTAATGGGGTATTAGGACTTAACCCGCCCATTACATTTAGGGCCTTTAAAAGCTCTAATTTACCCGTTGACGCTTTGGCGGAATATTTTTTGTATTTTTATGAAAATCCGGCGGACCCGACAGGTCAAAGACCCTTGAGAGTGGCACAGGCCCAAGAATGGCTTGCAAGACTTGGAGGGGGAGGATGGACCGGGAACATCCCGATATGGTTACTATTCAAAATCCGAGAAAGAGGTGGTAGAATTGGCTGGACCTTATGACTACAATGCAGTTAATTTGGAGGTTAGCAGTATTACACCGTCCACTGTGCATAATATTGATAATGCAACAACGGTGTTTTGGTCTCAATATCTCATGGAGAGAGCACAGTCCGTTTTTAAATGGACATTGCCAGAGCTCTGGAGCATCAATTATTGGTTGTGGTGCCTGTACCACGGAGGGCACGTTATAGTATCACGCTTTGACAAGTTCGGCTTAATCCCACAGTATGGCATTGTCTATGGATATGATGTTTTCTACCAACCCCGATACGCTGTAATTACTAATCCATTATTTGATAGGACGTACACCCGCAAAATCAACATCAATGCGGGGCTGGTGTACCTAAAAAATAACTACTGCGGCATCAATGACCTTGTAACCTATTATGCGTCTAAGCTTGCATTATTGTCCAGCAGTATTGACACCAACCTAATCAATAGCAAGATGGCTTATGCTTTCAGCGCAAAAAATAAAGCTACAGCGGAGGCCATGAAAAAGTTGTATGACAAAATAGCGAGCGGGGAGCCGGCGGTGTTTTACGACAAAAAACTTACAGGCATGGACGGCGAACCGTGGACAGTATTTTTCAACAACCTCAAAGCAAATTTTATTGGGGACGATTTGGAATTGCTATTCAGAAAAATCATGCTGGAATTTGATGGTTTGGTTGGAATCCCAAATAGCAACACGGAAAAGCGAGAGCGGCTAATACCAGAGGAGGTCAAGTCTAACAATATCGGCACACAGAGTTTAGCCATCAGGTGGTATGACAACATCCAAAAATCGATGGAAAAGGCAAGAAAACTTTTTGGAATACCGGAAAGCGAGTTATATATGGAATGGCAAGATTGGACCGAAGGAGGAATAACAAGTGGCGGACAGGGCAACAATATCAATTTTGGCGCTGTATGAGTGGGATGACTCACTATTTGATAATTTGGTGGTTCCAAAGAGTGTTGATAAAAATTTAGTTGTTGAAAATATATTACATGACGGCGCGGAATTGGAATTGCTTTATCCGGACTGGCAATTCATGCGCCATGAAATAGGTGTGTGGAGCAAAGTGCACAAAAGAGATTTCGAAAAATTTATGGAGGCGGCAGGCGCTGAATTTTCGCCCGTGGAAAATTACGACAGGTACGAGGAGTACACGGACCAACGGGACGAAAAATGGACAGGTGTGCAAAACGTCAATAGCAGTACAGAGGAAACCGGCAACACCAAATACACCGGCGATGACTTGACTACTAATCAACATAAGGTCGCGGCATACAACGAAAATAATGCCACCCTTAAAAATGAGACTACATCAGATGTTACATCTAATGACGTAACGGACACCACCAACACCCGGACAGACACAGGCTCAAGCGATACCACTAATAACGGGACTGTTGTTAATGCCCATAATGCGCATTTACACGGTAACATCGGAGTAACCACTGCCCCACAAATGCTCAAAGAGTTTTTAGAGATCACACCAATGCTCAATATATATAATTATATAACGGATATGTTTGTACAACATTTTTGCTTACTTGTATATTAAGGAGGGTCAATCATGTACAAATTCCCGTGGACAAATTTTCATGAACTCAATTTAGACTGGGTTATTGCAAAGCTCAAAGAGATCAAGGACAAAGCGGTGTATAGCGTCAATGGTGTATTGCCGGACGGCAACGGCAATATATCTTTGCCCACACTATCCGCCGTCTCAACAGTAAATAACATTGGGCCGGACGCGGGCGGAAACGTTGACTTGCCGGCGCGGAGCGTGCCGGGGTCTGTGTTGACCGTCAACCAACAGGGACCAGATATGACCGGAGCGATCAACCTAAATGCGAATAATATTCCGGGGGCAGTAACATCGATTAACAACAAATACTTACCGGTAAGCGGCAATGTCACTGTCCCGATTTTCAATGATAGTACAGCTATTGACTATGTGTCATTTTATGACCTATGCGTGCTCAACGGTGGAGGATATATATTCATGTCGTTCATCATACCAGGCAGATTCGAGGCACTAAACAGCTACACATATTCAATCAAGGCGGATAGTTTCTCGTTGCTAACACCAAAAAATAGCTTTGTCACAGTGCAAGCCAAGGAAATCACTGCTATAGACTTATACCACGTGGAATACATCAATAATGTTATGAAAATCGTGCTGCAGCTAACCACGACCAATGACGATGTGAAACAAAACGCTGGTATAGCTATCACTAATGGTGTCCAAATAACAATTACACCGACTGTCGGCAAGCAGCGCACTAACACACAATACCACCCCATCGGACCGGACCCAATCCCGTGAGCCTGTAACCACCTGTAACCGTATCTGTAACCTATGTGACGTAGACATCATAACGCGCATATGGTAATATAATACTATCAAATACAGGAGGTTACTGCAATGACAGACAACGAATTCAAAATGGACATTCTTTACGTGCGAAAATATCTTCAAAGAGCAATCTTTGACCTAACAAAAGCAAGCATCGGCGAAACGCTCAGCAGTTCGGAACACAAAAAAATCTGTGACGCCATCGAGCAAATAGGCATAATATTTGACGTATACGATAACGAATTTAGACTGCTCTAATACACCA
>CANPWA010000044.1 GCA_947581865.1 uncultured Acetatifactor sp. | reverse complement strand
TGTATAAGAGATTGCGGGGTCCCCAAAATAATTACGAAGTGATTTTTTGGGGTGCAGACCCGCCCTCACTGCGTACTATTATCTATCCCGCTCGCTCCGCGATATCGCTCGGACAAGGCATCAGTCCGCGTATAAGAGCGCTCGGACGGAGGGTGCGTTAATTCGCTCGGACAGGGGGATTCCTCGACGTTGCTCGGAATGACAATAATATAACTTGTCATGTTGAGCGGAACGGGGTCCCCGCAAAAATATGAAATGTTTTTGTGGGGTAAGGAGTCGAAATATCCCATAGTTGCACCCCGCCCTCACAGTGTACTTTTATCTATCCCGCTCGCTCCGCGGGGTCGCTCAGATAAGGCAAAGTCCGTGTATAGGGGCGCTCTGACTAGGGGATTTCTCGACTGCGCTTCGCTCCGCTCGAAATGACAATTTAAAAACATGTCATACGGCGGGTAAGGGGCGCTCGGACGAAGATGAAGATTATTTATAGTGTTTAATTGCGCGCCTTTTGCTTTTGAGCGCGTTTTTTTAATATATTGAACTTGCGTACTTGCAGGCGGGTGGCGCGCGTGGTAAAATGTATAAGATAATCTTTCGTTAAGTCCCGAAACGGCGGCGTCGGCGCCGCGGAAATATGCTCCCAAGAGGATATCGGGACGGGAGAGGGGGTCCATGAGAGACAGAGTCAAAAAAGCGTTGCTGTTGCTCGCGCTGGGCATAACGGTCAATATCGCGCTTGCCTTCATAAAGCTGTACGTGGGGCTTGCCTCGAACAGCCTTACTATCATGCTGGATTCCATAAACAGCTTTTTCGACATCATCACCTGTTTTGTCACGGTGTTGGCGTTTTGCGTGCTGCTGCGTTTCAAAAGCGAGTCCGCTCCCTACGGGTATGGGCGGAGCGAATATCTTGCGAGCTTTGTCGTCGCGGTCGTTTCTTGCGTCGTGGGCGGGCTGTTTTTCATAAGGTCCCTGAATAGAATGGCTATGCCTGAGCCCGTGTGGTTCGGCGTAGAGAGTTGCGTGCTCATCTCCGTGACTATACCAATAAAGCTAGGCGTAGGACTTTTTTATCATTTTGCAAACAAAAAATTGCGCTCCAAGGCGCTTGACGCTATAGCTTTGGACAGCTATTTGGACACGGCGATAACCTCCGCCACACTCGTCTCATTTGTCATTTCGAGCAGAGTGGACTATGCCGTGGACGCGATAGTCGGCATGGTCCTAAGCGTCGTCATAATCGTGTTCGCCGTGAAAATGGTCGTTGACAGCGTAAAAGCTGTGGTCTCGGGCGACGTGCCGAAGGACGCGGCGGAGCGCATAAAGGACGCGGCAAGCAAGCTCCCCTGCGTGGAGAGCGTGGACAGCGTGGTCATACACGATTACGGCTACGGAGAAAAGATAGCGGCGATTTGCGTCAAAGTGAAACGCGGCGTTTCCATGGAGGACTTCGACGCGCAACGGCAGGAGCTCTTTCAAAGCGTCGTCGCGGATCTAAACGAGGAGTATACGCCCGAATTGCAACTCGTTCCTAAACTTTCGCAGGAGGACAACGCGACCCCATATGACCAAAACGTCTCCTGCGAACAGGACGAAGCAACCGAAACCGACGCCGAATGAATGACTTCGCGCGACGGTCATAAATACAAGACATAAGTAAAATTGCAGAACATCAAACAACGAAAAAGCGTTGCGCCTTATGCGACTGTTTATCTGAATCGGTGTATGATATGAAAAACAGTGATCGAGTCGGGATATGAATTGGTGGATCGTTGCCGCCGTTTTGTCTGCAGTGTTTGCAGGTATAACGGCTATACTTTCAAAATGCGGAGTTAAAAACGTTAATTCGAACGTTGCTACTGCCGTGCGGACTTCTGTGGTATTGGCGTTTGCGTGGGTCATCGTATTTGCTACGGGCGCATACAAGACGCTTGCGGAGATATCCGTCAAATCATGGATATTTTTGATCCTTTCGGGAGCGGCGACGGGCGCAAGTTGGATATGCTATTTTAAGGCTCTATCGCTTGGCGAAGTCTCAAAAGTCGCGGCGGTGGACAAATCGAGCGTAGTCTTGTCCGTACTGTTCGCGATCGCCATCTTCCCCGACGAGCGCCGTCTTTGGTGGGTAAAACTACTTTGCCTTGTCGCTATTGCAGTCGGTACTTTTCTTATGACCGATATAAAACGCGGGACAAACAAAAGCAACCTCGCTTGGCTCATTTTCGCTTTGCTTTCCGCAATATTTGCGGCGGCGACATCCATTCTTGCAAAGATAGGGATAGAAAATGTGGATTCTAACGCGGCTACGGCGATACGCACCTGCGTTGTGCTTGTACTGGCTTGGCTTATAGTATTTTGCAGAAAGGAAGTCGGCTTTGTAAAAGAGTTGAAAGCTAAGGAAATAATTTTCCTTGTGCTGTCGGGGTTGGCGACAGGCGCGAGCTGGCTTTGTTACTATTACGCCATTAAACACGGGCAAGTCAGCGTCGTCGTGCCGATCGACAAGCTGAGCATACTCCTGACAGTTGTCTTCTCGCTTGTCGTATTCAAAGAAAAGCTGTCTTTAAAGGCGTGGATAGGTTTGGCAATGTTGACGGCGGGGACAGTTTTAATGGCAGTGTTCACCTGAGCGTTTGAAGTCTAAGGCTAAACTTCGATCCATATGCGAAAGCGCAAAAACAAGCGGGGCGCAATTGTTTTTTGCACAGCCCCCTTTTTTTCTGTAAAAACACTACGATAAAAGAGGCTTTTTGCGCGACGAAAAAGCCATTGTACGCGCCGACGCAGCAAATTTTAATGAGGCGAATATATTGACTGTAAATAATTATGATGTTAAAATCTTTTTGTAGGCTTTAATATGTTTTTTATAAGCATATATTGGGCTTTAAAATGACAAAAAGATCAAAAAAGGAAGAACGCATATGAAATTCAAGATCAACCTCGAACTCGATCCGGAGTGGGTGCTCTCTCATCGCGACGATCCCGTTTTGCCCGTCGCCACGCTCATAAACGAGTTTGACAAACAATTCGATTTTACCATCGACGACAGCGGTCCGAGCGAACTTTTGTTCACGGTGGACTCCGACAAAGGATTTGACTTCATCCGCAACAGAATATTCGAGATATTCTCATCTATATACGGCGCGCCCGCTCCAAACGTGATGCGCGTCTCTTTGGCGGAAAACGAGCCGTCTTTCGAGATGGGCGGCGCGACGACGTCCACATCGAGCGGCGAAAAGAAAGCCGAGGAGTCGGGAGCGACGTCCGGAGACTTCCTGGACAGGCTTTGCCACCGCACGGCGGGCGGTAATACGTCCTCATTCGGCGAATCAACTTCGGGGAGCGCGACCACAGCGTACAAAAGCGGAGACTCGGTGGAAAAGATACTCGCCGAGATACAGTCCCTCGTCGGCGCGGAAGAATTTGCCGAGCTTGCAAAGGAGCTTATCAAAGTCGCGCCCGAGATAAAGGAGCGAGGGCTTGAAAGCCTCGTCCTGTCTCGGTGCTACTTGTTTGCGGTAAGCGACGGGTGCGGCTTTTCATCGGCGGCGTCACTGCTCGCAAAATTGTACAGGGCGCTCGGTTTCGCCTGCTATGAAAGCGTAAACGAGATCGTTCTGCCACCGTACACGGACACCACGGACAAGCTGAGACCCGTATTCGCCGCGATAGAGGCTCCCTCTTCGGACGCATACCGCACCGTGATTTCGCTTGACATAAGCGAGTGGATGAGCAAGACCACAAACGTAAATTTCCGCGCTATCCTCAAGGCGATAGAGGCAAACAAGGATAATCTCGTCGTGCTCTTCCGCATACCCTATGTCGAAAAAGAGCTTGTGGGCGGCATAAGCAGGACTTTGAACGATATGATGACTACAAAACTTGTCAGTTTCCCTCCCGCCACGCGCGAGCAGATACTTGACTTCACCAAAAAAGAGCTGGGCGGTAAGGGCTTTACGGTGCAGAACCCCGCGCTCGACCAGATTTGGAACAGGCTCAATGAGGAGAAGAGCGACGGCAGATTCTACGGCATAAAGACGGTCAAAAAGGTGCTGGACGAGCTTGTCTATGACAAGATAGCGAACAGTCGCGGCAAATGCGGCAGCGTCATATCGGGCAAGGACGCCTCCAATCTTTTGAAAATGGACACCCCCGATTCGCGCACGGCGCAGCAGATGCTTGACGCGCTCATCGGCAACGAAACGCTCAAGGATCAGCTCAACGCCATCGTCGCGCAGATAAAGCTGGCAAAGCTCTCCGAAGAGGAGACTCCCTGCATACATATGCGCTTCGTCGGCAACCCCGGCACGGGCAAGACTACGGTCGCGAGGATAGTGGGCAAGATGCTCAAGGAGGAGGGCATTCTGCGCATAGGCGGATTCTTCGAGGTGAGCGGCAGGGATTTCTGCGGCAGATACATAGGCGAGACCGCGCCCAAAACAGCAAGCATTTGCAGGGACGCCTACGGCTCCGTCCTGTTTATCGACGAGGCGTATTCGCTCTATCGCAGCAGCGACGAGGATTCAAAAGATTACGGAAGAGAGGCTCTCGATACGCTCATCGCCGAGATGGAGAACCACCGCGACGACTTTGTCGTGATAATGGCGGGATATACGGACGAAATGGACAAGCTCATGGAAGGCAACCGCGGACTCAGGAGCAGAATGCCCTACACCATCGAATTTCCCAACTTCACGCGCGAACAGCTGTTTGAAATCTTCCGCTCCCTGCTTGCGACGCACAAGTATGAGGAACAGCTCGTTGACGTCGCGAAAAAGTATTTCGACGAGCTCCCCGAGGATCTCATTACCTCAAAGGAGTTCAGCAATGGTCGCTACGTCCGCAACCTCTATGAGAGGACATGGGCAAAAGCGGCGCTCAGATGCCAGCTTGCGGGCCTTAAGACCGTTACCCTGTCCTGCAAGGACTTCGAGCTTGCGTCCGCCGACAAAGACTTCGCGCTTGACGGCAATAAAAAGTCGAGACTCGGATTTTATTGATATCAAAATAAAGGAGAATATTATGGCAACAGAACAAGAACTCAAACAGGCGGCAAGCCTATTCAAAACCTTGTGCGATTATCTTGATGAAAACACATGGAACTACAAAAAGGCGGACGACTCTTTGGGGGTCACATTCGTCACAAAAGGAGATGACCTTCCCATCCCCGTCATCATCAGGATCAACCCCGAGCTTATGGTGCTGTCCATATACGCCACAATGCCCTTCGAAATCCCCGAGGATATGCGAGTGCCTATGACTGTAGCTGTCACGGCGGCTACACACTGCATGGTGGACGGCGGCTTCGACTACGACGTAAAGTCAGGCAAGATACTGTTCAGGATCACTTCCACCTATCGCGAAAGCATAATCGGCAAAAAACTCATAGAGTATATGCTCGGCTGCGCTTGCGTGATGACAGACGAATTCAACGACAAGTTCTACAAAATGGTTCAAGAAAAAATGTCCGCCGGCGAAATGCTGGATATGATCTATAAGGAGGCGTAACTATGGCAAATAATATTTCCACAACTATATACAGATATCTGTGCGAATTGTTTGACGATAGAAATTATAAGTACACCAAAAACGACGACGAGCTCCGCCTTGAGATCGTCATGGTCGGCGAGGACGATCCTATGCGATTCTACATCAACGTAGACGAGGCAAGGTCGCTCGTCATTTTCAGATCCTTCCTACCCTTCAATTTCAAAGAGGACAAACGTATAGCGGGCGCTATCGCCGTATGCAATATCAACTATAATGTCTGCGACGGCTTGTTCAACACCGACGTGCGCAACGGCTCGACTTATTTCAAACTCACAACTTCCTATCGCGACAGCATAATCTCCAAAGCCGTGCTCGAGCAGATGTTCGAGCTCTCTTGCCAAATGGTCGATAAGTATAACGACCGCCTCGCCGCCGTCAACGACGGCACCCTCGACCCTAACGACATAGATTGAGTTGTTATAAGAACGTGGAGCGCCGCTCCACACCTTCTTTCGTAGGCTACCCGCCCACACTGCGGCAAGGGGTTTTACCGCCCCATGCAGGGCTACTCGCCCCGCACGCCCAGGTGGGGCGCTGCCCCACATAAACATCAGATATTATATCCGCACTCGTGGGCTTTTTTGAGCCACTCGTCGCCGTCGAGGATGAGGAGCATATGTCCGAACGGGAGGGTCGCCATGTACTTTTGCGCCTCCTTGGTGAGTTTGGCGTTGGTGGAGTAGATGAATTTTGTGGGACGCTCCGCCCTGCCCGACTTTTGCTCGCCGAAAAGGTGATAGGCGACGATGCCGATAAACTCGCGCACGTCCTTGATGTTTATGTTGTTGCCCGCGGCGCGGTGCTTGCTTTGGATGATGATGTACTCCTTGAACCCCATGCCGTCCGTGCCCTTGATGTAGCAATCCACTCCGTTGTCGCCGCTACTGTCCGTGTTTTCGCTTTTTAAGTCCTTTAGAATGCCAAATTTTTTGTACCACTCGTAAAGCATGCGCTGGGTGTGAATGTTGAACTCCTCGCCGCTGAGCCCGTGGATGAGCTCCTCGTTTTTCTTGGGAGGTAAGCTGTACGC
Source organism: uncultured Acetatifactor sp. (assembly GCA_947581865.1). Classification (GTDB taxonomy): domain Bacteria; phylum Bacillota; class Clostridia; order Lachnospirales; family Lachnospiraceae; genus Acetatifactor. Next base: position 9,233 of record CANPWA010000044.1, on the reverse strand, counting down.
GCCGCTCTTTTTGTCGAAGAGTATCTTGCCCGCGTCCTTAAGGTTGGACAGCAGCTGTCCCGCGCGCGTGCGCAACCGCTTCGCCTCGTCCTTGCCCTCGGTATCGTCACTTTCGACAATTGTGAGTATCTCGCGGCGGGTGTGCTTTTCTTTTTTCACCGCGTCCAAAATTTTGCGCTCTATCTCCGCGTCCTCGTTGGCGAGCTTAAGTGCCTTCGCCTTGACCGCCTTCTCGGAAGTGCGTTTTGCGGACGATTTGCCCTCGTCGGGTCCCGCGCTCTTGCCGTTCTCGGTGGGCACATCCTTGCCTTTTGTGGGCGTTTGCGCCTGTGCGCCCTTTTCCTTGGCGCCCGACGGCTTGTCCGCCTTTGCGGGTTTTGCTTTGCTCGCCGCGGGTTTTACATCTGCCTTGACGGGAACTTGCTCCTTTTTTGAGGAAGTCGCGGAGGGTTTTTCATTCTCGTCCTGCTTTGCGGCTGCCTGCGCCTTCTTTTTTTGCGCGTTCTGTTTGCCCCCGTGCTTTGCTCCCTTACCGCTTTCGGCATTGCCCTTGAAGTCGGGAGCGCCCTGCTCCGCCTTGAGCGCCGTGGGCTCGGCTTCGCGCGCGTCCTCTATCTCGCAAAGGAAAAGCGTCGCGTTTTCGGCGTCCTGCCGTATATATCCGTCCCTGATGAGCGCGTCCAAAACGCCGCCCAAAACGCTGCATACGTTGTTATATCTGCTGGCAGGCGACTTGTCCTTCAGCTCCGCCTTGTCAAGCAAGCCCTCCACGCTCAGCCGTATCACCTGCTTGCGCGAGCGTTTGCCGTCCACGTTTTTGAATATTTCCTCGCGCGCCTTTTGCGCGTCCAAATTCATATCTGCCATAAGTTCTCCTTTGCGAGCATTATATCATACCCTGTCGCATTTTTCAACGCAATAAGTCGCTTTTGGCATTGCGAATATATTACCATTTCCGCACAAAACCTCAAAGAGACGTTGGACTGCGCAAAAATAATATCGGGACGCGTGACTGCCCCGATATATGCCGAAAATTTGAAACCGAACGCGTAGTTGACCGCTATGCTCAAAATTTGGGCGACGCTCCGCCCGCGCCTAGGCGCGTACTATGGCCGCCACAAGTATTTTTCAAGATCGACATAGCCGTCCGCGTCCACCTCTATGCCGTCGGCACGCAGCAGGTTTGCCTGTATCTCGGGCCCGCCAAACGCGAACGCGGGCGCGCACCGTCCAAACCTGTTCACGACGCGGAAACACGGAATATTTTGCGGGTCGGGATTGAAATGCAGCGCGTACCCAACCGCGCGCGACGCCTTGGGCGAGCCCGTCATCGCCGCGATCTGCCCATACGTCGCGACTTTCCCGCTCGGTATGCGCTTGACAATTTCATAAACTCTGTCGTAATAACTCATAGATTTTCCTTTTTATTTACAAATTTAAGTGCGCTCGGACAAAATACATATATGATACGCGACCCCCACCACCCGCGAAAATTTCGCGGGTGCCTCCCCCATATACATCACCCCTACGAAATCACTGCGTAATTTGTTAGGGCCCCGTATCGCTCAGACCGGCGTTATGTTAAATACGCAAGACCTATGCACTAGGGGATGTTTCGACTTCGCTTAGCTCCGCCCAACATGACATTTTTATGCTGTCATTTCGAGCGTAGCGTAGCGTAGTCGAGAAATCCCCCGGATTAACAGTAAGACCTAATACAATACTAACGTTTATATCAAGCTCTCATGCAGGAGTTTGTCCATGCTCACAGGCAAAACGCGCAAACAAGTGACGAAAGTCACGACGTTTGCGCGTTTTTAGCTCGGGGTGCAGGGGACGAAGTCCATTGCCGAGGGCGCGGGGCGAGTAGCCCCGATTGAGCCTCACTTGATACCCAGCTCTTCCGAAAGGATATCGGCGCAGTCGCCGATGAGTTTTGCGCAGGGGCGGGACTTATAATATTCGGGAGTGCGCGCGTCGGGCGTGGGAGTTGTCGCGGCGAGCTTTGCGCCGAGCAATTCTCGGCATATGTAGGAGCCGTTTTTCTCCTTGAATTTTGCGGCGAGGCGCTGTATGAGCGCGTAGTGCTCTCGCTTGGCGTCTAGGTCGGAAGGAGAGGCGTAGCCCTCGAGCAGTCCCGCGACGATGAACATACCGCTTACCGCGCCGCACACCTCTCTGAGCCTGCCCATTCCGCCGCCGAAGGAGGAGGAGAGCTTGAGCAGGGTCTCCCTGTCCATACCCAGCTTGTCCTCGAAGGCGAGCACCAGCGCCTGCGTACAGTTGTAGCCGTCAAGGAAGTTCTGCTCCGCCCTCTCGCGCCGCGTCATTTATCTATCTCCTTGAGCGCCATATCGACGAGGTTCCTGTCCGCGAGGCTCTCCACGTTGCCCGCGTCCACCGCCGCCGCGATAGAGGCGTCTATGGGCAGGCGCGCGAGCACCTTCAAATCGAAATCCGTCGCAACTTCGTCCACCTTGCTGCCGCCGAATACGTCTATCTGCTTGCCGCAATCGGGACAGACGAGATAGCTCATATTTTCGATGACGCCGTATATCTTGACATTCATGGTGTTTGCCATCTTGACCGCCTTTTCGACTATCATGCTGACAAGCTCCTGAGGGGACGTCACGATGATTATACCGTCGAGCTTTATGGATTGAAACACCGTGAGCGGCACGTCGCCCGTCCCCGGAGGCATATCCACAAACATATAGTCAACGTCGCCCCAGATGACGTCCGTCCAGAACTGCTTGACCATGCCCGCTATGACGGGACCGCGCCATATGACGGGATCCGTCTCGCTTGGCAAAAGCAGGTTGGAGCTTATCATCTTGACGCCGAGTTTGCTCTCGCGCGGATATATTCCCATATCGTCGCCGTCTATGCCGCCCTTTACGCCGAACGCGCGCGGAATGGACGGACCCGTGATATCCGCGTCCAAAATCGCCGCCTTTTTGCCCTTCGCCGCCTCGCCTACGGCAAGCAGCGCCGTGACAAGGGATTTGCCTACGCCGCCCTTGCCGCTCACTACGCCAATAACCTTTTTGATGCGGCTGAGCTCGTGCGGCTTTTCAAACGTGATACGGCTCGCGCAATTCTGCCCGCAGCTGCTGCAATCATGAGTGCAATCGCTCATATCTGTACTCTCCTTATAAGAAACCTATCGGAGTTTCTCAAGACTTTATTTTTTTCAATACGCTTTTTGTTGCAACTAAAATGATACCACTTCGGGGGCGCCATATCAAGCACAAAATACGTTTTTGCTCCACCCGTGTTTAAGTGTTTGCGAAATTTGCAATAATTATTTCAAAAACCTAAAGGAGACCAAAATATGAAACTTATCGACAGCAAAACACTGCTCAACCTCGCAAAGTCCTACGCGGGCGAAATGATGGCGCATGCAAGATATTCCTTTGTGGAGTACGGCGCGCGCAACGAGGGCTACAACGCCATGGCGGACATCATTGACAAAGTAGTCTACAACGAGTTCAACCATGCGCGCATGCTCTACACCTATATCCAGCAGGCGTCAAACAAGACCATCGACAATATAGACATCTGCTCCGGCTACCCCTTCCGCGAGAAGTGGAACTTGACGGAAAACCTCAAGCTCGCCGCCGAGGACGAGGCCATGGAAGTCAAGACTTACAAGGCGTACGCAAAGACCGCACGCGAGGAAGGTTTCGAGGAAATAGCGGGACTTTTCGACAAGATTGCCGGCGTGGAGACCTGCCACGAAAAGCTATTCAACGACCTCTACAACCAAATGTCCTCGGGCACGCTCTATAAGAAGGAAAAGGCAGTCAAGTGGAAATGCGCGGGCTGCGGCTATGAGCAGGAAGGAAAGGAGGCGTGGGACTGCTGCCCTCTGTGCAAAGCAAAACAAGGCTTTGTCGAACTGCACTTAAACGAAATCGTGTAAAAGCGGCGGGTGACAAAACCTGCTTGCGTCCTCAACCTTTGACTGTCGCAAAAATCAAACGACAAAACAGAATTTAAAAAATTTCATTGATCCTATACAAAAAGCACCCGTTGGGTGCTTTTTGGCGGAAACGGTGGGATTCGTAAGCGGCAGCTTGTACTGCCGCCGTAATAGCCGTACGTGAAAGCTTGCTTTCGGGGATAAATCGTCCGCCTTTTATTCAAAAGTCGGCGCACGGCGTCAGCCACGGTACGGGGGGGGTTCCTTTGCAAAGCAAAGACTTGTGTCGCTGTTGTAATCAGCGACACAAGAGAATCCCACCTTCCTATACAAAAAGCACCTTTGCAGGTGCTTTTTGGCGGCACGTCGGCATCCGAATTTGAACTTTTTATAAAGCAAAAGCATTTCGGAATAATAATACTAATATCATAAACCATTTATTATTCTTCATCAATGTCGCAGATAATAAATTGATGAGTTAATAGTGTTTCTGGTGTGCGCATTGTGCCCTTAGATGCCACATAAGTGGCAAATTTTTCTGTAACAATATTTATATAAGGTTCCAATAACCTAGCTTTTCGTTTATAATCGGTTTTCAAAGTATCAACAGTGATAACTTTTAAAGAGCGCAGGTTAATCCTACAAACTTCTAAATGATAAACACATGGGATAATTACCTCATAATTTTTTTCCAGGAATTTCCCTTGATAGAGCGCATTCGTCTTGACAAAAGCATTATTTAAAGCTTCGTTAATGTTTTCCAGTTTCTTATTTGCTATGTTGTGTTCTTTTCCTAAAATACACAAAGATTGTTTGTCATCTGTTAATCGAACAGGAGCATCTCCCATTCTGCCCGCGGATTCCAAAGTAAGCAAATAAACATCTTTATTTCCTCTCATTAGGTCACATTGTCTTTTTATGTTGATATATAATTTTCCTGCTGATTCAAATATGTCGCCCGTATGTAACAAAGTTGTATCATTAATATTTTCATCTTGATAATAAAATGTTCTTTCGCCGTCTAAAACCCCAATAATATCAATGCTCCCGAGTTTTTCACATTTGATTTTTTCAAACTCAAAAGAACCACTTGATCTAGCGATTAAATTGCGAGATAAAAATTGCCCCAATTCTTCATTCGGGTCTTCGCCATCCGCTTCAAAGCTATCATATAATACTAACGGCCAATATTCTGATTCATCATACAAGTCGCTAAATAATTTTTCTTTAGCGCGTTCAATTGCTTTTTCCCAAGCTTTCATAGTCTTTATTGAAGGATTATTGGAAATCCATTGATCAATAATATCGAATATTTTTTCATTTTGTATTTCATTTTTGTTCACGACAAATATACAAGAAGCATAATTATCTTTAAATTTTTTACAACTTTCTATAAGATAATTTTTAACAAACTGCTTATCTAGTGAAGTGCAAATGAATATAGGAATTAACCGATTACATGTTACTTCATTCAAAAATGAAATGATTTGTTCCGCATTAAGATCATCATCTCCATCCTTAAATCTCCAGTCGCAAATGATAAAAGCTATGTCTAGTCCTCTCACTTCCTCTACAAGAGGAATCGACTCATAGGATCGGGTTTGAAAATGATTTCCCATTAGATATTGTTTTATTTTATAGATATCAGTACTCGCATCATTCACTTCGTCATCTATAATGACAATATCGCCCTTAAACATGGTTCTTACGTTCTCCATAATTTACTCCTTATTAAAGTCAAGTAAAAAGTTTGCGCCAGATAAGCATTCATGCGAAGTTGTGATTGATTTTATTTTATAATCGTAACGTTCCATGAATTGTCTGCATATATAAAGTCCCAAACCTCTTCCTTCCAATCCCTTGCCAGTAAAGAATGCTTCAAAAATTTTTTCATTTTCTTCAGGGAATATTCCTGGACCATTATCAGAAATTACGATATACTGTTCATCACTATTAATAGTCATGCGAATTAATTTCTCCTGAATATTTTCGTTTTCCAACCAATAAATTGCATTATCCAAGATATTTATGAATATTGTCATTAATAGGGCTTCCGGCATAGATACGACTAAAGGGTTTTCGCCAATATATTTGACTTCAAATTCGATATTTTTTGTTTTAAATAAGCTTTTATAATACCCTAGCACTTTATCTAAAATCTCAGATGCTCTTAATTGTTTTGCTTTTCTCTGTGTGGATGCAAAAAGGCTCTTCATATTAACTAAAAAATCATCCATTGCTGATATTAAACCGCGCAAACGTTCTAATTTTTCAATTACAATCTCCTTATCTGTTTTTGTGGCTGTTTCCATATTTAATGCTTTGCTATAATCATCAATAATATTATAGCATTTTCTAATAAAGTTATTTAAGTCGTGGTGAGTCGCTTGTATTGATAATCCAATGCCAGCCAAATCTTCTACGACTTTTATTCGACTCAATTGATAAGCGTTTTGGCGCTCTACTTCTTTTTGAATGGCTATAATTTTCTTTTTAGTTTTTTCGTCTTGAATGTCTTGTATTATATGAGAAAAACTATCTTTTAGGGCTATTTCATCGTTTTTGTTAAAAGATTTGATTGCTTGTTTTTGGCTTCTATAATCCATGTCATAATAATAAGTTTTTATATGCTGTAAAAAACATTGTATCATAGCTACAAAGTCCAAATACGCGCTACCTACTTCCATTAAACCCTCGCGGTTTGTTTTGTCTTTCAAATTAGGATTGTCTTTATATGATATATTGATGTAACCAACTAGTTGATCATTGCTGAACATTGCGCTGGCTTTTTGTGTACCACGAATAGTATCAACCTGTAGCCAATCATCCTTAACACTCCCATATGGGAACACTCTGATTCCATCTCTATAAAGATACACGCGATTTTTCCTGACTATTTTTTTATCTTCATCAACCAACCGAAATTTATCCCTGCATTGAGGATCTAAGTCAAAAATAAAAAATTTGAACGAAAAATTACCGCACTCGGTTTTGAAATTTAGATTCGATAAAATTTCTTGGTCCATATATGCTTTTTTGTCCTCTAAATAGCTTTTAAATATTGTCAGCCCGCTAATTTGTTTATCCCAAATAGATATGGTTTTTTCTGTATTATTTATTTTAAATTTAAAGGTTGAATCTTTTTCATAGTAACTCCCTTCAATTTTATAAACAGCTTTTTGGTCTATGATATTATTAAGCCTAGTATCTTCGGATAATACTAACGAGGGAAGTAACGCATTATCTCTAAAAATATAAATTGAAAAATCATCATTATCTCTTCCGATCAAACTAAACAGTTCTTCTTGAAGTTTTTCTATTTTTCCTTTACCCCAATTATCATTTAAATTTTCTACTATAATAACTGTCCCGTGGTTTTGACGTTTTGTGTAGCCTGTTGAAAGTAATATATCGGAATGAAAATCGTAATCAACTTGTGGCGTAAAGTCCATTTTTAACTCTGAAAGCATTACTAAACTATTATCAGAATTTATAAATTCATCGTTATAATCTGAAAAATCGGCAACCAGTTTTCTAGCATAAATATCTTCTTCTGTTTTAGTAAAAACAGTTACTGTTTTTCCTAGTTTAAAAAGTGAGAAACGCCCTATACCTTTTTCTCCTTGCAAGATTCTTCCTTTGGGTGACATTTCTCCGCGTTCTTTTTTTATTTTCTTGTGAGCTGAAGCGGGATTTATAAAGTCGTGCCGCAAAATTTCTTCCGTCATCCCCAATCCGCAATCTTCTATGACAATTCGTGAATTTTTTTGCACTTTATACGTTTTTGTGAAATTTTCAAAAGTTATTTTTACCCATGTCGAATCAGCATCGTAGGAGTTTTTCACAATTTCCGACAATGCCACAACCTCATTTTTTATGAGTTGCTCGCTTAGCATGGTCAACAACCTAGCATAAGGTTCTATTCTTATTTCCATAATTATTTCCTCCCGATTATTACAAATTCTTCGTGATATATCTCACGGTCATTTTTATTGTTTGTGAACTTTCCATTTTCGTCCCTGTATGGAGAAAGAATCTTATTTATAATCTTTCTCTTGGAAACAGAAACCTCTTGGAATCCGCTTATGATCAGTGATTCAACTAATTGTTTTGAATTATGTATCTGTGTCCCCTTATATTCTGTATCTCCTATTACAAACAACGCCATGCCTCCATCGTTCAGCATTCTATAACATTGATCCGATGCCTTTTGCATATCAATATAATACCTTGCAATAGATCTTATTTTTGCTTTTGCAATTTTATCGTTCTCTTTCAATGCCGAGATGATATCCTGTGCTGTCCGATTCAACTCCAACATATCATACCTGAAAGATTCACTATTATACGCGCTCCCCACAGTTCCTTCTCTTAACGCCTTATAATCCTCGGCGAAGTCTAACCATAATGTGGAGAGCTGATGGAGATCCGCATATTCATATGAAGTCACATAAGGCGGGCTAGTGATAATCAAATCAATTTTTGGCAAACTACGTTTTGTCAATATGCTACATGTAACAATTTCTATTTTAGATGTACTAGTGGGCAACTCATCAAGCGCCTTAATTAATTTTTTATATTGACGCTCAAAGGTATCCCACACATTTGCTATTGGCTTGATCGGATCAACCTGCGGTTTAATAGATTTGGTAAGCCATCTCGAAGTAGCTTTTAGAATTGACGAGAACAAGCATTCAAAACAAATGCGATATTTTCCCCGAGGAATAGTCATTATCGCATTCTTGAGCTTGCTTAAATCTTGAAACTGCTCATAATTGAACCAGTATTTAATGCGATTATTTGCCTCATCATAATTGTACACTTTAACATCATTTACATAGTTGTCTTGAACAGAGCAATAAAATTTTTCTAACTTCTTTGAATCATAAGCAAATGTTTTAGCTTTAGTAATTAAAGTCGCAACAGGATTTATATCACATCCCCAAAAGTCAACATTGTTTCTTTTGGCTTCTAACGCAACAGTGCCGCATCCACAAAAAATGTCGGAAACTGTTTTTACCTGAATCTCATCTTTAATAGCCAGATGAATTGCCTTGCTTGCAATAAAAGCAGGAAATTTGGCTGGGTATGCATGAATACTATGCATTTTCAATTCAGGTTCATCTCCAAGATTCCAATAATCTTCAATTTGAACTTGAGATATATCGTACTGCAAAGCATCTTCGAGTGAATGAATAATAGTCGGCATATTTTATAGCTCCTTTATGATCCTTAAAAACTCGTCCAACGATTTTGCGTCGGGGTTGTTCGCAAGTGCTTGCTCGCTTACCATATAATAGCGATATTG
>CANPWA010000043.1 GCA_947581865.1 uncultured Acetatifactor sp. | reverse complement strand
TGATGAGCCAGACGCCGCCAGCGATTAAGCTGACGGCGCTAATGTTATGACTGGCTACTGTGTGAAAAGTAACTGAATTTGAGCACATTTGTATAAGACACGCTTCCTGCCTCTTGACAATTTTTAGTTCTTTCATTACAATAGAGAGCAGTGAAAAGCCGGGATGGTGCACAGTAGTGTTTTATCTTCCGCCAGAGAGGGCAGGTCATCGGCTGCAAGCCTGCCTCCGTTCAGATAAGATCACGAATTTCCCACCGGAGCTGCACGGGTGAAACGCAGGAGATTCCTGCGCGGGTAGTCCGTGACGGTTCGCGCACGTTACGCGCAGGATGAGAGCCCGGGTGATCGGGAAACAGGGTGGTACCGCGTAAACTGCTATTACGTCCCTTGCCAATATCGGCAGGGGATTTTTTGCGTGTCACAGCGGGTCAGGCGCGCCGGGACCGTGCCTGCACAGAGGCGAGGCGGCAAGACACGCAAAGGGAAAAGGGCAGCCGCTATAATGACTACAAAACGCGCGCAGGCGCAGAAAGAGGAGCAATATGAAAGCCAAGTTAGATCAGATCAGAGAACAGGCGCTGGCACAGATCAAAAACTGTGACACCGCGGAAAAACTCAACGAGATCCGCGTGAGCATTCTGGGCAAGAAGGGTGAGCTCACCAATGTCTTAAAATCCATGAAGGATGTGGCGCCGGAGGACAGACCGAAAGTAGGGCAGCTGGTGAACGACACCCGGGCGGAGATCGAGAAAGTGCTGGAGGAACACCGCATCCGCATGGAGCGTCTCATGCGCGAGGCAAAAATGAAAGCGGAGGTCATCGATGTGACCCTTCCGGCAAAAAAGGCAAAGATCGGACACCGGCATCCCAACACCATCGCCCTGGAGGAGGTGGAGCGCATCTTCATCGGCATGGGCTATGAGGTTGTGGAAGGACCCGAAGTGGAGAAAGACTATTACAATTTTGAGGCGCTGAATATTCCGGCAGACCATCCCGCGAAGGATGAACAGGACACCTTTTATATCAACGGTGACATTCTGCTGCGCACCCAGACTTCCGGTGTGCAGGTGCATGAGATGGAGAAGGGAAGGCTGCCCATCCGCATGATCGCTCCCGGAAGGGTGTTCCGCGCGGATGAGGTGGACGCGACCCATTCCCCCTCCTTCCATCAGATCGAGGGGCTGGTGATAGACAGAAACATTACGTTTGCGGATTTAAAGGGCACTTTGGCCGAATTTGCAAAGGAGCTTTTCGGGGAGGATACCAGGGTGAAATTCCGGCCCCATCATTTCCCCTTCACGGAGCCCAGTGCGGAGATGGATGTGACCTGCTTTAAGTGTGCCGGCAAGGGCTGCCGGTTTTGTAAAGGAGAGGGATGGATCGAGATTTTGGGCTGCGGCATGGTGCATCCCCATGTGCTGGAGATGAGCGGGATCGATCCCGGCGAGTATTCCGGATTTGCCTTCGGAGTGGGTCTGGAACGAATCGCCCTGTTGAAGTATGAGATCGATGATATGCGTCTTTTGTACGAGAACGATATCCGCTTCCTGAATCAGTTTTAGGCTGGAGAGACGAAGCGGAATAAGTAAACCGGATAGAAAGGAAAGAAAAATTATGAATACATCCCTGTCATGGATTAAAGCATATGTTCCCGCGCTCGACTGCACCGACCAGGAGTACCGGGACGCGATGACTCTCACCGGGACCAAGGTGGAGGGATTCGAGAGAAGAGACAAGAATCTGGAGAAGATCGTTGTCGGACAGATCAAGAGTATTGCTGCACATCCCGATGCAGACAAGCTGATCGTCTGCCAGGTGGACATCGGCGCGGAGACGATCCAGATTGTCACCGGAGCACCCAATGTGAAAGAGGGGGACAAGGTTCCCGTGGTACTTGACGGCGGCAGAGTGGCAGGCGGCCACGACGGCGGTCCTCTGCCGGAGAACGGTATTCCCATCAAGGCGGGTAAGCTGCGGGGAGTGGATTCCAACGGTATGATGTGTTCCATCGAGGAGCTGGGTTCCGACAGGAATATGTACCCCGAGGCTCCCGAGAACGGGATCTATATTTTTAAGCCCGATGTGGAGGTCGGCGCGGACGCGGTGGAGCTTCTGGGGCTGCATGACACGGTTTTTGAATATGAGATCACAAGCAACCGGGTAGACTGTTATAGTGTGCTGGGCATTGCGAGGGAGGCGGCTGCGACCTTCAGAAAGCCTTTTTGTCCCCCGGAGGTGAAAGTGACCGGAAACGGAGAGGATGTAAACGATTATGTGTCGGTGGAAGTCAGGGACGCAGATCTCTGCACCAGATACTGTGCGAGGGTCTGCAAAAATATAAAGATTGCTCCCTCTCCGGAGTGGATGCAGAGAAGACTTGCCGCCAGCGGTATCCGTCCCATCAACAATCTGGTGGATATCACCAACTATGTGATGGAAGAGTACGGACAGCCCATGCATGCGTTTGATTTGGACACGGTTGCGGGGCATAAGATCATTGTGCGCAGGGCAAAGGATGGGGATGAATTCCAGACTCTGGACGGTCAGATGAGAAAGCTGGACGGTGAGGTCCTGATGATCTGTGACGAGGAGAAGGAGATCGGGATCGCCGGCATCATGGGCGGAGAGAACTCCAAAATCACGGACGAAGTAAAGACCGTTTTGTTTGAGGCGGCTGTATTTAATGGGGCAAATATTAGAAAATCGGCCAAGAGACTGGGGCTTCGCACGGATGCTTCCGGCAAGTTCGAGAAGGGGCTGGAGCCCCGCAATGCGGAGGAGGCGATCAACCGCGCCTGCCAGCTTATCGAGGAGCTGGGCTGCGGCGAGGTGGTGAGCGGCATCGTGGATGTGGCGGCGCCCATTCCCGCCTTAAGAGAGCTGCCTTTTGAGCCGGAGCGTTATAATAAACTGCTGGGCACGGATGTGAGCCGGGAGGAAATGTTGGAGATCTTTGCGCGCCTGGACATCAGGGTCGAGGACGGCAGGGACGGGAAAAAGCTGATACTGCCTGCATTCCGTCAGGATCTGACCGGCATGGCGGATATCGCGGAGGAAGTGGCGAGATTTTACGGCTACGACAAGATCCCCACCACGCTGCCCAGCGGGGAATCCACCAACGGCAAGCTTTCCTTTAAGCTGCGCATTGAACAGAAGGCGAGAGACATCGCGGAATACTGCGGTTTCTCCCAGGGCATGACCTATTCCTTTGAAAGCCCGAAGGTATTTGACAAACTGCTTCTGCCGGAGGATGATAAGCTGCGCAGGACGGTGACCATTTCCAATCCTCTGGGGGAGGATTTCTCAATTATGAGGACCATCTCCTTAAACGGTATGCTCACCAGTCTTGCCACCAACTACAACAGACGCAACAAGAATGTAAAATTATATGAGCTGGGAAATATCTATCTTCCCAAGGCATTGCCTGTGACGGAGCTTCCCGATGAGAGAATGCAGTTTACTTTGGGATTTTACGGCGACGGGGACTTCTTCACCATGAAGGGCGTGGTGGAAGAATTCCTGGAGAGCATCGGCATGCGGGACAAAAAGGAATACGATCCCGAGGCGGGAAAACCCTTCCTTCATCCCGGGCGTCAGGCGCGCATAAGCTATCATGGAGAGGAGATCGGATTTTTGGGCGAAGTACACCCGGAAGTCTGTGACAATTATGACATCGGGACCAAAGTGTATGTGGCAGTGCTGGATATGCCGAAGATCCTGCCCTTTGCAACCTTTGACAGAAAGTATGAAGGAATCGCCAAATATCCCGCAGTGACGCGCGACATCAGTATGGTGGTGCCGAAAAACGTGCGTGTGGGACAGATAGAGGCGCTGCTTGCCCAGCGCGGGGGCAAAATTCTGGAGAGCTACTCTCTGTTCGACATCTATGAGGGAAGCCAGATCAAAGAAGGGTACAAATCCGTGGCATATAATATCACCTTCCGCGCAAAGGACAGAACGCTGGAAGAGGCGGATATTTCCGGAGCCATGAAGAAAATCCTCAACGGGCTGGAGCAGATGGGAATTGAATTGAGACAGTAGTGGAATGATATGTAGAAAGATCCGCAGAAAAGGAATCCGTAAAAAAAGAAAGCGGAAACGGACAGGAGACTGATATGGAGAAAAAAAATATCTGGGAAAATTACAGCCAAAAGCAACTGAAAGAGCTGGAGAACCTCAATTTACGTTACAGAAAATTTCTGGACGGCGGCAAGACGGAGAGGGAATGTGTGGATTATATCGTCAATGCCATTGAGGCGGAAGGTTACAGAGAGCTTGCCGTGCTGGAAAAGGAAGGCAGCGGATTAAAACCCGGAGATAAAGTTTACAGCGTGTGGATGAACAAGTCTGTGATCATGTTCCAGCTGGGCGATCAGCCTTTTTGTGCCGGCATGAATATTCTGGGGGCGCATATCGACAGCCCCAGACTGGACATCAAGCAGAATCCTCTGTACGAGGACGGCGGGTTTGCCTATCTGGACACTCATTACTACGGCGGCGTGAAAAAATATCAGTGGGTGACCATTCCCCTTGCCCTTCACGGCGTGGTGGTGAAGAAGGACGGAACCACCGTGGAACTGAATGTGGGTGAGAATGAGGACGATCCCGTGTTCTTCGTGTCCGACCTTTTGGTCCATCTTGCGGCGGAGCAGCTGGAGAAGAAAGCTTCCAAGGTCATCGAGGGAGAGGCATTGGATATTATCGTGGGCAGCAAGCCCATTGTGATCGACAAAAAGGCGGATAAAAAGACAGAAAAGAAACATGCAAAAGACGAAAAGGATGCGCAGAGTGCGGCAAAAGATGCCGTCAAAGAGGGAATCCTTCATATCCTGCAGGAGAGCTACGGCATTGAGGAGGAGGACTTCATCTCCGCGGAGCTGGAGGTGGTTCCCGCCGGGAGCGCGAGAGAGGCGGGATTTGACCGCAGTATGATCCTTGCCTATGGGCAGGACGACAGGGTGTGCGCCTTCACCTCCATGCAGGCAATGCTGGATACCCCCCAAACCGACAGAACCCTGTGCTGTATCCTGGTGGACAAAGAGGAGATCGGTTCCGTGGGTGCCACGGGCATGCAGTCAAGATTTTTTGAGAACGCGGTGGCAGAAGTGATGAATCTTGCGGGGGAGTACAGTGAGCTTTCCCTGCGCAGATGTCTTGCAAAGAGCTGTATGCTTTCCTCGGATGTGAGCAGCGCTTACGATCCTTCCTACGCGTCCAGTTTCGACAAGAAAAACGTGGCTTATCTGGGAGGCGGCATGGTGCTGAACAAATTTACGGGTGCAAGGGGAAAATCCGGCTCCAACGATGCCAATGCGGAGTATATTGCCCATATTCGGGACGTTTTTGAGAAAGGGAAGATTCATTTTCAGACCGCGGAGCTGGGAAAAGTGGATCTGGGCGGCGGCGGCACGATCGCCTATATCCTTGCCAGGTACGGGATGAGCGTGATCGACAGCGGAGTGGCGGTGCTCAATATGCACGCGCCCTGGGAGGCCACCAGCAAGGCGGATGTGTACGAGGTCTACAGGGGTTATAAAGCGTTTGCCGCAGGTGCGGACGCGGAGAAGATTTTATGAGAGAGACAGAAGTAACGAATGGATAAAATGGAATTAAAAAAGTCAGATTTTTATTTTGAACTGCCTCCGGAGCTGATCGCCCAGGATCCGCTGGAGGACCGGTCGGCATCCCGGCTGCTTGTGCTGGACTCGGACAGCGGAGAGATATCCCATCATCGGTTCCGGGATATCGTTGACTATCTTGCCGGCGGGGACTGTCTGGTACTCAACGATACGAAGGTGATTCCGGCAAGGCTTCTGGGCGAGCGGGAAGGGACCGGCGCCCATGTGGAAGTGCTTCTGTTAAAGCGCAGGGAGAACGATGTCTGGGAGACCCTTGTGAAACCGGGAAAGAAATGCAGACCCGGCACAAGGCTGATATTCGGGGACGGTGCGCTTTGCGCGGAGGTGCTTGAGACCGTGGAGGAGGGCAACCGGCTCATCCGTTTTGCCTATGAAGGCATCTGGGAGGAAGTGCTGGACAGGCTGGGGGAGATGCCCCTTCCGCCCTATATCACGCACAGACTTCAGGACAAAAACCGCTACCAGACTGTGTATGCCAGATATGAAGGCTCGGCGGCGGCACCCACCGCAGGGCTGCATTTTACGGAGCAGCTTCTCGCACAGATTCAGGAGAAGGGTGTGAAGATTGCCTATGTGACCCTGCATGTGGGACTGGGGACTTTTCGCCCGGTGAAGGAAGAAAATGTGCTGGATCATCATATGCACTCGGAGTATTATGAGGTGACAGAGGAGGCTGCCGCATGTATCAACGGGACGAAGGAACGCGGCGGCAGGGTCATCTGTGTGGGTACCACAAGCTGCCGCACCGTTGAGAGCGCGGCGGACGAAAAGGGAAGGGTGCATCCCGGCTGCGGCAACACGGATATTTTTATCTATCCCGGGTATCGCTTCCGTGTGTTGGATGCGCTGATCACCAATTTCCATCTGCCGGAATCCACGCTGGTGATGCTGGTGTCTGCCCTGGCGGGCAGGGAACGGGTGCTTGCGGCTTACCGTGAGGCGGTCAGAGAACGATACCGTTTTTTTAGTTTCGGGGACGCCATGTTTATCAAATGACATAAAGCTTGCAGAATCGCGGCGGGGATGATATACTTAAAACAGCTTTATCTATGGGGTATTTATGGGGTATTGCGGAAGGGGTTACGAGATGGAAGAGAGAAGAAAAAACAAGCGGATAGCGTTGGAGTCCAAACTTCTGATCAAACGGCTGGATGGGGAAGCGCATAATGAGATCGACATCAATATCGTGGATGTGTCCCGCACGGGTGTCGGTTTTACCTCCAGACAGGCGCTGCAGATCGGGGAGATTTATGAGTCCTATCTGACGATCTGGACAAAAGAGGTGCTGCATGCGTTTTTGCAGATCGTGCGGATTGAACTAAAGGGTCAGGATTATGTCTACGGCGCCATATTTATCGGAATGCCGGAGATGGATGCCAGCAGGATTGCTGTGTATCAGGCGGTCAATGACCAGGAATAAAAAGATAGCTGTCACTGCCTTGTATATGTTTTTGCTCTTATGTCTCTATGCCGCTATTTTCACATTTTCAGACCAGGACGGTGAAGAATCGGGCAGTCTCAGCAGACAGCTTTCCGGAAAATGTACGGAAGTGCTGGAGGATATCTCCGGAGAAGAGTGGGACAGTGTCAAGGAGGAGAGAGTGGCAGCCGAAATAGAGGATCCGCTCCGCAAACTGGCACATTTTACGGAGTATGCCGGTGTTGGGCTGCTGGTTTGTCTGATATGCAGGCTGTGGCTGGATAAAAGGCAGCTCTGCAGTCGGATACCGGTGGTCTGGGTTCTTTTCTCCGCCATCCTGGATGAGTGGCATCAGTCCTTTGTCCCCGGCAGAAACGCCGATTTCGCCGATGTGTGTCTCGATACACTGGGAGGCGCAGTGGGTGTGCTGTTTGCGTTAGGTATTATTAAAATAAAAGATCATTTCCGGCGGGTGTAGACGGTATAACCTTTTACACCCAATATTTTTGCCGCTTTTTCGATGGAAGCTTCCTCATAAAATTCTATTCTCAGCACACCGTTCTCGGCTTCCCGGTTGTGTACGATCCCAATATTTTTGATACTGATCTGATGCAGCGCAAGTATGGTGGCGATCGCCGCCAGGGCTCCGGGTTCGTCGGCAATGTCGATGGTAATGGTGTGGGAGCTTTTGATGGGACCGCTGGAAGCGTTGATAAAGCTGTCCCGATAGATCCGCGCATCTTCAAAAAAGTCATATAGCCCGGAAGCATCCTTTTGCCTTAGTTTGTCCTGAATGGAGCACAGCGCCTGAATATAGCCGCTCAAGAGCGCGTCGATATTGACTGTGTTGGTCAAACAGATCTGCTGCCACATTTGGGCAGAGGAGGAGGCGATGCGGGTGATATCCTTGAAGCCGCCCGCGGCGACCATCTTCATAATGCCGTCCTCGGAGTCGCTCTCACGCACCAGGTTGACCAGCGCCGCGGCGATCACATGGGGAAGATGACTGATGGCGGCGGTGACATAGTCATGATGTCTGTAGTCCAGGATCAGAGGGATACAGCCCAGGGTCTGCACCAGTTTCCGGTATGCCTCCAGTTTTTCTGCGGGCACGCTGGGAGTGGGGGTGAGGATATAATAGGCATTTTCCAGGAGGAGCGATTTGGAGTTGGCATATCCTACCCGCTCGCTGCCTGCCATGGGATGCCCGCCGATGAACCGGGATTCCAGCCCGGCGGCGCGGATCGCCTCATGGATCCCTGTCTTGACACTTCCCACATCGGTGAGCAGACAATCGGGGGACAGTATCCTGACAACGGCATTGAGATTCTCGTCATTTTTATGGACAGGAGCACATAAAAATAAATAATCACAGCTTTGAAACTGCCTGTCGATGGCGTGGGCAGCCACATCCACAACCCCGTCGGACAACGCGGTCTCCAAAGAGTCATTGTTGATGTCATATGCTATAATGACGGAGCCGGGGAGCTTTTCGCGTATAGCCTTCGCGATGGAACCTCCGATCAGACCCAGCCCGATAAATCCAAATGTTTGTTCCTTCATAGAAACCTCACTTTCCCACGTCAGAAAAATATTGTCTAGAGACACTATATCACGTTAAAGTGCGAATATCAACCGGCATTTGTTATAGATAAAAATGCTAATATTTACTTGTATTTTGTTATAAGATTTAGTAAAATAATCTATAAGGTTTGAGGAGCCGGACAAAGAGAAGGAGATCGTTCCCAAACAATCAGGAAAACAGGAGGGTATTACATGAAAACATACACAACTGACAAGATTCGGAATGTAGTCTTGCTGGGGCATGGGGGATGCGGCAAGACCAGTCTGGCAGAGGCTATGGCGTATCTGGCCGGGATCACCTCACGCATGGGCAAGGTGGCGGACGGCAACACCCTGAGCGATTACGGCAAGGAAGAACAGAAGCGTCAGTTTTCCATCAGCACCTCTGTGATCCCGATCGAGTGGGACGGCTATAAGATCAATATCATCGATGCTCCCGGTTACTTCGACTTCGTGGGTGAGGTTGAGGAGGCGGTCAGCGCCGCAGGAGCTGCGATCATTGTGGTGAACGGCAAATCGGGTATTGAGGTTGGGACGCAGAAGGCGTGGGAGCTGTGTGAAAAGTATAAGCTGCCCCGTTTTGTCTATGTCTCCAACATGGATGTGGACAATGCTTCCTTCCGCCAGGTCGTGGAGGATATGACGAATCTCTATGGCAAGAAGATGGCGCCCTTTCACCTGCCTATCCGCGAAGATGAGAAATTTGTGGGATATATCAATGTGATCACTGAGACAGGTAACCGCTGGCAGGGCAAGGAGGTTGTTCCCTGTGAGGTGCCGGAGTACAACAAGGCAAATCTCCAGATCTGCCGCGATACGCTTATGGAGGCGGTGGCGGAGACCAGCGAGGAGTTCATGGAGCGGTATTTTGGCGGTGAGACGTTTTCGGAGGCGGAGATCCGCGCCGCTCTGCGCACCAATGTCTGCGATGGAAGCATCGTTCCGATGACCATGGGTTCCAATGTGCTATGCCAGGGTGTCTATACACTGTTGGACGACATCATCAAATACATGCCGAGCCCTGAGAACCGTGAGGTGGCGGGCATTAACTTAAAGACCAATGAGATCTTTCATGCGGACTATGATTTCGCTAAGGCAAAATCCGCTTATATCTGGAAGACCATCGTGGATCCGTTCATCGGCAAGTATTCCATGATCAAGGTAAATTCCGGCGTTCTGAAGTCCGACGATGTCCTCTACAATGTGGATAAGGACATTGAGGAGAAGATCGGAAAGCTCTATGTGCTTCAGGGAAACAAACCCATCGAGGTTCCGGAGCTGCATGCGGGTGACATCGGCGCCCTTGCGAAGCTGACCGGGGCGCGCACGGGCAACAGCCTCTCCACCAAGGCAACCACCATCAAATACGGTCAGGCGGAGATCTCCACGCCGTATACTTATATGCGTTATAAGCCCAAGAATAAGGCGGATGTGGATAAAATTTCCCAGGCTCTGCAGAAGATCAGCCATGAAGATCTTACTCTGAAGGTGGTGAACGATGCGGAGAACCGCCAGATGCTCCTCTATGGCATGGGTGACCAGCATCTCGAGATCGTGGTCAGCAGGCTGTTGAATGAATATAAGGTGGATGTGGAACTCACCACCCCCAAGATCGCTTACCGGGAAACCATTAAAAAGAATTCCGATGTGGAATATAAGTATAAGAAACAGTCCGGAGGACACGGACAGTACGGTCATGTAAAGATGCGTTTTTCACCGGCGGACGACTTAAGCGTTCCCTATGTGTTTGAACAGCAGGTCGTGGGAGGCGCCGTGCCCAAGAACTTTTTCCCCGCTGTGGAGAAGGGGCTGCAGGAGGCGGTAGTGAGAGGACCCATGGCGGCATATCCCGTTGTGGGCGTGAAAGCGGTGCTCTACGACGGTTCCTACCACCCTGTAGATTCTTCCGAGATGGCGTTTAAGATCGCCACCGTGCAGGCGTTTAAGAAGGGCTTTATGGAAGCGCATCCCGTGCTGCTCGAGCCGATTGCTTCTTTAAAGGTGACGGTTCCCGACAGCTACACCGGAGATGTTATGGGCGATCTGAACAAGAGGAGAGGCCGTGTGCTGGGAATGAATCCTGTGGCAGGCGGCAAACAGGTGATCGAGGCGGATATCCCGATGAGCGGGCTGTTCGGGTATTGTACGGATCTGCGTTCCATGACGGGAGGCCGGGGGGAATACTCCTATGAGTTCGCACGGTATGAACAGGCGCCCTCTGACGTACAGGAGAAGGAAGTTGCGGCGAGAGCGGCAAAGGTGGCAGAGAACAATCTTGATGAGTGAGCAGATCTGGTCTGAGAACAGGGTAAAATCAACGAGGGAGAACGACATATGAGTACGATAAAAATTCAGGATTTCTGTAACATGGAAAAATTCGAGGAAATTATGGACAACTGGGCAAAGAGCACCGGGCTGGCTACGGTTGCCGTGGGTGCTGACGGGCAGTATATCAGCGATTGTTATAATTTCACGGATTTTTGTATCAAGCTGACCCGCGGCAGCAAAGAAGGATGCCGGCGCTGTGTCAAGAATGACCAGGAGGGCAAGGGCGTGTATCCCTGCCATGCGGGGCTGGTGGACTTTGGTATTCCGATCACGCTGGATGACGGAACGGTGCTGGGCAGCATCATTGGCGGGCAGGTTCTCCCCGAGGAGCCGGATGAACAGAAGTTCCGGGAGACGGCGCGGGAATTGGGGATCAATGAAGATATTTATATTGAAGCGCTGCACAAAGTTAAGGTTAAGACCCGGGAGGAAATTGAGGCATCTGCCAATCTGCTGGGCGATGTGATCAATATGTTTGTACGAACGAGCTATGTTTCCCACGTCAATGAGGAACTGATTTCTAATCTGCGTCAGGGGATACAGGTGGCGATGGCGGAGATCGATCTTGCCAGCTCCAATACCAAGCAGATCTCGGGCTTCAGCAGCAAACAGAGGATTCTGGCACTGAACGCTTCCATTGAGGCGGCGAGAGCGGGAGATGCGGGACGAGGCTTTGCCGTGGTTGCCAATGAAGTGCAGAAACTGGCGCAGGGCATGGACAGCGTCAGCAGTGAGATTGTCACTTCCCTGAATAAAGTGGCGAAGACGATTCATGGTCTGAGCGGAGAACAGTAATTGTTATAAGCCCAAACAGGACAACCCCTTTTTGTGAAGATTGCGGAGAGGTTGTCCTGTTTCGTTTCTGACGGGTTCACTGTTTTTAGGGAATGGATTAAATATGTTTCCTGATAAGATATTTTCGAGGTCGGAGGGAAAAATGGACAATATGCGTTATGTGGCGGAAGGGTATTCCTTTTATACGGAACGGGATGCCGCTCTGGCGGAGAGCGAGGGAAAAAAGGTGGAATATCTGGAAGAACGCCTTGATTACGGAAAACCGGAAATGATCCTGCGCATATATAAAAAGGCGATCGATGAGAAAATTTTCAGGTCGCCTGTGGGGATCGCTTTCCTGAAAAAACTGCAGCAATATCTGCTGGACCAGCCGGGGGTTGATGCGGCGGCGGTGGACGCCATCCCCCTGTATGTCTCCTTTGAGGGGGACAGTCAGGTCAGACCCGCGCGCAGCCGCGTGAAGCCGGAAGACGGGGAGAAGAAACGAAGATCCCATGCGCTTTTCATCTCTGTCATGATCAATGTGGGGCTTGCGGCGGCAGTGACAGCGATGTTCTGGATCGCGTTAAATACCGACCAGCCCAATATCTTAAACTATGAGAGGGCTCTCACGGACCGGTATGCTGCATGGGAGCAGGAGCTGACACAGAAAGAGCAGCAGCTGCGTGCCCGGGAACTGGAACTGTTAAGAGAGTGACGGATATCAATCTATGTGTACCCGTTCACATTTTGGACAAAGATATAAGATAGAATAGTTTCTAAGATACGGCGGGTGCCGTGACAGATCAGGATGGGAGACGGGGTAGATGAACAGATTGAAAATTCTGGTGGTGGATGATGAGAGCAGGATGCGCAAACTGGTTTCGGATTTTTTAGTCAGGAACAATTACGATGTGCTGGAGGCTGCCGACGGGGAACAGGCGCTGGATCTTTTTTATCAGGAGAAGGATATCGCGCTGATCATCCTGGATGTGATGATGCCGAAGCTGGACGGGTGGCAGGTGTGCCGGGAGATCCGGAATACCTCCAAGGTTCCCATCATCATGCTCACGGCAAGAGGGGACGAACAGGATGAGCTCCAGGGTTTTACCCTGGGAGTGGACGAGTATATCGCAAAACCCTTCAGCCCCAAGATCCTGGTGGCGAGAGTGGGGGCGCTGCTGCGCCGCAGCGGGCATCTGGACAAGGAGAAGACGATCAGCTACGCGGGGATAGTCTTGGACAAGGGCGCCCACAGGGTTACCATAGACGGCGGAGAGGTGGAGCTTAGTTTTAAGGAGTTTGAGCTTCTGGCTTACTTTTTGGAAAACCGGGGGCTTGCCCTTTCCCGTGAGAAAATTCTGGACAATGTGTGGAATTATGATTATTTTGGGGACGCCCGCACGATTGATACTCATGTAAAGAAACTCAGGAGTAAGATGGGGGCGAAGGGCGATCTGATCAAGACTGTGTGGGGGATCGGTTATAAACTGAGCGAAGGGGAGTAGACATGGAGAGGAAGCGGCGGCGATTTTCAATCAGGATTCAGTTTGCGCTGATCTTCATAACGCTGATGGCATTGACGCTCTTTTTGTGCTGGCTGGTCAACACATTATTTCTGAAGGAATATTACTTCGGGGAGAAACGGCAGATCATCTATAATGCTTATGTGAGCATACGGGATGCGGCGGAGCAGGACAGCTACGGAACAGACGCCTTTACCAGGAAACTGGAGAAAATCTGTCAGACATATAACATCACGATCTGTGTCACGGATGTGAATTCCCAGATCAAATATGTGTCGCAGAACGGTGGACGGCAGCTGGAGGCGAAGTTATACGGGTATATTTTTGGAGTCTCCGATGAGAAGGTACAAGTTTTGGAGAGAGGAGACGACTATTGGATACAGATCACGGGACCGGGTGAGGGAGAGTTTTTGGAGATGTATGGCAGACTGACCTCGGGAATCTCTTTTATCATGCAGACCCCGATGGAGAGCATCCGGGAAAGCACAAGGCTGGCAAACCGTTTCTTGGCCTATGTGGGTGTGCTGGGTACGCTGTTAGGCGGGATCGTGATCTGGATGGTGAGTAATCGTATCACGCGCCCCATCACCCGGCTCAGCTATATTTCCGAGCGCATGGTGCATTTGGATTTTGAGGCAAAATATGGCGCCGAGCGGCACAGGGAATCAAAGGTCTATGATGAGATTGACATGCTGGGGGAAAACATCAACAAACTGTCCGCTTCGCTGGAAAAGTCCATCTCGGATCTGAAGACTGCCAATAATGAGTTGAAACGCGATATAGAGAAGCGGGTGCAGATCGATGAGATGCGCAAAGAATTTCTGGCGAATGTGTCCCATGAATTAAAAACCCCCATCGCACTGATTCAGGGATATGCGGAGGGGCTGCAGGAAGAGATTAACGATGATGCCCAAAGCAGGCAGTTTTACTGTGATGTGATCGTGGACGAAGCCTCCAAGATGAATACCATGGTGAAAAAACTCCTCACCCTGAATCAACTGGAGTTTGGAAACGATGTGGTAAACATGGAGCGCTTTGATCTGGTAACACTGATCCGCAATTACCTGCAATCTGCACAGATCCTGACACAGCAGCAGGGCATTACGGCGCATATGGCAGACTGCGGCGCCGTCTATGTGTGGGCGGATGAATTTAAGACCGAAGAGGTGTTTGCAAACTATTTCACCAATGCAGTGAATCATTGTGAAGGCGGGAAAAAGATTGAGATCTCATTGCAACAGGAACCGGGGCGGGTGAGAGTGTCCGTGTTCAATACAGGCGCACCCATTCCCGAGGAATCACTTTCTCATATATGGGAGAAATTTTACAAAGTGGATAAGGCGCGCACCAGGGAGTACGGAGGCAGCGGCGTGGGGCTGTCCATTGTAAAAGCGATCATGGAGTCCATGAATCAGGAGTATGGCGTGGAAAACCGTGGGGACGGAGTGGTGTTCTGGTTTACGCTGGAAACGGTGCAGGATGAACGAGAAAGTGCGGAATGGTGATCCCTAAGAGTGGACATTTGGCTTTTTATAGTGTAAAATATTACTGATCAAAGGGGGATACCGGGCGGGGCGGAGAAGATCCGTACCGGCGGGGACTGGAAGACGACAGATCCGCAGAGGGTAGAGCGCGGTATTGGAAAACGATGATCCCGCAGGGGTCTTGTGCGGGTTGGGGAGAAGAGGGATCTGTTGTTAAGAAAGCGTTTGCAAAAGGAGCGATAAAAATGAAAAGAAGAGGAATGGCGCTTGTGTGCGCAGCCGCACTGCTTATGACGGGGTGCGGGGCGGCCCTGCCGGATCTGACAGACGAGGAATCCAATCTCATAGGGGAGTACGCCGCAATCACTCTGTTAAAATATGACGCTGACAGCAGAAGCCGGCTGGTGGATCTGCAGAAGGTGGAGGAGACGCCGGCGCTTCCTGCCACACCGCAGACAACGGAACACAAAGAGAGCACGGAAGACCCCGGAGATTTGGATACGCCTGTGGTTGACAGACGGGAGGAACCGGGTGAAGAAGCGGAGCGTATGGAAAGTTTTCTGGAGCTTCCGGAGGGGGTGACCGTGGAGTACAAAGGATATGAGACCGCGGAAAGCTACCCCGGCGACAGCCAGTATTTTGTGGTGGATGCCACGGAGGGCAAAAAGCTTCTGGTGTTATACTTTGAAATCAGGAATGCTTCGGGAGCGACACAAAAGATCGATCTGCTTGACAGAAATGACAGTTACCGTGTGACCGTAAACGGGAGTTATACGCAGAAGGCGCTTCCTACGATGTTGGATCATGATCTGTCCACATACAGGGAATCCATCCAGGATGGAACGTCCCATGAAACGGTATTGGTGGTGGAAATTGATGATGCCCAGGCGGACAATCTGGAAACTATTTCACTATTGATCAAAAATGACTTAAGATCATATACAATTCAGCTTTTGTGAGCAAAAAAACTGCAAATTAAACTTTCCGGGGTTTCCGGAAATATTAAAAAAGCCTTTAAAACAGGGCTTTTTTATTGTTTTGCGTAATTGTGCAAAAAAATTACAAAATAAATCATTTTTAGTGTTGACAAGTGAAAAAAGCAGTGATATACTCAATTTTGCTGTCGGGGAAATAAAACGACGGCAAAACCCGTTGACAAAGGGAAAGGGCTGTGGTATTATGATTCAGTTGCCGCTGGGGACAGCGGGAGCCCCGCAGC
>CANPWA010000042.1 GCA_947581865.1 uncultured Acetatifactor sp. | reverse complement strand
GATCTTCCTCGATAGCTCAATGGTAGAGCACTCGGCTGTTAACCGAGTTGTTGCAGGTTCGAGCCCTGCTCGGGGAGTATGACAGGCAGGAATATTAAACCGGCAGCAGAGTACGCTGCCGGGGTATTTCCAGCCGGTCAGCCGGAAAAGGCATGAAGACGCGGCTCCATGGTCAAGCGGTTAAGACATCGCCCTTTCACGGCGGTAACACGGGTTCGATTCCCGTTGGAGTCATTAAAAATCCCGAAAGGGTTTGCGGACCTTTAGCTCAGTTGGTTAGAGCAACCGGCTCATAACCGGTCGGTCCTGGGTTCGAGTCCCCGAAGGTCCATTTGAAAACTGCATATTTGTTTGGCCCAGTGGCTCAGTTGGTTAGAGCGTCGCCCTGTCACGGCGAAGGTCGTCGGTTCGAGTCCGATCTGGGTCGTTGGATGTTGAGCATCCGTTTGACATCGGAAGGGGTCTTAGCTCAGCTGGGAGAGCATCTGCCTTACAAGCAGAGGGTCATAGGTTCGAGCCCTATAGGCCCCATAAGAGAAAGGATCATAGCGCAGGCTATGGTCCTTTTTTCCTGCCATATTTTTGAAATTTGAGATGGCGGATTATTGACAGAAAAAGCCTGAAAGAGATATACTTATCCTGTATAAATTTTTTTCATGCAGACGATTCAGAACAATCCGTTATATGAGGAGGAAAGCAAATGAAAAAAGGTAAATTTGGTATCAAGCTGTGTGTTTATACAACCCTGGCATTTCTTCTGGCTTATTTTGGGAATACAACGGTTCTTATTTTGCTTGCCGGAGCGGTGATCTTTCTGGAGAAGGATGAGTGGACCGGAAAGCAGATCATACAGGCGGTCTGCCTGTGTTTTGTCCAAAATATTGTCAATGTATTTTTAGGCATACTCAGCCCCATCGCGAGGATCCCTTACCTTGGGACTGTCTGGAGTCTGATGGATTCTCTGATTGATTCTCTTGTCGGGCTTTTGGTGCTGGTATTCTGTGTTGTAGGTATTCTCAATACGCTCAAGGGCAGGGATGCCAATATAATCGGCGCCAAAAAATTTGCAGATTGGGCATACGGCGCAGCAGGTGTTTCCGAAGAAGAAAAATAGGATATTTTCTGACCATTATTGCAGCGGCGGCAATGGCGGCGGAAGGACAATTTGCTTGACACAGATTTGGGATAACGATATACTGATAGTTAAGAAATGCGGGTGCTGCTCATTGGATGGCACGGCGAGGACGGGAGAGGGATATGGTAGAATACATCTTGGGAAATTATCTGGTGGATGCGGGTAAGATAACAAAGCAACAGCTTGCGGAAGTGATCGATCGCCAGGATTCGGTTCGTGTTAAGCTGGGGCTGATCGCTGTGACGGAGGGAATGATGACTTCCCAGCAGGCGGAGGAGATCAATATCCTGCAGGCTGTCAGAGATAAGCGCTTTGGCGATATTGCCATTGAAGAGGGTTATCTGAACAAGGAACAGGTGGAGAAACTGCTTAAAAAACAGGGAAATGCCTATCTTTCTTTTATACAAAATCTCCTGGAGGCCGATCTGGTCACAATGGAAGAGCTGGACTGGCTGCTGGATGATTTCAAGAAGATAAATAATTACAGCAATACCGATCTGGAAGATATCAAGAGCGATGATGTGGACAGGATCCTTCCGTTTTTACTTCCGGAGGAGGCACAGGGTTACAGGGAACTGATCGGTACTGTGGTGCGGACAATGGTCCGGCTGGTGGATCGTCATGTCTATGTGGGCAAGGCGGCAATGGTTGACAGTCTGCCTGTGGAAGGGCTGGCGCTTCAGAGGCTGGAAGGAGCCGGCGGCGTCATAGACTGTTTCGCGGAGAGAAGCGGTGCCCTTTTGAAGGTGTGCAGTATATTCGGACAGGAAAAATTTACCGGTCTGGACGCTGATGCTCTGGATGCTGCCGGGGAGCTGTTAAACTGTTCAAACGGCATGTATGTGTCGGAACTGAGCCGTAAGGGACAGTTCCTGGAGCTGATGCCTCCCGAGTACAGCGGCATAGACAATATTGACAACATTTGCAGGATTCCTATTTTTATCGGCAATGCAGGGCTTTATTTTGTGGTCGGAAAATTGAAATAGCGAGGATAGAGACAATGGCAAATATTATGATTGTGGATGATTCGAGAACTTCGAGAAAAGTGCTGCGGGAGATATTGGAGCGCAACGGTCATACCGTGATAGCAGAGGGGGTCAACGGAGAGGAAGGTTATCTTAAATACAAAGAGTTGAAACCAGATATTGTTACCATGGACATCACAATGCCTGTCATGGACGGTGTAGAGTCCTTAAGTCTGATAAAGAAAGAGAATCCTGATGCCCGGGTATTGATGATCACAGCGGCGGGGCAGAAGGAGAAGATGCTTGAGTCGATCAAGCGCGGGGCAGAGGAATTTATCATGAAGCCCTTCAATGAGGCGGAGATTCTGGCAGCCATTGAACGTCTGAAGTAAAAAAGAATATACGGACATAAAGAATATACGGACAAACAAAAACGGATTCCTGTCATTTCAGGAATCCGTTTATGATTTGTTCTTCTGCCTCCGCTTCCGTGAGCCCCAAAGTCATCAGCTTGATGATCTGGTCTCCTGCAATCTTTCCGATGGCTGCCTCGTGGATCAGTGCCGCATCCAGGTGATTGGCTGTGATTTCCGGAACAGCGCTGATCTTCGCATTATCCATGATGATGGCATCGCATTCGGAATGCCCTGCGCAGCGGCTATTGCCATTGATTTTGGCAAGGAAGAGCTGCCGGGAGTCATCCCTTGCCACGGCGCGGGAAATCAGATTGGCGCTGGAGCCTGTGCCGTTTAAGTCCACCTGGAAAGAGGATTCCGCATACTGTTTCCCGTGGGTCATCAGCCGTTCCGTGATCACCAGTTTGGCGTTTTCTGCCAGGGCTGCCGTTGTGGAACGCCTGGTGGAGTCCACGCCGCGGATCTGGACGGTCTCCATCTCCATAAAGCTGTTCTCGCCCAGCTCGATCACAGTCTGGGGATTCATGATCTTCCCGCCCCTGCCATCGCCGCTTCCGTAATGTTTTTCCACATATTTTACACGGCTGTTTCTGCCGATATAAAAGCTGTGAATCCCGTCGTGGCGGCTTTCGCTGTCGCCGCTGTTGTGGATCCCGCATCCGGCGATAATGGTCACATCACAGTCATCGCCCACATAAAAATCATTGTAGACCATTTCCTTGAGACCGCTCTGGCTGAGTACCACGGGAATGTGCACGCTCTCTCTCCGCGTCCCGGGTTTGATGACGATATCGATCCCCTGTTTGTCGTCCTTGGTCACAATATCTATATTTGCCGTGGTATTGCGTTCCACACTGGCGCCGTTTGCGCGGATATTGTAAGCTCCCGCCGGCACCTCGTGCAGCCCGGCCACCTGTTCCAGTAAATTTTTCTGTATCTCGTCCATATTTCCCCGATTCCGTCAACGTCCTTTCCGGACGGACATTCATTGATAATATTTACAGCTTTCCGTGCCGCTTAAAAGCTCCGGCAGAATTTCCTCCCGTGCGCCCTTTGCTTTCACGCAGCCATTTGCGATCACCACGATCTCATCTGCTATGTTCAGAATGCGTTCCTGATGGGAAATGATGATCAGGGAGTTGGAACTGGTGTCATGCAGCTCTTCAAATACCTTGATCAGGTTGTTGAAGCTCCAGAGATCGATGCCTGCCTCCGGTTCGTCAAAAACGGAGAGAGGCGTGTTTCTGGCGATGACGCTGGCAATCTCGATGCGTTTTAACTCTCCGCCGGAAAGACTTGCGTCCACTTCACGGTCAATATAATCCCGGGCACACAATCCCACTTTGGACAGATAATCGCAGGCTGCGGCGATGCTGAGCTTTTTGTCCGCTCCGGTGGACAGCGAGATCAGATCCTTTACCTTGATGCCCTTAAAGCGGACCGGCTGCTGGAAAGCAAAGCTGATCCCCAGATTGGCGCGCTCCGTGATGTTTTTTTCCGTGATATCCGTTCCGTTCCAGAGAATGCGCCCGGCCGTGGGGCGCTCAATACCCATGATCAGCCTGGCAAGCGTCGATTTTCCACCGCCGTTGGGACCGGTGATGACGGTGAAAGAGTGTTCCTTAAAAGTAAGATTTATATTTTTAATGATCTCTTTTTCCCCGGTGTCTTCACCGGGCACCTGAAAACAGAGATTTTTAAGCTCCAACATTTGTACTCCTCCTTAGAATTCTTCAGGCTCGAAATAAGTATAGCACAAGATAGGTGAAAAGAATACTTTTTTTATCATATTTATGCTGCAGGTTCAGGGGTTTTTTCAAAAATCTATTGACTTTTTCCCGGGGAGCGTTTACAATATAATTCGTTGCAGGCAGATCTGCTTCACTGTGCGCTTAGCTCAGCTGGATAGAGCGTTTGGCTACGGACCAAAAGGTCGGGGGTTCGAATCCTCTAGCGCACGTTTTTAAGCGCTTGCGCACGTTTTAAGCGCTTGCGCACGTTTTATGCGCTTGCGCACGTTCTAAGCGCTTGCGCAGGTTCAATAGAAGTCTCTGTGGAAAAGTTTCACAGAGATTTTTGTTTTTTATAAAAAATTTATAAATCCTTCTTTTTTATCTTATTTACTGTTATGCCATCCCGTGATAAAATATTATGCACAGATTACTGATCGATGCAGTATTGCGGGATCGTTCCGGCGATGAGCGGGAGATGGAGAGACAGGTATATCGGCATGAATAAGCAGGAGTTTTTGAGCAGGCTCAGGGCTGCTTTAAGCGGCAGGATTCCGGCGCCTCAGGTGGAAGACACCGTAAATTATTATGTAGATTATATAAATATGGAGATACGCAAAGGCAGGAGCGAAGAGGAAGTGCTCGCATCCCTTGGAGATCCCCGTCTGATCGCCCGCACCATCATCCAGACCAACGATTCGGCGGACAGCTACGGCATGCCGGGCGGCTATCAGGAGGAGACCTACCGCGAGGAAGAGAACGGAGGAGGTTTTTTCTACGACGATTCCGACAACTATCAGCACAGTCACAAAGTTTTTCGGATTCCGGGCTGGCTGCTCGCGATCCTTGTGATTTTACTGGTGGTTTTCGTTGTCAGCGTGGTCTTTTCCGTGCTTTCGTTTCTGGCTCCTGTCATCATTGTGATGGCGGCGGTCATTTTCATGGTCAAACTGTTTCGGGACTGGCTGAATTAGCCTAAAATTTATTAAAAGATCTGGATAAATTTTCCATATTTCCCGGGGATATTTTGCGGATTATCATGGCATACTACTTCTGTAACTAAAAACCAACAGGAGGGAAATGTTATGTCCAACAATAATCAGAACTACGACAATAACAAGTTCAACAACAGCACCAGCAACTCTGACAGCAGCCAGAACTGCAAGAACAGCCAGAACAATAACCAGAACAACAACCAGAAGAACAACCAGAACAATCAGAACAACAACCAGAAGAACAACTACTAATCCGGTGGAAGTTCTGAACGGTTAGGGAATCTGGGAACCAAAGGGGCACTCTGTCTATAGGGTGCCTCTTTTCATGCTTTACAGACCGGGTGAAAAAAGATATACTTATTAGATAAAAAGAAATGCGCAGCCGGCAGCAGGTTTATATAAATACGGACCGGTAAAGGAATGGGATATGCGGAAATTTGAATTGATAGCGCCCTGCCACTTCGGCATGGAGTCGGTTTTAAAGAGAGAGATACAGGATTTGGGTTATGAGGTCACGGAGGTGGCAGATGGGCGTGTTACCTTTTTCGGAGACGAGGATGCGCTTTGCCGTGCCAATATTTTTTTGCGGACGGCGGAGAGGATCCTGATCAAAGTCGGAAGTTTTCACGCGGAGACCTTTGAGGAGCTCTTTCAGGGTACCAGAGGGCTGAGGTGGGAGGAGTACATACCGGGTGACGGAAAGTTCTGGGTCGCGAAGGCAGCCAGCATAAAATCAAAGCTTTTCAGCCCCTCTGACATTCAGTCGATCATGAAGAAAGCAATGGTGGAGCGCCTGAAGGACAAATATCATGTAAAATG
Source organism: uncultured Acetatifactor sp. (assembly GCA_947581865.1). Classification (GTDB taxonomy): domain Bacteria; phylum Bacillota; class Clostridia; order Lachnospirales; family Lachnospiraceae; genus Acetatifactor. Next base: position 10,125 of record CANPWA010000042.1, on the reverse strand, counting down.
GTTTCCCGAGGACGGGGAGGCATTTCCGCTGCGCGTATTCATTATGAAGGACGAGGTGACCGTGGGGCTGGATACCACCGGAGAATCTCTGCATAAGCGCGGCTACCGCAGACTGACTGCCAGGGCGCCCATTGCCGAAAATCTGGCGGCGGCGCTGATCCTGCTGACACCATGGACGGGCGGCAGGATTTTGGTTGACCCCTTCTGCGGCAGCGGAACTTTTCCCATCGAGGCGGCAATGATGGCAGCCAATATGGCGCCGGGCATGAATCGCAGCTTTACCGCGGAGAACTGGCCCCATCTTGTGGGAAAAAAGATTTGGTATAACGCTATGGATGAGGCGGCAGATCTGGTGGATACGGATGTGGACACCGACATCCAGGGATATGACATCGATGAAAATATGGTCAGTATCGCCAGGGAAAACGCAAGACTTGCAGGGGTGGACAAACTGATCCACTTTCAGAGACGCGGTGTGGAGCAGCTCAGTCATCCCAAAAAGTATGGTTTTATCATCTCCAATCCGCCCTATGGCGAAAGACTGCAGGACAAGAAGGAACTCCCGGCGCTCTACCGCACCATCGGGGAACGGTTTGCGGCACTGGATTCCTGGAGTATGTATCTGATCACCGCGTATGAGCAGGCGGAACATGACATCGGGCGAAAGGCAGACAAAAACCGCAAGATTTATAATGGTATGATGAAGACATATTATTATCAGTTTTTGGGACCGAAGCCGCCCGGAAGAAAGGGTTGAGCGAAAGACGTATGACCACAGACAGGGCAGAAAACGAAAAGCGGAATATGCGCATCACAGCCGTGTGGTGGGGAATGCTGTTTGCCTCGGCTATGTGCCTGATGCTTGTGACGGCAGGCAGCAAGACCATCGTGATCGCAGACGGCTCCTATGAGCAGGGAAGCTCCGAAGGGGAAACGGGTGAGAGGACACTGTCTTTTGTGAGTACAAACGAGGGAACGGGGGTCTTTCTGATTCCCCTGGAAAAAGACACCAAGGCAGAGAATGTGGTGGTGGGAAACCGTTACGGCAAAAGGGAAATGCATATTTTTATCAAAAAATCCAAGGCGGAGTTTTATGAAGAAAATGCACTGCGGGGAGATGTGGGGCACATTCTGCGGGCAGGCAGTGAACAGCTGCGGGACGGCGTCCTTTTGAAACTGCGCATGGATGATATATATGAGTACCGCACAAGCATGGATGGAGAGAACCTTCGGGTGGAGATCTGCGATCCCCACGAAATCTATGATCTTTTGGTGGTGGTGGATACGCTGGAGGATTTCCGCTCGGAGGATTTCCGCTCGGAGGATGGGCGGCAGGAGGACGACCCTGTGGCAGGAGTCCTCGAGGCACTTCCCGGACAGGTTAACAGCGAAAAGATCCGGCTCTACTTCGTGAGCGGGACAGAAGACAGCCTCACCAGGGAGGAGAAACTTGCTTTTCTGGAGGATGCAGAGGCGGATTTGTATCTTGCACTGGGAGTTGCCGGGTCCGAGGATCCTTCCGTATATGGTATCTGCGGATGGTATAATGATGATTATTTTATTCCCGGTTTTGGAAATGTGGAATTTGCGGATGTGCTGACCCGAAAAGTGACCATAGCCGCATCCGACCGCGCCATAGGTTTAAAGAGCGCGCCAAAGGATAGTATCCTTCAGGATATCAGCATTCCCGCAGCAGGGATAGAACTGGGATATCTGACGAACGAACAGGAGAGTCTGCTGCTCTCACAGAACGGCTACAGGGAAAAACTTGCCCGTGGGATCGGGGAAGCGCTCAGGGAGGTATACACGGATCACTATGCACAATAACTCAGATAAAAAAATTATATTTGCCACCGGAAATGCCGGTAAAATGAAAGAAATCCGCATGATCCTGGGGGATATGGGAGTTCAGATACTATCTATGAAAGAGGCAGGCATCTGCATTGATATTGAAGAAAACGGCACCAGCTATGAAGAAAATGCGCTCATCAAGGCCCGGGCGGTGGCAGCGTGTGTCAGGGGGACAGATGCCATTGTACTGGCGGACGACTCCGGGCTGGAGGTGGACTTTCTGGACGGGGAACCGGGGATTTATTCTGCCCGGTATCTCGGCGAGGATACTTCCTACAGCGTCAAGAACGCAGACCTGATCCGCAGACTGGAAGGCGTTCCCGATGAGCAGCGCAGCGCGCGTTTTGTCTGTGCCATCGCGGCAGTGCTTCCGACCAGGGAAGAGCTGACCGTCCGGGCGGCTATGGAGGGCAGGATCGGTTACGGGGAGAAGGGGATACATGGATTTGGATACGATCCGATTTTCTATGTGCCGGAATTTGGAAAGACGACGGCACAGCTCACGGAGGAAGAAAAAAATCAGGTGAGCCACAGAGGGAAAGCTCTGCGCCGGATGAAAGAGGAGCTGGGGAAATATGAAGGTCTTAATTGTCAGTGACACACATAAGAAAAATGATATCTATCTCAATATCGTGAAGCTTCATCATCCGGATATGGTGATCCATTGCGGGGATGCGGAGGGAGCGGAATACCTTCTGACCCGGGCGGCAGACTGCCCGGTACATATCGTTTTGGGAAACAATGATTTTTTTTCCGAACTTCCCAGAGAGTTGGAGCTTCAGATCGGGCGCTACAAGGTGTGGGTGACGCACGGACACAACTATTATGTGTCCATGGGGGATGAAAATATCAAGCGTGAGGCAATCGCCCGGGGGGCAGACATCGTCTGCTTCGGGCACACCCACAGACCCATGGTGGACAGGGATAAAGATATCATTGCAGTCAATCCCGGCAGCCTGTCATATCCCCGTCAGGAAAACCGCAGACCCTCCTATATCATCATGGAGATAGACCGGAAGGAGCAGGTGCATTTTACCATTGCATATGTATAGAACCGTGCGGGAGCGGTCCTTATCTCATTATCACTCTGTATTTATACTCTGTATTTATAAGGTTTGTCGCACTTGACATGTCATGCAATGTTCGGTTATAATGACAGATACATGACAATTGCGGGGTGTGGCTCAGCTTGGCTAGAGCGCCTGGTTTGGGACCAGGAGGCCGCAGGTTCGAATCCTGTCACCCCGATGAACAGGATCCCGATTTATCTGTCATTGCGGGATCATTTTGGTGTTATTTCATCCGGTCCGCAAAGGTGAATTTGTCATTTTCTGTCACGGCAAACAGCTCAGCCTTGGCGAGTCTGAAGCAGTCAAGGATCTCCGGAGAGAAGGCGCCGCACTCGCCCTCCTCGATCATCCGTGCGGCCTCATTCACGGCATAAGGTATTTTGTACACCCGCTCGCCCACAAGCTCGTCATAGACATCGACGATGGAAACGATCTGTGCCCAGATGGGGATATCTTCGCCCTTCAGCCCATCGGGATAGCCGCCGCCGTCATATCTTTCGTGATGATATCTGCAGATGTCATAGCAGTAGCGATAAAATTCATTGTCCTCCTGCTTGAACTTTTCGAGAAGCTCACACCCGTGGAGGGTGTGTTTTTTCATCTCCGCGTCTTCCTCTTTGGTGAGCCCGTCATGCTTTAAGAGGATGCTGTCAGGAATAGCGATCTTGCCGATGTCGTGCAGAGCGGACGCGTTCACGATCAGAGCTGCCGAATCGTCGGTGATACCGTACTTGGGGTAAAACTCCTGAAGATATTTCAAAAACAGTCTGGTGAAATATTTCGTCCTGCGGATATGTTCGCCGGATTCAAGACCTCTGAACTCTACAATGGAACCCAAAGCGTTTACAAGGAACTCATTGCTCTCCTCGAGCTTTCGGCGGCTCTCCTTCAGCTCTCTGGTGCGTTCCTCCAGCTTTTTTTCAACAGCGATCCTATGCTCAAACAACTCCATGATGTTCATTGCCCGGCGCATTACCACATTGGGCGCAAAAGGCTTATAGATGATATCGGAAGCGCCGTACTCGTAGGCTTTTTCATCGCTCTCGCTGGTGGCTTCGCCCGTTATCATGATCACAGGGATGTATTTGATATGATTCGTCAGGTTCATGAAATGCAAAACGTCAAGCCCGGACTTGACAGGCATGAGCAGATCAAGGAAGATCAGGCAGAGGGTTTCGTTTTTTTCGCTGATGATGTCGATCGCCTGCTGCCCGTTTTCGGCTTCAAGAACATGAAACTGTTCTTCAAATATGATCTTTATCAATTCCCGGTTCAGTTCCGCGTCGTCAACAATTAAAATAGTATCCCTTGCCATTTTGGTATCTCCTTTGTATTTTCATCATGTAAATTATATCCTAATTCGCTAGGGAATTCAACAATCTTTAGACCGAAAATAGAGATATTATAAAGATATTATTGAAATTGACAGAAAATAATTTATAATATAATTAAGGGGTTTATTAAAATAAATTATAACATGGGGGAAAAACTATGACAGAACAACAATACAAGAGAGCAAATGGAGCCATATTCCCGGTGATTTTGATCATTATAGGGTATATTGCCCTGTCGATGCTGTTTTTTGCAGCTTATGCAGGAGCCACATGGAAGACCTGGCTTCAATTTGGAGTGGCAATGATCGCCATCGCCGTTGTTATCGCCGCTTATATTACGAGCCGGACAACAAAAAAATGCGGCATCATGATATTGGCGAGCGCGTCTGTGGTCTATGTGGTCGTCAGTCTTGTAAATAACACGGCGGATACATGGGCTTATGCCGTGCCGGTTTTGTTTACGGCAATGGTTTATCGGAACAAAAAGATAATTATCTGTGGAAATGCGATCATTTTGGCTTCCACATTCATCCGGCTGGTCATAGCGGGCGTTACAAACAGCTCGGCTTTGTCGAGTCTGGTATTGGGAATGATGGTATTGGTTCTCGTGGCATATGCCTCGATTCGTGTTATCATACTGCTGATCCGGTTCGATGAGGAAAATACGAACCATATCATTGAGGCGGTCCGAAAACAGGAAGACAGTAACAGGAAGATGGCACAGGCTGCCGAGAATATAATGAGTCATTTTGAGAACGCGATGGATATGCTGGAGAATCTGAAGTCCAGTATTTCGGCCAATAATGATACAATGAGCAATATTGCTGACAGTACGGAAAGCACGGCAGAGGCGATTCAGACACAGGTGACCATGTGTACCGAGATTCAGGATAGCGTTGACAGCGCAGAGGCAGGAACCAGGATCATGCTGGAAGTGTCCCAGAGCACGGATGCAATGGTGTCTGAAGGTACATATGTAGTCAGAGATCTGAAGGAACAGGCGCAGAATGTGGAGGAGGCAAGCAATATCACCGTTGAGGTGATCGAAAGCCTGACGGCAAAAGTGGAAGAGGTGCAGAATTTTATAGGTGCGATCATAAATATATCCAACCAGACCAATCTCCTTGCGCTGAACGCTTCCATAGAGGCGGCGCGTGCCGGGGAGGCCGGAAAGGGATTTGCGGTGGTTGCCGAGGAGATCCGCTGCCTCTCGGAACAGACGAAGGATGCCTCCAATAATATCACCAACATCATCGCCCAGCTGAATGAGGATACAAAACGGGCAAACCAGAGCATTGAAAATTCCGTAGCTTCCGTCAGGAGACAAAATGAACTGATCGAAACTACAAGAGAAAAATTTGAAAAGGTGGATGAAGAAGTCCGAAGGCTGGCAGACAGTATTAAGAATGTGGAAAAGATCATCAGGGGTATCACGGAATCTACCAATACGATATCGGACAATATCTCCCAGCTTTCAGCCACCAGCCAGGAAGTTGCGGCATCCTCCACGGAAAGCCTTGCCACTTTTGCAAAGACCGTTGACGATATGGCCAATACCAAAGCCATTTTGGAAGACATATATACATTGGCACAGGGTTTAAAACAGTAAATTGAGGAACCGGATATTTTCAGGCAGGAGGCCGGGGGAAAACTTTCCTGATCACACGGATACAGAGCAGACGGGTCAGGCTATGGGGAAACGGGAATGAAAGAGCGAAAGTCAATAAATGTGATCAGCTTGTTTAGCGGATGCGGAGGTCTTGATCTCGGATTTGAGAGAGCGGGATTTTGTATTCCGGTCGCAAATGAGATCGACAGTACGATATGGGAAACTTTTAAAGTGAATCATCCCAACACACATCTTATAGAGGGCGATATCAGACAAATTTCAAAGGAGGAGATCGCCCGATACATTGATGGAGAAGTGGATGGGATCATAGGCGGACCACCCTGCCAGTCCTGGTCGGAAGCCGGGGCTCTTAAGGGGATCAAGGATGCAAGGGGACAGCTTTTTTTTGATTACATAAGGATATTGAAGGAATTTCAGCCGAAATTTTTTCTGGCGGAAAATGTCAGCGGAATGCTGGCGGACAGACATTCCACAGCAGTTCAGAATATCCTTCAAATGTTTGAGGAAACAGGATATGATGTATCTTTTACCCTGGTCAATGCAAAGGATTACGGCGTTGCGGAAGAACGGAAAAGAGTATTTTATATCGGTTTCAGAAAAGATTTGAAGATCGATTTCGGTTTTCCCAAAGGGTCTACAGAGGACGACTCCAGGAAAATCACACTGCGTGATGTTATATGGGATCTGCAGGAAACGGCAGTCCCTTCCGGGGAGAAGAATCGTCACAATCCGGAGGCGGTCAATAACAATGAATATTTTACGGGGGCATACTCTCCCATCTTTATGAGCCGGAACCGTGTAAAATCCTGGGATGAACAGGCATTTACGGTACAGGCGTCAGGACGTCAGTGCCAGCTGCATCCGCAGGCTCCCAAGATGGTCAAGGCAGGGCTCAACGATTGCCGGTTCGTGGAGGGAAAAGAACATCTTTACAGAAGGATGACGATCAGAGAGGTGGCAAGAATACAGGGGTTCCCGGACGATTTTAAGTTCCTCTATACGGATACCAATACAGCATATAAAATGATCGGGAATGCCGTTCCGGTCCAGCTGGCCTATGAGATAGCGGCAGCAATAAAAAAATATCTGGAGGGTGACGGAAGGGCAGTTGAGATTGATAGGGAAGCCATCGATGCGAAGGAGGTCCTTGAGAGAAAACTGAGCAGCAAGAGCAACGACCAGGGCCGTGCGTATGAATATGTGTGGATGCAGACTTTATACAAGACACTGCATGACACGAGAGCAACAAGAATTGTGGAGAATTCCAGTCTGGCTGCAAACCAAAAAGCCTGGATGCTTATGGAGGAGGATATGAGGGAGACATTTATGGTCTCCGCAGGCGCTGCGGTCGATGCGGTTTTGGAGCTGGAACCCAGATTGTCAGAAGCGGACAGTGATGAACTGACACTGCAGTTCCAGAAGGACAGAGAGGGTGCCAGGGGCGATGTACGGGATCTTGTGATCAGGAGAGATGCTATCGGGTGGGAAACCGGGCTGAGCATCAAACATGACCACGATGCGGTAAAGCATAGCCGGTTAAGTCATAAGCTGGATTTTGGAAAAGAATGGTTTGGAATACCGTGCAGTGATATCTATTGGGAGACGGCAGGTCCCATTTTCGATTACTTAAAAGCGGAAAAGGCCAGGGGGACGAAGTGGTCCGAAATAGAAGACAAGAACCGGAGCGTATATGTGCCGCTGCTGCAGGCATTTATAGAGGAGATCAACCGAAGCTGTCAGAAGGACAGTTCCATGCCAAGAAGGATGATAGAGTATCTTATCGGCAGTAAGGATTATTATAAGATTGTAAGCAGGGACAGTAAACGGCTTACCATGATCTATACCTTTAATATGCACGGTACCCTGAATAAGCCCGGGAAGAATAAAACTTCCGCCATTACGGTGCCCATCGTGGAACTGCCAACCAGACTGATCGCATTAGAGTTTCTGCCGGGCAGCCAGAACACCGTGGAAATGTTTCTTGATAATGGGTGGCAGCTCAGTTTTAGAATTCATAATGCCAGTACAAAGGTGGAGCCAAGTCTTAAGTTTGATATTCAGTTTATCGGTATGCCGACATCCGTCCTGAACATGGAATGCCGGTGGAATTTCGGACAGTGAACGGATAGGGAAGGGGAGTGCATTTTTTGTCTTTAAACCATTGACAAAATATTTGGAATGGGATATAATATCATTCGTCGTCAGCTGACTGCAATGATATTGATGTGTCCGTAGCTCAGCTGGATAGAGCAACGGCCTTCTAAGCCGTGGGTCGGGGGTTCGAATCCCTTCGGGCACATTGGACGAGTCTTTGTCCGCAAATATGGTGGGTATAGCGCAGCTGGTTAGCGCGCCAGATTGTGGCTCTGGAGGCCAAGGGTTCGAATCCCTTTATCCACCTTTTTAGCTGTGTAACCAGGTTTGGTGTTATATTTATAGGGCTATCGCCAAGCGGTAAGGCACAGCACTTTGACTGCTGCATTCGCTGGTTCGAATCCAGCTAGCCCTGCTTGTCGAGCGCAGCTTTGCTCGATTCTTTTATATTTGGAGCACTAGCTCAGTCGGTAGAGCACCTGACTTTTAATCAGGTTGTCGGGGGTTCGAATCCCCCGTGCTTCATTTTATACAGTGTCTTTCCGAGGGCGAGATGCTTTTTTTATGCTCAAAATTGGGAAGGGCAGAGGAAACAGAAAACGGATGCGCGGGGCAGAGACTGCTCCGCGCAGAATGATGGCAGAATGCAGGGCAGGGAAGAATATGGTACAAAAGAATAACAGAGCAGACAAGAACGCTGAAATGAAGCCGGGGCAGACAATGCCCGGAGAGAACAAGATGGGATTCATGCCGATCAACCGGCTGCTGATCGGGATGTCGCTGCCCATGATGATTTCGATGCTGGTACAGGCATTGTACAATATCGTAGACAGTATTTTTGTGTCACAGATCAATGAGTATGCCCTCCGGGCGGTTTCTTTGGCGTTTCCGGTGCAGAATCTGATGATCGCCGTGGCGGTGGGTACTGCGGTGGGAGTCAATGCGTTTCTCTCCAAAACGCTTGGGGAGAAAAATTATGAGAAGGCGAATAGGATCGCCGTGAACGGTATTTTCCTTGCAGCCATGAGTTTCCTGGTATTTGTTATGGCAGGGATCTTCGTGAGCGGCCCTTTTTTTGCGAGCCAGACGGATATCTGGGAGGTGCAGGAGTACGGCGTCACATACCTTTCCATCTGCTGTATCGCCAGCATCGGCATTTTCATGCAGACGATTTTTGAGAGGCTGCTCCAGGCTACGGGCAAGACGTTTTACACAATGATCACACAGGGGACGGGTGCAGTGATCAATCTGATCCTTGACCCCGTGTTGATTTTTGGAATGTTCGGACTGCCCCGGATGGGAGTGGCAGGCGCGGCGCTGGCGACGGTGACCGGGCAGATCGCCGCGGCTGTGCTGGCGGTTATCTTTAATCTGAAATATAACAAGGAACTTCATCTTTCCTTTGCAGGGTTTCGTCCGAATCCCGGTCTGATCGCGCAGATCTATAAGGTTGGTGCGCCTTCCATCGTGGTGCAGTCCGTAGGATCTGTCATGACCTATGGCATGAATCTGATCCTTGAGGCATACGGCGCGGCGCAGACGGTGTTTGGGGTGTACTTTAAGCTGCAGAGCTTTGTGTTTATGCCGGTGTTCGGTCTCAATAACGGAATGGTGCCCATCATCGCATATAATTACGGGGCGGCGAAAAAGGAGAGAGTCATCGGTACCATCCGAAGCAGTGTGATGTTTGGCATGGGGATCATGCTGGCAGGGCTGATCGTCATGCAGCTGTTTCCGGCACAGCTCATCGCGCTGTTTAATCCCAATGAGGCGCTTTTGACCATCGGTGTTCCGGCGCTGAGGATCATCTGTCTGAGTTTTGTGTTTGCAGGGTTTTGTGTTATCGCGGGCAGTGTGTTTCAGGCGCTGGGCAACGGAGTCTACAGCATGACGGTGTCAGTCACCCGACAACTGTGCGTGTTATTGCCCATGGCAAAACTGCTCTCTCTGAGCGGAAATGTAAATCTGATCTGGTGGGCATTTCCCTTCGCAGAGCTTTTCAGCGTGGGGCTGAGCATATTTTTTATGACAAGGATCTATAAAAAGGTGATTGCCCATATCGGGGAGGCACTTAGAGTATAATTTTCATTGGCAAAAATAAAAAGAAGAGGCCGAAGCCTCTTCCCTATCATACAGATCTGCCTTA
>CANPWA010000041.1 GCA_947581865.1 uncultured Acetatifactor sp. | reverse complement strand
ACCAGATAACAGCTATAAAGTCAGTATTTTCATGTATTTTAAGCTATTTATGTTTGCGCTAAGCAGACACTATTTAGTTATAGATATGGTAGATTGGTTGGACAGACTGAAATTTAGTCCAAAGCTATCAGTAACATTTTCAAGACCTGAATAGCAGGTATCATACGGGTATCACAGATTTTCTCCCTGCCTGCCATATCTACATAGTGCTAGCACCATGTAATGATCATACTACCAAAGGAATTTATCTATTTTCCCTCAATTTTTCTAATATTGCCATAACATCCGGCTGCGTTGGCGTGAATTTGATACTGCGCTTCAACATACCCATAACTTTTCTCGCCTTTTGCTCAATCTCTCTGGCAGTATGTTCACTCGTCAACATCAGATGATTTCCGGCTATTGTGTATTCACGCTCTATGTACTCCTCCGTTATGGGGAACATATCCTGTATCAGAAATGCGCTCTCCCTATTATCGTCCAGTTTGACGATATGAAGAATGTCACAAGGTTTTCCGGCTTTTTCTTTTTTCTCCATAATTTGTCTGTATTTTTCAATTCGGCTGGATAACGGTATCATCCAGTATATTCCAGTACTTGAATCTTCAAAGCAATAATAATGCGGTCTGTTCCCCGCTTTATTTCCCTTCAGATAAGGGTCTGACATATCATCAAAAAACTTATCTTTGATAATATAAAAGCCTGTCTTCTTCATTTGTCTGTCCTCATTACTGAAAAGTCCTCCGCCTTACGGCGAAGGACTATACTTTCAACCCAACCACTTATATACCGCATATTGGTCAGCGGTAAACTTTCAACCCGACCATTTATATACCACATATCGGTCAGTGGTAAACTTTCCTTGTGCTATTATTCTAGCAAGCACAAGGCAGAAAGTCAATATGGCTCCCTTAAAATTTTATGTTTTTACCGCATAGTTTATACATATTGAGAAATCACTCAAACTCTGTTGTGTTCTAATCGTTTTCTACTGTATTTTCTCTGCTTTTTCGCCTTGTACGACACAGCTTAAACTTTCTTTGCTGTAATTTCAGCTTATGATTTTTCTCTCTAACTGTCAATATCCGGCGCACATTTTTTAAGAACAGACAGACTCTTTGGGGGTTTTTTCAGGCGAAAAAATCGTTAAGTTGATGCGCTAAGCCGCATAAAACCGGGAAAGTTCAAAATATGCCCTTTAATTTGATGACATTGGTAAAGAAGTAAACGTATTAAGGGGCTGCCGCGGCAGCCCCTCTTGCTTCCTCCACATAGAACCTGGCGTTTTCCAAATTGCCCGCGAGCTCCTCCCGGGTGATCTCTCTTTTGATCTTCGCGGGGCTCCCCAGCACCAGAGAATTATCCGGCACTTCCATTCCCTGCGTCACCAGCGCCCCCGCTCCCACAATGCAGTTTCGTCCGATCCGCGCGCCGTTCATCACGATAGCTCCCATGCCGATCAGCGTATTGTCACCGATGCTGCAGCCGTGAAGGATCGCCCCGTGCCCCACGGTCACATTCTCGCCGATCACAACGGGAAAGCCCCTGTCCTGATGCACCACCGCATTGTCCTGTATGTTGCTTCCCCTGCCGATGACGACACGATCCCTGTCTCCTCGCACTGTGGCGTGATACCAGATCCCCACATCCTCACCCACCGTCACATCTCCCAGCACTATCGCTCCGGGAGCAACAAAAGCAGTCTCATGAATCTCAAGCCGTGAAGTATTCCCTTCCACTAACATTCTCCTTCCCCCGCGCGTTCTGCATCCACTACGATCCCGCATCTGCCGCCACGGGCAAAAAATCCCCTCTCCGAATGTATCTCCAAATGTATCCTAATGTATCCTATCCGGCAATCCTGATGATCACTCTGCCAGTTTTTGCACTCCGGGACATACCTTTCGCAAGAGCAGATAGAGCAATCCACCCAACAGACCACCTGTAAAATTCAGGATCACATCATCCACATCCACGGTTCTTCCGATAAAAAGCTGTATGACCTCAATGCACAGAGGCAGAACAAAGGATAGGATCGTCACCTTCCATGCGGACTGATATTTCTTCCATAACAGGGGAAGCCCCAGCCCCCAGGGGACAAACATCACAATATTCCCCACAATATTTACCCGGAGAATGTCCGCATCAAAGGCATGCCTCAAATAAATCTTAATTGTGTGGAAAGGGGTGAAATTTACACCCAGCCCGTTCCGCAGTCGGTGCCACGCCTGCAAAAAAGTATGTGACTTAAGCCTCTCCAGCCCATTGCGGAATGTAAGTGTCAAAAGCCCCAGCATAAACAGGATGAATACAGCCATCACAATCTCCCGGGCAATCTGCCGGGAATTCTCCTGCCGGCTGCCCGGCAGCCGCACCCACCATAAACGCCAAACGCCGTACAAAGGCAGAAACCATATCATACTACGAAACATTTGATCAATATATAATGACATTTATGTCACCTTTCAGTCTTTCGCTATTTTTTCCAATGTAACCGATGCAGTTCTCCCTCCTGCTGCATCCCCGCAAAATCGTTCTGCCGCAGCGCCTCATAGAGCACAATGGCCACTGCGTTGGACAGATTCAACGACCGGATATCCGCCAGCATGGGGATGCGGATGCAGTCCTCCTCCCGCTCCACCAGGATTTCCTCGGGAATCCCCGCGCTCTCTCTGCCGAACATAATGAAATCATCGGGACCGAAGCGCACCTGGGTATAGGCGCGTTTCGCCTTGGTGGTCGCCAGCCACAGTCTGGCGCCGGGGTGTTTCTGATACTCCTCCAGAAAGCATGCGAAGTTCATATGACGGCTTACGTCAAGCTTCTCCCAGTAATCCATGCCCGCCCGCCGGATCTCTTTCTCATTGATCCGAAACCCCAGAGGCTCAATCAAATGCAGACTTGTGCCCGTCGCGACACAAGTCCGCCCGATATTTCCCGTATTTGCCGGAATCTCCGGCTGATGTAAAACGATGTGCATAGATCAGATCATCCCTTTTCCCCGCGGAGCCTGTTCACAAACCGCTCCAGTCTCCCGATGGCCACCTTCAGATTCTCCAGAGAATAGGCATAGGATATGCGCAGGAACCCTTCTCCGCAGTCTCCGAACGCCGTGCCGGGCACCACTGCCACCTTTTCCTCCTCCAGAAACCGGGTGGCAAATTCCTCGCTGGTCATGCCAAACTCCTTGATGCAGGGGAACACATAAAACGCGCCGTAGGGCTCAAAGCACTCCAGCCCCATCTCCCGGAAAGCGTTCATGAGATAGCGTCTGCGCTGATTGTACGCCACCCGCATATTTTCGATGTCCGCGTCGCCGTTTTTGAGGGCCTCCACTGCGGCGTACTGGCTGGTGGTGGGAGCGCACATGATGGCGAACTGATGGATCTTGGTCATCTGCTGTATGATATCGGCGGGACCGCAGGCATATCCCAGCCTCCATCCCGTCATGGCATACGCCTTGGAGAACCCGTTGATCAGGATCGTCCTCTCCTTCATACCGGGAAGGCTGGCGATGGACACATGTTTCTCCTTATAGGAAAGCTCCGCATAGATCTCATCTGACATGACAAATATGTCATGTTTTTTGATCACCTCCGCGATCGCCTCCAGATCTGCCCTCTCCATGATCGCCCCGGTAGGGTTGTTGGGGTAGGGCAGGATCAGCACCTTTGTTTTGTCTGTGACGGCTTCCTCCAGCTCCTGCGGGGTAAGACGGAATTCATTCTCCGCCTTCAGATTGATGATCACGGGCTTTGCCCCGGCGAGAATGGCGCAGGGCTCATAGGACACATAACTGGGCTGGGGGATCAGCACTTCCTCCCCCGGATTGATCATGGCGCGCAGCCCCATATCGATGGCCTCGGAGCCGCCCACGGTGATCAGCGTTTCCTTCGCCCAGTCATACTCGATATTGTTTTTGCGTTTCATATAGCTGCAGATCTCCTGGCGCAGCTCCTTCAGCCCCGCATTGGAGGTGTAAAAAGTCCTTCCCCTCTCCAGCGAATAGATCCCCTCGTCGCGGATATGCCAGGGCGTGTCGAAATCCGGCTCGCCCACACCGAGGGAGATGGCATCCTTCATCTCGCTCACAATGTCAAAAAATTTGCGGATGCCCGAAGGCTTGATCTCTACTACTTTATCTGCTAACGGATTTCTCATGGCGTGATCAACTCTCTTTCATCTTCCGGCTTCTGGGTAAAGATTGTGCCGTGGTCTTTGTATTTTTTGAGGATAAAATGGGTGGCGGTGGAAAGCACAGGCTCCAAGGGAGCCAGCTTGTCGGACACAAAAGAGGAAACCTCCCGCAGCGTCTTGCCCTCCAAAATGACCATCAGGTCAAAGCCCCCGGAGATCAGATAGACACTGCGCACCTCCGGATATTTATAAATGCGCTCTGCCACATTGTCAAAGCCCTGTCCTCTCTGGGGTGTCACGCGCACCTCGATCAGCGCGGTCACTTTATCCAGGGAAGTCTTTTCCCAGTTGATCAGGGTGTGATAACCGCAGATGACTCCCTCATCCTGCAGCGCCTGAAGCTCATTGACCACGTCAATCTCCTGCACACCCAAAATCACTGCCAGTTCCTTTAAATCAATGCGGCTGTTTTTCTCAATGATCGCTAATAATTCCTCTCTCATTACTCTTCTCCTTTTTCATATAAGCTGTCCGTGTGAGGTCGGTTCAGATACTGTACTTCCTCCTCATTGCGGATCCGTCTGTCATTGCCGTTTGTGACTTTGCCCACCGTCACTGCCGAAATGCCCTCCGCCTCCAGCACCGCCGCCAGCCCGGGACCGTCCGGGGTCGTCATCAGAAAACACCCTCCGGACATAAGCTCGTAGGGGTTGATCCTGCAATGATTACAGATCTCCACCGTCTCCTGCCGGATCGGCAGTTTCTTTAAATCGATGTTCAGTCCAACGCCCGCGCCCTCTGCCAGCTCCCACAGGGCAGCGAAAATGCCTCCCTCGGAAACCGGATGTATGGCGCACACGCCGGACTTCACCGCAGCCGCGGCCTCCGGCACCGCCCACAGATATCGCTCAAAGGACGCCGCCTCATCCACCAGCCACACGGGATAACGGCTTAAAAGATCCTCTCTGTGGCGCTCTGCCAGAATGGCCGTGCCCTCCAGCCCGATCCATTTTGTGACAACAATGTCATGTCCCGGTCTTGCCGCCTTCACGGAGTGATATGCGGGATCTGCCGGTTCACATTTTCCGTACATGACCACTGTGGCAAACGGCTCCTCCACCGCTTCCGTGACACGGCCTCCCACCCGGGCAAGCTGTATATGCAGTTCCCCGCACACAGACTCCGCCTCCGCTATCAAGGCTTTCAGTATTTCCTCCTCTGCCCTCTCAGGCATCAGCACACTGAGGGATGCCGCCACGGTCTGCGCACCACATGCCGCGAGGGCATTGACACAGTCCAGCAACAGATATTTTACAGGCAGAGCATCCTTGATGATCGTTTTTTTTCCAGCCAAAAGCGCCTCTTTACTCATTCCGGGCACCGATACCGCGCTCTCCCGCATACAGGAAACTACAAGATCCGAGGCGGTTGTATCCCCGGCCGCTCCCCCGGAAAACGAAAAAACGGCGCAGTCCTCCCCCAAAGCTGCGCCTTTTAAAACTTCCCCGCGTTTTGTCTTTATCTGTTGTAAAATGGAACGCTTATATACGTTTTCCGTAATTTTTCCGATTTTCATGAATTGCTCCTATGCCCGGGGAACACTGGTCTGGTCTGCCCTACTCTACTCTTCTTCCTCCTCCGCCGGCTGGGGTGCGGGAGCCGTCAGAAGCCCGATCACATTTTTCACATGATCAATGCTGCCTGTTCCGATAGCTGCCATGATTTCGTTGTACGCATTGGGATCGGCAGTGGCTGTTCCCACCGTGGCGCTTCTGGGTGTCACTTTATAGCTGCTGCTGTTAACCTGCTCGCGGCTCACCTCAACGCCGTCCTCCATCACTATTTTCCACAGACGGGCTTTATACCCGGTATGGGCGCTCTCTGTGACAATGTATCCTATGGGCTGGGAGCTGTCCGCATAGATGGCATCGGTACTGGGATTGATCACCTCCAGCACCTCGCTCTCATATTTCACTTCATGCCCCGCATCCCTGCTCTCTTTGCCATAAATGTTAAAAGTGATCTTCTTATTCTCTGTGTATCCCTCAATATAAATGGGATAATCCAGATTGTTTACAAAACGAAAATCTTTGCCCGAACTCTCTGCGATCGCCGCATCCGCAGAAGGGCTCACATACGCTACAATCATCGAATGATTGTGGCGCTCGGTCACTTCCAGCTCAGCCCTCAGGACCGCGTTGTACAGTGTGGTAGAAACCTGACAGATTCCGCCGCCCAGGCTGTCCACAACCTTGCCGTTCATATAGGAGCCGGCCATATAATATCCGTTTGCCTCGGTGAAAGGAGAAACCATCTCATAGGTGGAAAATTCTTCCCCGGGATACAGCGTGACACCGTTGATCAAAGCGCATCCGTTTTCCACATTAGCGCTGCGGGAGCGGCCGGATGTGCTGTAAGAAGTGGTATAACTTCCCAGCAGATCCTTCACCTCGGCGAGTTCTTCCGCACTGCCCTGCGGCTCCTCCTCAATGACCTCCAGCGCAATGCTGCAGGGCTTCTGATCCCAGTCCCCGGTCAGGAAATCATATATTTTGTCAATGGAGCTCTCCACATCCAGAACACTGCCTGTCTGACCTTCCACGACGTCAAAGGTGCCGTCCGCATTCTTTTGAAGGGATACATTGACCGCTCTTTGGTCAAATTTCACACATTTGTCCACCAGAACGGTATTGATAGCCTCCACGTCAAAATCCAGATCTATAGGGAAGATATAATTTTCATATTCCAGATCCTTCAGGATCTTGTACCGCTCGATAAGATTTCCTTTTCTGCCCAGTTGTACCGCCTGCTCGGGCAGATCCGTATTAGACCAGGTAACGCCCAGATCTCCCACAGTGACCTCTACATCATTGCCCCCGGCTGCCTCTAAGGTAATCCGCATGTCACGCAATGACTCCACATAATATTCCACTGCTGCCTTTGCCTCCACAGCAGTCTTGCCGGATAAGTCAATCTCTCCGGCATACACTCCCGTCTTGATGGTATCCGTCTGTGCCGCCTGTACCTCACCGCTAAAGCACAGCACCAGCACAGCCATACAGAGGAGTCTGTTTACTGTTTGAAATAATTTTTTCATACTTACACCCCTTGCGTGCTTTGGCACGCATAGCAATCAATACAGCCCTTTGATGAATTTCATTTGAATCAGACCACAAAGTATGTTAAAGTGGGAATGACCATTGCAAGCACGAGCAGGATAACAATAATCGCGGCAATACGCTGTTTTGTCTTCCTATTGTGCATATTGAACATAACTCCACCTCGTTTCTTATTACATATAATCTGAAAGGATATTATATATGAAATTATATATTTTGGCAAGTTTAATTATTTTTATCCTGGTGATCTTCCATAACCTCCGCAAAGCCAAAAAACTACAGACCTCCAGCGAAATGAGCTTTTGGGAGAAGGAAAGACTGGCAAATGCGACCCGGCGCAGATCTTTAGACGGACTGGACTATATTAAAATTCCGCTGGATGATCTCCCCATGCAAACCTTAGAGGAGGACGAAGGCATCGCGGAATGCCTGCGGACCATCCGGGAGCTTTCCACGGAACCCGTGGTCAATTTTACCGGATTAACCAACACCGATCTAAAACTGGAATACGGGACAGCCAATATCACCGTTCTGACCCAGTATGATCAAAATTACACGCTGATGGTCAGCACTCTGCAGAAGTGGGCAGACCAATTATACAATAAAGGATATCTCACGGAAACGCGTCAGATCCTGGAATTTGCCGTAAGCACACATACCGACGTAAGCCGCAGCTATGATCTGCTCTCGGATCTGTATCTCCAGACGGGAGAAACCGACAAGATCGCCGGGCTGATCCAAGTCGCGGACACATTGAACTCCCTCAACAAAAAGTTGATTCTCCGCCATCTGCAGGAGAAAGCTTCCCGCTCCGGATCCTGTCAATAAAACGGCTGGCTTCGCTCCGGGTAAGCCTTTCCACCTCTGCGTTCATAACTATTTTATGCTGCTCTATCAGACGGTATAACTGCTGTTTCTGGGCTTTGGTCGCGGGTGTGTCTCTTCTGACCTGAAAATGCAGGGGCGCGGCTTCAAACAGACCCGGATCTCTCTCATAAAAATTTTCCGCAAGTTTTCCATATAATATATGGGTTGCCCTGGCGTCTTCCAGAGCACGGTGGGCGCAATGAGGTATCTCATAATAATGGCACAGATAATCCAGGCTCCGATGCTCCAGCTCCGCAAGGTATTTCCGGGCGATCTTTAAGGTATCTACAGCGCTCTTCTCAAAATCAAGCTTTAAATCCACTGCCGCCTTTTTGAGAAAAGAAAAGTCAAACAGGATACTGTGCCCCAAAAGCGGCAAATGCCCCAGAAACTGCAGCACAGCGGGCATCACTTCCTCAATATAAGGCGCATCCTCCAAATCCTCATCTCCGATACCTGTCAGATTTCGGATGCGTTCATCCAGCTTTCTCCCCGGATTGACAAAGGTCGAAAATGTGTCTGTGACAACTCCGTCCTGCACCTTCAGGGCGCCGATCTCTATCATTCTGTCCAGTCTTGGATTGAGCCCTGTGGTCTCCAGATCCAGACAGACATAAGATTGCATCATGCTTCCATTCCTCCCGTCTCCCCGACGCACTCCTCCTTAAGCCGTATGGTCCCCGCCTGTCCGTCCAGGGGGCTGCGCTTCCTATAATCGAACAGCACCGGATATTCCCTGCGGGGCATATCCTCCCTCCAGGAATCCATATCCCACACGGGATAGTGGAAAAATTCCACATGTGTCATCCGGCTCATCTGTCTGCTGTCATAATCCTGATACTCCAAAAGCAGCTGCCTCTTTTGTTCTTCCTCCCGGTAAATCCTTCGGATCTGTTCCTTTTTCAACGATAGATCCCCGGCAAAAGCCGGACGGCTCTTGGCATTCTCCCGCAGATACAGATCATATACCAAAAGCTCTGTGTATACTTCCCTGTGACAGTCATCCGCCTCACAGGCAAATTCCAAAAGGATCTCGTAGAGTCTCGCTCTGGCGGAAGCTCTCTCGAAATATCCCTTCTTCTCATAAAAATCGGCGAGCGCTTTGTAGAGGGCAAAGGGATGCGGAAAGGCTTTTTCCAAAAAACCAATGGTATGCAGAAACTGATTGCTGTTATAATAAATCTCCAGCACTTTTTCTATCTGCTTTAAACTCCGCATCTCCCCGTAAGAGAGCCATTTTGTGTAAAGCACCTCATAGGGCGGCTGTTCCAGAAATGCAATCCCATACTCCCGGGCGCGCTGCTCCATCAAAGTCCCCTTAAGCACCTTCAAAAATCCCAGCTGCAGTTGATGGGGTCTCATGTGATACACCCGGTTAAAAGAGTTGACAAAGCTGTCATAATCTTCCCGGGGCAGCCCGGCTATCAGGTCCAGATGCAGATGGATCTTCTCTCCTTTGCGAAGGGCGGCTACGGCCCGCTCCAAACGCTCCACATCCATTGTGCGGTTGATTTCCCGGACAGTCTCGGGATTGGTGGACTGTACGCCGATCTCCAGCTGAACCTGTCCCGGTCTGAGACTGTTTAAAAGGGTTATCTCCCTCTCCTCCAGCAGATCAGCCGAAATTTCAAAATGAAAATTTGTGACATTATTGTCATGTTCTTTCAGATAACTCCAGACAGCCATGGCGTGACTATGGTCACAGTTAAATGTCCTGTCCACAAATTTGACCTGCCTGACCTTTTGGTCCAGAAAAAATTGCAGCTCCCGTTTCACAGTCTCAATGCCGCGCAGCCTTACTCTTTTGTCGATGGAGGACAGACAATAGCTGCACCGGAAAGGGCAGCCTCTGCTGCTCTCATAATAGATGATCCGGTTTTCAAGGGATTGTAACACATCTCCCTGATAGGGAAAGGGCAGCGCATTCAGATCTGCCGGTTCCCTTGGAGGCGTGAAACCCACGGGCAGACATAGCCCGGGAATCTGTTCCAAATCCTTTGGGTTTCTGCCCTGAGCTTTCTCCACATACCACGCAAGCAATTCCCGGAAGGCATCCTCCCCCTCTCCCAGCATGATCCCTCTCACCTGCGGATACTCTGTCAATATTTGGGGAGCATCAAAACTGACCTGCGGACCCCCCAGCCAGATTTCCGTAAAGGGCAGTATCTTAGGCAGCTCCGCAAGCAGCTCCCGGATGATATTCCAGTTCCAGATATAACAGGAAAATCCGATGCAGTCAGGGCGGCTCTCATAGAGATCTGCCAGAATATCCTGCATCTGCTGATTGATGGTATATTCCACAAGCTTAATATGCGATCCCAATTCTTCCCCCGCAGCCGCCCGCAGACTGTACAGCGCCGGATTGGAATGGATGTATTTGGCATTGACAGCCGCCAGCAAAAAACGCATCTATATTCCGCCTCCCAATTTATCTGACATATCCGTTCTCATCGAACTGCAGACCGAATCCTTCGCTGTACTCATTGACACGACCGATGATACGCAGGGCATCCTCCCCCTCGGCAGGAGTCGGTCTGTAGTCGTTTCTGGAAAGATCGGAGGTGATATAACAGGGAATCATATGAAATTCTGTCTCCTCCTGTCTCACTCCGTCAATAAAAGTAAATGTCTGCTGGACGATCATGGTATCCTTATCCGTGGGGTTGCGGTTTGCACCAAAACAAAAATTGGCAAGACTATATATGATATATTTCCCCTGGTATTCCTCCACGCCCTGAAGCACATGGGGATGGTGCCCTATCACAAGATCCGCTCCCCAGTCGATACATTCCCGCCCGAATTTCTGCTGGAAGTCCGTGGGATAATACTCCCGCTCAATGCCCCAGTGACAGCAGGCGAGGATCAGGTCCACATCTTCCTCCTGAAGCTTTGCGATACCATCCTTCATCAATTTCTCCACACCCTGCCCCCAGCCGATCTCGTTTACCGAGACAAATCCAATGCGGATTCCCTTGACTTCATATATTCCGACATTATTGTCATACGCATAGACGATCCCCGTGGGTTCCAACGCATTGAGGGTGTCCCTGCTGCCGTTTTCGCCAAAATCCAGCCTGTGGTTGTTCGCCATGCTCACCGCCTCCACACTGCCATAGGTCAAAAGATCGGCATAATCCGGATCGCCTTTGATATTATAGGTTCTGCCGGGATCAAGCTCCTCGGAAAAGGTCAGCACGCCCTCCAGATTTACGATAGTCATATCATCCTGCGAGAAGATATCATAGACATTTTCAAAAAAATACCCCTCCGTATCCACCGTATCATACATCTGCCGGAAAGAATAGGCATAGTCCTGTCCCACATAATTTCCCAAAGTCACATCCCCGGCTGCCGTAATGGTGATGGTAACCGGTTCCGGTTCTTCTATGACGTCTGTGTCACTTTCCGGCTCTTTTGAAACCGAGGGACGCTCTACCGGAAGGATCGGCTGTATCGTCGGAACAGAAGATTCCGCGTCATCGGACCGCCCGGCGCAGGCGGACAGCCCCGACACCAGCAAAAATACGGCGCCCAGCCCCAGTCCCGCTTTACAGAACCTACACACTCTACTGCTTTTCTTCCAACTGTCACCCATACGGATGTCTCCCCTCATGCCAGACACATTGATCCCTTATATTATCCGACAGTATTTACTCTTTGTCGTCTTCCCCTTTGTCATCTTCCCCTTTGTCCGTTTCCCGGGACGGGTCGTCCGCCTCGAAAAGCAGCCTGTGAAGGTACTCTTTGTTTTTCGCAAAATCTACCTCCAGGACCGCCATTTTGCGTATGGTGGCGTCCCTGTATGTCCCCTCCAGCGGAATGCTGCCCTGTTCGATGTCATAGGTGAGCAGAAAAGGCGCCATCAGGCTGAGCTGATAACATTCCCACTGGGTCAGATTGGTGGTCAGATTGGGCATCAGCCCGTCTGTCAGTCTGATCGGATGCAGCATGCCCCTGGGCAGCCTGTGGACCACCGCCTTCAACACCTTCCTCTGACGCTCCGTGCGTCCGAAGTCCGTCCCGATATAACGGTTTCTGGTGTAGGCAAGCGCCTGGGGACCGTTCAGATGCACCATTCCCTCCCGGGAAGTGTCCATATAGTCCGTGCCGAACTCCTTGCCTGTCAACAGATTATACTCGTTGAGATAAGCGTTGACCCACTCGATCTCGGCGGCGGACAGCTCCAGGTCCACACCGCCCACGGCGTCCACGAGGTTCGCAAACGCCTCAAAGTTTACCAGCATGTACCGATTGATCTCAATATCGAGATTGTCCTCTACCGTCTTCATCAAAAGCTCTGCGCCGCCATAGGAATACGCGGCATTGAGGCGGTTGTCGTCGTGCCCCGGTATCTCCACATACATATCCCGCAGCAGGGATGTCATGTAAATCTTCTGCTTTTTCGGACAAACGGACAGAAGGATCATGGCATCCGACCGCCCGTCCTCCCCGTTTTCCCGGGAGTCATTGCCGATCAGCAGAATGTTGATCACGCCCTTCTCCCTCATGGGTTCGGATGCAAGACTCTCAATTTCATGATAATTGAGCTTGCTGTAAGCGGCAGCCACCACAAAATACACCACTGCCAGCAGCAAAAACAAAAGCATCGCCGCTTTCAACAGAAATGCTTTGAACCCGGAAGATTTTTTATGGGATTTTTTATTGGCTTTCTTAGCGGCTTTCTTATTGGCTTTTTTATCGGCTTTTTTATCGGCTTTTTTATCGGCTTTTTTATCAAATTTCTTATCGGATCGTCTGACGGATCCGCGCTCCCGGGAACCCTTGGCAGACCGTCTTCTGACATCCCAGTCCTCCTCGTATTCCTCCGGCTCCGAAACCTGTCTCCTGCCGCCCCTTCCGCTGTCGGTACGAATGATATCAATCTCCTTTTCCCGTGTTCCTGCCCGCTGCCCGGTCCGTGTTCTCCTAGGGGTCTCCTCCTGCATCTGCTGCTGCAAAAACTCCTCTAACCCCCGCTGAATGCGCTCCATATCGTTCATGGATGCCGACTCCTTCTTCCGCTTTCCGTAATCGTTCCCGATCCATTTTCCTTTGATTGCATTATACACACAGTATATCGGATTTTCAAGGCATTTCCCACAATACGCCTACAGATACACCTTTTTCAATCCGGCCAGAAGCAGCGCTCCAAACGCCGCATGGACGGTCATTCCCATGGTAAGGTAGTCGATGCAGACCGCGCCCAGACGGTAATCGATAAACATTCCCAACACCTGTTTGATATCCGCAAACCGGACGGCAAAAAGATAGTTGATATGATTCCAGAGATCACTGCTTTTGCTCGCCGGGAAAAAGGCAGGCGCGATCAGCAGCGTGAGCGTAACAGCCATGGCGGCAAGAGAGGATTTGCTCCCGGCGGATACAAACAGGATAAAAGCCGTCACAAAAAATGCGATCAGCCAGATTGTCAATGCCTGAAGCGCGCAGACCTGCCCGAATGTCAGATCATAGGGGATCGTGGTCTCCAAAAGCTGGACGGGCAGCCCCAGATCCTCAAACCCAAAAAGCATCCCGATCACCGCAAAACACACTGCCTGACCCGTCAAAAGATAACCAAAAGCAGACAGCATTGCCGCTCCCGCCTTCGCGGCGATCAGTCTCCCTCTCCCGTGTTTCGTGGACAGAAGGAGCTGGAAAGCCCCGCTCTCGCTCTCCGACGCAAAAACCCCCGAGATACATGTGGTGATGACAAATAACTGATAAAACCCTGCCGCCAGTACCAACAGCTCCAGCTTCGGCACTGCCAGGCTGCCCCACCGAAACGGCTGCGTTATCTTTTCCGCCCGGGACATCCAATACGCTTTTTCCGTCTCCGTATAGTTTCCAAAAGACCAGTCTTTATCTAAATGCCCGCGGATCAGATCAAGCCTCGTCTCATAGAAATCCGCGCTTTCGTCCGAAAGATCCACATCGTTGAGAATATTATTGTCATAGCCCTTCGGCGTGATCTCCTCATAACTCCTCCGCAGGAAATAAAACAGTTCCCCCGACGGACGGATCACCTCCACATAGGCTCTGTCACTGTTCAGATCCATCTTTTGATCCTGTATCTGCCGAAGTGTGGCTGTCACAAATTCTTCCGTTATGTAATCGGTCTGGGACGCGGCGCACATTCTTTTCATCCGGACAGCCTCCATCCCGCTCACAGCTTCGTTTCCCGCGCCCGGGTTATAAGATTCCTTCCGGATCGGCAGAAAGATGCACAGCGCCAGCATGACATATCCGGCTGCCATGGCGATCAGATTTAATCTTTTACTCAGGATTTTTTTAAGCTCAAACCAAATCATCTTCCGGTTCCTCCTCCCCGAAATAATGCAGATAGACTTTTTCAAGGCTGCCGTTTTCATCGCCCAGACCGACCCTCTTAAGGCGTTCCACCGTTCCCTGCTCTATGATCTCCCCGTCTTTCATAAAGAAGATCCAGTCCGCGATCTCCTCCACATCCGGGACAATGTGCGTGGAAAGGATCACAATCCTGTCCTTCCCCAGAGCCGCGATCATATTCCGGAAACGCACCCTCTCCCTGGGATCCAGCCCTGCCGTAGGCTCGTCCAGGACTAAGATCTTCGGATCGTTCAGAAGACTCTGGGCAATCCCGAGACGCTGCCTCATGCCGCCCGACAATGCCCTCACCTTCGTCCTGCCGTTTTGTTCCAGACCGACTTTCTGAAGAAGCACTTTGGTCTTCTGCCTGGCATACACGCCCGTAAGCCCCTTTAAGGACGCGATATAAAGCATAAATTCCATGACCGTAAAACTGGGATAATACCCGAAATCCTGGGGCAGATAACCCAGAAGTTCCCGATATCTGTCATCCATTTCCACAATATTTTCCCCGTCGCACAAGATCTCTCCCCCATCGGTCCCAAGCACCCCGCAGATCATGCGCAAAAGGGTCGTTTTTCCCGCGCCGTTGTCGCCCAATAATCCGTACACTCCCTGTGTCAGCCTGGCGGACACCCCCTTCACCGCCAGCTTGTTTTTATATTTTTTCGTGACATGATCGATGACCAGTTCCATATCTTTTCAAATCCTTTCCCAGTTGACAATATTCTACGATCCCCCATACCACGCCTGCCAGACATGCCAGCTTCCATACAGGGAGCCTCTCCGCGCCGTAGAACTGCCAGGAGGAGTACCTCCCCGCCACCGCCAGAACAGCCGTCATCCCATAGACGGCAAATCCCGCCGCCTTCAATTCCTCTCCCTTAAAATAACGCATCAGCCTCCACAGGGCTGCCTCCGAAAGAAGCATCGGGGTCAGACCGTACAAAAGAAGTTCCTCCATGTTCCCCTGGAATCCGGGACGGATGAACAAAAGCCCCGCAAGCGCCAGGACATAATCCAGAAACGTGAGTACACTCATCCGAAACATTACGATCCGCACCACCGGATATTTGGTCGTACTCTCCAGCTCCAATAAACTCTGATGGTAGATCCTGCTGATATCCTCGATGGTAAATACGATCAGAAGCGGCAGTAAAACGGAGACGAAAATCTCCGGCTCCTCCTTTGCAAAACTTCCGGATCTTCCCAAAAGACAGAATACGGCAAACCATAACGCCTGCCAGACCACGCAGTATTTCCCGGGCATCCCAAGGCTGGCGGACACAAAATCCGCCAAAGGATTTTTCAAAGACCTCTTTTGTTCCAGCTCCATCAGCTTTAACACATTTTCTTCCCGCCTTTCGCAGACGATTTTCCGGCTTTCCCTCCCATATCGGTACAACGCTTTTTCCAATTCAATGCCCATGTCCTTCCACCTCCTTTTGCAGCAGTTCCAGCGCCCTTTTCACCCGGTATTTTGCGGCGGAGGCGCTGACTCCCAGGATCCGGGCGATCTCCGCAAAAGTCAGCCCCTGAAAAAACCGCAGCAGGATCACCTGCCGATATTCCTCCGGCAGCTGCTCCACAAGCTGCCGTATCTCCGTTTTGTCCTCAAAGCCGCCCTCCTGTCTCCGGTCGGGAGGCTTGTCCGTATAAACGGGAGTCTTTTTCCGTGAATAGTCGATACATTTATTCCTGGCAATAGTGTAGAGATAATTTTTCAGTTTACCGCGGGAACAATACTCCCCCTCATGCTCGATAAAACTGACAAAGGTATCCTGGCAGACATCTTCCGCCGCCTCTCTGTCTCCAAGGTGGTGAAAGCAGTAGCGGAAAATCTCATCGTAATATTTTATTATGGTTCTCTCCCGCACATTTTCACCTCCTCAATAACTATAACGAATCAGATCGGCAAAAAGTCAGACAAAAAACAAAAAAGGTCCACCGGACCGATTTTCACCAGCCCGGCAGGACCTTTTTTAAAATGTTTTCCCTATTCAGTCTCCGCAGTCCAGCACATCAAATGCCTGCCCCTTCGCCCAGGGGCTACCGATGTCGCATCTCCCGTGGTGGTACTGCTTAGAGATCACTTCCCCGTCCCCGTCCACCACATTCAGTTTCATCCTGCCTCCGCCGGACTCCGCATAGGAATCCAGGATCCGGATGATATCGTTGACGGAGGATGCCTCCTCCTGATTGACCGGCTGTTTTGACTGTTCCAATATATTCATAAGAACACCTCCTTGAATGAATCATGATCATTTCTTCAGCCGTGCGATCTCCGCCCGGAGAGCGGCGATGGTGTGGCTCTGGGTATCGATGGTCTCCCGGGCTTCCTCCAGACGCTTCCTGGCCTCCGCCGTCTTCCGCCTCTCCTCCTGTATGTCGATCTTCTCCATATCCGCCCACAGTTCTCCCATATTCCTGTCCTCCACATTCCTCACATACTGTCTCAGTTCTTCCTCCGGTACATTCACTTTCAGCCCGAAATGATGGATGATCTGTCCCAGATTTCCTTGCTGTTGGTGTTGCCAAATTCATTTTTCATTCCTTTTCCTCCTGTGCAGGTGTCGGAAAGACACACCTTCCACAGAAGCTCTGCCCCTGCCGGATGTGCTTTCCATTGTTTTGTCTGTGGATTTTTCCGGCAGAAAGCCCTGATCCGCGTCCCTGACGCGGTGAAAAGATAAGATATGGTTTTATCTGATATCAAATGTAGCATGTTTTTCCCGGAAAAACAAGGGAAATTTCTTCCAAAAAGGCACAAAAAGGGAAAAGCCGCTCCGGTGCGGCCTCTCCCTTCCCCCGGGGAATCCCGGGGCAGTTTTGGTTTTTATTAAAGCAGTCTCCAGAACCATATCAGGTTCCTGGAAGTGATCCGGAATTTCACCGTCTTTGTCCCCGCATAGTCCCCGGTTCCTTTTATCATGACGGTCGCATTCCCCTTCTTCACATTGTTCCGGTAGCTCCCCTCCACGATCTCATAATCCTTCCCGTAGAC
>CANPWA010000040.1 GCA_947581865.1 uncultured Acetatifactor sp. | reverse complement strand
GGGAAAGCCCGTGGAGATATCCGGAAACTGTTTGCAATGGCAGGATATTAAAAAACGAATGATAAGGCACGGAAGAACGTATGGGAAAAAAGTTGCCAACGAATACTTGACAGTAACGACTAGTTATTATAAATATATATTACATTGACAAGTTACAAACTTATATATATAATTATTTTAAATGCTATGAAGCATTTAAATTACTAAAAATTATTATACTAGGAGGAATCAAAATGAAGAAGATTTTAAAATTTGTATTAGCGGGTATGTTTTCAGTTGTATTTATATTCACTTCTGTTATTCCGGTGGATGCGGCTCAGACGAGTCTTAACGCATATGCCGATGGACCAACGATTGATTCTGATACCATACAGATAGGAGAGGTAGAGTGTTATTTATATGGTTCTGCATCATGTGTTGAAGCAGGTTTATTAGGAAATTCCTGCTATTGGAAAGCTAGACAGTATGGCGACCTTGCCGATGCGGGAACGAACACATATGTTTCATTTGGTTCGAACGGTAGTGTCGCAAATATTATGGGCAAAGTAAAAATGGTAATTGCTTCAAAAGCCCAGACATATGAAAAAAACGCAGGACCGATTCCAAAATATACTCAAGCTACCACAGTTCTTTATTATTGATTCGTATTGATATGCTGTTCCATAGAAATATGGGGCAGTAATTTGTTCAATACACGTGGGGGAAAATGTGATCAATTATTTGTATTATATTAAAAAGAGACTGAAAAGGCAAAAGGGGTTTCTGTTAAATATCTGTGTGTCGTCTCTGGCTCTGGCGCTTCTGTGCATGGTTGTGACCATGCCGCAGATATTGCTCCATGGCAAAAATACGGTCAAAAAAACCCTTGGGAAGGATTTATCGAAATATGGAGTGGTGCGTAACAGCGGAGAGACAATGGACAATGAAGCCGTCTCGGATTACATTTTTGAGATTTATGATGCTCCTGAGATCGAAAGTGTAGGTACCTGGGACTATTTTGGCTGGTCATCGCTGAAAACTGTGGGCGGCGGGAAAGATTATTGGAAGGAAATACTAAAGATACAGAACCGTTACAGCAGGAAATCAGATAAGGATCCCGAAGTGGTCGAGGGTGTATATATGTTAAGCCAGGCGTTTCATTTTAACAACCTGGAGCTTTACAGCGGGGATGCGAAGCAGATCGGAACCAATCAGGGATATTTACTTTATTTGGGATATAACTTCAGGGAGATTCCGATAGGCACTGTATTTGTAAAAGAAATATCGGAGAATACGAAATATACCTATGTGGTGGCGGGGATTCTCGAGAAGGGCGCGAGCGTTATTGACGGGCATCTTTTATGGAATCTGCGTGGATTTCAGCTAAGCTGCTACGACCAGATGGATAATAATATACTGCTCATTCCTCCCTGTAGCGAGAATTATTATTCCATAGATTATTTCTTTAAGTGTTCCGACGGATATACTTATGAGGAAGCTTCCCGGAGAATACAGAACATCTCTGAAAAATATGGCATACAGGCAGATACGGGAACTTTGGAGTATAGAATAGACACGGTATTGTCAGAGACCGACTGGCTGTTAAATGTTTTTTCCCGGATGTCGGTTTTGCTGTTTCTGTCAGCATTTATCATGCTACTTACTACCCAGTTGCTGACGATTCTGTTCCGGAAGGATGAACTGGGGGTATGGCTGATCTCCGGAATAGGCAGGAGGGAGATCTTTCGGATCCTTTTGGGCGAAAATATCATAAAAATGTTGATTTCGTCGTGCCTTTCTTTCGGGATAATGATTTTTATAAAAAAAATGATCATTTCTTCCCGTGAGGTAGCGTATGAACTGAGGTATATTTTGTGGGTCAACATTCCGGTCTTTTTCGTTTTATGCGCATTGCTGACTGCATCGTTATGTTCTGTCATTACCATGGTGTATATCAGGAACAAGAGTATTCCGGAGATTGTCCGGGGGACCTGGGATTAGAAAAGGAGTATCATGATTAACAGACTGTTTAAATACAATCGTTTTTTCTCCATGTTATTTCTTCTTTCCTATTTTGTATCTTTTATGATCATGTATTACGGTCTGGATCTGAACCGACAGTTTGTACGGGTCGGTGAGGTTAAGACGGAATCTGCATACAAATATGGTTATACGGTAGCAGGACCGATCGCGGAGGATGTGAAAACGTCCGATGATATCGAAGATGAAATGACCATAGGCGGAAATATTATTTTCCGGTGCGAGGGACCGGTAGGAGAAGGCGTGATCAATACGGATAACATCGATATTCTGTGGACGCAGCAGGAACCGTTGCCGGAACCTATAAAATATCAGGATTATTATTTAAACGGGCAGACCGATGGGTTAGCTGTTCCGAAATGTATCATCGGCGACGCATGGAGAGATGACACCTATGTCATAGACGGGATCCGGTATATCAAGATATATCAGATAGAGAGTTGTGTCGTTGGGGAATATCTGTCCGACACTTTTGCCGGGATGGATGAGAGATGCCTTGTCTATAGGGACGGGTTATCACAAGAGCAGCTTGATAAGCTTCTTTTTGCTACGGGCTTTGCGAGTGTGTTCTATAAGAGTAATTTATATGATGGAAGGGAATTATTTCGGGAGTGGACATACGGTTTTGTAAAAGGGGAGGAGAAAGAAACGACCGAGATGCCCTCTACATATGAAAATATTTTTAAAACCTCTATGCCTTTCTATCGGAAAGCATATGCGGGGATGCTGATCCTGTGTTTTATCAACTGCGCTTTCCTGGCATCTTTCTGGGGGGAGATCCATCTGTATGAGCATATGCTCAAGCGCGCGCTGGGATACGGGAGACGGATGCTGTTCGCGGACGTTGTGTCCCGGTTTGCGGTGTATGAGGTGATCTCTCTGGCGGCGGTTTTGGCCGTCACCTGTGGATATGAACTGTTGTGGGGCAGTCTTGCCGACTGGTGCGACAACCTCCGTCTAGGCTTTGGGCAGCTGGCGGCGGTTCTTGTCCTGTTCGGGGTGGCATTGAGCCTGTTCCCCATGCGGCTGGTACTGAAACAAAAGCCTGCGGATGTCCTGAAGAATACGGAGTGAGGAGCGGAAGATGATATCGATACAAAACATCACAAAAATTTATAACAGGAACAGCAGTGATCTCCCGGCATTGCAGAATGTTTCCCTGGAGATCCTGGACGGTGAGATGGTCGCCATCATGGGCGCCTCCGGTTCCGGCAAAACCACGCTTTTAAATATCATAGGCTGTATGGACGGATGGAACGAGGGGAGTTATCTTTTCAACGGGACGGACGTGGGGAAACTGAAGAATGCGGGACTGGATCGGTTCCGAAGACAGAATTTCGGTTTTATCTTCCAACAGTTCGCGCTGCTGAAGGATTATACGGTGAGGGAAAATGTGGAGCTGCCTTTAAGGGCGGTCCACATGCCGAAAAAGAAACGGCTCGAGATCGTGACGGATATGCTGGAGAAGGTGGGCATGGAGCAGTATGCGGATAAGATCCCGGCAAAGTTGTCGGGCGGTCAGCAGCAGCGCTGCGCCATTGCGAGGGCATTGGTCACGGAAGCCCCCGTCATACTGGCGGACGAACCCACCGGGGCGCTGGACAGCGCCACCGGACAGGAGATCATAGATCTGCTGATACGGCTGAACCGCTCGGGAAAAACCGTCATCATTGTCACCCACGATGAAAAGGTCGCGGCTCAGGCGTCCAGGGTCATATACCTGAAAGACGGAAAAGTCGTTGAATGATCGTTTGGCGGTCAGACAAATCAAAAGGGCATGGGAGAGTTTTCTTCCATGCCCTTAACGGTGTCAATATTGTGCCTGTGCCGGAGGGCGATCAGCTGAAATACCTCTTGAGCAGCCCCTCGAATGCTTTTCCGTGTCTCGCCTCGTCTCTTGCCATTTCGTGAACGGTGTCATGGATGGCGTCCAGACCCAGCTCCTTTGCTCTCTTGGCAAGGTCGGTCTTGCCCGCGGTGGCGCCGTTCTCGGCATCCACTCTCATCTCCAGGTTCTTCTTGGTAGAATCGGTGACAACCTCGCCCAGAAGCTCAGCAAACTTTGCGGCATGCTCGGCCTCCTCATAGGCAGCCTTTTCCCAGTACATGCCGATCTCGGGATAACCCTCTCTGAAGGCAACTCTTGCCATTGCGAGATACATACCTACCTCGGAGCATTCGCCCTCGAAGTTCGCGCGCAGATCCTTGACGATATCCTCGGGAACGCCCTTTGCCACGCCTACCACATGCTCTGCCGCCCAGGTCTTCTCCCCGGACTGTACGGTAAATTTCTCAGGACCTACGCCGCATACGGGGCATTTTTCGGGAGCTGCGTCTCCCTCGTGAACATAACCACATACCTGACATACAAATTTCATAGTTCTGATCTCCTTTTCTTTCCTAAAATGATTGTGGTGCTATTCTGACTTCTGCCCGGGCTGCGGCGCTTTCATACAGCTGCCGCAGGTTCCGTAGAAGTAAGTCACATGTCCGGCGATCCTGCCGTCGAAACCAGCTCCGGCGATATCCTGGATCGTGTCGATATTGTCCATCTCCAGATCGATCACACGGTCGCATTCCGTACAGACGAAATGATAATGCGGCGATGTGTCGGCGTCGAAGTGATCCACGCCGTCCCCCACCCGCAGACGGCTGATCTCACCCGTCTCCGTGAGGAGGGTCAGGTTCCGGTATACGGTGCCGAGACTGAGATTGGGAAATTCCTTCCGCACATTCATATAAACCACGTCCGCGGTGGGATGATCCTTGCGGCCCATGAGAAAAGCTTTGATCATATCGCGTTGTCTGCTGTGTTTCAGGGCCATGTCAGTCTCCTTTCATAAATTAGGAACAATTACTATTTTTATTATAAAATAATTTGGGATAAAGTCAACCGGTATATAAAAATTTATAAATATTTTAGGATTATATTCCGGGATTTTAATACATTGGCAGGGGGAGTGTGCTATAATCAGAAACGGAGGAGAAGCTCTATGAAATTTAAAACCCGCTTACAGGTCACATTTATCAGCATTATCCTGCTGCCGCTGGTTCTCACCATGATGGCATTTATCATCATTGTACTGTATCTGACCAATGTGCGTCAGGGCGTTGGGATACAGGAGATGAATTATCAAATGATGGTGGATAATATGCAGGAATTTTTGAATGAGACAGACAGGGCATACTTTGTGCTCCTGGACCAGTCGAAGGAGGATCCCCGCAAACTGGAAGACCTGGAGTATCTGCAGATGATCAGTGACGAGGTGGCGAGAAAATCTACTTATCTGATCGTGCGGAAGGGAGAAGAGATCTATTATACGGGCAACGAGGCGGCGGCAAAAAAGATCTTTCCCAAGCTGCCCGGATATGGCAAGGCTGCGTTGGCAGATGAGACAGGGTACTATTTTAATGATATGGAAAAATATGTAAAACAGATCGATTTTCGCTTTTCTGACGGCAGCGACGGCAGTATTTTTCTTGTCACGAAGGTAAATTCTCTTATGTCCCGCCATTTGATGATCGACATGTTTATTGCCATTATCATTATTCTTGCCTTTACCAGCCTGATGCTGACCCAATGGATCAGAAAAAGTGTGTTTAATCCCATTGACCAGCTCAATGTGGCGATGCAGAAGATCAAGGACGGAAATTTTGATTATGCGCTCCAGACGGAGGAGAACAGTGAGATAGGGGATTTATATCGCAATTACGAGGATATGCGGCTGCGGCTGAAGGAATCCACGGAGGAGAAGCTGGAAAATGAAAAACACAACAAGGAACTGATCAGTAATATTTCCCATGATTTAAAGACGCCTATCACGGCGATCAAGGGGTATGTGGAAGGGCTGATGGACGGTGTGGCGGACACACCGGAAAAAGTTGACAAGTATATCAAGACAATTTACAACAAAGCAAATGATATGGACCGGCTTATCAATGAGCTCACCACCTATTCCGGAATTGACAATAACAGAATTCTTTATAATTTCCATCGTATCAATGTCTCGGATTATTTTGGGGACTGTGTGGAAGAGGTGGGACTGGATCTGGAGTCCAAGAATATTAAATTAAATTATTCTAACCTGGTGCAAAATGACACTATTGTCATAGCTGACCCGGAGCAGATGAAAAAAGTCATAAATAATATCATCAGCAACAGCGTAAAATACATGGACAAACCGAATGGATATATTGAAATCCGTATTTTGGATGAGGTGGATTCCATACGGGTGGAGATTGAGGACAATGGCAAGGGAATTGCCCAAAGGGATCTTCAAAAGATTTTTGACCGGTTCTATCGGACGGACGCCTCCCGCAATTCTGCCCAGGGAGGAAGCGGAATCGGGCTGTCCATAGTGAAGAAGATCATTGAGGACCATGGCGGTTATGTCTGGGCGACCGGAAAAGAAGGAGAGGGAACTTGTATACATTTTGTGCTGCGCAAATATATTGAGCTGCAGCAGGAGACAAAGTAGCGGCAAAAAGCGGGCGTGGACCCAAAGGAGGATAAAGATGAGCAGGATTTTGATCATTGAAGATGAAGTTGCCATTGCGGATTTGGAGAAGGATTATCTGGAGCTTTCGGATTTTGAGGTGGATATCTGTCACTCAGGCGACGAGGGATTAAAAGCGGCTCTGGAGAGCGATTATGATCTGATCATTCTGGATTTGATGCTTCCCGGAATGGATGGTTTTGAGGTGTGCAGATGTATCCGCGAGGAAAAAAATGTCCCTATTCTGATGGTTTCTGCCAAAAAGGATGATATTGATAAGATCCGGGGGCTGGGGCTGGGTGCCGATGATTATATCACAAAGCCATTCAGTCCGAGCGAGCTGGTGGCGCGGGTGAAGGCGCATATGGCAAGGTACGAGCGTCTGGTGGGTGTGGGCACAAGACCGCAGAACGATATAGTGGAAATACGCGGCATACGGATCGACAAAACCGCACGCCGCGTATATGTGGATGGTGAAGAAAAAACATTTACCACGAAAGAATTTGACTTATTGACTTTCCTGGCGGAAAACCCCAATCATGTATTTACCAAGGAAGAGCTTTTCCGCGAGATCTGGGATATGGATTCCGTGGGGGACATCGCCACCGTCACTGTCCACATCAAAAAGATCCGGGAAAAGATCGAGAAGGATACTGCCAAGCCCGGGTATATCGAGACCATATGGGGTGTGGGGTATCGATTTAAGGTGTAAACAGCAAGGAGATCTGGTCTGTTTATTCACGCGGGCAATAAGTCAGGTCAACAGGGTTCACTTGGCAAATTAAGGACGGGCTATGGTTTACTGCGGGGTATTTGATTTGCTGCGGAAGTAATCCCGGATCCATTTGCCGGATTCGTTCATATCTTCCTGCGTCCAGTCGGAAGTCTTGGTACAGGAAGCCTTGAAAACACTGCTGGATTCGTCCTTGTTTGCCAGATTCCAGCAGCAGAAGCTGATATTGTACCGCTCGATCACATCAAACCAGCTCTTGGCAGAGTCGAAATCGTTGGCGCCGTTTCCGGAGGCATCGCACATGCCAAACTCACTGATGAACACGGGCAGCCCGTTCTTTACACAGCTGTCCAGGCGGTTCCAAAGGACATCTTTGTGTGTCCCCGCATAGAAGTGCATGGCGTAGAGCACATTGTCAAAGTCCAGGGGATCTGCCTGTGCCTTGTCGATGTCCTGGCTCCAGGTGGGGGTTCCGACGATGATGACCGCATCGGGGTCGTTTTCGCGTATCACGGGGATCACTTCCTCCGCATAGGACTTTACATTCTCCCAGGTGGCATAGCCGTTGGGTTCATTACAAATCTCATACAGCACATTGGTGTGGTCTGCATAAGTCTCCGACATTTCCTCAAAGAAATCAAGCGCCTGCTCCTTATATACATTGGGATCCTGCTCCTGGAGCACATGCCAGTCAATGATGACATACATTCCCAGATCCGTGGCGGCATCCACTCCGGTGCGCACCAGGGATTTTAAGTATTCCTGGTCTCCGCCGGTGCAGTATCCGTTGTATTCATGGGTGTACATGGCAAGGCGCACACAGTTGGTGTTCCAGTCATCTCTCAGGGTCTTAAAGGAGTCGTAGCTCACAAACTGGGGAAACCATGCGATTCCATGGGTGGACATACCGTAGAGCTGAATGGAGTCTCCGTTCTGATCCACCAGCTGGGTGCCGTCCAGTTTTAATGCGCCATGCTCTGCGGCAAAACCTTCCCCTATGGGAGCGGAACCGGTGGCAGCCTGGGACGTTTCGGTGTTTTCCGTGGAAGCGTTTTCGTTTTGTGCCGCGCTCTGCTCCTGCCCTTGGCCGTCCTGGGAATCTGTCATGGATTGTACCATGGATTCTGCTACGGACTCCGCCACAGACTCCGCGATGGACTCCATTATTGCAACATCCTGTTCGCTCATAGTTTCACTCCTTCCGCAGGCGCTCAAGATGCCCGCGCATAATAATATAGGCAAGATCCGTTTATGGTATTTCACTTTGCTGTCCTCCTGTAGGGTGTTCTTGTTGGGCAGACAGGCGCCCATTACATTCAGTATAGATGGAAGCGGCAGGAATTGCAAGTAACTTTAGGATATGATATGATATTCCATGCAAGCTTTGGGAATGATGAGGACGTTTTCAGGGAGAAAGAGAAGGGCGAGGAGAACAGGATGCTGCCGGAGAAGTTTTTGGAGAGGATGCAGGAAATGCTGGGGGAGGAGTTCGACGCATTTCTGGAGAGTTACGGGCAGGAGCGTTTTTATGCGCTCAGGGTCAATCCCTTGAAGATGAATACCTCGAAGGACGTATCGGGGGAAAAGGTTTTGTCCGGTATTTTTAGTCTGACACCTGTGTCATGGGAACCCAATGGGTATTATTATGCCAAAGAGGATATGCCGGGCAGACATCCGTATCATGAGGCAGGGGTGTATTATATCCAGGAACCCAGCGCCATGGCGGTTGTTCCTCTTTTGGAGGTAAAGCCCGGAGAGAGGGTTTTGGATCTGTGTGCCGCTCCCGGCGGGAAGAGTACGCAGATTGCAGGGTATTTAGCGGGGGAAGGGCTGTTGGTGAGCAATGAGATCCATCCGGTCAGGGCAAAAACTCTCTCCGAAAATATAGAGCGCATGGGTGTGAGGAATGTCTGTGTCACAAACGAAAGCCCGTTAAGACTGGCGGAGCGGTTTTGCTCCTGGTTTGACAAGATTCTGGTGGACGCACCTTGTTCCGGGGAGGGAATGTTTCGTAAAAATGAGGCTGCCTGTCAGGAATGGAGCCCGGAAAATGTGGAACTCTGTGCCCGGCGGCAGGATGAGATCTTGAATTGTGCGGCACGGATGCTGCGCCCGGGCGGCAGAATGGTTTATTCTACCTGCACATTTTCCGTTGAGGAAAACGAGGGCAGTATCGACAGGTTTTTGCAAAGGCATCCGGAATTTTCCCTCATTCATTCGCTGCGCCTCTGGCCGCACAAAATCCGGGGGGAGGGACATTTTGCCGCGGTATTACAAAAGTCTGAATCTGTGGCAGAGGGTTATGATCCTGTGGCTTATGGAGGTCTGGAGAGGGGAATTTGCCCGAAGGACAGACAGCTGGACGCATGGTGGGATTTTTGGCAGCAGAACAGAGCTGAGGAGACGGGCTTTGGGGAGATGCCAAAGGGGGTATATCTGCGGTTCAAGGATCATCTGTATCTGGCTCCGGAGCAGTTTCCGGTTCTCAAAGATCTGAAGGTACTCCGCCCCGGTCTGCACCTGGGGACATTTAAGAAGAACCGGTTTGAACCTTCTCACGCGCTGGCCCTTACCCTGACGGGAAGAGATATACGACATGTATGTCAGTTATCTGCGAAGGACAGGGTCGCAGCGGAGTATTTAAACGGGCAGACCTTTTCCCGGGAGGGGGAGAACGGATGGTACCTGCTCACGGTGGACGGCTATAGCATCGGCTGGGGTAAGCTTACAGGAAATATTATGAAGAACCATTATCCGAAAGGGCTGCGGAAATAAAGCCGGAGAAGTCTGGCTGGAAAGAAACGGGATGATTGCCATATGCGTACGGTTATCCAATATGAAGACGAGCATATTCTTGTTGTATACAAGCCGGCTGGGTTTGCCACGCAGACTGCCGGAGTAGGTCAGGCAGATGTGGTAAGCGAACTGAAAAATTATCTGAAGGGCGGTTATGTGGGAGTGGTCCACCGACTGGATCAGCCCGTGGAGGGGCTGCTGGTGTTCGCCCGGACGAGAGAGGCGGCTGCATCGCTGACGGCGCTGCTTCAAAAGGGGCTTTTATATAAACGGTACCTGGCGGTGGTCTGTGGGAAGCCGGAGTGCGACAGGGGAGAGTTGGCAGACTATCTGATAAAGACGGCAGATAATCGGACAAAGATCGTGGAAGGTTTTTCCCAAAAAGCGGAAGGCAAAGGTGGAAAGGCAGCGGATGCTGCCCGGGAGGATGTTTTGGGGGCAAAGCCGGCAAGATTGCGGTTTGAGCTGCTGGCACAGTCCGACGGAGGGGAAATGTCGCTTTTGGGGGTCAGCATTGATACCGGACGTTTCCATCAGATCCGCGCCCAGCTGGCACATGCGGGTATGCCCATTATAGGGGATGTAAAATACGGGTCGGAGTACTCCCGGGAGCTTGGACGGATTTACAATGTGCGCAATGTTGCGCTCTGCGCCTGTGAGCTTAGGTGCAGGCATCCTGTTACGGGGGAAAGCCTGCATTTTATCGTGGAACCTCAGGGAGAGATCTTCCGACAGTTCCGTCGGGCTGTTTCAAATCTTTAATCACGCATAACAAAATTTGGCACATAAAATGGCTTATGCGCCGGATTTATTTTGCCATATTTTTTCATACTAATAGGGAAGACTGTGTGAAAAGAGGGTGTGATTATGTGGGAAAAAATCAGGCAAAATTGGATTTTACTGCTGCTCCTGTTGACAGGAGCGGTTTATTTTTTTCTGGAATATATTTCGCCGCTGATTGCTCCCGTGCTTACAGCCCTGCTTTTTGTGACCATTTTTGGACCGTTTCTCAAAAAGGTACAGGCGAGATTCCATATTCACAGACAGCTGGGTGCGGTACTGCTGTTGATTGCGGCGCTGCTGCTCTTTGCCGGGCTGGTGTGGATCCTGGTTTTCTGGATCGTGGGAAGTCTGCCGGGCTGGATCGGAAGTCTGAAAGCGGTGGAAGAGCAGCTGCAGATTCTGGTTCATAATCTATGTATTTTCCTGGGGCAATTGGTAGGTGTGGATGGCGTTTATCTGGAAAATGCCATTTTGAGGGGAATCAGCCAGGGTATTAACGCGCTGGGGCAGCATACGCTGCCGGGTATGATGTCCCAATCTTTGGAATATGTGAAAGTTTTAGGGGCAGTGGGCGGATTTTTGGTGACTTTTCTGATTTCTACCATACTGCTGGCGAAGGATTATGATGATATCATGAATCGTTTGCTGGACAGAAGGGAATGCCATGTGTTTTTGGAGGTGATATGCGGGGTAACAAGGTATATCGCCACATTTGTGCGGGCACAGGTGGTCATCATGAGTGTGATCGGGCTGACGGCGGCGGCAGGGCTGACGGCTGCACGGATTCCCAACGGGATTCTCTGGGGGATTCTGGCGGGAATGTTGGATGCGCTGCCTTTCATCGGAACGGGAGTGGTGCTGATGCCCCTGGCGGTCAGTCTGCTTGTGCAGGGGGGTTATGGTCAGGCGGTGGTCTGTGTCGTGGTTTATGTGATTTGTATTTTCGAGAGGGAGCTTTTGGAGCCCCGGCTCATCGGACGACGTATGGGTGTGCCCCCCATCGCGGTGCTCTTATCTTTGTATGTGGGTATACAACTTTTTGGATTGTGGGGGATCCTGAAAGGACCGCTGGGATTTGTGCTGATCCGGGAGAGTTATCTGAGTATCCGCAGAATGCAGGAAATGGACCGGAAAGAATAAAAGATCAATAGTATGATGGAAAAATCGTCGCGACAAGATTCGAACTTGCGACCTCTGCGTCCCGAACGCAGCGCTCTACCAAACTGAGCCACGCGACGAAAATACCTCAAATGACAGGTAACAGTAAAATAATAAATAAAAAGAGATTGATTGTCAAGCACAAAACATATAAGATGTAAATAAAAAGTATCTTTGTCAAAAAGCGGGAGGAATTTACATGGAAAACCAGAAGGATCTCTCACAAAAGGTTTGTTCCAAAGAGTCAGAGTCGCTTATCGAGGAGGTGCTGTCCCGGCTCACACTGGAGGAAAAGGTCGGCATGATCCACGGGGATGGGTTTTTTCGCACCAAAGCAGTCGAGCGGCTGGGGATTCCCAGCCTGGTGACTTCCGACGGCCCTATGGGTGTACGCATGGAGTTTTACAATGATAAATGGATTCCCTTGGGGAAAAGTGACGATTATGTCACATACATTCCCAGCAATTCCGCACTGGCGGCGACCTGGAATCCGCAATTGGCATACGAGAGCGGGAAGGTGCTGGGTGAGGAGGCGAGAGGCCGGGGGAAGGATGTGATCCTGGCTCCGGGTATCAACATTAAACGGGATCCCCTCTGCGGGCGTAATTTTGAGTATATGAGTGAGGATCCCTATCTCATTGAGACCATGGTGGTACCCTTTATCCGGGGGGTGCAGGAATGCGATGTGGCGGCGTGTGTCAAGCATTTTGCCGTGAACAATCAGGAGACCGACCGCCTGGAGGTGGATACGCTGGTGGACGAGCGGACGCTGCGGGAGATCTATCTGCCCGCCTTCCGGGCGGCGGTGCAGGAGGGCGGCGCATATTCTTTGATGAATGCGTACAACCGGTTCCGGGGCGTTTTTTGCAGCGAAAACCGGGAGCTTCTGGATGATATTCTGAGGAAGGAATGGGGATATGACGGAGTTGTCATAAGTGACTGGGGTTCTGTCCACGACACCAAAGGGGCAGCGGAGTGTTCCATGGATCTGGAGATGAGCGTCACCGCCAACTTCGATGAGTATTACCTGGCGGATCCTCTGATAAAGGCAGTGCGGGCAGGTGAGGTGGAAGAAGTCTGCGTGGACGAGAAGGTTCGCAATATCCTGCGCATGATGTATAGAATTAAGATGCTTGGCGGGGAATCCGTAAACCGCAAGGCAGGCTGTTACGATACGCCGCAGCATCAGCAAAAAATGCTGGAGACCGCAGGGGAAGCCATTGTTTTGTTAAAAAATGAAGAGAATATCCTGCCTTTGACGCAGGAGAGGATATCGTTAGTTCCGGTGAAGGACGCAGAGGGCAGAACCGTTTCCGCCCGCAGACACAGGATTGCCGTCATCGGTCACAACGGGGATCACTGCCACGCGGGGGGAGGAGGCAGCGCGGAGATCAAGGCGCTGTATGAGGTCACTCCTCTTTTGGGATTGAAGAAAGCCATTGGTGGGAATGTGGAGATTGTTTATTCCCAGGGGTATTATGTCCCCGGCAAAAAGGATGTGAATGAGGTCAACTGGCAGGAGGCGAGTCTGGAGCGTCAGATCATGGGGCAGGAAAATTCCGACAGCGAAGAGAGCAGGAAGCTGCGGGAGGAAATCGCCTGCAAACGCCGGGAATTTTTGGAGGAAGCCTGTGCTGTGGCAAGGAATGCTGATACCGTGATCTTTGTGGGAGGTCTGAACCACGATTACGACACGGAAGGGAGAGACCGGGCGGACATGAAGCTGCCCTATGGGCAGGACGAGCTGATCGAAGCGTTGTGTGATATAAATTCTGACACGATTGTCGTTATGGTGGCGGGATCTCCTGTGGAAATGCCCTGGAGGGACAGGGTGAAAGCGCTGGTGTGGTCTTATTATTCCGGCATGGAGAGCGGAAGCGCTTTAGCGGATATCCTTCTGGGGAGGGTGAACCCCTCTGCCAAGCTGCCGGAGACATTTCCCGCATCCTATGCCGACACCGTTACCTGCAAAAACGGTGAGTTTGGCAAGGAGGGATGCGTGGAGTACAAAGAGGGCATTTTTGTGGGCTACCGATATTACGAAAAAGAAGGGATCAGACCCGCGTTTGCCTTTGGGCATGGGCTCTCCTACACAGATTTTACTTTGGAAAATCTGCAGGTGAAGGCAGAAAATGCGGAAGAAGTGATAATCTCCCTGGAAGTGACCAACATCGGAAAGTGCGCAGGAGCGGAAGTGGTGCAGTGTTATGTGACAGACTGCGAATGCAGTGTGGAACGCCCTTTAAAAGAATTGAAGGCATACAAAAAGGTATTTCTGCAGCCCGGCGGGCGCGCGGCGGTACAGATGACACTTCCCCGCAGGGCATTTGCCTTTTATGATGTGGCGAAAAGGGATTTTGTGACAGAACCCGGAGAATTTGTGCTGCATGTGGGAAATTCTTCGGATCATTGTAATCTGTCGGTCAAGATCGATCTGACCACGGCGGCATCCGCCAGGTCATGATCCATGACTTTATGCCCGTTCAGGCACGGCACAAGGTCAACAGGGGTCTTTTTGTCCTCGGGAATAAAATATAAGACGGACAAACAGAAAGTTTCTGTGGTCAGACTTGACAACGGGAAAAAATGTGATATAGTTCTAAATGCGAATGAGTTGCATTTGCATTTAGAACTATTTTGTTTTTGGATTGGTTTGGTGCCATACAATTGGTGCCATACAAATTTTCCGTTGTTTGGAGGTTTTTCATGTTACACACGGTGGGACATGCTTTCACGCATACTGTAAAAGACAGCCTGTTTGTGATCCTGGCAATGTTTCTGACCTATCTGGCGATGGAGTATCTGGAACACCGCACAGGGGACAGGGTACAGCGGCTGGTGAAAAGAGCTGGCAGACTGGGACCGGTCATCGGCGCTGTGGCTGGGGCGGTGCCCCAGTGCGGATTTTCTGCGGCGGCATCCAATCTGTACGCGGGCAGGGTCATCACCATAGGCACGCTGCTTTCCATATATCTGTCCACTTCTGATGAAATGCTGCCGGTGATGATCGCCTCTAAAGCGCCCATAGAAATGATTTTGGGAATTTTATTGGTGAAGATTTTGGTAGGTATGGCAGCAGGGTTTGTGATCGATCAGATTGTTGGAAGAAAGTCTGACGAAAGGCATCATGCGGAATGTGGGAACGGGGAAGACGAGGATCACCAAGAGACGGGTCATCACATTCATGAGATGTGTGTGCAGGAACACTGTGACTGTGAGAAAGGAATTTTCAGGTCGGCTTTGCATCATACTGTCCAGGTTGGAGTATTTTTGTTCCTGATCAGCTTTGCACTGAATCTTGTGCTGGAGATTCTGGGGGAGGATGTGCTTTCAGGCTTTCTTTTGAACCGTCCCATCCTGGGACCTCTCGTGGCAGGCATCGTGGGATTCCTACCCAATTGTGCGGCATCCGTGGCGATCACAGAGCTTTATCTGGAGGGGCTGATTGGTGCGGGAGCCATGCTGGCAGGGCTGCTGGCAGGAGCCGGGGTGGGGCTTTTGGTGCTGTTTCGGGTCAATCATCGTCTATGGGAAAATGTCAAAATTGCGGGGATCCTGTATCTGATCAGTGTTTTGACGGGGATTGCCGCGGAATTTATGATATGAACGGAAACGGGTCCAAAAGCCTTTATGGCAGGATCATGGAACGCCATAGTATGGCGGCTAAAGGAGAGGAACAGTGGTTATATATGGATGGAAAAAACGAGAAACCGGTCTATCCTCAGGGAATTAAATGGACAAAACAGCGAAAATGTGTATATCAGATCTTATCCGAGGCTTCCGAGCCCCTCTCTGCCCAGCAGATTTATCGGTCGGTACAAAAGCCCGGGCAGCAGGAAAGTTACGCGCTTTCCACTATTTACCGTATTTTGTCCGTCTTTGAGGAGAACGGGCTGGTCAACCGTACTACCTGGATGGGGGAAGACACGGTGGTTTATGAGCTGGAGCGGGGCAGTCATACACATTACGCAGTGTGTCTGAACTGCCATAAGAGGATTCCGCTGCAGGGCTGTCCTTTTTCCGTCGGACATCTCAAAACCCGGCACGGAGAGCGGGGACAGGAAGAGCTGGCAGATTTTACGGTGATCGGACATAAAATTGAACTGTACGGATACTGTGGGAATTGCCGCAAAAAAAATATTCCGTAATGCCGCGAAAAAATATTTTGTAATCGGTTGAAATATTTTTATAAAATTGTATAATATGTACATAATTTTCCAATATATAATGTAGCAGGGAAGGAGATAAAAAGATGGGATTTCTGACAGGTAAAACAGCGATCATCACAGGCGCGGGCCGCGCGGTATTGAAAGACAAAAGATGCGGCTCTATCGGCTACGGCATTGCCACCGCCTATGCGAAAGAGGGCGCCAATCTGGTGATCACCGGACGAAATGTGAAGAAACTTGAGGATGCCAAAGAGGAGCTGGAGAGACTTTACGGCATCAAGGTACTCATTGTCCAGGCGG
This sequence comes from uncultured Acetatifactor sp., assembly GCA_947581865.1. Classification (GTDB taxonomy): domain Bacteria; phylum Bacillota; class Clostridia; order Lachnospirales; family Lachnospiraceae; genus Acetatifactor. The sequence continues at coordinate 1,669 of CANPWA010000040.1, read as the reverse complement.
ATGTGAACGCGGGAGCGGACAATGAGGCTGTGGTGAATGAGGTGGTAAAACAGACGATCGACACTTTCGGACGGATCGATGTGCTGATCAACAATGCCCAGGCATCCGCCTCCGGCGTACCTCTTGCCGAGCACACCACGGAGCAGTTTGATCTGGCATTGTACTCCGGTCTGTATGCGGTATTCTATTATATGAAGGCATGCTATCCTTATCTGAAGGAGACCAAGGGCTCCGTGATCAACTTCGCATCCGGCGCGGGATTGTTCGGCAACTTTGGACAGTGTGCGTATGCGGCCGCAAAGGAAGGCATCCGCGGTCTTACCCGTGTGGCTGCCAATGAGTGGGGCAAGGACGGCATCAACGTAAACATCATCTGCCCTTTGGCATGGACCGCACAGCTGGAGCAGTTCCAGCAGGCTTATCCCGATGCTTTTGAAAAGAATGTGCATATGCCTCCCATGGGACACTATGGCGACGCTGAGCTGGAAATCGGACGTGTGTGTGTGCAGCTTGCTTCTCCCGACTTTAAGTTTATGAGCGGCGAAACGATCACTCTGGAGGGCGGCATGGGTCTGAGACCGTAAATTTGCCGGTATTTTCAGAGTTGGACAGGCATCCGGCGTGAACGCCGGATGCCTGGAAAGAGAAAATGCTATATTTTTCTAAATTTTTTTGTAAATTTTTTGAAAAAAACACTTGCATTTGGAAAAACTATGTACTATAATAATTTTTGCATTGTTAAAAACAAAACAAATGCGTCTTTAGCTCAGTTGGTAGAGCACCTGACTCTTAATCAGGGTGTCCAGGGTTCGAGCCCCTGAAGACGCACGGAAGAACTGGTTTTTGGGACATATGAGCCCGGGGGCTGGTTCTTTTTTTGCAGAAAAAAATATTTAAACACCCTGACTCAAAAAAACAGTGTCTAACCGAGTATGCGGAAAAATATCGGATCCAGATGGTAGATCTGCACGCCCAGCATTTTATACTGTGCTGCCAGAGAACTGTAGATCTTAGTGACGCCATAGTCGGAATGACCCATCATCACCCGGAGAAATTCCAGGTTACCGCCGCCGCACAAATAAGCAGCTGCAAAATACTGTTATGCGTCACAGGTACACTTTTCCGCACACTATAAAAGATTCTGCCGGATCACTTCCTGGGACCGCAGACCACAGTCAAGCATCAGATGGATCATGCAATAATCCCGGAGCCCTTTCAATGTCGTTTTATCAATACAGGCATCCATCGGATCCACTTCTTCCTGCAGCAGCGGTGCCGGAGGAATCGCATCCGGTTTTGGAAGCTTCACACGGATCAGGTAATCCGGACTATATCTTTCTTCATAACACCAGCGCAGAAAAGCCTTCACAGGATGGACATAACTGCGGATGGTCGTATTGGTGATGCTTCCTGCATAATCTGACCGCAGATAAAGATCTTCATATGTCCGGCATAAGTCTTCAGTGTTTTGGAAGAACAATATACAGACCTGTCCTTCATAAAAAGATCATACGCCTGGCACTGCAGATACACTCTGGCTCTTGTTTTTTGCGCACTTTATATTACAATAATTAAGATAAAAATTTGTCTTAGTTAGTGTAAAATTATAGTTGGCAAAATAAAAGGAAGAGGCCGAAACCTCTTCCCAATCACACAGTTTTTCTTTATG
>CANPWA010000039.1 GCA_947581865.1 uncultured Acetatifactor sp. | reverse complement strand
CCATCCGGGGGAAGGGCGGGTACACGGGGACCCTGAAAAAGAAGTTTAAGATCACGCCCTGCGACCTGTCGGAGGCGTCCGGACCGGTGGAAGGATTTCCGGAGGACCTCACCGTGCCCTACACCAAGGGAGGCAGCACGCCGGTGCCGGAGCTGAGCTTTACGGACGGAGCGGGGGACCGGATCCGGCTGGAGGCAAAGAAGGACTATACCGTCAGCTATAAGAACAACAAAAAGGTGACAGCCGGGACGGGAGGCGCCAGGGCGGTCATGACCATCCGGGGGAAGGGGAATTTCAAGGGGACCCGCACCCTGGAGTTTGACATCACGGCCTGCGACCTGGGAAGCGGGAACACCGCGGTGGCCATGACGGCGGCGGATATGCCCTGGTCCGGGAAAGCCGGGAAGTACAGGAGCATCCCCGTGCTGACGGACGGGAACGGGAAGAAGCTGAAAGCGGGGACGGACTATGAGAAGGCAGTGGCCTACACTCTGGAGAGCTGCGGGACGGAGGAGGCAGACGGTCTGCAGCCCGGGACAGTGCTGGATAAGACGCACGCGCCGGGCGTGGGGAGCGTGATCCGTGTGACGGTGACGGGAAAAGGGAATTACACGGGGAAGATGGAGGCCACCTACCGCATCGGGGCAAAACCTTTCAGTGCCGCGAAGATCACGGTGCAGCCCCGGATCTACACCGGAGACCCCGTCACCCTGACGGAACAGGATGTCACCGTGAAGGTGGGAAAGACTCCCCTGGTCTACGGGAAGGATTATGAGATCGTGGAGGGGAGCTACCGGAACAATGTGAAGAAGGGGAATGCGACCGTCATGATCAAAGGAACCGGGGACTATGCAGGGACAAAGACGGTGAAATTCCGGATCACCTCCAGGAACCTGATATGGTTCTGGAGACTGCTTTAATAAAAACCAAAACTGCCCGGGGATTCTTTGTTGTGGAGAATTTTGAGATGAAAAATAATAAGAGAAATGTAGTCATTGGTATTGCCGCGCTGGCAGCGATCATCATTGTTTTTGCGGGAATCTACCTGTTTTTTGGCGCAGATCCCGTGAAGGGGACCAAATCCATCACCATTGATGTGGTGGATGACCGTCAGCAGAAAACCACATATCGGTTGGAGACAGATGCGGAATATCTGCAGCAGGCTATGGAAGAAGCGGAAGGGCTGACTTTTTCCGGAACGGAAGGTGTCTATGGGATGATGGTGGACACCGTAAACGGCATCAGGGCGGATTACAATACCAATGGAGCCTATTGGGGATTTTATGTGAACGGGGAATACTGTAATTATGGAATTGGGGAACAACCGGTACAGGATGGAGATGTCTTTTCCATCGAATATACCCCGGCGGTACAGTAAAAGATGGACGGACAGAACCTGACTGTAAAAGACATCGCCCTGTCCGGGGTAATGGTGGCAGTGATCGAGGTTAGCAAGATTGCCCTGTCCTATCTGCCGAATATTGAGCTGACCAGTTTCTGGCTGATAATGTTCACCCTGTTTTTTGGCTGGAAAATTGTGTTCGTTGTGCCGGTCTTTATCCTGATAGAAGGCTGTATATACGGATTCCAGATCTGGTGGGTCATGTATCTTTACGCATGGCCCCTTCTGGTATTTCTGGCGTGGAAGTTCCGCAGGCAGGAATCGGTCTGGTTCTGGAGTATTCTGTCGGGAGCTTTCGGTCTGTGTTTTGGTCTGCTCTGTTCCATTCCCTATGTTGTTGTGGGAGCTGCGGACGGCGGCATCCGGGGCGGTCTGTATGCGGGTCTTACCTGGTGGATTGCGGGGATTCCGTGGGATATTGCACATTGTATAGGCAATTTTGTATTGATGCTGATCCTCTATAAACCGGTTCGGACCATGATGCAAAAAATATAGCGCCATGGTCCGAAGAATATGTATCTGAAAATGTATCTGAGAAGTAAAGCGCTCGAATTTAGGATGGCCATATTTCTGCAGCCAGTGCATCCAGCTGTGCCAGGCTTTCTTCATTGAGTGCCGATTTAATTGTGACAGTCGTGTCAGTATAAGTGATGTCCCTGCAGTTTTCCAAAAGCTTTTTCATAACCTTGGCGGCGGAAGGAGCCCAGGAGCCGTTTTCGATCATGCCGATGGTGCGCTTTTGGTAATTGCGCTCTGTAAGATGTTCTATGAATTGTTTCATATAGGGGAAGATTTCCATATTGTAAGTGGTGGTCGCCAGTACAAGTCTGCCGTACCGGAAGGCATCTTCCACGGCTTCTGCCATATCTTCTCTTGCCAGGTCACACACTACGATCTTAGGGCAGCCCCTTTCTTCCAGCTTCTCTGCCAAAAGCTCCACCGCTTTTGCCGTATTTCCGTAGACAGAGGTGTAGGCGATCATAACGCCTTCGCTCTCCACGTCATAGGAAGACCAGATTTGATAGAGGTTGATATAATATTCCAAATTTTCTGTAAGTATGGGACCGTGGAGAGGACAGATCGTCTGAATGTCCAGTGCCGCAGCTTTTTTGAGCAGTGCCTGTACCTGTACTCCATATTTTCCCACAATCCCGATATAGTAACGGCGCGCTTCACATGCCCAGTCTTCCTCCACATCCAGGGCTCCGAATTTACCGAATGCGTCGGCAGAAAAGAGCACTTTGTCCGTATTGTCATAGGTGACCATGACTTCGGGCCAGTGTACCATGGGTGCGGTGACAAAGGTCAGGTTGTGTTTCCCCAGGCTCAAGGTGGAATTTTCCGCAACAATAATGCGTCTGTCAGCATATTCCTCTCCGAAAAACTGCTGCATCATGCGGAAAGCAACGGCGGTGGCTACCACGGTTGCGCCGGGATAAGCTTCCATGAACACAGAGATGTTTGCGGAGTGATCCGGCTCCATATGCTGCACGATCAGATAATCGGGAGATTTTCCATCCAGTGCTTCGCTTAGATTCTGCATCCAGCGGTCTTTGAAATTCACATCCACGGTGTCCAGAACGGCTGTTTTTTCATCCCTTATAAGATAGGAATTATACGCCATACCGTTTGGCACGGTATACTGCCCTTCAAACAGGTCGATGTCGTGGTCGTTGACCCCGATGTAACAAATGTCCTTTGTAATACTCATAATCTGCCTCCTTTATCGTGTGATAAAATTTAATATGGACTTTCAGAGATGGATGGTGTTTAATCTTCTTCCTCATCTATATCGGACTGCGGCAGTGAGAAGATAAACTCGCTTCCCTCTCCTTCCGTGCTGATGACATTGATATGTTCTCCATGGGCATTGATGATTTCTTTGACGATGGACAGACCAAGCCCGGTGCCTTTCTTATCTTTGCCGCGGGAAAGATCGGATTTATAAAATCGATCCCAGATCAGTTTCAGATCCTCTTTGGGAATACCGATGCCGGTATCTTTAACGGAAACGAACACCTTGTTTTTCTTTTCCGAGGTTTCTATTTTTATGACAGAATTGTGATGGCTGAATTTAATGGCATTGTCCAACAGATTGTAGAGTACCTGCTGAATTTTTTCCATATCCGCATGGACATACATTTTATCTCCGCAGAGGATTGCTTCGATGGAAATGGATTTCTGGCGGCAGCTTCCTTCAAAGGTGGCAGCAATCCTGCGGATGACCTGATGGATGTCAAAATCGGTCTTGTCCAAAAGCATTCCCCTGGTGTTCAGATTGTTCAGGGTCAGAAGACTGTTGGTCAGCTTGGTAAGACGCTCCGTCTCATTCAGCACGATGTTGAGATATTTCTCACGCATTTCCGGCGGGATCGTGCCGTCGAGCATCGCCTCGAGATAGCCCCGGATGGAGGTCAGAGGCGAGCGGAAATCGTGGGACACATTTGCCACAAATTTTTTCTGATCATCCTCCGAGCGGGCAATTTCGCTTGCCATGTAGTTCAGACAGGCGGCGAGGTAGCCGATCTCATCTTCGCTTTCCACCTGAAATTCATAGTGCATATTGCCGGAAGCATATTGCTCCGTGGCGTAAGTGATCTTGCGCAGGGGCATATAGACCATTTCCGTAAAAAAGATCAGAATGATGCCCGAGAGGAGAAATAAAATCACCAGGGTGATATAGGAGATGTTCACCAGGTTGTTGCAGGAAGCCTCTATCTCTGCCATGTCACAGATAATTACCACATATCCCTTCACCTTAAAGTTGGAGGCAATGGGGGCAAATACGCTTAAGACATTTGTGTCATAATTGTCAAAAAATCTATCCACCGTATAGTAGGAGCCTCTGGTGACTGTGGGGTCAAAATTTTCGATCACAACCACATCCTCTACATTGATAGGGGTTTCCGTGTCCAGCACCAGTCTTCCGGAGGGGTTGATAATGCGGATAACGCTGTCCAGGTAAATCGCCAGGGCGTCTAACTGTGTCTTTACTTCTTCCAGACTGGTCTCACTGGTGTATAGCCCGCTGGCATAATTTTCCGCTATAAGCTCTGCCTCGGAGTAAAGATTTTCCGCTTTTTCCCTCACAAGCTGTTCCCGCGTCATGCTGGGCACAAAGGTGGCAACCGTGATAAAGGCGAACACACCAAATATGAAATATGCAAGCACAAATTTCAGATAAAGGGTTTTTCTCATCCGTTCCGAACCTCAAATTTATAGCCGATGCCCCAGATCGTCGAGATCTTCCAGTTGGCATGATCCTTTATTTTTTCCCGCAGTCGTTTGATATGTACGTCCACCGTGCGGGTGTCGCCGATATATTCATATCCCCAAATCTGGTCGAGAAGCTGTTCCCTGGTAAACACATGGTTGGGTGATGCGGCGAGGAAGTACAAAAGCTCCAGCTCTTTGGGCGGCATATCGACAGGCTCTCCCATATATATAACGGAATAATTGGTGAGATTGATGGACAGATCCTGATATTCCACACATTTATCTTCCCGGCTTTCCGGAAGAGCGCTTACCGGTTTGCTGCGGCGCAGGACCGCTTTGACTCTTGCCACCAGTTCTTTGGAGTCAAAGGGCTTTTCAATATAATCGTCGGCGCCCAGCTCCAGCCCCAGAACTTTGTCGAAGATCTCTCCCTTGGCCGAGAGCATGATGATGGGAATGGAATATTTTGCCCGTACCTCCCGGCACACCTGATAACCGTCAATGCCCGGAAGCATCAGATCCAAAAGGATCAGATTCGGCTCGAAGCTCTCACAATTGGGAAGAACCGATTCCCCGTCATTTACGATCATGGTCTCGAAGCATTCCTTGGTGAGATAAAGGGAGATCAGTTCCGCAATATTGTTGTCGTCGTCCACGATCAGAATTTTTTGTTTGTTTGCCATAGTTACCTCTCATTTTGCCGATATACGGTATGGATGTTTTCATTATTTAAAGGTTACGATTGTGACTCCGGCATCCCCCTCGCCGTATTCTCCCAGCCGGTATTCTTTTACATATTTGAGTTTCCGCAAATGATTGTGTACGGCGTTTCTGAGTGCGCCCGTCCCTTTGCCGTGTACCACGCGGACACTGGGAAGATGTGCCAGATAAGCGTCGTCCAGATATTTGTCCAGTTCTGCCAGCGCCTCATCTACCGTGCGTCCTAAGAGGTTGATCTCTGTAGAGACGGAGAGGGTTTTGGACATCCTGATCCCGGAGGTACCGGATTTTTTTGTGTAGCCGGGGGCGGTAATGCTTTCCTCCTGAATCGGTACGATATCTTTTAGGTTTGTCTGAGTGCGCATGATGCCGCACTGGACAAAGAGATTTCCCTTTGTATCGGGCAGGGAGCTCACCGTGCCCTTCAGACCCATGGAAAGAATCTTTACGGTGTCGCCCTTCTTTAGTTTTTTGGGGTCAAACGGTTTACCTGCAGGGTTTTTCTCCGGGTCGGTCTGTTTTTTCAGGCTCAGGCGCTCATTTTTCTCGTTGATCTTATCGCGCACATTCTGGCGTCTGCGTTCCAGCTCCTTCATGTCCATACCAAAAGCGGAGACCTTGTTGAAATCCCTGATCGTTTCATCCGCAACTTCTTTTGCCTCCTGCAGGATGGTTCTCGCCTGCTCGTTTGCCTCCCGCAGAATGCGGTCTTTGGACTGTTCAAGTTTTTCATTTTTGCGCCGAAGCTGTTCTTCCAGCGTGCGTATACGCTCTTTGTATGCGGAAATTTCTTTCCTCTCGTTTTCTATGGTGACACGGCTTTGCTCCAGATCCGCGATCACGTCCTCAAAGCTTTCGTTTTCCTTGCTGATCTGTGCTTTGGCGGCATCGATGATCTCATCGGGCAGCCCCAGCTTTGACGAGATGGCAAAGGCGTTGCTTTTGCCGGGGATACCGATCAGAAGACGGTAGGAAGGACGAAGGGTTTCCACCAGAAATTCACAACAGGCATTTTCCACCTTATCGGTAGAGAGAGCGTATATTTTCAGCTCACTGTAATGAGTGGTCGCCATGGTGCGGATGCCCCTGCGGTGCAAATGATCCAGAATGGAGATCGCGAGCGCCGCGCCTTCCGTGGGATCTGTGCCCGCACCCAGCTCGTCAAACAGACACAGGGAGCGCTCATCCGCATGTTTTAAAATGTGGACAATTCCGGTCATGTGGGAAGAAAAAGTGGACAGACTCTGTTCAATGCTCTGTTCGTCTCCAATATCCGCAAAAACTTCCGTAAATACCGACAGCTCGGATCTGTCCGATGCCGGAATATGCAGCCCCGCCTGACCCATGAGGGTGAAAAGCCCCACAGTCTTTAAGGATACGGTTTTACCTCCGGTGTTGGGACCGGTGACAATGAGCAGATCGAAGTCCCTGCCTAAGTGGACGTCGATGGGTACCACTTTTTTCTTGTCCAAGAGGGGATGCCGTCCCTTGCGGATATTGATATATCGTTTCCGGTTGAACAAAGGCTCGGTGGCATTCTGTTCCATGGCGAGTTTGGCTTTGGCAAAAATATAGTCCAAAACGGTCAGAACCCTTTGGTTGACAGCAAGTTCCCCGGTATGCGCACCTGCCTGGGCGCTGAGGGCGCTCAAAATTTTTTCTATCTCTTCCTGTTCCTTTAAATCCAGCTCCTTGAGCCGGTTGTTTAAGTCCACCACAGCCGCGGGTTCGATAAAAAAAGTGGAGCCGGTGGAGGACTGGTCGTGGATCATGCCGCTCACCTGACCCTTATACTCCGCCTTGACAGGAATACAGTAGCGGTTGTTGCGCATGGTGATCACTGCGTCCTGCAGATAAGTACGGCAGGAACCGTTTAACATGGAATTGAGCTGGGCATGTATTTTTTCGTGAGTGGCTGCCTTGCTTTGGCGGATGCTTTTTAATCCCGGGCTGGCATCGTCTGCGATCTCTTCCTCCGACAGGATACAGCGGTTGATTTCGTCTGCAATCTGTGTCAGGGGGGACAATTGTGCAAAATAGGGATCCAGGCTGTCTTCGGGGATATCTTCCCGCTCCCTTTTCCCATAGCCGGCGATACGGCTCACATTGTCCAGCATGGCGGCGATCTTCAACAGCTCGGAGGCGGACAGAGTGCTTCCCACCTCCAGAGATTTAATGGAAAAGCCCAGATCCCTGTTATTTCCGAAGGAGGTAGTGCCGGATTGAAGCAGACGGTTTAACGCATCCTTCGTCTCCCGCTGGTTTTGTCGGATCTCCTCTAAATTGACGGAAGGAACCAGCTTTTGGCAGAGATTTTTACCCGGCTCGGAATCCGCCTTATCCGTCAGCATCTGAATGATCTTGTCATATTCTAATGTCTTTAAAACCTTTTGGTTCATACAAATCGTCTCCGCGCGCCGCAATACAATCAAGAATACCATATAATTATATATGAAAAACCGGATATCCGCAAGAAACAGTATAGAATTTGTGGATATGGTGTGTTACAATGAACGCATAGCAATAGGTACCCGGACGGAAGGTATTTTCTTCAGGGAATGACAGGAGTAGATATGAAGCGTTTTTTTTATGGGGTCTTTTCTCTTTTTTTAATTGTCATTCTGGCAGTTGTTATCAGACATCCACAGAACAATCTTATCCCTTCCAGAATTTTTATATACATGCTCATCTGGGTGCTTATATTGGGTGTTATCCGCTGGGCGCTTGATTTTTTGGAAGGAATTCTGGTTAAAAATGGGCGGAATGTGGACAAGATTTCCCGTATCGGTCTGGGTTGTTATCTGATCGTGTATGGTATCGGCATTTATATCGTCAGCCTGATCCTGCAGAGTGATCCGGTCACAGATTATGATTTTCTCTATCACACCGCGTATAAACTTGCCACGGGGCAGGCGGCAGAGAGCTGGAATTACTTTAGTATGTGGACGAACAATCTAGGTTCTCTGACCATCCTCACTTTCTGTATGCGGCTGGGCGTGTGCCTGGGATTTTCCGAACCCTATTATTTTGTTTTGGGGCTGAATGTTCTGCAGCTGATGGCTGTGATAGGAAGTCTGTATTATCTTGCCGGCAGACTGGGGGAAAAAAGTATTGCGCGGCAATGGTTTGCGGTGGCGGTCTTTACGCTGTGGCTGCCGGTCTGGGCGTGTACCAATGCCTTTTATACGGATCAATTGAGTTTTGGAGGAAGTGTGATGGCCACGGCATTGTGGGTATATGCCTGTGATCTGAAACAATGCGGCGGCAGCAGGATCAAAAGAGTGGGGGCAATCCTTTTGGCCGCGTTGGTCTGGAGTGTCAGCATTGTGGCGAAAGCTACCTCTGCAATAGCCATTGTGGCGATGGCAGTCACTTTTTTTCTGGTGTGGAAAAAGGCGAAGACCTTTTGGAAAAGTTCACTGTTATTTCTGTTGGCGATACTATTGTTTACCGGGGCATTGTCCTGCGTCTCTGACAGCTATCCGTCCAAGGCGGACGAGTATCGCCTGAAAATGCCTTTAGAATATTGGATTGCCATGGGTATGATAGGAAACGGCACTTATGCGGATAATGAGGATCTTGTGCAGGGATGCTATTACAGCCAGAATGTGGAAGAACGGCGGGAATTCTGCCGACAGATGATCCGTGAGAACTGGAAAAATATGTTTCGGGCAGACCATTTTGTCGAAAAGACGGCAGTGATTTTTGCGTCCGGCGAGATCAGCCCCACTTCTCATATTTATCCCCGGCAGGAGAGCCTGCTTTGGCACTGGGTTTATTGGGAAGGGGATTATTATTGGAAATATTCCTGTCTCACAACGGCGTATTTTTATGCAGTTCTGCTTCTGATGCTTGTGGGAACGATTTACAGAGTTTTTGCTCCCTGTGAAAAAGAAAGCCCAATGGTATTTGTGATTTATCTCACGATATTTGGATTGTTTTTATTCATGATGCTCTGGGAAGCACAGAATAAACAACTCTATAATCATATTTCCTGGATGACATTAGCTGTGGTGTGCGGGATAGAGGGAGTAAGGACCCTGCTGACAAAGAAAATGGGAAGAACGCCTTGTATCAATTGTGAAAAGGAGAAACAGAATGCCTGAAAACGAGTATGGCAAGCAGGAACATCCGGATGCTTTTAACGGGTCGGACAGCCAGAGTGATTTTATGATAGAGAAGATCAAAGAGCGTCCTGTCAATAAGAAAAAACTGATCCGCAGGACCATGATCACTGCAGCAATGGCGGTTATCTTCGGAACCATTGCCTGTGTGACTTTCCTGATCATGGAGCCCCTCATCAGCAACTGGCTGTATCCTGAGGAGGAGCCGGAACAGGTGAGTTTTCCGGAAGATTTGGAAGAGATGGCGCCGGAGGATATGCTGTCTGAAAATTTAAGCGGAAATGAAGGAATCGATTCCGGGGAAGGGAACGCCCCTTTGGAGCAGGACCAGATTCAGGAGATTCTCTCCGGCATCGTGCTGGACATGGATAATTACAAACAAATCTACATGGCATTGTCCTCCTATGTTTCGGAGCTGAATCATTCCATGGTCACAGTGACGGGAGTGAGCTCTAATGTGGATTGGTTCAATAATGTGGAGGTGAGCAGGAACCAGTCTCCCGGCGTGATCATTGCCAACAACGGAAAGGAACTTCTGGTGCTTGCGGATTATGTGCCGCTTAAGCGGGCAGAGAGCCTTTCGTTAAGCTTTTCCTATCTGGAAGGGGTGGAAATCTCGGCGGAGATAAAAGGAGTGGACACCACCACGAATCTGGCAGTATTGTCGGTAAATCTTGCGGATCTGCCGCAGGAAATGCTTCAGCCGGATGGGATTGTCATCGCATCTTTGGGTTCTTCCAATCTGCGCAATATCGTGGGCACCCCGGTGATCGCTCTGGGCAGCCCTATGGGCAGCAGCGGATCCATGGGATACGGGATGATTACCGCAAGCACCCTGCAGAACAATCAGGCAGACGCCAATTACAAGATACTGCAGACCGATATTTATGGAAGTTCCAGTGCGGGAGGTGTCATTTTCAGCCTGCAGGGTCAGGTTTTGGGCATCATTACGAACCAGAAAAATACTGCTGACATGAAAAATATTGTGACCGCATATGGTATCACAGAACTGAAAAAAACCATAGAGAAATTGTCTAACGGGGAAAAGATCGCCTATCTGGGTATCAGCGGTATCGATGTGACCGATGAGGCAAATGAGGAGATGGGGGTTCCCTATGGGGCATTTGTGATAGATGTGGACATGAATTCTCCTTCCATGGAAGCCGGCATACAGCAGGGCGATGTCATCACTGCTTTTGACGGGTACAGTGTCCACAGTTATAATGATTATATCACTGCTCTTATGCAGGCGGAGGCGGGTTCCGGTGTAGAGCTCACAGTCATGCGCGCTGCCCAGGGGACTTACAAGGAAATGAACATTCGCGTTACGCTGACACAGCGCTGATAACAGTTCCCGTGACGGGATGCCGTAAAACGGCGGAATGAGAGGAAAACATGAGATATATTAAGGATTTAAAAGAGGGAGATTCCATCTCCGGAATATATTTGTGCAAACATAAACAGGCGGCATTTACCAAAAACGGAAAGCCTTATGAAAATATCATCCTGCAGGATAAGACCGGCACCATCGACGCAAAAGTGTGGGAGCCCAACAGCCAGGGCATTGGAGATTATGATAACCTCGACTATATTGATCTTTACGGTGATGTCACCAGCTTTCAGGGTACCCTGCAGATCAGTGTAAAACGGATCCGTGTCTGCCAGGAGGGAGAATACGATCCCGCGGATTACCTTCCCGTGAGCTCAAAAAATATTGATACCATGTATCAGGAGCTTCTGGATCTGATCAAAAGCATTCAGACGGGCTGTTACCGCAAACTGCTGGAGAGCCTTTTTGCGGAGGATAAAAGCTTTGCCAGGGCATTTTGCAGATCCTCCGCGGCCAAGACCGTCCACCATGGATTTGTGGGAGGGCTTCTGGAACATACCCTGAGCGTTGTCAGACTTTGTGACTACTATTGCACCGCATACCCTGTGCTCAACCGGGATCTGCTGCTGACGGCGGCGATATGCCATGACATCGGAAAGACAAAAGAGATTTCCCCCTTTCCCGAAAATGACTACACGGACGAAGGCCAGCTTCTTGGGCATATCGTCATCGGTTCCCAGATGGTGGCGGAGCGCGCGGCAGCGATCCCCGATTTTCCCCGGGTGCAGCTCACCCAGCTCCAGCACTGTATTTTGGCCCATCACGGAAAATACGAATTTGGTTCGCCCAAGATCCCTGCCCTTATGGAGGCGCTGGCGCTGAACTACGCGGACGATACGGATGCCAAACTGGAGACCTTTAAGGAGATTTTGGAAAACAATAAGGACAAAACCGACTGGCTGGGATATAACCGCCTGTTTGAGTCCAATCTCAGAGCTACCAGAGTTTAGACCTAATATATCAGTGCCGCCGATGTGTCACGGAAATGGCACGGAAAACAGGAACACAAGGAACCGGAAAAATATGGAACGCACAAAGAATACGGAATACAGAAAGAATGACCGTCTCACGGTACGGATCGAGGATATGAACAATGAAGGTGAGGGAATCGGCAAGGTGGATGGCTTCACCCTGTTTGTCAAGGATGCCGTCATTGGAGACGTGGCGGAAGTCAAGATCATGAAGGCAAAAAAACATTATGCCTACGCCCGTCTGGAGAAAATCATCACGCCTTCCCCCCACAGGGCAGAGCCGCTCTGCCCCACCTACCGACAATGCGGTGGATGCCAGCTCCAGATGCTTTCCTATGAGGAGCAGCTTGCTTTCAAACAGCGCAAGGTCCGCAACAATCTGATCCGCATTGGCGACTTCGGGACAGATCAGATGGATAAAGTCATGGAGCCCATCGTGGGTATGGACAAGCCTTACCGCTATCGCAACAAGGCCCAATACCCTGTGGGAACAGATAAGGACGGCAGTCCCGTGGCCGGATTTTATGCCGGAAGAACCCACAACATCATTCCCAATATCAACTGCGCACTGGGCGCGGAGGAAAACGAAGAGATCCTCCGCGTCATTTTGGATTATGTGAAAAACTGCCGGATTCCCGTATATGACGAGACTACCGGGACAGGGCTGATCCGGCATGTTCTGATCCGGAAAGGCTTCCTCAGCGGTGAGATCATGGTCTGCCTGGTGCTCAATTTCCGGGGAAAGACAGGGCAGCCCGGAGAGGGCGCCTTTCTGCCCCGGCAGGAGATCCTGACAGAGAGCCTTGCCCGGATTCCCGGAATGACCTCCGTCCTGGTCAACATTAACGCCGAGCGCACCAATGTCATCCTGGGAAAAGAGATCCATACTCTCTGGGGCAGCCCGACCATCTGTGACACCATCCGTGTGCGGGATATGAAAAAAGAGGGATATCCCTTCACGGGAAGGGAACTGACTTTTCACATATCGCCGCTTTCCTTTTATCAGGTCAATCCCGTGCAGACGGAAAAACTCTACAGCCTGGTCCTGGAATATGCCGGGCTCACGGGCAGGGAGACGGTGTGGGATCTGTACTGCGGCATCGGCACCATATCGCTCTTTCTGGCAGGAGATGCAGGAAAGGTCTACGGGGTGGAAATCATTCCTGAGGCTATTCAGGACGCCAGAGAGAATGCGCTCAGAAACGGGATCACCAATGTAGAGTTTTTCGTGGGAAAAGTGGAGGAGATCCTGCCGTCCTTTTATGAGAGAGGAAACGTCGGAGAAGGAGAGGCAGCAGGAGATATGCTCCATCCGGATGTGATCGTGGTCGATCCGCCCCGGAAGGGCTGCGACGCTGCCTGCCTCGAGACCATGCTCAAGATGCAGCCGGAGAAGATCGTGTATGTGAGCTGCGACTCCGCGACGCTTGCCCGGGATCTGAAAGTGCTGGCAGACGGGGGGTATAAGTTGGAGAGGGTGAGACCCGCGGATATGTTCGGGATGACGGTGCATGTGGAGACGGTTGTTCTCTTGTCCCAACGGAAACCGGATGATGTAATCGAGGTTGAAATAGAGTTAGGTGAGATGGATTTGACTTCAGCAGAGAGTAAGGCGACTTATGCGGAGATTAAGGATTATGTATTAAAGGAGCATGGGTTGAAGGTCTCTAATCTGTATATTTCACAGGTAAAAAGAAAATGCGGAATAGAGGTTGGAGAGAATTATAATCTTCCGAAATCAGAGGATAGCAGACAACCTCAGTGTCCGGAAGAAAAGGAAAAAGCGATAAAGGATGCATTGGATCATTTTGGGATGATTTAGAGAGGTGAGCACATGGCATTAAACTATACTGTATATCAGTATGATGGCAGCAGGAATGCAGTTGTTATGACAGATATGGAGGGCAAGCAACTTGTGATTGACTGTGATAAGTCAGAGGAGCAGGTTGTATTTGATGAGCCGGAGGATGCAGGAATCCTTGCCAGACTTGCGAGGAAAGAGCCAGCAAGTTATGTGAGTATTGCAATGCGTCCGGGTGGCTTGCAGGATTATGTGGATGTGTGGAATGAGTTGAATTAGTATATTCCTTTGTTGACAAAGGAAAGTCGGAGTGTTAGAATGGCTTTATCTTAAGGAGAGAGGTGAAAAGATGAGAAGATAATTTACTTTTGATTACATGAATGTTTATGCAGTATGAGCGATATCGCCCATACTACTTGTCATGTTGCCAAAAGTGGATTATGTTCTCATAACCTCTCTTTTTGTGTGCATAAAAATGATTACAATGTTGGGTGTATTTCCTTCTTTTGATGAACCATATGAGGTTATAGTATGTAATGGAACTGTTTGGCAACGAATGGTTCTTTTTTTATTGTAACCATGAGAGGAGGAATGTATATGGCACAAATTAGTATAAATAATTTCACCTTTGGATATGAAGGGAGTTTTGATTATGTTTTTGAGAATGTTTCATTTTCGATTGATACAAATTGGAAACTAGGTTTTATTGGTAGAAATGGAAAAGGGAAGACAACTTTTTTGAATTTATTACTTGGAAAATATCAGTTTACAGGTTCCATAAGTGCATCAACGAAGTTTGATTATTTTCCTTATGAAATTGCAGAATACCAAAAGCAAATGCCTGTGGCAGAATTTATGGAAGATTTGAAGCCAGGGTGTGAAATATGGAGAGTAATTTGTGAGTTGGAAGAGCTATCGGAAAGTTCAGAGATCTCTATAGTGATAAGTTGGAAGAGAATATTAAAATAATTCAAAAAGAACGCTGTGATGAGAATGGAAATGAGTTATGGTATCAGATGATGTTAGAATATTTGGTGAACTCTCCCTATGGGAGGAAACATGAATGTAGTGCTTTTGAGGATATGATCAGTCATTTTAAACACAGGCAAGAGTTAGAATTACGTATAGTAAAAGAAATAATAGGTAAAAATGCAGTTATTCTTCCAGCTAAAGAATATGATGTAAATCAAATTAGAACTTTGATTGGTTTTCATAATAAAATCAGTTATAATATAAGGCATATGAACAACAAGGAAATAGCATTGCTAGATGATTTCCTGTATGAAGCAATTTTCATTCCAGAAGGTGTAGATGCACCGCCAAAAGAGATTATAAATGCACCGGAATTACAGATTTATGTGCAGGATTTTGGCAAGCAGGAAGGAGATATTTGTTTTGTTGCTGAAGTTGACAAAAAGATAGTCGGTGCTGTCTGGGTTCGTAATATGGATGATTATGGACATGTAGAAGATGGTGTTCCGTCTTTTGCCATATCGTTATATAGAGAGTATCGAGGTCTTGGGATTGGAACTATGCTGATGAAACGGATGTTGGAAGAGTTAAAAGAAAGAGGGTATCAGAAAACTTCCTTGGCAGTACAGAAAGCAAACTATGCAGTGAAGATGTACAAAAATGTTGGCTTCGAGATTATTGATGAAAACGAAGAAGAATATATTATGATGTACGTGTTTCGGTAATACATAGGTAAGCAATAAAATGGATAAGCAGATTATTGAAGACGTAGTTTCTGAATGATACTTGTGAATTTGAAAAGGTGCGTCAAAAAGTGGCGCCATTTTTCCAAAGGTGTGTCAAAAAGTGGAGCACTTTTCCGAAAAGGGTGTCAAAAAGTGACACACCATCCAAGGCACGAAAAATTATCATCAAAAAAGGTGTGCCAAAAAGTGGAGCACTTTTCCAAAAGGTGTGTCAAAAAGTGGCGTACTTTTTCAAAAAGTGCGTCAAAAAGTGACACACCTATATAAATATCAGGGGTTTTAGGGGATTCCCCTAACAAGATGCATGAAAATGGCTTGTGGCCACAAAATGCGTATCTTGCGAAAGACACCCGGAGAACTTTTTTTGGCATCAGAAAAGGTGTATTTTCTGTGATTTTTTGCTAAAACCGTAGGTATGTCGGAATTTCCAACATAGAAATTAATAAGTATGTCAAAATTTCCAACATAAAAATGCAATTCCAACATAGATTTCCAACATACTAGAATTTTGAGTTTTTTAGGCCGACGCAAAATTCCAATATGAAAAATGGAAAGTATGTCGGAATTTCTAACATAAAAATACGATTCCGATATGAATTTCCAACATACTTACAGAAGGGAGGCAATAGGATGTCTCAAGAAAAATTAAGTCTGGTGAAGAAGTTCCGGTTAAGTCCAAGAGAAGCATCAATGCTGGCAGATAAAGCACAGCAGGCCAACATGACAGAGTCAGAATATCTGAGACTTATGATATCTCAGAAGCCAAGCGATTATCCGGAGATTAGGGTATTGTTGCGGGAGCTTATTAATGAGGTAAATCATATAGGTACCAATATTAACCAGATTGTTCACAATCATAATTCCGGCATATATTCAGAGGCTGACAAAGAGCGTCTGGTAGTTTATATGCGCAAACTGAATACGGAAGTGAACAACGTATATAAGACCGTAAACGAAGGAAAGTTTGGAAACGAGTAAGAGGAAATTTTTTCTCACCGGAATCATTGCTTTTTCCAATCCATAGTTGTATCATTAAGGCAAGGAGTCATAGATGACTTATCGGACGAAAAGATGCAGAAGCGAGTATGGAAGGAGGGAAGATTTGAACAAGGAATTTGAACGCTGCTGCACATTCCTAGCCGAGATGATGGAGAAGTACGGAGCACTGGTTTTGCGAGACATCGCCGTAGAGATTCAGTATGAACCGGAAACTTGGTGTGATGATGCAGAAGGAAAAAGACTTCGGTATGAGGCTTATGCGAGAAGATTTCTGAAACGGTTTGAGAAGGCGGCATAAGGATTACCGGCATCCTGCGAGAGTGGGATGTATACATACGATAGAGCGTTCAAAAGCATGCAAATTTATAAGCTAAAAATAATAATATAATGATTAAATAATGTTTGATCACTTGATTTGTACAAAGTGCAAGTTGGGTGATTTTTTTGATGTTTTAATGAAAATATACTATTAAATGAGAAAAAGTCACATTTGAGAGTTGATTTTTATAAAAACCTGTATATAATAGAAAGTAGAAAAGAAGGTGAGGTAGCAATCATGTTAATTCAATTTAATTTTAGAAATTTCAAATCATTTAGAGAAGAGGCTACTTTGGATTTGTCTGCGGCAAAGATGACAGAGTTCTCAGATAGAGTTGTGTCTATTGGTAGCGAGAAAATTTTGCCGGTTGCTGCCATTTATGGTGCAAATGCAAGTGGAAAGTCTAATATATACAACGCTTTTGAATATATGACTGATTATGTCGTAGATTCATTTAAGTACGGTGATGAAGAAGAAAAATTTGAGTATTTCAGACCGACTCCATTTTTGTTTGATACGACATCAGCAAATGCGGAGTCCAGTTTTGAAGTATATTTTACATTGCCGGGAGATAAGGCGGAAAAGACATATAATTACGGATTCTGCATAGACAAAGAAGGTGTAACAGAAGAATGGTTAAATTCTAAGGCAAAGACTGCAAGAAAGTACAGTCCGGTTTTTTATCGTAATGCAGATGAATTAGATTTGTCCGGTTTTCCGAAAAGTAGCAGAGATAATATTCAGGTGGCTTTGGAAAAGCAAGTGCTTATTATCTCTTTGGGAGCGAAGTTAAAGATTGGTAAGTGTAAGGATATCAGAGATTGGTTTCTTGCAAATGCGTTTGCGGATTTTGGAGATCCTGTTACCAATTTCTTTATGTCTCGCAAATTGCCTAAGGATTTTGTGAGTGATAAAAATGTTCAGCAGAAGGTTGTAGAATATTTTGCATCCTTTGATGAGCATATTAGAGATTTCAAAATCGAGAAGGTTCCGCAGGAGGGAGATTCCAAGGAAGAAAAGTACAAGATTCATGCGCTTCATAAGATGATTGGTTCGGATGAAATGGCGGAAATTCCATTGGAGTTGGAATCAGCAGGCACATTGAAGATGTTTGCGTTGTATCCGGAATTGCAGGAAGTATTGGAGAAGGGTAGTGTGTTCTTCATTGATGAATTAAATGCTCGTCTGCATCCGTTACTTGTAAGAAACTTCTTACTTACATTCTTGAATCCGGAAATTAACACTAACCACGCTCAGCTTGTATTTACAACTCACGATACATGGCAGTTATCTAACCAGCTTTTGCGTCGTGATGAAATATGGTTCGTGGAGAAAGATGAAGGCTTACTTCTCCGACCGCACCTTAAAGATTATTAAGAAATTTGACTACACCGTGCTGCCAATGATCGACCAGTTGATCGCCTATTTCTATGTACTGGACGATGCGGCAAGGAAAGATGTGTTTGAATATCTGAAGATCATGAAAAAGAACCATAGTAATCCGAAGAGAAAAAGGGATTTGATGATATAGTATTTTTCAATCCATGCCAGACACCTTATCTCATTTTAGTTTTTATATCCATATAGCTTTTGTAAATGAAAAGATTTTCTTGTAATTTTCCTTTTTTACTATGCTAGGACACTGCATATGACTGGTCATATAAGAATCACTTCTTTTCCATGTTAATCATCAGCCGTTCTTTATCGGAGGGAAGCTTTGGCAGTGTTTCCATGTCCTCGTAGGGATTGTCCTTGCAGATGGAATTGATAGGAATGTCGAGGACATTGGAAATGCGCAAAATTGTGTCAAAGCGGATAGCGGCATCACGCTGGACAATGGAGTAAAGCGTGGTCGGCGTAATGCCTGTCTTTCTCGCTAGTTCCAAATCCCTAGATCAGCTGCACGCAATTTGTATAGAGTTTGGGAGAAAGAAGGGCGGCCGCATAGAAAATAACCTTTCAAAAAACACAAATTTATCCTGTATCTCAGCGATGATGAAGACCGTATTTTGGACGCAAAATATAAGATGTCAAACATGCGCAACAAATCCATTTTTCTACGTCATATGATCGTCTATGGAGCGGCGTATGATGTTGATTATGCCTATCTTTGGGAATACAACTATCTGCTTGGGAAGATTGGCAGGAATCTGAACCAGATCGCGAAACGGATCAATGAAATGAGAAGCGTTTATCAGACAGATTTGGATGCAGTAAGAGCAGAAATGGACAGGCTCTGGAAAGTGCAGATTGCCATGCTGAAAAAGCAGCCTATCATAGAACAGTAAATGTAGTCTGTAAATTAAAAATCTGTCATTTGAGAATTGGCAGATGTGACATGAAAAATGCTACCGGCGGCAGCGGGCGGATCATGCCTTGAAGACACCGGAATCTTACAGCGAGAGTGCAGGAGGGAGATCATTATGTGGAACAGAAGAAAGATACGAACTTACCTTCCCGCGTGGAAGCGGCGGACAGGGATGCTGATCTACAGAAGTTTGCCGATTTTTTGTCGGAGATGATAGCAAGACATATATGTGAATTGGATATAGATTCTTTTTTATTACCGGATAAAAGATAAAAATTCCCATAGTGCGGTGTTGAATGTGTTAAAATGGCATGATACAATTAACATGATTTTTATGTCCAAACTTTATGCATAAGTATATTTTTACTATAAAAGAAGCGAGAGGAAAGAGGTAACAGAATGGATAATAGAGAACATATGGGAAAGAATAAAGATGGAGTAATATTTCCTATTGCTCCAAAGCTTTCCGAAATGGGTGACAGTTATTTGGAGTTTATAGAAAAAATCAAGATGGAAATTCAGAAGCAGAGAGTTTCTAT
>CANPWA010000038.1 GCA_947581865.1 uncultured Acetatifactor sp. | reverse complement strand
TTGTAACAATAACTTCTATTTCTCGTTTGTAAGACTAACTTCCTATCACTCGATAGAACTTACTTTTTCAATTGAGGGGGGTTCAAAATGGGCTGTCGTCGAAGTAAAGCTCGTCGTAGCGGTCGCCCTCAAATCTGCCGTAGCGTTCCTGTTGCCGAAGGGTGGTATTTTTGACAAGCGAAAAACTCTCGCCACGTTTCGCTCCATACCTCTCGGATACTTTCTTGAAGAAGTCCTCTTGCAGAGCGGAGTATGATACCAACCCACCTCGTGCTTTCCAAAACTCCGAATGGGAAAGCAAGGGTTCGTCTATTTCAATGCGTTGCCTATACATAGGCATATCGTACTCATCGCGCAGTTGAAGTCTGTTGCCTGCCTTGCTTTTGTCCTCGCTTAATATTTTCCTTTGCCATACTTCTGTAATGGGTAGATAATAGACAAAGAGATTTCGCCTGTTCGGCTCTGTTATTATTACTGCACAGATGATGTTCTCATGTGTGTGCAGAAAGCCCACTTTGTCAATGGCGTATTGGTAGCAAACTTTGAAATAGCTTCGTATATCCTGTTCGGAATTGAAGCCGTCCCAAAACTCCCGATTGCTGCCGAATTGCAGACACTCCAAGACAATGTTCTTGCCTCGGTTGTTGAATGTTGCGTTTGTAGACTTCATCACTTCGCTCCACGCCTGTTCGGTCGTGGACATTCTCCTTAAGTATTCTACCTTGAACCGCTGTTCGCAGTCTTTGAGGTATTCGTCTACACTTTGGAAGTCTTGTGCCTTATGCGATATGACGGAAATGGTCGCGTGCTTGTCCCGCGGGTACTTCTGTTCGGGCATTACCATTTTATTTTCGTAATACTTGTAAATCTTGTTTCACCTCCTTTTGAGGGCAGAAAAAGCAGCCCTTTGTTCAAGGACTGTCCGTTCAAATTTCATTGCTCCCTCTAATTGTAAGCCACGGGAACGCCGAAAATATTAGTCGTTACGAAAAATTTTGAAAAAATTCTTTGTTTTATATTACAATTTCAAACCAAAAAACTCTTGAAACCGTTTAGGAATAGAGAAGATACTTGCAATGTATATTATTTTGTGATATATTGAATACAGTAATTCATTTGCCATAGATGGAGATTTTCATTTTATGGAGGTTAAATCAAATGGATTACAAATTAAAAGTGGACAAAATAGCTACAGGGTTAAACATTTACCGCCTTTTGGAGAGCTCAAGGTTTACGAGGGAAGAGATTGCAGAATTTCTCGGACTAAATTCACCAAGAGTGATTTACGATTGGACAAGCGGTATTAAATTACCGAGTACAGAAAATTTATTTAATCTTGCCAAACTTTTTAACGTCCATGTAGAAGACATCCTTGCAATATAGGATGTCTTTTCTTTGGAACCGGTAGTTCATTGCGTTTTTAAACGGTAACTGATACTATATTGACATAAGAGTGCTTGTGTGCTAAAATATAAGTACATAAGAATTGTTCGGACTGTAGTTTCCGAACATATGCCTATAAACATAATTTGTTGGAATTACTTTTAACCTTGACACTTGATAAGTTTAATATTGCATACTTAAGTATCCTGTATTAAATATTATCGCTTAAGATTTCACAGGGAGCAATGTAAGGAATTCAGACGATGGTTAGCGTGGTATGTGTCTTATGTAATCAGCTTGGTAATCAATCGAGCGGAGACACTTTCTACGGAGAGTGTCTTTTTTATGAGGTTTAATTATGAAAAAAAGGAAAGCTAATTATAATTCTGTACAGCTATATAAAAAACTTGAAGTGAATGCGCAGTGTGAAGATACTCGCTATTATGGCGTTTTCCTGTACGGCAATAAAAAGCAGCGTAGAGTTAAAATAGATCCCATAAGATACCAAAAGAAAGTTGGGAAGTTTAATCCTGCACAGTTGTCTATAATAAACAGTCGGCATAGTCATTATTTTTATCCGGCAAAAGTAGAGTATCTAGATTATAATATTAATATCTTTTTTGAAAAGATTAAAGATATAAAAGCTGAATGGGATAATACATATAAAGGCTTAATCCAAAGAGAGCAAGAGCGGGTGATAAAACCCAAAAAAGTCGTGCCTGCCGATGATTACAATTTGATGTGCGGCATTACGGATTATGACGAATCTTCAATGTGGGCGGTCATGACAAATTTGCGTAATGAAATTAAGTATAAAGATGAGATTTATAAAATTGTAAGTAGTTTATATTCTCAATTTTTTCATCAAATGGCTTCTCGAATAGAAGCAATTACTATTTATGTGCTTTCAAAAAACGGAAAGAATGTTGAACATTTTGATAGAACTGCACTCTATGATTATGCAGGCGAGCAAGGAACGGCACGGGATTTTTTAAATTATAAATACCATGATGAATTGTATTGCATTTGGCATTTCATAAAACACAATAGCATTTCGACTTACGAAAAATTAAAAAGTAAGTATCCCGAAGTTCTTGTTGATGACGAATTTAAACAAGGTTATATGGCATATTCCTATGTAAAATTTTCTGAGGATTTAATTTTAGAATTGCTAAACGGATGCAGTGAATTTTTTAAAGAATATTGCTCTTGTGTATATCACGAAAACTTTGATGAGGCTCAATGGAATTATGATGATTACTTTTTGAAACCTGTTGATGATGAGATACAAATGTTACGGGATCCATTTGGGTTAAGCTACTATTAAATGAACTTTCGGTGCATTGTAAAATTCATTTGGATTTGTTATATTAGATTTTAAAGGAGGTGAAATGATGAGTAAAGGACGCGGCGTTTCAGGGTATACCCATACGCAAAAACAGTTAGACGATTATGCCAATCAACACAATCCAAATAACTCTGCTTATTGGGCAAATTTGGATAACCATGCCAATCAATGTAATCCGAATAATGATGAATACTGGCATGGCAGAGATAACGAAGAAGATGATGACTAAACAAAGCAGCCGCCGACGGTACTCGTCGGCGGCTGCTTTGTAACTATTTCTTCAAACTTTTACCTGTATAGTATTTATAAAACTGTCTTATGCGTTTGTTTCTCCACTTGGCTAAGTAGGGATAAAACCTTTGAGTTAAAAATTCTTCAACGCCTATGTTTAACCGCGACGTAATTTTTTCTACTGCCGAAAAGATGCTGGTATAGAGCTTATAAGATTCCCTTAAACCTATTTCCTGTCTGCGCTCCATCTCTTTTCGTAGACGGATATAGACCGCTCCCACAATAGGCGGTTGGTCGCCGTAATAATCTTCATAATGCTGTTTGGCTTCCTCGCTTGCCGTTTTAAGATATTCGGCAATCTCGTCGTCCATCTTGTCGTTGTCAAAATAGTAATAGGTGAGTATATGCCGGAATAGTTCGCCTACACTGTAAAACCAATGCATGAACGGCATTAAGTCATTAAATAGCGCACGGAGTACAAACTCCAATTCCACGTCGAGGAAGTATGGCATCTCGCCGTCGTTTACAAATCTGTTCCAACAGTGCCATACGATTTCCTCGCGCGTTCCCGTATTGAATATGTAATCGTCCACAGAACAGTTGGCGTGTTTAAGTTGGGTTGAGATATACCCCTGCGTGACTCCAAGCTCCTCAGCGGCTTCTTTTTGCGTCTTGCCGCTTGACATAATCTTTAAAATATTCCTGTCCTGTTGCGGCAAGTTTGCGAACAAAATTTCTCTGTCGCGCCGCTCGTCTGCAAGTACATTAAACGGTATGGACTTATCTATTCTGCGTTCCTGCTGTTTTGGCGTCAGTTCGTCCTCGTCCTTGTCTGAAAACCTGACGGTATGACGTTGGTATTTATGAGTATTATTGTATTCAAGTCTATCCAGCTCAAACAGAGCTTCCCATTCGGCTTCGCTTACTTCAATGACAATATACGGTCTGCCGTTGATATAGGTGTTGGGCAAATCCGCCTCGGCGCAGGGATAGTAATAGAGGAATTCGCCTGACGTTTTTGCTGGTTTTTTCTTTTTATTATAGTGATATGCCAATTTATCCATGGCATTATTATAACAAATAAACTTGCCAGGAATCGGCATATATTAAAAAATTTTTCGAACAAATTTTACACTGAAATGCTTATTTTTCTTATGCAACAAAAGTGGGCATTTTTTTGATGCCTAAGCAGGATAAGGAAGGTGGTCACATGTGCCACACCTTCGCCCCAAACAAGCGGGAAACCCGCCTTTGGGGTTTTTTATCTATTTTATCTAAACGACAGGAAAAGTTTTATTTTTATCACAAGAAATTTCTAACTTTAATATCTTTTCGTTTATCTTAAGTTGATAATCGATCTGCAAAGATTCTTCTTTAATGGCTCTACACGCTTCATTAAACTTAATCAATAACCACAAATATTTCGTTATAACCCTTTCCTTCTGGGCAATTTTAGATTCATCCTTTACATTGTATTGATATTTGCAATTTGAATTTATTAAACTAATGCAGTACCCTTTCAAGTACGATAAGGTCTCTTTCGAATGAAAATAATTCACATAATACAACCCATCGGTATCCTGCAATAAATAGCGCGTTTCTACAAGTTTAGAAATTGATTCTTGGAAGCAATTCTCATCTATTACTATTCTTGGATTTTTGGCAATTTTATCTTCAAGGTTAACTGCTCGAATTAAACCCTGTCCAAATACTATTTTATCGTCTGCATAAAACTCCCCAACCGTAATCCCACCGCGTACTATTATTTTGTGGTCTGTTAATAGTTTCAGTTGAATCTTTCGTGCTATCGTAGAAAGAAGTTTCAAGGCTTCATATTCATCAATATTCTCATTTTCAAAATACAAAAGAAAGTTGTCCGAATAAGTGCGATATTGCACTCGGATATATGTATTCGTATTTCGAATTATGGATTCAATGCTATTCGTTGATAAAAGCATGTTCCATAAAAATTGCTTATGTTCTTCTGGTTTTTCAAAGGCGTTTTTATATCCCAAAACATCAAAATAGCAAATATAATAATCATTTAATGGGATATCAATTTCTTTCGCAAGTATTTCACTTATCATTTGCATTATCCTTTTTTTGTTTCCTTTTTAGAGTATATATTTTTTTAATATACCATTTTGTACTGTTTATTCCCGAATAGCATAATTGTAAATGTTTTTCTATAGGTACAACTATAAAAAGTTTTTATCCTTCTTTATAATACTGTTGCAGATAATTCAAATACTTATTTAATACCTTTTTAGCCTTTTCTTCCATACGATAATTTTCGTTAATCATTTCTCGTATCTTTTTTATGTAATTGGATGCCGTAGCGTTATCATCAAACAAAAATAAATTAGTATAACTTTTGGAAATTTTTGTAAGCATAGGATTAAGATATTTTTCTATCATGCGGATAACCTTGTCGGCATATTCGGCATCTTTTTGATAGCGAACTTTAATATAATCAGCAAAATTTCGCTTAAATCGTTGCTCCACATAATCTTTAACTTTTTTAGGCTCGGCACTCGAAGGTCTATGTATTAAAAAACTGACCGCTGCCTTATCAATCTTAAAGTAATCTAACAGATCCTGTAAAAACCAACATGCGTGTAGAGCCGTGTGGTTGCAATTTATATAGAAACCACCTTTGATGGGTTTATAATTTGTTTTTTCTTCCAATGTGAACATTTGAGCTTTGCTCCACGGACAGCTAAAACCCAAGAGCTTCTCATGATATTCAGGGAATAAATCTAAGAGAAGCTCTGTTGTTCGGCAAAGCAGATTGCCCCAAGCATGTTCTTCAATAGCGCGACCAAGTATATCTAACTGATACGGTGTTGTATTTTCCAATGAATAATCACGATCAGTTAAATCTTCAATGTAATACCGTCGTTTGCCTTCAAAGACAACATTCTCAAACACTTCAGCCTGTTTCGCATTGAATAATTCCACCAACAACGTTTGAGCGGCTAATTCTTCCAATGCTGACTGTTTATCGGTTATGTCAACAAAATCATTCATGTCATCTTCAAAACTCATATTAAATCCCCTTATCTAACTCCAATAAATGCTTATAAAAATTGCCATTGGAATACTTGTACTCCGCATAAAGATATTTCGCTCCTCGATCTATATGTGCTTTTACATACTTCGGGAAATAAAGTTCATCATCCAATTTTTTGCCAGAATGGCTAATTATTAAAGCCTTAAATATATCGTCATATTCCCCAGTAATCGTTTGCCTATTCAATTCCAATCCATTGTTATCACTTTTAAAATCATCTTCCGTCAAAAAATCCGGATTACGCAAGGATAAAGCGATAGCAATTTTACACAAAGCAAACGGCTGTAAATGGATTACCGAACCTACTTCCTCGAAAGCAAGCATTGTGGCATTAGAGGTTTTTAACTTAAATATCATGTTTATTCTCCAAAGTATGTATCGTTCACTATTTGTGTAGTACCATAATCGCTAATTCGCAGTATAAACTTATTGGAAATATGAGTTGTCATCATATCTTTATAGTCTCCAACAATTTCTTCATCTGTTGATAAGATGAACATCTGATTGTTAAGTTTAGTAAAAAATTCTTTGACTATATTTTCTCTATGTTCAGAATCTATACGGGCAAATGGAGTATCAATAAAGAATGGGATGTCTTTACGGCTTGTTTTAAGTAGAGCTAAATAGATTGACATTATATAAACTTGACGCTCACCCTGTGAAAACGGTACTTTTATCGGTGAAGGCAAACGAATAGAATTAACATTGCCTAAATCAAGGGCATTCATATCAACTATAAATTGCACATTATCGAACAAACCGAGAAAATCCCCATTTGCCTCCTTATAATTATCAAGCTGATTGCGTTTAACTGTAATGAACTTATACGGGATAATATTAATTTTTTTATCTATTACAATTCCATCGATAAAATTGTTTTTATTGATAATTGAGTCAAAACAGCGAATAAACTCATTTTGTAGCAATTTTGCCTGACGCAAAATCAATTTTTCCTCTATTGCCGAAAAGGTTGCGGCAGCCCTTTCAGATATATCGCTAATAGATTTGTTCTTAAGTACGCTTTCATATTGTGCTTTAGCTTTATCAAGGTTTTTTTGGGCCACAGAACAGGTTATAATCTGATTTTCAAGTTCTTGTTTTTTTCGTTCCAAATTTAAAGTTAATGACGAAATGGTTTTTTCGAGATTTTCTTTCTGCTCGACAAATCCCTCATATCCGTCAATAGAACTTGAAGTTAATAGTTCACGTAACTTTTTACTTTTCCTTAACGATGCGTTTAATTGAGATACTGCCGATAAAATCTGCCTTTTATCAAAATTACGTTTTTCATATATCTGGGCAATAATACCGTGAATTTGATTAACGGAAAAATCGAAATCCGGTGCTTTATTTGGAGTTGATAACGTGTTTTGTAAAAACTCAACCAAATCAGATATATTTAAGTCCGTTATTTCTTTTTGTTTAAGAAACACATCTAAAGCTCGGCTAAAATCATTACTTGCAAATGTATCAATAATAATTTCGCTTCGCTGTTTTTCCTGCGCAAAAGACAATTCTTCCAACAGTTTATCAAGTTGCTTTTCCAGAATAATAAAAGGCAGATAGTGGTTAGCAATTTCTTTTAACCAACGGTTTATATTATCTCGTATATTTTCCTCTTTAAGGACTTTAGCGTTCAGCTCTTTCCATTCTGTTAAACCTATACCGCCGTTTTTGGAATAATCCGCCTGTAAGGAGTGAATTTGAATTTGGCACAAATCGATTTTATTTTCTAATTCACAAATTTCATCTTGCAACAACTTACATTTCGCTTCTTCCTGTTCATAAACAGTACGCGCTTCTACAAATAAATCATAGGTGCTATTCTTTGCATCTGTTTTTTTGATATTGCGAGCAAAATTTTCCACCATGATAGACAATGTGTCAAGGCCATATAATTTCAAAAAAGCGTTTCTAAAATTTTTATTTCCATCAGAACCTAAAAAGAATTCAGCGATAGACTCACCATCAAAGAAGTAAAAGTTAAACATATCGGGAGGAATAACGGAAAGCAAATAATTGATAAAGTCATCTTCCTCTTGCCCAATTATAAGGTCGCCATTCTTTCTAACATTAAAATATTCGGAAAACGTCTGCTTGATTTTTTTCCATTCTCTATGCAAAACATAATTATTTACTTGCTTACCATCATCAAAGACAAGCTCAATTTCTATGTAAGCTTTTGCAGTATTGTCGTAAAGAGTTTTTGCGTTGACAAGACCATTTATGATAGTAAAATACTCTTTACCGGGGGCATCAAATCCCCAAACTTTACTACCATATAAACAAGTCTTAATTGCTTTGAAAAAAGTGGTTTTACCGGCTCCATTCTTGCCACCTATTAGGACAATATTTTTATCTTTAACAACGGTAATATCAAATGTATTTAAATCAATGTAAGGACCGATATTAAAAAGGGATATTCTTTTAATCTTCATTTTTCAATCCCTCTTTTATCGTATCAAAATGTATCCATTCTTCGCTAAGCAGTCGATCAAACTCTTTTTTGAGCTTTGAGGATTTTGCAATATATTTATTTGAATTAATCATTACAATCAGCTTAGTAATCAATTCAAAAGGTATTTCAGATTCCTCAGCGGCTTCTTGTAATGTACGAATAATTTCAAAATCATATAGCGGCTCTTTGTATTCATCCCACACTAAACGTTTACCGAATACATCGTAATATAAATCAACTAACCTACGACGAGATAAGTCGCCCTCCATGTCCCATAGTGTATCTATCATTTTAAGTTCTTCGTTGGTTATCAGTGTGAATCCCGTGTCTTTTTGAAGTTGAAGTAACCGTTTCAATATTTCCTGTCTTGCCGACATCTTGAACGGTCCAAATCCATATTCCCCATTGGCTTTTTGATACACCTTGCCATTGCGGCGTTTATTATCTCTAAACTCTGGATTTTGACGAATGCTCACGAGCCAATTACGAAATTCACGTAATGGAATGAGTTCCGTTGCGCCGCTATCAATAAACCTTTGCAAGGATTTATCTTCTTTGACAATGGTACAGCACCAGCAACCAAATCTTGAATTGCCAGTAACGGGAATTTTATCTTTATCTATCTGCCCCACAACGCTCTGTTCTTCGCCCAAATCTACGCCTTGATACAAACTAAATAGATATTTCATATCAACTCCCCAAGCGGATATGCCATTATCTTTTAACAGATATTCCCAAACTAACTCATTAGGAATTTCAGTCAAAGGATTGTACATGTATGCTTTAGCTATATCCGAATGGGGGATGAGCAATTTTCCCTCAATTTCACGTGACGAAATGCTGCGTCTGCGCGTCTGACTTTCAGCTTTGCGCACACCCAGCAAAATAATCACTTCGCCATATTTTTCGATGATGCCGTTTGTGTAGCGATTCATTGGCAAAATTTTTAAACGCTCCGTACACCACCTAAATCCCGGAGGTTCGGGAGTGGGGTAGCCTAATCCTATTACCAAACTCCAATATGATTGTGAAACATCGGGATAAATAATATCAGCTGTGATATTGGCATTATTATTTTGAGAAAACTCGTTGATTTTTCCAGAGGACGTGTGCATATAACGTTTTACAATAGGATTTTCAACACCCGTATCGGAAGTAACAATAAATATTTTCTTCGTCCTTTCTTGTTCAGGTAAGCGCGCAACCGTTTCCACAACAAGGTTAACTAATAGCGAAGAATCTTTGCCTCCGCTATAACCAATTAGCCACGGTCTGTTATCGTGTCTATAAACATAGGTCATTTCTTCAATTATGTCATTGAATACACTAAACTTTTCATCTGATTTCATTCTCTTTTACCTGTTCATCTTTTGCAAGTTCTATACCAAGTTTGATTTTTAGTAGATTGCAAATTTTTATAATGCTGTCATCCTTTCCCGTAATCTTACCTTTCTCATTAAAAATACGTCCAGCCCATTCCGGATTTGTTCTTAACCAATCTATATCATTTAATTTTTTAAGAATATTAAGATCGTGATGTTCAGTATAAAATGAATGTCCCAATCTTCCAAAAGCGTTAATTACAACTGATAAAGTCAGTACATAATCCTCTTTAAAGGAGCACTTCGATATACGCTTATTATCCATAAGTTGCCATTCGGCTATGTAAGCAAAAATCAAGGACCAATAGTTTTTAAGAAAAATGTTATCTGCATCTGAAATATCTTCCGTTCTAATAATGCGTTGGTTCGCACGTAAGAAATTAGAAAGAGTAAACAATTTTGACGAAAACTTGCCCAATGAATCGTGCTCTTTATCGACATATTTATTTAAGAAAGGAATGCAGGATATAACATCTTTTACGGCATTTGAGAGACTATCACGATCATCGTAAAGAGTAGAGAGCGATTTGGACGGCTTGACTGCGTGTTTATTTAAATCCGCAAACATTTGCTGGCTTCGTTTTAATCCCTCATCCTTAAAAAGGACAACTGAAATTGTTTCATCGCCTAAATAAGGATTTTCTTTTATCGCAACCTCAATAGACGCCTTTCGATGCTGTCCGTCATTGATAATAAGAACAGCATTCATGTCTATATGCAATAATCCGACATTCTCGTCTAATGTTGAACTTTCAAAACTAAACTGACCGTCTATTGATGCCGACAAGGCAGAAAACACATATGTATCGGGATTATCCAAAATATAATCACGTATTTCAGGTATTCTCTGTTCATTGATTTTTCTCTGCGCACGATATTCGGGCAACAGATATTCATCTTCGCTGTTAAATATTTTCGACAACAAACGTAATGGAATCATTGCAATATAATATTCACGTCCCGCCTGTATTCCTTTTACTGCGGAAAACGTATAACTAAAAGACATAAATCCCTCCAAAAGAAAACGCTATACTTACGTATATACATAAGTATAGCGTGACAACAATGCAATGTCAACAATAATCAACTTGTTTATCCTAATTTTTTAAATCTTCTAATGTAATCGTTTCAAGAAGTTTATCATACGGGGCATTAGAGAGAGATTCAAAATATTCGTACAGTTCCGCTTCCGCAACAAGTGCCGAATGCGATGCCATATGATTGAAAATTTGAGTAATACCATAATTGGCAAAACCGTTTAACAGCTCAACCGCTCGAATTTTCTTGTTGGTGTAATCAGGATTGAACGCTAATTTTAAACGCTCATCTTCGTCTAAGTTTATATTCTTGCTATGTAATAGGGCGTTCTGCAACATAAAATCAAGCAAATCGCGAATATCGGTATTTTCTCTATGCGTATTGCGGCCTATTGTTTTCGGTGTAGTAAGAGGGTTATCAATATCACTGTCTAAAATGACCTTATCTTCTTTAATTCCGATTGCACAAGCTAACACATAGACGTCAACAAGTCTATTAAAAATACCCAACTCGTTACTCGAACATAATTCATTATCGGCGCGTTCCCATAAAGGATGCCGCATTTCCAAATCAGAACTTAATATCATTTATATCACCTCGTACAATGGTAGCCTTTTCTTGCGTTTCATTTTTAATAATGTAGAAATCGTATAAGTCTTTTTCAGTAAGCAATTTTCTAATTTTATTTAAGTCAAGTGTTAGCAAGATGGTTTGTTTGGAAACGGTCGGTAGTGTTCTGAAAATGTGTTCAGATTGGATATTGCCTGTAAAAGCAAATGGCGCATCAATAATGATTGGATTTTCGTTATTGTCCATTTTGCACTCTTGTAAAGCCTTTATAATACCAATAACATACGAATAGACATCGACTGCCAATTGACCGCCTGTCAAATATGTAGTCCTCAGCGAAAAATCGTCATTGACAAATTGAATTTTGTCCGCATCCAATTCGGTCTGCGTAGTCAGTTTTTTAAATATCTCTCTCACACAGGCGTTAAGCGTACTCTTAACTTGCGCCTCTTTTTTGTCTTTTTCAGATATTAGCAATTCAGACAATTTTTCAAAAAAATCCAATTTATCCTGATATTGACTCGATATGCGAGAACTTTTCAGCGCATCAGTCAACCTTCTATTAGATACTTCATATACTTGTTTTTTCTGTGCTATTTTACCTTCGTAACCTGCCTTTTCACGATTGAGCTGTTCTATTTCAGATTTTATCTTCTCAAGCTCATCAACTAAATCTTTAGCATCATTTAACCGTTTCAGTTCGTCAAGTTTTTCTTGAATTTCGGCTTCAATTCGATTATTGTCTCCTTCATACTTGGCAATTTGGCTTGTGTATTTTTCGTACTCCATAGTCCCAATTTGCGCGTTTTTGATACGAGACTTCGCTTTAGATACGAATTGCCCAAATTCATAAATATATGATCCGGGAGGCATGATGTCAATAATGCCATTAATCCGTGTCCTCGATGCCTCATCAAGTTCACGACCACAAACACACATATTTTTTTGTATAATTTCCTTCAGTAAATCTTTCTTCAGATTTTCAAAAACATTTTGATAATTGGAAGCATACTCCGAATTTTTCTTCCTTAATATTGCGCTTGACTCACTTGCGATTTGAGCCAAAAACAAGTAAGGGTAGTGTTTATAAAAAAGATTACCGATATTATGCTGCAAAACAACAATATTCTTTTCATTCTCTTTAATTTCCTGCTGCTTTGCTTTAATCAATGCTTCCAAATTACCTTTCGAAGCTACCGCCCCCAAAGTTTTCAAAATTTCATCTCGCCTCGCGTTTTTCTGGTCAATTACTGCCATAATATCTTTTCGCTTGGCTTTCAAAATCTCAATCTCTTCGTATAAGTCTTGAAGCGCATCTTGAGTTTCAGAAATTGACATACCTCCGACAGTGTTAGTGGTATTTGCAGACAGAAGCGAAGCATAATGACCCAAAACTGTGGTTTTGGCATTTCTGCTCGTACCAATATGAGCAATAGCCTCATTATAGACGTCTAACCCAAAGAGGGAATGAATTGCCTTTTTTAGTTCATTTGAATCCAAGACTATATCTCTGGAACGTTCACCGTCCAATAAGAAATATTTGGATAATTCCCTCGGCAAAATTGTATTAATCTGATTTGCAACATCGCCGGTAAAGGGATGATAACCGTCGTCTTCCCCTTTAATTTGCAATTTATAATCGACTTTTTGAATTGTTGAATGCTCCATCTTAAACGAGATAGAGTAATATACGGCTTTATTTAATCTATAAGAAACGCCCAGATGCTCAAAATCTATTTGCCCACTAACTTCAACGGTTTCCCCGGGTTTACATTCTTGATATGCGGTAATATTAAAAAGTGGCTTGTCATCATTTTTACCGAAATCATAATCGTTATAAAACATCCATCTGAAAAATTGCAACAATGAGGACTTGCCATAGCCGGAATCGCCGTAAATCAGTGTGATTTTTCCATTAGAATTAAACGACAGGGAGTTTGTGCCATAGTAGCACCTGAAATTGGTAATTTTTATACTATTAATTACCATCTTTCTTTGCCTCCTCGTAAGTTCTTATAATTTTAGCGACCATATTCTTCTTATCTTCTTTGGCAATGTTTTTAAGATTGTTGTTTTCAAGCTCCAACACGTAATCTTTGAAATTCTCTGGCGTCAAAGGTTTTGTAAATTTATCACTCATCTAAATCTCCTCCGTATACGAAGTCGTTATTAAACTTTATGTCTTCGTGGGTCAAGTTGTATTTTGCCAAATAATGCTCAAGTTGATTTAATAAGAATTCTTTATTGAGTGCCAACCTGCTGTACTCATAGAACCGTCTAAATTCTATTTTTGCAAAAGAGTCATTCCCGTATGAAGGAAGAACTATGACATCATAGATATGTGCAACGGTTTTTCCTTTATATAACCTTAATATACGACCTCTGCGTTGAACGAACTCCCGATAGTTATCATTACTTGAAAGTATCAAAGCGCTTTTGATAGACGGAATATTAATTCCTTCGTCCAAGCATCGAATTGCCACCAAATATTCAATATACCCCTTATTGAAAGAATCAATCAGTTGCATTCGTTCATCGACTGCTTCGGAAGCTGTAAATTTTGAGGCTTTACCCCTAACGGGGAGGCACGAATTATTTATAAGTTTTAAAATGTATTCAAGATGACGGATTTCATTAATCTCATTTTCTTTCCGAGTGCCTTCATACCATAGCTTGCCATCACTGCAATATATAATTGTGTGATCTTTATCCTCAATTTGCGAAAAGATTTCTGCAATACGTTCATGCTTTTCTGTAGCCATTGAAATCGCTCTAAGTCTTCCGCGATAACCTAACGTGAATTTTTCCTCGTCAATAATTTTAGTATAAGTTGGATCCATTCCGGAAATCATCAACTTCGTTGCTTTTGCAAATTTGAACTCATCTTCTTCTGTTGCATGAACGAATATGGGATGATATTCGTAATTTACCAAATACTTCCCCAAAACTTTTTCAATCGGCAAGTCAACAATTTGACCACCGAACCACTTCAAAATAGATGCGGTTTTTTCTTCATCGCTACCAAAAACCGGCGTGGCAGACAATCCTAATTTATATGGATACTTAGCTGACAAATCATCGCTTATTCTATTTGCGAAATTATGAGCCTCGTCTACAATTAAAAGTTTATCAAATTCGATTTTATCATATAGTTTAATATATCGATTAAGGAAAAAACTCTTGATAGTCGTTATAACAATTATCGGTTTATAATTTTGTTTAGCCTGTAAATAACTCGCAAATATCTTCGTTTCTCCATCGGGAATTTCCCCATGAATAACTTGTACGGTAGCCTCCGGAAAAAACACCTTTGCATCTTCAGCCCATTGAGTTGCTAAATGCTTGTATGGAACGGCGATAACTGTGAAAATTTTATTGCTACGAATAAAATCCTGTATTGAATAAAGTGCAGTAATTGTTTTACCTGTTCCGGTCGCCATAACAAAAAAACCATTATGGGAATTCTCGTTCCATGCTATTTTAGCATCAATCTGATATTGGCGCATTTCATATTTCGCGGTGTCTTTTTTATATGCGCCTTTTTGCTCTACTCTATCTAGAAGTTCCTGTTCAAAAGCCGACATAAAATCGTAAACAATTAGTTCGGAATTTGTACCATTCCAAATACTTTCAAATTCTGCGGTTTCATCAGCTATGCGGCCTTCAACATCAAACCAACTTTTATACACGCGAGTTTTTTCATAATTCCCATTGTAGCCCGACCCTGTTTCATTGTTAGAGCCTACGCAGGCCACAACATTCCCATCATAATCCTCTAACAAAGCAAGTTTGTCATGATAAATCCCGTTAGCTCTTATAACGATTTTGACATCGACTATACCTTCTTTTACAAGCAAGTAAAGCATCCTTGCGTTTTCATCTGAAATCAAATTAAGCGTATCCCGGACTTCACTTATGAAACTATTTCTAATTGACTCTCTGTCTAAATAGCCTGACTGTATTGCCAAAATATCTTCATCGGACAAACGAGGGGATGTAGCCAAATAAATCTTCCCACCATTTCTTGCCATTTCTAACAGTCCATCGCCAATAAAATTCAATGCGGATGAACTAAAAAAACCAACACTCCGCTTATATACTTTAGTACAAGCAAGCAATGGATTCAAGATTTGCGAAAATGAATCTTCCCCGGCACTTATATAAGAAATGTCTAATGGGATATCCTTGTAAGTCATATATTATCTTTTCCCCGAAAGAACTGTAAAATATTATACAAATTTATTATACCATAAAAGGGTCAGACAAAGCAAGTTATAAAAGCAACGCATTAGTAAATTGCTTCTCCAGAGTTAGGTTGTTCGGACGTTTGTATCTTTTCTTTACATTTCACGGATTTTGCAGCAAAAATCTTTACTTTTTGTGAGTGATATGCTATAATAAGTAAAGATTTGAGAAGTGAGATATGATTTCCTATGTGGGGCTTTTGGAAATTTTAAAGAAAAACGGGCTTAAAAAGTCCGATTTGACGGCGAAAATCGGCATTTCCTCGCGCACGATTGCCAAGATTTCAAAGGGCGAAAAGATTGCCGACAACGTTATAAACAGGTTATGCGAATTTTTTGGCTGTAAAAGCGGGGATATTTGTCGCGAGATAAGCGACAACCCCATTTTGCAGGTATTGCGCGACGAAAAGAGTGCAAAAATAAGCGGCGGACTGTATCATGAAACACAAATCCGCCTAACGTACAACTCCAACCGCATAGAGGGTAGCCGCCTTTCCGAGGACCAAACACGTTTGATATTCGAGACAAACACGATAGGCGCGGAGGAAGGCGTGCCCGTGGACGACGTCATCGAAACCGCCAACCACTTCCGCGCGGTGGACTACGTGATAGACTGCGCCGAACAACCCCTCACCGAAGACATCATCAAAACTCTGCATAAAATTTTAAAGACGGGCACGAAGGATTCATACCTCGCCTGGTTTAACGTCGGCGAATACAAGAAAAGAGCTAATGTGGTAGGCGGAATTGAAACGGTTGCGCCGTCCAAAGTCGCAGAAAAAATGAAGGAGCTTTTGCAAAACTATAACGGCAAAACGGAAATAAAAATTGAAGACATAGTTGAATTTCACTATAATTTTGAGCGCATCCACCCCTTTCAGGATGGCAACGGCAGGGTAGGCAGACTGATTTGCTTTAAGGAGTGCTTGCGGCATAAAATTATCCCATTCATCATTGAGGACCGCAAGAAAATGTTTTACTACCGCGGCTTGCGTGAATGGGAAAACGAGAGAGTTTATTTGATTGACACCTGCCTCGACGGGCAGGACACCTACAAGGCGTTGCTGAAGTATTTTGGGGTAGTTGATGAATGATACATTTTAAAATGAAAGCTGTGTGATATTTTATAATGTGAATTGCCAAACTGGCGTAATACTTAGCAATAAAAAAATTAAAATCAACAGGTTATTACAATTTAAAACTTTTTTTGTCTGGCGTTTAAAAGCGTCAGATTTTTTGTATATCTAAATCCTACTATAGTGGTGGAGCTTAAAAGAGATTATCCGATTAAAAATAAGACTACGATTGCGTAAGATTGAGTAGAACTTACTATCTAAAAAAATAAGTCTCGCTAAGACATTTAAGAATGCGAAAAGTACAAAGACTAACCGTCTCGAAGTACATAAATTAAGATATATTCTCTCAAGGTAAAATTTGTTTTATACTAATTCAGGTACAGTTATAAAGTGTGTGCAAAAGCAAACAATTTTACCAGTTATTTCATTTTTTGGTGATTTTTGTAAATAACGCTTGACTTATTAGTTTTATATTGTTATAATTTCAGTAATTAAGTATTAACGAGGGTAATTATGCTACAATTTTTAAATAGTAGGCTAACTGATTATGATATTAATTTTTTCATAAATGAGCTATTTGAAACATCAAAATTATTCGGTGTGCTTGAAGCAAAAATAGAAGATTATAAGTTTTCAAGAATCCTCTTTCCGGTTCTACATAAAAAAGAGGCTATTTCCTCTATGGCAATCGAGGGCACGCAAACGACGATAAGTGATGTTTTAGAACATGAAATATTTCCTCAAAAAAAAGAAAATAAAGAATTCGTCGAAGTAAAAAATCATGCAGATGCCTTACTATATGGCATTAATTATTTGAAAGAAAACTCTTTTTCAAACAATTTTCTATATGAACTGCACCGTAAAATGATGGTTAATATCATGCCTGATAGCAAAAAGGATTTTATAGGAAAATATAAAACAAAAAACAATCGCATAGTAACTAGTTTGGGGAAACTTGTATTTACACCGCCTGATTTTAAAGAAACTCCAAAATATATGAACGAATTAATTGGGTTTATGAACAATACTCAAGAAAGCATGAATCCTCTGATAAAAGCGGCTATTATGCATTCACAATTTGAATCTATTCATCCATTTGAAGATGGCAATGGTCGTATAGGCAGATTACTTATTACTTTATATTTTTACAAGGCAAATATAATTAATTTTCCTTTCTTTTACATCAGTGAAGCTATAAGCCAAGATAAAGCCGTGTATTATAGTAAATTGACTTCTTCACGAGAGGGTAATTACAATGAGTGGATTAAATTTTTCCTGCAAAAATGTATAGTACAAGCCAAAAATCACATCAGCTACATAGATTCCTTAAACCAGCTTTACGAAAAGACAAAGTCAATAGTACAAGAAACAATAAATAGTTCTAATTTTGATAGAATTATCGAATGCATGTTTACGCATCCAATTTTGAATAGTAAATTACTCTCCGAAAAAATAGGAGTCACGACTATTCAAGCACGTCGCTATCTTGATATACTTGAAACTAAAAACCTTTTGTTAGGCGATGACCGTCAGCGGAATCGAACATATTATTTCCATGAGCTTTTAGATTTGGCGAGAAGAAACTAATCTTAATAAGTTAAAAACACCGTTTAAGGTGGCACTTAAACGATGTTTCATAAAAGTAAGGCAATAATTAACTACCATACTCCGTATATGAATTAAGTATAACATTATTACCTTACTTTTGCAATAATTTCTCACAATTTTAGCGAGAAAAATTATACAAAAGGAGGGATGTCATGTCTAGTAATCGCAAAAAAAGACGTATCTTTTGTACCTACATAACTTTAAAAGATGGTACAAAGATATACGCTAAAGACTATGGTTTAAAAGCATTTTGCTTTGAAGTCTAGTAATTTTTAATATTTCAATGTTGCTCCCAAGCCCCGATGTTTGGTAGTTGGTCGGGGGAAAATATTTAAAGGAGGTATATTATGGGAAAGAATCAGCATGTTACTCCCAGAGGCGGAGATGGCTGGAATGTTCACGGTGAGGGAAATGCTCGTGCAACTGCCGTATATCCAACACAGCAACAAGCAATTGAAAGAGCTCGCCAAATTGCTATAAAGCAACATTCTGAGCTTTTGATTCATGGCAAAGACGGAAAAATCCGCGAAAAGAATTCCTATGGAAACGATCCATACCCTCCCGAAGGGTAAGTAAACAATTTAAGGCAGGTTAAAACATTACCTGCCTTATAATTTATATATTAAATTTTTACTTTTTTAACTTTCCGCGAAACCCAGCATTTAGAGGAAGGCATGTGTAGGGATATGGTAAAGTTTCTTATCCCCTTAAGAGTATTCGCCAAAACTGCCTGCGTGCTTAATAACGACAAGGTTGGTGCTCACTGCATTGATAATTTTTCAAAAATAAAGGCTAAATTGAAATGTTTCATATAAAAGATTGTCAACATATTGATAATCTTTTGCTATAAAGATTTCAAAATATGGAGTTTTCTCTATGAATTTCATAATTCCTACGCTTTCAAAACTTTAAAATTTTTGAAATCTTGAAAGCAGAACCGCTTATAAATTGGCTGTTCTACCTTTGTTAAATCTATAATTTTATGTGAAAATGATTGGGAAATTTTGGGAAGTGCGAAAATTTTGCAGAAAACGGGAACAAGCGGAAACGCCTTAATTTTGATTGTTTTTAATGAGTTTTTGCTAAAAAATGCCGTGGTTTCGATGCTTTTCAAATACTCAAAAATGACCGAAAATAAGGGCGATTTGCCTTAAAATCCAGAGCTCGCAAGGGCGTATCGGTTCAAATCCGATCTCGGGCACCAAGTC
>CANPWA010000037.1 GCA_947581865.1 uncultured Acetatifactor sp. | reverse complement strand
TGGAAATGCCCGAATTTTTATGTCGATTGCAATTCGTAATCATGAGGTCGCGAGTTCGAATCTCGCATCCAGCTCCAAAAACAGCCGGATTTCCTGAGAAAGTCTGGAAATCCGGTACTTTTTTGGGCGTTTCACTTAACCACTGACCCCTTTCTGACCCCAACGGGATTTCGGAGCGGAAAGGGTAGGATAGCACAAAGCCGTGGGATTTTGCGTCCCACGGCCTTTTTTAGTTATGGCGGGGTAGTTTTTGCTCATACGTTTGCGCCAATAAGCTTGCCCATCGTGGTGGCGGCTTCTTCTTGCATTTTTGTGGTGACGTGGGTGTAGGTGCGGAGGGTGAAGCCGGCGTCGTAGTGGCCGAGGATGCTGGAGACGGTCTTGATGTCTACGCCGTTTTGCAGGGCCAAGGTGGCGAAGGTGTGGCGGAGATCATGCAGACGAATGTGCGGGAGACCGGCGGACTTGAGGATTTTGTTGTGAATGGCGGTCACGGAGTCGGGGTAGTACATGCCGAGGGTGACCGGGGAGGGGAACATGTACGTGATGTCCGGGTGTTTTTTGTGCTCCTTTTTGAGAATTTCCACTGCCTCTTGGGACAGTGATATTCTACGAATGGAGGTTTCGGTCTTGGGCCTCGTAACTTTTACGCCTCCGCCCTTGACCCTGACGGCTTGTTTGCAGACATTCAGGGTCATTGACTGCTCGTCGAGGTCAGACCAGAAAAGGGCGACAAGTTCGCCTTTGCGTAGGCCGGTGGTCAGTTCCAGGAAGAACATTGCCAGAACTCCACGCTTGTCTGCCTCCTTGAGGTAGGCGCTGATGTCCTCCGGGTGCAGAATGTGCATTTCTTTCTTTTCCAGTTTCGGCACAATACAGTCCTCTGTTGGATTGCGGATGATTAGTCGCTCCTTCACCGCCCAGCCCAAGCAGTTGTGGAGCATCATATGAAGGCCCCGCACATAGCTGGCGCTCATGCTGGTGCTACCATCCTTGGATACCCTGATTCGTCCGTTGGCCTTGACGTCATTGTACATCTTCTGTATGTCCCTGCCAGTGAGCTTCGCAAGTTTTATGTTGCCGATGCGAGGCACGA
Source organism: uncultured Acetatifactor sp. (assembly GCA_947581865.1). Lineage (GTDB taxonomy): Bacteria > Bacillota > Clostridia > Lachnospirales > Lachnospiraceae > Acetatifactor. The sequence goes on along the minus strand of CANPWA010000037.1, from coordinate 19,244 downwards.
CGTGGTGCTCAATGTAGTCCTCGTAAAATTCCTGCGTACTCTCCCGTATGTGCGGCTTTGAGTACGTCTCGTACCGCGTTTTTACCCAACTGCCGACGGTATATTCCTCGGCCTTCTCAACATCGATTTCGGCGCACTCTCGGATGGCCTTCTTCAGCTTCTCCTTGACTTCCGCCTGTGTTTTGCCGAGGACGTTCTTTCGGATAGCCTTTCCGTTCTCGTCATGTCCAGCCACATACCGACCTTCCCAACGGCCGTCCTGTCTTTTGCGTATATTCCCTTCACCATTAGCTCTGCGTTTACTCATGCTGCGCGTCTCCTTTCCGCCCTTCGGCAAACACACAACATACCACCACACTCGCCAAATAGCCAGAGCAAAATTGTGTACAAGCGGATAATTTTTTGAGGGCTCACCGTTAATGGATTGCTGAAAACCCTTGAAACTCTAAGAACTTAGGTGTTTTCGGAGCGCCATCCGGTGCGGATTTTTTCCTTTCACCCGAAATACGGTGCGGTCCCGTTCTCCGAAAATGCCCCGCACTGCGGGGCAAAGTGCTCGGACCGCGCCGCTAAGCGGTGCGGTCCTTTATCTTGTCCAATAATCGAACGGCCTATTTTGCTCGAAAAAGGGGCGGAAATACGCTTCGGTGTTGCCTTCCCAAAGCCGGAGAATTATGTGCAGAGAGAATAATCTCCTTCGCCCACAAAACGCCCAACACGGCGTTTTGGCATTTGGGAGGTGTACTCGTCCTACCCCCTGATTTAAAACCGCACACGGGGGGAGATAATGGCTTTACAACTCAGAACGACTCAACGGCGCGATTACGCGCCATGTTATCTTTTCGGAAACAATGCGTATTCATACGCCGACCTCGGAAGCAGGGTCACCATCGTGCCGCCTCGCTGGTCGGTGAGGCGGTCGATGCCGGGGTAGGCCAGGTTGTCGATGGAGCGGCCGTAGATGAGGTCCACGCCCTGGTATCGGATGCCCGCGTCGTTCAGATGGTCGTGACCGCAGAAAATGGCTTTTGTACTGCCCAGCTCCAGGACCGTGTCAAAGAGGCCGCTGTTCTTGTCCGCGCAACCGCAGCCATCCCGGCGCTCACCGAAAAGCAGTTCCGCTTCCGGGGAGCCCGCCAAAAGCGCCTGGTAGGCGTCCTCAAACTCTGGCAGAGGGATGTGGAAGAAGAGCATGGAGGACACGGTGTACCCTTCACGGGCGTTCAGTTCCTCCACGGTCCGTCGGTACCAGTCAATCTGATCGGCGTGGATGGAGTCGTAATCCGTGGGGTCCAGGGAGGCGTAATCGTTGGAATCCAGCAGGAACAGGGCTTCGTTCAGGCTCCCGTCGGCGTTTCGGACCTCAATGAGGTCGTTGTAACGCCCGTAGATGTCCGGCTGGACCTGGGAGAAGAGCAGATGTCCCCCGTGGTCGAAGGTGTAGGCGGTGAGAGTTTCGTTCAGCTCGTCGGCATCGTACTCCGCCAGCAGCTCCGTCTCGTGGTTGCCGTAGACGAAGGCCCAGGGGATGCCGATCTTCTCCATGAAGTCGCAGACGTACACCAGGGGCGTGCGATTATCGGCGCTCAGGGACTGGAGGGGGATGGGGTAGACCAGATCGCCGGTGATGATAATGAGGTCAGGTTGGGCCTCCTGGATGACCTGAAAATAGATGCTCTCAAAGGCCGCCCGGTCCTGCTTGTAGGTGGAGAGGGTACCGCCGATGTGGAGGTCCGTCAGCTGCAGGACCTTGAGGGTGTCGTTTTTTGTGCGGATGATGAACCGTCCGTCCGCCTCATGCTCGATGGAGGCGATGTTCTGAGGCTCGAAGGGCGAGGAACCGACGGTCAGGTATGGGTACAGCGGCAGGCCGTAACTGTCCCGCCAAAGGACGGCCCCCGCAAGGAGAACGACGCAGAGGACCAGGTAGATCACCCGCCTTGCAAGCCGGTTCCCCCGTCCGCGCTCCTTTTGGGACAGCGGCAGGAGGATCGCAAGACGCAAAAGGTAGAAGATCAGCGCCAAGGGCAGGATGAAGAGATACCGGGTCCAGTCCTTCAGGACGATTACCGACACGGCGTATACGGTAAGCGTGACGATAAGCCAGATGAGGGAGGTAAGCCATTCCCTGTGTGTCTTCTTCTGCTCCTTTTTCATGCCCACACCTCCATACACGGCGATAAAGCTCCGACATATCAAACAGGCTCAATTATATCATGAGCCCTTGGATATTTCAACTTTTTTTGCCAAGACTGTGTGCATGAACAGTCGCTAATCAGCGCGAATTCTTCCCCCCGGCAGCCTGCGTATATTTGTTATCTTTCGTCTTATTAATGCTATTCCGCTCCCAAAAAGCGCAGGGAATGCCCCCCAATTATTGAGGGCCTCCTGTGAGGATTTCGATCATCAATCTCGCCCCAAGGATAAAGGCTTCACGGAAGCGTTGTTCCTCAATGATGCTGGCGGCATCGAGCCGGTCATCTTGGATCGTGCGGAGCAATTCTTTCTCCTGATTGTTGAGGCTTGCTTCCAGCTTGTCCTCATTCTCGTGTACCCGCTTCATGATTGCCGCCGTTTCTGCTGTGAGCCCGCCCATTTGCTCAACCGGGCAGATGTTGCCGTAATAGAGTTCGTTTATTAGATTCTCCATCTTCGCCCCTCCTTGGCAACACACAATACCGCAGAGGGGCGGAAAAGTCGAGTGAAACCGTATCGACAAAACGGAGAAACCGCTCCCCTCCCCAAAATTGCAGGGGGTCCCCCGCAGAATTTGAGGGGCCGTATTGAGGTCTATGTCCAGATTATTGAGGGCTTGACTTTTCCTCCGTTCAGAGTTACTATGTAGCCATCAAGTCGCTGAGCTTCTCTCCTTTTTTGAAGCTTACCCGAATCGTCCAGCCCGCTTTCCGCCCGGAAGGTGGGCTGACCCACAAGTTGACCCACTGCACGAAATTTTGGAGTGGAAACAGTGGAGCAAGCAGCATGAACGAGCTGCTGATTTTGGAGGGAAAAGGGGCGGAAAGGCTTAGAAATACCCGGATTTTTATAGCGATTGCAATTCGTAATCATGAGGTCGCGAGTTCGAATCTCGCATCCAGCTCCAGATGAATGCGACCCCGTTTTCGAACTTTTTTATCGAAAACGGGGTCGTGTCTTTTTGAAAAGCGTTGGGGGAGTAAGAGAATTAGAAAACAGTAGAAATCAAGAGATTATCAAAACTTCCCATTTTTGCAAACTAAATTTTCGTAGAAAGCACGGTTTTTAGACAGTGATTTCTCATAAAACTTCACGCGAATTTGCGTAATACCGTTCCTCAAATTCCGCAGGGGTCTTGTAATTCAAGGTCATGTGCGGGCGGGTCTCGTTGTAGAAACGGATAAAATCATCCACACTTTTCCGAAAAGCTTTTTCCGAGGTGTACTCTCTGCGGTACGCCTCTTCTTTTTTGAAGGTGCCGAAAAAGCTCTCTGCGACGGCGTTGTCATGGGGGCTGCCGCTGGCGGAGAAGGATTGGGTCACGCCGCTTGATCGGAGCAGCTTTGTGAACGCCTTGGAGGTGTATTGCTTGCCCCTGTCGCTGTGGAAGGTGAGATTTTTTGGCTTTTCACGCTCTACAAATGCAGACTTGAAGGTTGCTGTCACCAGCTGTGTACTGGCATTTTCGGATACGCGGTAGCCGACAACACGCCGGGAGAACAGGTCGAGGATGGCGCAAAGGTACAGGTATTTTCCGCAGATTTTGAAGCAGGTGATGTCGCTGACCCAGAACTGGTTTGGGCGCTCCGATACGAAGTTTCGCTCTAGGATGTTTTTCTTTGCCTGACTCTGAATCTTAAGCCATTGTTTCTTTGCGTCAGGTCTTACGCTGTGCAGGTCAAGCCGACGCATAAGTGTGGATATGCGTTTTGGGCTGACATGAACTCCCGCTTCAAGCAGCTTGACCCGTATCTTTCCAGCTCCGAATCGCTGACCGCTGTCGTTGAAAATCTGCTGGATCAACAGCATGAGATTCGCATCTTCCTCCAGCTTCGCTGTCCTGTCGGCGCGGCGGAAGATGTGGTTATAGAAGGTCCCCCTTGCAACGTCCATGGCCTCGCAGATCGTATGTATGCTGTACCTGGCATCCGAGCGGTAGAGCTTTTCAAGAAACGCAAGCCTGTCCCCTAACGGGACTGCCGAGATGAAGCCGGAGGCGCGGATGACCTCCAATGTCTCCTCCAGCTTCTTGACATGCTGTACGAGTGAGCTGATTTCCTTCGGTGTAAACACCCGGTCAGGTGTTTGAACAGCGCAATACTCCCTGCGCCAGCGGTAGATGGTGCCTTGTGAGACGCCCAGCTCCTGGGAAAGGGCCAAAATCGACTCACCTTTTTCATACCGGTTAATCACGCGGCGCTTGAAGTCTTCTGAATATTCCTTTGGCATTTACAGCCCTCCTTTGATATGGTTGAGACTAACTTATCAAGGAGGGCAGAAATATACAAGTGAACAAGCATTCTCGCGGTATGATCTCTCATTTATTCCCTGAAATTTATGGCAAGAGCACTTGTGTTGTGATATACTGAAAAAATGCATATGAGGAGTTGAGGGCATGGGCAAAACGGTCATTGCGGTGAACGCCGGGCCCCGGAAGGGATGGAACACAGATACGTTGATCACCGAGGCGATCAGCGGCGCCGAGTCTACGGGCGCGGAGGTGAAAAGATTCGACCTCTATCGGCTGGAGCGGTACACCGGCTGTATTTCCTGCTTCGGATGCAAGCGGGAGCGCAATAAGGGCCACTGCGTCTGCCGGGACGGGCTGACACCGGTGCTGGACGCTATCCGCGCCTCCGACGGGCTGATCATCGGCTCCCCGAATTACCTGGGAGCGCTGACGGCCTCCTTCCGGGCACTCTATAAGAGACTCGTATTTCAAAATCTGACCTATAGTCGGCAATAAGAAATAACGGGACTTTTGTCGAATAATTTTGTTGACAAGTTCTCTGCTTTGTGGTAAAATAAACAAAAAATTAGGTGGTACCGTAGATAGTAGGTTTCGTTATATGCGAGCAATATCCTACCGAGGGAAGCAGATGCCTTTTGCCGATCTCTTGTCTCCGTACGCTGGCAGGAGATCGTTTTTGTATTTTATACAGATATAAACGGGAGAAAATATTGTGGGGAAAATACTCAAAGCCGTCATTCAATGGACATTATATTGTTTCTTTGTGTTACTTTTATTTGTTGGTTTTATTGTTCCAATGTGGCGGATTATTATTCTCAAAGAAGATTTGCCGGAATTATCGAGTTGGTTGAGTTGGTTTAGTGCCGGATTAAGTGTTATTTCTCTGCTGTTAGGAATATTCAGTATTGTATTTTCTTCGAAAGATGGAAAGCAGGTAGAAGATACTTTAAAGTCAGTAAGCGACATACAGCAGGAGATGAAAGTAACAATATCTGAGATTAAATCCATTTCTTAAAATATTCAAGTTAACCAGGATGAGGTAGTGAAGAATGTCATAAGCGTTGCGTTATCGGTCTTTAGAGGAAACAGGGCAGATTGGACTACTGACACAACGGGAAATAACGAATAAACAGAAGAAGAGGTGAATAGACTATGTGCATGAAATATGTTAATGCAACAACAAGATGTTACAAGTCAATTGTTCAAGATGGTCAAGGTGGTTTTCAATCATTTGTTGCACCATTCGATACATTGTGTGGCGAATTTCAAAATGATCACGTAGTTATACGAAACTTCTTCATAAAAACTGAAATTTCGATTTTGGGAACTTCTAATCCGGAAAAAGAAAGTGAAAATCCAATTTGCAGAGGAGATAATTTGCATTTCACTTTACGCCTTACAAAGTGCGACAGAGATCCGCAAAAGCGCCTTGGCATCGATCTCGACAAGTTTGATATAAATCTAAAGGAATTAAAAGAAAAAGACCTTCTTTTACATGCATGTTATCCATTTTGTACGACTACGCGAATAACAAATGTAAAAGAAATCGAATTCCCAGAATTTGATACTGGGAAATATGTTCTAAAAGTTCTCGTCCGGGCGACAGATGATGCCAAAGATGATACTATTCAGAGTATGAGTCCATTTACAGTTTTGTATGTTGAATGAATGTGACCTGTGACCCCATTTTCAAATTTCTTCTTAAAAATGGGGTTGCGTCTTTTTAAAAAGCGTTGCGGAAGCAGGGAAATCTGAAAAGAAAACAGAAAACGGGTAACCACTAAAATCCCTTTTTTGCAAGCTATTTTTTCGGCGAACACAGTTTTTAGACAGTGGTTTCGCATAGAAGTCAGATGTCTATTTCCACACATACTTGATTCCATCTAACAGAATTTCAAAAGCCCTTGCGCTACAAGCCTTTTTGAGAAGTAGGATTTTTAACCACTTATTCCAAAAACAGCCGGATTTCCTGAGAAAATCGGGAAATCCGGTACTTTTTTGGCTGTTTTACTTGAGGTTGCTGGTTTTCTGACCCACTTCTGACCCCAACGGGAAAGGGCGAGACATCACAAGGTTGTGGGAATTTGCGTCCCACGGCCTTGCGTTTTGGAAATAACTCATTTTATCCCGTACTCGGCGCACTTGGAAAGGACAATGTCGCGGAGCTTGACGCTCTCGAAGCTGTTCCTCAGGTCGGTTGGGTCCAGATAGGCGCCGGCCATGAGGCCCTGAATGGCGGCCTCGGCGACAAAGACCTCGAAAATGTGCCTGTCGGAGAAGGCGTCCCGGATCTCGCTGTTCATGCGGGTGTTGATGCCCTCCACGGCGGCGAGATAGATGGGGTTGTCCCGTCCCATGAGGCGGCCCATGTCGTCCAGGCATCGAATGGCACGCTTGAGATCTTCCACCGTGAGCTTTTTCGTGTAAGCCACCGTTCGCTGTCCGCCCCGCAGAAGGTTATCCACTGTAGTCTCCAGCACATCCGCCAGCTCCGGCAATATAGCCGTGTCCGGAAGTGTCTCCGCCCTTTCCCATTTGCTCACGGCCTGATAGGTGACGCCCAGGCGCTCGCCCAGCTCCGCCTGCGTCAGTCCCTTGGCCCGGCGCAGGTCGGAAATCTGACGTCCCACTGCCTGTATATCCATGTTATCCCTCCAAAATAATTTCAAATGGCCACCTGTGAGTTTAATATACAGGCGTTTCGGAGGATTTTCAATAACCGGAATGGTTATTTTTTCGTAATCCACTCAACTTACGCTTGAGAGGGAAGGCCGGACCGGATAAGGTTGTAAAGTTTTTTGCTCACACATTTGCATCGGGGGCAATATGAAATCATGTTATACCCCGCGTGTGCCGTTATACAGCAGACGACCGAGCCGATTCGTAAGTAGATCAAGCCTAAGACAATGCTGCAGATCAGCGCGAAAAGAGTTTGAACCATATTGAAATGGAGCAGCGCGAGGACCGCCGACGATATGGCAAGCTGCGGCATTATATCACGACGGAATTTGAAATGCTATTACTTTCCCAACGGTTTTGCCGAAAAAGGGGGGAGGGGCGACGCGAACGGGGCTGAAACGGACTGGAAATCATCCAAAAAACCCGAAGGCAGTGGTATAATTTGAAATAGAATGATGTAGTGGGCAGGAGTATCCCTTTAAGGGCTTTCACCTAAGGAGAGAAAAATGGAGATAACTCTCAGATACATTGACCGCCAGGAGCTGCCGGGCTTTCGGCAGTACCTTCTCCCCGACACGGCGACGGCTGTTGAGTGGGAGGACACGGACGTGCTGGCAATCGGGGCGGTTTCGGGGAGCCACTCGGTGGGAGCGGCGGCGGCTGTCCCGGACGGCGCCAACGGCGCGGAGCTGACGGACCTTTTCGTGGACGAGGCGGCGCGCGGCAACGGTATAGGCGGTGTGCTCCTTCAGGAGGTCATGGACATACTCGCCGAGGTGGGGATAGAGACGCTGTCCGCGGACTACACCCTCAAGGGGGAGGAGCTGGCGGCGATGGACGCGCTCCTGAGGTCCGCCGGGTTCACCGCCCCCGCGCTCCGCTCGCGGACATTTATGGCGCAGTCAAGGGACTACACGGACCACGGGATACTCGGCGCGGCGTTCACGCCGTCGTGGAGGACGCCGAAGGACGTTCGGGCATTTTCAGAGCTCACCGAGGAGCAGCTCACGGAGCTTACGGCGGCTGAGGACATACCGGAGATGCTGTCCTGGGGACTGCTCAGGGGACAGGCGGAGCCGGAGCTTTCGGTGGCGCTGGTCCTCAATGGGCGCGTGGCGGCGTATCTGCTGTGCGAGGAGAGCCGGGACGGGGGATTTGTGCTTTTGAGCGCCGTCAGCCGCCAGGACGCTCCGGCGACGGCGTTCACATCGCTTTTGACGGACCTGCTGAACCGGTGCTTTTACAGGCGGGGCGGGCATTTCCCCTTTTATTTTTCAGCAATCAACGAGCACACCGAGCGGCTGGCACGGGGGCTCATGCGGGGCAAATGCGTGGAGTATGAGGAGCACGTGTGCTTTGCGCGCCTGAGCGTCCCTGAGGGGACGGAGGACAGCGCCGAAGACGGTCGAGAAGATTAGTATAACGCAGTATTATGGGCCCGAGGGCCTTTAGGAGGGAACAAGCATGTCACAGATATATATGAAGAGAAGGGAGCAGCAAAAGGATTCGCCAGCGCCGCAAAAAGCGCAGGCGGGGCCGTCCACGGCGGAGCTTGCCGCGGGGGTCCGTCCCACCGGGGAGCAGATGGGTCACCGGGTGGACCTGCCGGACGCCATACGCGAGAAGATGGAGAACTCCTTTGGGGCGGACTTTTCCCACGTGAGGCTCTATGAGTCCGGCACGGTTGCCGAGGCGGGGGCCGAGGCGGTGACGCAGGGGTCCAACATAGCCTTCGCGCCGGGGAAGCTGGATCTTACAAGCACGGCGGGCCAGGCGCTTTTGGGACATGAGCTGAGCCACGTGGTAAGCCAGGCGAGAGGCGAGAGCGCGGGGAGAGGCTTTTTGAATGACGCCCACCTCGAGGCACAGGCCGACAGACAGGGCATGATGGCGGCGCAGGGCGAGAGCGTGTATTCAGGACCCGTGACCCCCATCGGAACCAGCTCCGCCGCCGGCGCGGCGGGGCCCATGCAGGCCAAAAAGAAGAAGGACATGGCGCAGGAAGCCCTGACTTGGGGGGACGTTGGGGACTTGCCGGATGAGAAGCTTAACGATGAAGATTACCTGGATGGTAGTTTGAATCAATATTATAGAGACTTGACAGACGTCAAATACAACTCCTACATCAAGCGCAGAGCTGCCGCCGGGAGGGGTGATGATACACGTGATATGCTGGAGGAGATGCGCATTGGCAGTCCACAAGATATCGATGAATATATCAGACAAGATGTGATAAATACATACAATGGGATGAAGCAAGCATCGAAGGACATGAACGGCAGGAGCTTCAAAAAGCGCGCGAATGCCCTCATAAATTCGGGAATGTACATGGGCCACGCCAAAGCGATCATGAACGACCCTGAAGTCATGCATAATCTGCTCAACGTGGACGAGCGGGAGGCTTACTATAACGCGATGGATAACTTCAAGCTCGACCGGCAGGTCGCGAAGAACAGCATGATGGCCCACGCGCCGGACTCCGAGAGGCATGAGATCAATGCCAGCAAGGAGCAGAAACGTCTCCGAAAGCTGTATCGGAAAGAGCGCAGGAAAGGGACAGACTTTAGTAAATATGGGTTAAAAGTTAAATAATAAGGAGACAGGCACAGCCCTCAGATAACGTGAATATCCGTTGAGGGATGGCCCGCTGTTGACCCGTTCGGGTACGAATCGGACCGTTCACGTCGGATTGCTTGAAAGTCTGTCGATAATGTTATATGATATGCTCAGGCCGGAGGCACGGGTGAAGTGAGGACGTGGGGGATTGACCATGAGGATTGCGGTCTGTGAAAGCTCCCGTGAGGGAGAGCGGCGACTGACAGAATGGATAAACCGCTACGGAACGCTTTACGGCCTCACGGCGTCCGTCGAGTGCTTCAGGGACCCAGTGGAGCTGGAGAGTTCCGACGCCCTATTTGAGATCGCGTTCGTCGCCTTCGGGGGGAGCGCGGGATTTATGGCGGCACGGCGGCTGAGGGAACGCAGTCCGTCGATGAGGATAATCCTCATTGACGACACGCGGGAATACGCCGTGGGGAGCGTTCGCATACACTGTACGGACTTCCTCATGAGGCCGCTGACCTTCGGACAGGTGGCGAGGAGCATGTCCCTCGCACTGAGAGGCGCACAATGAGCCAGACGCGGATAAAAAGGCAAAAGCCGCTTCCAGCCGGGAAGGCACCGCTGGAGCGCGAGGTGAGGCGGAACATCGCCTGGGCCGCGGGCACCGAGGATTTTCAGTACCGCGATCCGCTGTACCACGTCACCGAGAGCTTCCAGCTGAACTTCGATGCCATGGGGCGCCGCCATATGGCGGGATATGCCGGAGGCGAGGCACCGCAGCAGGCCGGTGAAGAGCCGGAGGAGAAAAAGGAGCGGGGCGCCAGGGGCGAGGAGAAGGACATCCTTCAAAAGGAGACTCGGCAGGGACAGGATACGGCGATGGGCTCGGAGAGCGAGGACCTGCCGGACCCCAAGTCCTCCAGATCGTTCTACGAGATGAAAAACCCGGAGGACCAGGGGATGCTCAGCCGGTTTTCGGAGACGGCCTTCCAGCGCGGCACCATGTCGGGGGCTGTTCTGAGGGGCACCGGAAAGATGATGCTGTTCTCCTGCCTCAAAAAGACCATCGGGCAGTCCCAGCCGAGACGCGAGCAGCAGAGGAAGCTTTTCGACCACGGCTCGCAGGTCAGAAACGTGCCGGGGCACAACCCGGACAAGGTTGCCTTCAACAGGACCTTCGTGGACAGCGCCGTCGGCATCGTGGTGGACACACTGCGGGACGCCAGACGCACCGTGGAGGACATGCAGGACCTGGTGAACGGGGGACTCAGCAAGACTGAGGCGGGAGCTTACGGGGCTGACACCATGAGGCGGATGTACCCGTTTTTGGATGACAGCCGGGAGAAACAGCAGCTTAGCGATTACTACGCAAGGATGAAAGACGGCGGTCTTGGACCGGACGAGAGAGGCATCCTGCAAAACGCCATCAACCGGACCCACGCGCTGATAGACAAGAAGGCGCGAATGAGGACCGAGTTTATGAATAAATTGCGTTTTTTGTCCGACAGAGCCAATGAGGCGTTGGCGGAGCTTGAGGAACCGGGCTTCGTTCAGTCGTTGACCGAGGCTCTTGAGGAGCTTTTCAGACCCGAGACGCCGCCGGACGACGGCGGACCGGGAGAGGGCGGAACGGAGGAGCACGGTGGCGGCCCATTTGGATCAGACGAGCCAGAAGGAGACGAGCCCGGTACGCTCGACCCGGAAGCAGGAGACTACGCCGGGAGCGCGGGAGGCGGAGAGCCTGACCAGGGCGTCGCTGATGGGGCGGCTTATCCTGACGGGGACGGTGGCGATGGACCTGCCGCCGGCGGACCTTGAGGAGCTTGCCGGGACCATTGGCAACAGCGCCATGGCGGAGCTTGTCGCCGCCGGGACGCCTGAGCCTGAGCTCCACGGCTTTTCCATGGGGGAAGCGCCTGTGACGGCGCCCTTTGAGGCAAGCGTTGATATGCCGGCGCTGACCGCGGCGCCGACCACGGACGCGGGCGCGGGACCTGTGACGGCCGCCAGCCCTGGGGCATTTGCCTACGGAGGGTGACGCGATGGAGTTTGATTTCACGGTCGACGCCGGGTCGGAGCTTGAGGCCGTTTTGGAGGACAGCGGCGTGGACCACCGCCGGGAGGACGGAAAATTCAGCTTCGTGCTGACGGCCTCCGGGTGCAAGTGGCAGACAGTTTGTGAATGCGAAGGGCCAAGGGCGCTTTGCTACTTCATACATCCCGCGAAGGTCATAGATGAGGCGCGGGCACTGCGAGCGTGCAGTGAGATCAACAGCAGCCTTGTGAGGGGGAGCTTCTTCCTGACAGAGGGCCACGCGGTCTACCGGACCGGCGATGAGCTGACGGAGGCGGTGGAGGCCAGAGAGAGGCTGTGCAGGGCCATAGAGTACGGCTCGTCCGTCATGGTGTGGTTCTGGGATAAATTTTGTCCTTAACACGTGCGAACAACACGTTTTTGGAAAGCAGCAGCAAAATTTTGTAATTCAATGGCAGAAAGGAGGGTGCTTCACGCCTTTCAGCGCACGGCGTGAAGCAACAAAAACATGGCAGAGTATCTTTCTCCGGGTGTTTACGTTGAGGAATACGATTCCGGCGCGACACCCATGCAAGGCGTGAGCACCAGCACTGCCGGTTTCATCGGCCTGGCGGAGCGGGGCCCGGTGGTCGGACAGCCCCAGCTGGTAACAAGCTTTGCAGACTACAAGCGCATGTATGGCGGTTATCTGAGCGAGGCCAGCTACGGCGGGAACAGGTTCCTCCCCTACGCGGTGGAGCAGTTCTTCGCCAACGGCGGATCCAGGGCCTACATCATGCGCGCGGTTCCCGGCGACGCCAAGGCGGCTTCTATCGTCACTGGCGTGCTGAAGATCACAGCGGCCAACCCCGGCGCGTGGGCGGAGGATATGCGCGTCACCGTCGCGCCCGCCAGCAAGGCAAAGACCCAGGTAATGGCAGTCAACGGCGCGGATCTCACGCTGAAGAATGCCGACGGCTTCAACCCCGGCGACGTGGTCGAGCTCTTTGACGGCAAGACCACGGCTTACGCCACCGTCAAGGGGGCCCTTGACAAGGTCATCACCCTTGACGCCCCCTGCACCCTGGACGTGGCTGACACCAAGGTCGGCACGGCCAAGTACATAAGGACCTGCGAGATCTCCATCACCGCGCGTCTGGGCGAGAACATGGAGACTTATGAGGGCCTTTCCCTCAAGCCGGGCGCTCTGAACAACGCGGTAACGCGCCTCGCCAAGAGCGAGCTTATCCGCGTGGAGATCACCGCTGCCGCCAAGCCCGCCGCCCCCGCAAAGGACAAGGACGGTAAGGAGGTTCCGGCTCCCAAGGCGTCCATCGTACCCTTCGAGCAGTGCGGCGGCGCAAAGGACCCCATGGTGCTGACGCTTGCCGGCGGCTCCAACGGCTCCGTCCTCACGGCTCCGGCTGACGCGTTCCTCGGCAAGGACGACGGCCCGGGCAAGCGCACCGGACTTCAGGCGTTCCTTGAGAATAACAGCGTCTCCGTTATGGCCATCCCCGGCATCACCGCCCCGGAGGTCCAGTCCTCGCTCATTGGCTTCTGCGAGAACAAGAAGAGCTGCTTTGCCATTCTTGACGTGCCTATCGAGCTGAAGAAGACCAACGATGTTGCCAACTTCCGTGATATGTACGACTCCACCTATGCCGCCATGTATCACCCCTGGCTTGAGATGTACGACGCCGGCGCAAAGCACAGCGCGTACTTCCCGCCCTCCGGCGCCATGGCAGGCATTTACGCCCGCACCGACACCAGCCGCGGCGTCCACAAGGCGCCCGCCAACGAGGTCGTCACCGGGTGCACGGGTCTGAGCTGCGCCTACAACGAGGGTGAGCAGGACATCCTCAACCCCATCGGCGTGAACCTGATAAGGGCATTCACCGGCCGCGGCATCCGCGTCTGGGGAGCCCGTACCATCAGTTCCAACGGACTTTGGAAGTATCTGAACGTCCGCAGGCTCTTCATCTACATCGAGGAGTCCATCAAGGCCAACACCAACTGGGTGGTGTTCGAGCCCAACTCCCAGGTACTCTGGGGACGTGTGACACGCACTATCGAGGCGTTCCTCGCCACCTGCTGGCGTGACGGCGCCCTCATGGGCACCAGCCCCTCCGAGGCTTTCTTCGTTGAGTGCGGCCCCACGACCATGACCCAGGACGACATCGACAATGGACGGCTCATCTGCCAGATCGGCATCGCCCCCGTGAAGCCCGCCGAGTTCGTCATCTTCCGTATCACCCAGAAGACCGCCAGCGGCGGTGAGGGCTGAGACCCCAAGATCAAACAGGAAAGGATGAAATAGTCAAATGGCCATCAATTATCCATACAGAGTATTTCGGTATCAGGTGGAGATCGATGGGATCAGCCGTGCGGGTTTCTCGGAAGTTTCCGGTATGAGCTCCTCTATCGACGCCGTTGAGTACCGCGAGGGCGACGACCTCAGAAATACCCCCCGCAAGCTCCCGGGCCTCACAAAGTTCGGCAACGTGACCCTCCGCTGGGGCGTCTCCGACGACAGCGAGTTCCTGGATTGGCTCAACTCCGTTGCGCCCACCAACACCGCTCCTCCGACGGGCATTGTCCGTCACAACGTGACCATAACCCTCATCGACGACGCCGGTTCACCCGGTCCTCAGTGGAACCTTATCAACGCCTGGCCTGTGGGCTATACCGTCCCCGACCTCAACGGTATGGGCGGCGAGGTGGCCATCCAGTCCCTTGAGCTTTGCCACGAGGGTCTGGAGCACATCCCCGGCGGTCCCGCCGGCGAACCGTCAGCTATCTGACGCGGCGTAAATCGCGTATCTTCGTTCCGCGGGCCCTCAGCGGCCCGCGGAACGCAAGGGAAATAAGTCCCGGAGGAAGATCATGCAGACTGAATTTGAATTTGAGCTGCCAAAAGGTTACGTGGACCAGTCCGGCACCGTTCACAAGAAGGGTGTCATGCGTCTGGCTACGGCGGCTGACGAGATATTGCCGCTGCGTGACCCCAAGGTACAGCAGAATCAGGGTTACCTCACCATCGTCCTTCTCAGCCGTGTCATCACAAAGCTCGGCACGCTGAGCATGGTCAACACCCGCGTTATCGAGGGGCTTTTCACCATGGATCTTGCGTATCTTCAGGATATGTATCAGCGCATAAACATGTCGGAGATGCCACACTACCAGTTCGTCTGTCCGCACTGCAACGAGCGCGTGGAGGTACCGCTGGATTTTTTGCTGGGCTAGAGTGGGCCGACGGCGATAACGACTGGCTGAACATACTGCGCATACCGGCACCTTGGGAGGAGTCGGGTGAGTGGGACTGGCGGGACATACCACGCCGGGAGGGCGGCCTGTCGCGCGGGCTCACGGGGGGAGTGACGCTCTACCCCCAGGATCGTCTCTATCAGGAGATGGCGTTTCTGGCCTATTATCTGCACTGGTCCGGCGAGGAGCTTATGGCGTTGGACCACTGGGAGCGCCGCCGCTGGTGCCGGGAGGTATCCGCAATCAACAAGAAGCTCAGCGGCGACGACAAAAAGAGCGTGGAATTTCGTTGAAAAGCGCAGGTGAGATTTGATGCCGACGGACGAAGCTGGAATGCCGATATGGAACGGGATACCGGGGACGCCAGGTATGCCGGGGATGCCCGGTATACTGGGAACACCGCCGGTCGAGGATCCCCTGCAGTCCTTCAGGTTCCTTGTGAGCGTTGGAGGAGGACAGATCGCCGCGGCCTTCACGCGGCTTTCCGGGATACAGATGCAGGTCCAGACGGTCGAGGGCCGCCCGGGTGACGACAACCGCGGAGTGGCTGAGATACTGCCTGTGACTACCCGATTCTCGCCGGTCACCCTCAGCCGGGGCGTGGTAGGCGATTTTGATTTTATGGACTGGCTGCTTTCCGCCTCGGCGGGAGACTATACAGGGCCGTCAGGCGTGAACCTGAAGCGGGACATTGACATTGTCGCAATCAACAGCCAGGGCGAGCCGGGCGTGACATGGACGCTTATGAACGCTTTCCCCATAGGCTATGAGCTCTCACCCATGGACGCCAGCCGCAGCGAGGTGCTTGTGGAGAACATCACCTTTGCTAACACGGGCCTCAAGCGTACCGCGGGAGCGCACGAGCTTCGCAATACAATGACAAACGGCCGTCCGGGTCTTACAGCTTACAAGACTCACGTCCACCCCAGAGATAGATACTGGCGCAGGCGCAACGGTTACTGGTGGTAATAGCCGTATTTTGAAATGAGCCGCGGAATTATCAGGGAAAGGAGCGTGTATCCATGAGTATATTGTCAGGCGCGTATTTTGACGTCATGCTCATCGGGGTCCCCGGAGCTCTTATCGGGGAATTCATGCACGTGGAGGGCCTCGGCATGGAGGTGGACTATCAGGTCTACAACGAGGGTGGTTCCAATTATCCCAGATTCTTCTTCAACGGCACGAAACCAACGCAGCTGATTCTGTCCCATGGCACCATCTCCAACTCCGGCATGGGGTCCCTGATTATGATCGCCACCAGCTCCGGCATGGACGCCCCCCTGGCGGGGACCATCACCATGCGAAACAGCTTTGGAGGGATCGAACGCATATGGACGGTGGTAGGCGCACATATGGTCAAATATGTGGGTCCCACCCTGGACAGCAACCAGCCGAACCTCTTCGTTGAGCAGATCGTGCTCATTCACAATGGGTGTTATTAATGGAAAATATCGCGGCCGTGCGGCCTCAAATGGCTGTGCTGGATAAGAATAAGCTTATGTTGTCCCCCTTCGGCGCACTGAGCCATGCCCTGGCGGAGGAGATCCTTGCCCGGACAGGACAGGCGGAGGGGGTTTATCCCTATGTGCCCATGGAGCTCCTGACGGAGCCAGAGGAGGGGCCGGAGGAGAAAAAAGAGGAGCCCGCGGTGAATGTGGAGGTCAAGCTGACGCTTGAGCTCACACAGGAGGCGCGGGAGCTTCGCGAACGCACCGAGACGGTGGAGCGGATACTCGAACGCATCGAGCGGATACGCGAGCGCGGCGAGGCCGCCCAAATGCCCCGGAGTCGGGAGAGAGACACCGCGCAACCCGCCGAGAGCAGGAGTTTTTTTCAGAATATAAATCAGCATATTTCCTTCCCCATGACGCTGTCAGTTCCGGATACGGCGGGGACGGCCCAGCCGGGTGGGATCGCGAGGATAAGCGAGAAATTCGCAAATACCTTGAGGACCATGCGGGAGGAGGGAATTTACCGGGAGCCAGGCGGGGAGACGCAGCGAGTTGCGGATGTTGGCCGGGGCGACGCGAAGATCGCCGAAGGTGAGGCCGCCGGAAGTGGGACAGCCGGAAGCGGCGCTGCTTCGGGAAAAGTGGGCAGAGCTGCCGTGGACAGAACCGTGACAACCGGCGCAACGGACTTGAGCGGCGCGGACTTTGCGGTGAGAGCCGCCGAGACGGAGCTCAACACATCGGGCATGAATGACAGGAGCCCGGAGACAGCGGCGCGGGCGGCGGAGAGGATAGGCGAGAAGATCGCCGAGAGCGCCGCGCGGGAGATAGCGGAGAAATTTGACGAGCTTGCGAAGCGCGAAGCTCAGGCGGATGGCGGCGCCGTTACCGGAAGGGACGGCGGAACCAGTGCCGCCGCACGTAATGTTGACAGTGAGCGCGGACAGGGTGTCCGCGATAACGACCGGGGGCAGGATGCCCACGGGGATATGGCGACGGGAAGAACGTCGAGGACGCGCCGAAGAGGGACGCATAACCGGGAAAATCCTGAGATTACGGAGGGCGCGGACAGGGAAAAAGCTTACGCGGCGCGCACCGAGACGCAGGACGGGACCGTGGGAGGAGCCGACGGGAGCGTTGGAGCTTCATCGGAGAGCCGCCGGGAGGTCGCAGGAATTGAGAGCGAGGATAGGCCCGTAAGGGCGGTGCCGGTCTTAAAAGAGGATATGTCGGCGGCACCTGAGGAACTGACGCTGGCAGCCGACGTAAGGTCAGAGAGCGGCGACGAGACATTTATGGCAGGAAGTGAGACGCGGGAGGACACCCGGCGCGCTCACGTGAAGGAAGACCGCGCCAAAATGGAGCATGAAAATGGGACCGCGTCCCGGAGAGCCGGAAAAAATCGGGCTCAGGGGGAAGCGGATGGGAATACGGTGGATACCGCCGGAGGGACCGGGACGGTGGAAATGGCAGAGGGCCGCACCGTGGTCGGGGAGACAGAAAAGCCCGGTATATCACAAAATGCCGGGGAGGAAGAAACCGCCTCAAGGTCGGGACACGACCGGGAAGGAGCGGGCACGAAGGCGCCGGAAGCGGCTGCGGTCAGCCGCGAGGAGCTGACGGAGGAGCCTCCACACCGCGCCGGGAGCGAGGTGCGGGGAGCTGACAGTGGCTACAGGACGGGAGCGGAAGCGATTCCGCTTCGCGGGGAGAGTGAGATTCCGGTCCCGGAGGAGCTTACGCTGTCATCGGCGGCGGAGCGAAGCGGCGAGATGTCGCCGACAGTTGACCGTCAGACGATCGTAGACGGTGGACGGGCAGCCGACAGGGCAAAGAGCACAGTCGAGTCTGATAGGAAGAACCTTACGCATATGACCGGAGCGGCTGACGTTGATACGACAGACGAAGAGGCGACGGTTCGCGGAGCTGACAGGGTTGGTCGCGGGACCAAGAGCTGGGAAAGCGCCGGAGATACGGACAGAACGGAAACGGGCCTGGAAACAGATCACGTCAGAGAGACCGGAAAGTCCGGAGAGCTCAGGACAGCCGAGAGAAATGCCCCGAAGGTCGGGACCGCGGAAGGCTGGGAGGCCGGACGGGTCGAGAGGACTGTTGAGGCCATACCGGAGCGGGAAAGGCCCTATATGCCCGCGCCGGAGGAGCTGGCGCTTCGGAAGGAAGAGACGGCGGCGCCGGAGGGTGGGTCACACAATGTGGGCGAGGCCCAAGATGAGGTAGAGGGTAGCAAGGTCAAAGGCGCGCGCGATGCCGGTGAGAGTTACGATGTAAGAGAGACGCACGACGCCGGAGAGACCCACGATGCAGTCGAGGGCCGCGAGGTCAGAAAAGCACACGACGCGGTCGAGAGCTACGATACCGGGGCGGCGGAGGCTATACCGTTGCGCGGGGAGTTCGTCGAGGTCACGCCTGAGGAGTTGGCGCTGGCGAGAGCTGAAGAGACGGCAAAACCGGACGGTAGGACAGGCAACACGGTACACGACGCTGCGGCAGATGAAAAGCGCAATACCCATCCCCACAGTGGGGAAACGGTTCACATAGACGGTAAGACAGACAGACAGGGAAGGGCCTCCGCCGCGATCAGAGAAGGCGGCGGAGAGGTAAGAGATAGGGACTGGAGAGCTGCCGAAAATACCGGCAGGGCCGGTAAGACCGGAGAGTTCAGGGCCGCCGAAGGAGAGGCCGCGAAGGTCGGGGAAACCGGACGGGTCGAGAGGACTGTTGAGGCAATACCGGAGCGGGAAAGGTCCTATATGCCCACGCCGGAGGAGCTGGCACTTCGAAATGAAGAGACGGCGGCACCGGA
>CANPWA010000036.1 GCA_947581865.1 uncultured Acetatifactor sp. | reverse complement strand
CTCCCTGCTTTCCGGTGCCGCCGTCTCTTCATTTCGAAGTGCCAGCTCCTCCGGCGTGGGCATATAGGACCTTTCCCGCTCCGGTATTGCCTCAACAGTCCTCTCGACCCGTCCGGTTTCCCCGACCTTCGCGGCCTCTCCTTCGGCGGCCCTGAACTCTCCGGTCTTACCGGCCCTGCCGGTATTTTCGGCAGCTCTCCAGTCCCTATCTCTTACCTCTCCGCCGCCTTCTCTGATCGCGGCGGAGGCCCTTCCCTGTCTGTCTGTCTTACCGTCTATGTGAACCGTTTCCCCACTGTGGGGATGGGTATTGCGCTTTTCATCTGCCGCAGCGTCGTGTACCGTGTTGCCTGTCCTACCGTCCGGTTTTGCCGTCTCTTCAGCTCTCGCCAGCGCCAACTCCTCAGGCGTGACCTCGACGAACTCCCCGCGCAACGGTATAGCCTCCGCCGCCCCGGTATCGTAGCTCTCGACCGCGTCGTGTGCTTTTCTGACCTCGCGGCCCTCGACTGCATCGTGGGTCTCTCCGGCGTCGTGCGTCTCTCTTACATCGTAACTCTCACCGGCATCGCGCGCGCCTTTGACCTTGCTACCCTCTACCTCATCTTGGGCCTCGCCCACATTGTGTGACCCACCCTCCGGCGCCGCCGTCTCTTCCTTCCGAAGCGCCAGCTCCTCCGGCGCGGGCATATAGGGCCTTTCCCGCTCCGGTATGGCCTCAACAGTCCTCTCGACCCGTCCGGCCTCCCAGCCTTCCGCGGTCCCGACCTTCGGGGCATTTCTCTCGGCTGTCCTGAGCTCTCCGGACTTTCCGGTCTCTCTGACGTGATCTGTTTCCAGGCCCGTTTCCGTTCTGTCCGTATCTCCGGCGCTTTCCCAGCTCTTGGTCCCGCGACCAACCCTGTCAGCTCCGCGAACCGTCGCCTCTTCGTCTGTCGTATCAACGTCAGCCGCTCCGGTCATATGCGTAAGGTTCTTCCTATCAGACTCGACTGTGCTCTTTGCCCTGTCGGCTGCCCGTCCACCGTCTACGATCGTCTGACGGTCAACTGTCGGCGACATCTCGCCGCTTCGCTCCGCCGCCGATGACAGCGTAAGCTCCTCCGGGACCGGAATCTCACTCTCCCCGCGAAGCGGAATCGCTTCCGCTCCCGTCCTGTAGCCACTGTCAGCTCCCCGCACCTCGCTCCCGGCGCGGTGTGGAGGCTCCTCCGTCAGCTCCTCGCGGCTGACCGCAGCCGCTTCCGGCGCCTTCGTGCCCGCTCCTTCCCGGTCGTGTCCCGACCTTGAGGCGGTTTCTTCCTCCCCGGCATTTTGTGATATACCGGGCTTTTCTGTCTCCCCGACCACGGTGCGGCCCTCTGCCATTTCCACCGTCCCGGTCCCTCCGGCGGTATCCACCGTATTCCCATCCGCTTCCCCCTGAGCCCGATTTTTTCCGGCTCTCCGGGACGCGGTCCCATTTTCATGCTCCATTTTGGCGCGGTCTTCCTTCACGTGAGCGCGCCGGGTGTCCTCCCGCGTCTCACTTCCTGCCATAAATGTCTCGTCGCCGCTCTCTGACCTTACGTCGGCTGCCAGCGTCAGTTCCTCAGGTGCCGCCGACATATCCTCTTTTAAGACCGGCACCGCCCTTACGGGCCTATCCTCGCTCTCAATTCCTGCGACCTCCCGGCGGCTCTCCGATGAAGCTCCAACGCTCCCGTCGGCTCCTCCCACGGTCCCGTCCTGCGTCTCGGTGCGCGCCGCGTAAGCTTTTTCCCTGTCCGCGCCCTCCGTAATCTCAGGATTTTCCCGGTTATGCGTCCCTCTTCGGCGCGTCCTCGACGTTCTTCCCGTCGCCATATCCCCGTGGGCATCCTGCCCCCGGTCGTTATCGCGGACACCCTGTCCGCGCTCACTGTCAACATTACGTGCGGCGGCACTGGTTCCGCCGTCCCTTCCGGTAACGGCGCCGCCATCCGCCTGAGCTTCGCGCTTCGCAAGCTCGTCAAATTTCTCCGCTATCTCCCGCGCGGCGCTCTCGGCGATCTTCTCGCCTATCCTCTCCGCCGCCCGCGCCGCTGTCTCCGGGCTCCTGTCATTCATGCCCGATGTGTTGAGCTCCGTCTCGGCGGCTCTCACCGCAAAGTCCGCGCCGCTCAAGTCCGTTGCGCCGGTTGTCACGGTTCTGTCCACGGCAGCTCTGCCCACTTTTCCCGAAGCAGCGCCGCTTCCGGCTGTCCCACTTCCGGCGGCCTCACCTTCGGCGATCTTCGCGTCGCCCCGGCCAACATCCGCAACTCGCTGCGTCTCCCCGCCTGGCTCCCGGTAAATTCCCTCCTCCCGCATGGTCCTCAAGGTATTTGCGAATTTCTCGCTTATCCTCGCGATCCCACCCGGCTGGGCCGTCCCCGCCGTATCCGGAACTGACAGCGTCATGGGGAAGGAAATATGCTGATTTATATTCTGAAAAAAACTCCTGCTCTCGGCGGGTTGCGCGGTGTCTCTCTCCCGACTCCGGGGCATTTGGGCGGCCTCGCCGCGCTCGCGTATCCGCTCGATGCGTTCGAGTATCCGCTCCACCGTCTCGGTGCGTTCGCGAAGCTCCCGCGCCTCCTGTGTGAGCTCAAGCGTCAGCTTGACCTCCACATTCACCGCGGGCTCCTCTTTTTTCTCCTCCGGCCCCTCCTCTGGCTCCGTCAGGAGCTCCATGGGCACATAGGGATAAACCCCCTCCGCCTGTCCTGTCCGGGCAAGGATCTCCTCCGCCAGGGCATGGCTCAGTGCGCCGAAGGGGGACAACATAAGCTTATTCTTATCCAGCACAGCCATTTGAGGCCGCACGGCCGCGATATTTTCCATTAATAACACCCATTGTGAATGAGCACGATCTGCTCAACGAAGAGGTTCGGCTGGTTGCTGTCCAGGGTGGGACCCACATATTTGACCATATGTGCGCCTACCACCGTCCATATGCGTTCGATCCCTCCAAAGCTGTTTCGCATGGTGATGGTCCCCGCCAGGGGGGCGTCCATGCCGGAGCTGGTGGCGATCATAATCAGGGACCCCATGCCGGAGTTGGAGATGGTGCCATGGGACAGAATCAGCTGCGTTGGTTTCGTGCCGTTGAAGAAGAATCTGGGATAATTGGAACCACCCTCGTTGTAGACCTGATAGTCCACCTCCATGCCGAGGCCCTCCACGTGCATGAATTCCCCGATAAGAGCTCCGGGGACCCCGATGAGCATGACGTCAAAATACGCGCCTGACAATATACTCATGGATACACGCTCCTTTCCCTGATAATTCCGCGGCTCATTTCAAAATACGGCTATTACCACCAGTAACCGTTGCGCCTGCGCCAGTATCTATCTCTGGGGTGGACGTGAGTCTTGTAAGCTGTAAGACCCGGACGGCCGTTTGTCATTGTATTGCGAAGCTCGTGCGCTCCCGCGGTACGCTTGAGGCCCGTGTTAGCAAAGGTGATGTTCTCCACAAGCACCTCGCTGCGGCTGGCGTCCATGGGTGAGAGCTCATAGCCTATGGGGAAAGCGTTCATAAGCGTCCATGTCACGCCCGGCTCGCCCTGGCTGTTGATTGCGACAATGTCAATGTCCCGCTTCAGGTTCACGCCTGACGGCCCTGTATAGTCTCCCGCCGAGGCGGAAAGCAGCCAGTCCATAAAATCAAAATCGCCTACCACGCCCCGGCTGAGGGTGACCGGCGAGAATCGGGTAGTCACAGGCAGTATCTCAGCCACTCCGCGGTTGTCGTCACCCGGGCGGCCCTCGACCGTCTGGACCTGCATCTGTATCCCGGAAAGCCGCGTGAAGGCCGCGGCGATCTGTCCTCCTCCAACGCTCACAAGGAACCTGAAGGACTGCAGGGGATCCTCGACCGGCGGTGTTCCCAGTATACCGGGCATCCCCGGCATACCTGGCGTCCCCGGTATCCCGTTCCATATCGGCATTCCAGCTTCGTCCGTCGGCATCAAATCTCACCTGCGCTTTTCAACGAAATTCCACGCTCTTTTTGTCGTCGCCGCTGAGCTTCTTGTTGATTGCGGATACCTCCCGGCACCAGCGGCGGCGCTCCCAGTGGTCCAACGCCATAAGCTCCTCGCCGGACCAGTGCAGATAATAGGCCAGAAACGCCATCTCCTGATAGAGACGATCCTGGGGGTAGAGCGTCACTCCCCCCGTGAGCCCGCGCGACAGGCCGCCCTCCCGGCGTGGTATGTCCCGCCAGTCCCACTCACCCGACTCCTCCCAAGGTGCCGGTATGCGCAGTATGTTCAGCCAGTCGTTATCGCCGTCGGCCCACTCTAGCCCAGCAAAAAATCCAGCGGTACCTCCACGCGCTCGTTGCAGTGCGGACAGACGAACTGGTAGTGTGGCATCTCCGACATGTTTATGCGCTGATACATATCCTGAAGATACGCAAGATCCATGGTGAAAAGCCCCTCGATAACGCGGGTGTTGACCATGCTCAGCGTGCCGAGCTTTGTGATGACACGGCTGAGAAGGACGATGGTGAGGTAACCCTGATTCTGCTGTACCTTGGGGTCACGCAGCGGCAATATCTCGTCAGCCGCCGTAGCCAGACGCATGACACCCTTCTTGTGAACGGTGCCGGACTGGTCCACGTAACCTTTTGGCAGCTCAAATTCAAATTCAGTCTGCATGATCTTCCTCCGGGACTTATTTCCCTTGCGTTCCGCGGGCCGCTGAGGGCCCGCGGAACGAAGATACGCGATTTACGCCGCGTCAGATAGCTGACGGTTCGCCGGCGGGACCGCCGGGGATGTGCTCCAGACCCTCGTGGCAAAGCTCAAGGGACTGGATGGCCACCTCGCCGCCCATACCGTTGAGGTCGGGGACGGTATAGCCCACAGGCCAGGCGTTGATAAGGTTCCACTGAGGACCGGGTGAACCGGCGTCGTCGATGAGGGTTATGGTCACGTTGTGACGGACAATGCCCGTCGGAGGAGCGGTGTTGGTGGGCGCAACGGAGTTGAGCCAATCCAGGAACTCGCTGTCGTCGGAGACGCCCCAGCGGAGGGTCACGTTGCCGAACTTTGTGAGGCCCGGGAGCTTGCGGGGGGTATTTCTGAGGTCGTCGCCCTCGCGGTACTCAACGGCGTCGATAGAGGAGCTCATACCGGAAACTTCCGAGAAACCCGCACGGCTGATCCCATCGATCTCCACCTGATACCGAAATACTCTGTATGGATAATTGATGGCCATTTGACTATTTCATCCTTTCCTGTTTGATCTTGGGGTCTCAGCCCTCACCGCCGCTGGCGGTCTTCTGGGTGATACGGAAGATGACGAACTCGGCGGGCTTCACGGGGGCGATGCCGATCTGGCAGATGAGCCGTCCATTGTCGATGTCGTCCTGGGTCATGGTCGTGGGGCCGCACTCAACGAAGAAAGCCTCGGAGGGGCTGGTGCCCATGAGGGCGCCGTCACGCCAGCAGGTGGCGAGGAACGCCTCGATAGTGCGTGTCACACGTCCCCAGAGTACCTGGGAGTTGGGCTCGAACACCACCCAGTTGGTGTTGGCCTTGATGGACTCCTCGATGTAGATGAAGAGCCTGCGGACGTTCAGATACTTCCAAAGTCCGTTGGAACTGATGGTACGGGCTCCCCAGACGCGGATGCCGCGGCCGGTGAATGCCCTTATCAGGTTCACGCCGATGGGGTTGAGGATGTCCTGCTCACCCTCGTTGTAGGCGCAGCTCAGACCCGTGCACCCGGTGACGACCTCGTTGGCGGGCGCCTTGTGGACGCCGCGGCTGGTGTCGGTGCGGGCGTAAATGCCTGCCATGGCGCCGGAGGGCGGGAAGTACGCGCTGTGCTTTGCGCCGGCGTCGTACATCTCAAGCCAGGGGTGATACATGGCGGCATAGGTGGAGTCGTACATATCACGGAAGTTGGCAACATCGTTGGTCTTCTTCAGCTCGATAGGCACGTCAAGAATGGCAAAGCAGCTCTTCTTGTTCTCGCAGAAGCCAATGAGCGAGGACTGGACCTCCGGGGCGGTGATGCCGGGGATGGCCATAACGGAGACGCTGTTATTCTCAAGGAACGCCTGAAGTCCGGTGCGCTTGCCCGGGCCGTCGTCCTTGCCGAGGAACGCGTCAGCCGGAGCCGTGAGGACGGAGCCGTTGGAGCCGCCGGCAAGCGTCAGCACCATGGGGTCCTTTGCGCCGCCGCACTGCTCGAAGGGTACGATGGACGCCTTGGGAGCCGGAACCTCCTTACCGTCCTTGTCCTTTGCGGGGGCGGCGGGCTTGGCGGCAGCGGTGATCTCCACGCGGATAAGCTCGCTCTTGGCGAGGCGCGTTACCGCGTTGTTCAGAGCGCCCGGCTTGAGGGAAAGGCCCTCATAAGTCTCCATGTTCTCGCCCAGACGCGCGGTGATGGAGATCTCGCAGGTCCTTATGTACTTGGCCGTGCCGACCTTGGTGTCAGCCACGTCCAGGGTGCAGGGGGCGTCAAGGGTGATGACCTTGTCAAGGGCCCCCTTGACGGTGGCGTAAGCCGTGGTCTTGCCGTCAAAGAGCTCGACCACGTCGCCGGGGTTGAAGCCGTCGGCATTCTTCAGCGTGAGATCCGCGCCGTTGACTGCCATTACCTGGGTCTTTGCCTTGCTGGCGGGCGCGACGGTGACGCGCATATCCTCCGCCCACGCGCCGGGGTTGGCCGCTGTGATCTTCAGCACGCCAGTGACGATAGAAGCCGCCTTGGCGTCGCCGGGAACCGCGCGCATGATGTAGGCCCTGGATCCGCCGTTGGCGAAGAACTGCTCCACCGCGTAGGGGAGGAACCTGTTCCCGCCGTAGCTGGCCTCGCTCAGATAACCGCCATACATGCGCTTGTAGTCTGCAAAGCTTGTTACCAGCTGGGGCTGTCCGACCACCGGGCCCCGCTCCGCCAGGCCGATGAAACCGGCAGTGCTGGTGCTCACGCCTTGCATGGGTGTCGCGCCGGAATCGTATTCCTCAACGTAAACACCCGGAGAAAGATACTCTGCCATGTTTTTGTTGCTTCACGCCGTGCGCTGAAAGGCGTGAAGCACCCTCCTTTCTGCCATTGAATTACAAAATTTTGCTGCTGCTTTCCAAAAACGTGTTGTTCGCACGTGTTAAGGACAAAATTTATCCCAGAACCACACCATGACGGACGAGCCGTACTCTATGGCCCTGCACAGCCTCTCTCTGGCCTCCACCGCCTCCGTCAGCTCATCGCCGGTCCGGTAGACCGCGTGGCCCTCTGTCAGGAAGAAGCTCCCCCTCACAAGGCTGCTGTTGATCTCAC
Source organism: uncultured Acetatifactor sp. (assembly GCA_947581865.1). Classification (GTDB taxonomy): domain Bacteria; phylum Bacillota; class Clostridia; order Lachnospirales; family Lachnospiraceae; genus Acetatifactor. The sequence goes on along the minus strand of CANPWA010000036.1, from coordinate 13,046 downwards.
TGCACGCTCGCAGTGCCCGCGCCTCATCTATGACCTTCGCGGGATGTATGAAGTAGCAAAGCGCCCTTGGCCCTTCGCATTCACAAACTGTCTGCCACTTGCACCCGGAGGCCGTCAGCACGAAGCTGAATTTTCCGTCCTCCCGGCGGTGGTCCACGCCGCTGTCCTCCAAAACGGCCTCAAGCTCCGACCCGGCGTCGACCGTGAAATCAAACTCCATCGCGTCACCCTCCGTAGGCAAATGCCCCAGGGCTGGCGGCCGTCACAGGTCCCGCGCCCGCGTCCGTGGTCGGCGCCGCGGTCAGCGCCGGCATATCAACGCTTGCCTCAAAGGGCGCCGTCACAGGCGCTTCCCCCATGGAAAAGCCGTGGAGCTCAGGCTCAGGCGTCCCGGCGGCGACAAGCTCCGCCATGGCGCTGTTGCCAATGGTCCCGGCAAGCTCCTCAAGGTCCGCCGGCGGCAGGTCCATCGCCACCGTCCCCGTCAGGATAAGCCGCCCCATCAGCGACGCCCTGGTCAGGCTCTCCGCCTCCCGCGCTCCCGGCGTAGTCTCCTGCTTCCGGGTCGAGCGTACCGGGCTCGTCTCCTTCTGGCTCGTCTGATCCAAATGGGCCGCCACCGTGCTCCTCCGTTCCGCCCTCTCCCGGTCCGCCGTCGTCCGGCGGCGTCTCGGGTCTGAAAAGCTCCTCAAGAGCCTCGGTCAACGACTGAACGAAGCCCGGTTCCTCAAGCTCCGCCAACGCCTCATTGGCTCTGTCGGACAAAAAACGCAATTTATTCATAAACTCGGTCCTCATTCGCGCCTTCTTGTCTATCAGCGCGTGGGTCCGGTTGATGGCGTTTTGCAGGATGCCTCTCTCGTCCGGTCCAAGACCGCCGTCTTTCATCCTTGCGTAGTAATCGCTAAGCTGCTGTTTCTCCCGGCTGTCATCCAAAAACGGGTACATCCGCCTCATGGTGTCAGCCCCGTAAGCTCCCGCCTCAGTCTTGCTGAGTCCCCCGTTCACCAGGTCCTGCATGTCCTCCACGGTGCGTCTGGCGTCCCGCAGTGTGTCCACCACGATGCCGACGGCGCTGTCCACGAAGGTCCTGTTGAAGGCAACCTTGTCCGGGTTGTGCCCCGGCACGTTTCTGACCTGCGAGCCGTGGTCGAAAAGCTTCCTCTGCTGCTCGCGTCTCGGCTGGGACTGCCCGATGGTCTTTTTGAGGCAGGAGAACAGCATCATCTTTCCGGTGCCCCTCAGAACAGCCCCCGACATGGTGCCGCGCTGGAAGGCCGTCTCCGAAAACCGGCTGAGCATCCCCTGGTCCTCCGGGTTTTTCATCTCGTAGAACGATCTGGAGGACTTGGGGTCCGGCAGGTCCTCGCTCTCCGAGCCCATCGCCGTATCCTGTCCCTGCCGAGTCTCCTTTTGAAGGATGTCCTTCTCCTCGCCCCTGGCGCCCCGCTCCTTTTTCTCCTCCGGCTCTTCACCGGCCTGCTGCGGTGCCTCGCCTCCGGCATATCCCGCCATATGGCGGCGCCCCATGGCATCGAAGTTCAGCTGGAAGCTCTCGGTGACGTGGTACAGCGGATCGCGGTACTGAAAATCCTCGGTGCCCGCGGCCCAGGCGATGTTCCGCCTCACCTCGCGCTCCAGCGGTGCCTTCCCGGCTGGAAGCGGCTTTTGCCTTTTTATCCGCGTCTGGCTCATTGTGCGCCTCTCAGTGCGAGGGACATGCTCCTCGCCACCTGTCCGAAGGTCAGCGGCCTCATGAGGAAGTCCGTACAGTGTATGCGAACGCTCCCCACGGCGTATTCCCGCGTGTCGTCAATGAGGATTATCCTCATCGACGGACTGCGTTCCCTCAGCCGCCGTGCCGCCATAAATCCCGCGCTCCCCCCGAAGGCGACGAACGCGATCTCAAATAGGGCGTCGGAACTCTCCAGCTCCACTGGGTCCCTGAAGCACTCGACGGACGCCGTGAGGCCGTAAAGCGTTCCGTAGCGGTTTATCCATTCTGTCAGTCGCCGCTCTCCCTCACGGGAGCTTTCACAGACCGCAATCCTCATGGTCAATCCCCCACGTCCTCACTTCACCCGTGCCTCCGGCCTGAGCATATCATATAACATTATCGACAGACTTTCAAGCAATCCGACGTGAACGGTCCGATTCGTACCCGAACGGGTCAACAGCGGGCCATCCCTCAACGGATATTCACGTTATCTGAGGGCTGTGCCTGTCTCCTTATTATTTAACTTTTAACCCATATTTACTAAAGTCTGTCCCTTTCCTGCGCTCTTTCCGATACAGCTTTCGGAGACGTTTCTGCTCCTTGCTGGCATTGATCTCATGCCTCTCGGAGTCCGGCGCGTGGGCCATCATGCTGTTCTTCGCGACCTGCCGGTCGAGCTTGAAGTTATCCATCGCGTTATAGTAAGCCTCCCGCTCGTCCACGTTGAGCAGATTATGCATGACTTCAGGGTCGTTCATGATCGCTTTGGCGTGGCCCATGTACATTCCCGAATTTATGAGGGCATTCGCGCGCTTTTTGAAGCTCCTGCCGTTCATGTCCTTCGATGCTTGCTTCATCCCATTGTATGTATTTATCACATCTTGTCTGATATATTCATCGATATCTTGTGGACTGCCAATGCGCATCTCCTCCAGCATATCACGTGTATCATCACCCCTCCCGGCGGCAGCTCTGCGCTTGATGTAGGAGTTGTATTTGACGTCTGTCAAGTCTCTATAATATTGATTCAAACTACCATCCAGGTAATCTTCATCGTTAAGCTTCTCATCCGGCAAGTCCCCAACGTCCCCCCAAGTCAGGGCTTCCTGCGCCATGTCCTTCTTCTTTTTGGCCTGCATGGGCCCCGCCGCGCCGGCGGCGGAGCTGGTTCCGATGGGGGTCACGGGTCCTGAATACACGCTCTCGCCCTGCGCCGCCATCATGCCCTGTCTGTCGGCCTGTGCCTCGAGGTGGGCGTCATTCAAAAAGCCTCTCCCCGCGCTCTCGCCTCTCGCCTGGCTTACCACGTGGCTCAGCTCATGTCCCAAAAGCGCCTGGCCCGCCGTGCTTGTAAGATCCAGCTTCCCCGGCGCGAAGGCTATGTTGGACCCCTGCGTCACCGCCTCGGCCCCCGCCTCGGCAACCGTGCCGGACTCATAGAGCCTCACGTGGGAAAAGTCCGCCCCAAAGGAGTTCTCCATCTTCTCGCGTATGGCGTCCGGCAGGTCCACCCGGTGACCCATCTGCTCCCCGGTGGGACGGACCCCCGCGGCAAGCTCCGCCGTGGACGGCCCCGCCTGCGCTTTTTGCGGCGCTGGCGAATCCTTTTGCTGCTCCCTTCTCTTCATATATATCTGTGACATGCTTGTTCCCTCCTAAAGGCCCTCGGGCCCATAATACTGCGTTATACTAATCTTCTCGACCGTCTTCGGCGCTGTCCTCCGTCCCCTCAGGGACGCTCAGGCGCGCAAAGCACACGTGCTCCTCATACTCCACGCATTTGCCCCGCATGAGCCCCCGTGCCAGCCGCTCGGTGTGCTCGTTGATTGCTGAAAAATAAAAGGGGAAATGCCCGCCCCGCCTGTAAAAGCACCGGTTCAGCAGGTCCGTCAAAAGCGATGTGAACGCCGTCGCCGGAGCGTCCTGGCGGCTGACGGCGCTCAAAAGCACAAATCCCCCGTCCCGGCTCTCCTCGCACAGCAGATACGCCGCCACGCGCCCATTGAGGACCAGCGCCACCGAAAGCTCCGGCTCCGCCTGTCCCCTGAGCAGTCCCCAGGACAGCATCTCCGGTATGTCCTCAGCCGCCGTAAGCTCCGTGAGCTGCTCCTCGGTGAGCTCTGAAAATGCCCGAACGTCCTTCGGCGTCCTCCACGACGGCGTGAACGCCGCGCCGAGTATCCCGTGGTCCGTGTAGTCCCTTGACTGCGCCATAAATGTCCGCGAGCGGAGCGCGGGGGCGGTGAACCCGGCGGACCTCAGGAGCGCGTCCATCGCCGCCAGCTCCTCCCCCTTGAGGGTGTAGTCCGCGGACAGCGTCTCTATCCCCACCTCGGCGAGTATGTCCATGACCTCCTGAAGGAGCACACCGCCTATACCGTTGCCGCGCGCCGCCTCGTCCACGAAAAGGTCCGTCAGCTCCGCGCCGTTGGCGCCGTCCGGGACAGCCGCCGCCGCTCCCACCGAGTGGCTCCCCGAAACCGCCCCGATTGCCAGCACGTCCGTGTCCTCCCACTCAACAGCCGTCGCCGTGTCGGGGAGAAGGTACTGCCGAAAGCCCGGCAGCTCCTGGCGGTCAATGTATCTGAGAGTTATCTCCATTTTTCTCTCCTTAGGTGAAAGCCCTTAAAGGGATACTCCTGCCCACTACATCATTCTATTTCAAATTATACCACTGCCTTCGGGTTTTTTGGATGATTTCCAGTCCGTTTCAGCCCCGTTCGCGTCGCCCCTCCCCCCTTTTTCGGCAAAACCGTTGGGAAAGTAATAGCATTTCAAATTCCGTCGTGATATAATGCCGCAGCTTGCCATATCGTCGGCGGTCCTCGCGCTGCTCCATTTCAATATGGTTCAAACTCTTTTCGCGCTGATCTGCAGCATTGTCTTAGGCTTGATCTACTTACGAATCGGCTCGGTCGTCTGCTGTATAACGGCACACGCGGGGTATAACATGATTTCATATTGCCCCCGATGCAAATGTGTGAGCAAAAAACTTTACAACCTTATCCGGTCCGGCCTTCCCTCTCAAGCGTAAGTTGAGTGGATTACGAAAAAATAACCATTCCGGTTATTGAAAATCCTCCGAAACGCCTGTATATTAAACTCACAGGTGGCCATTTGAAATTATTTTGGAGGGATAACATGGATATACAGGCAGTGGGACGTCAGATTTCCGACCTGCGCCGGGCCAAGGGACTGACGCAGGCGGAGCTGGGCGAGCGCCTGGGCGTCACCTATCAGGCCGTGAGCAAATGGGAAAGGGCGGAGACACTTCCGGACACGGCTATATTGCCGGAGCTGGCGGATGTGCTGGAGACTACAGTGGATAACCTTCTGCGGGGCGGACAGCGAACGGTGGCTTACACGAAAAAGCTCACGGTGGAAGATCTCAAGCGTGCCATTCGATGCCTGGACGACATGGGCCGCCTCATGGGACGGGACAACCCCATCTATCTCGCCGCCGTGGAGGGCATCAACACCCGCATGAACAGCGAGATCCGGGACGCCTTCTCCGACAGGCACATTTTCGAGGTCTTTGTCGCCGAGGCCGCCATTCAGGGCCTCATGGCCGGCGCCTATCTGGACCCAACCGACCTGAGGAACAGCTTCGAGAGCGTCAAGCTCCGCGACATTGTCCTTTCCAAGTGCGCCGAGTACGGGATAAAATGAGTTATTTCCAAAACGCAAGGCCGTGGGACGCAAATTCCCACAACCTTGTGATGTCTCGCCCTTTCCCGTTGGGGTCAGAAGTGGGTCAGAAAACCAGCAACCTCAAGTAAAACAGCCAAAAAAGTACCGGATTTCCCGATTTTCTCAGGAAATCCGGCTGTTTTTGGAATAAGTGGTTAAAAATCCTACTTCTCAAAAAGGCTTGTAGCGCAAGGGCTTTTGAAATTCTGTTAGATGGAATCAAGTATGTGTGGAAATAGACATCTGACTTCTATGCGAAACCACTGTCTAAAAACTGTGTTCGCCGAAAAAATAGCTTGCAAAAAAGGGATTTTAGTGGTTACCCGTTTTCTGTTTTCTTTTCAGATTTCCCTGCTTCCGCAACGCTTTTTAAAAAGACGCAACCCCATTTTTAAGAAGAAATTTGAAAATGGGGTCACAGGTCACATTCATTCAACATACAAAACTGTAAATGGACTCATACTCTGAATAGTATCATCTTTGGCATCATCTGTCGCCCGGACGAGAACTTTTAGAACATATTTCCCAGTATCAAATTCTGGGAATTCGATTTCTTTTACATTTGTTATTCGCGTAGTCGTACAAAATGGATAACATGCATGTAAAAGAAGGTCTTTTTCTTTTAATTCCTTTAGATTTATATCAAACTTGTCGAGATCGATGCCAAGGCGCTTTTGCGGATCTCTGTCGCACTTTGTAAGGCGTAAAGTGAAATGCAAATTATCTCCTCTGCAAATTGGATTTTCACTTTCTTTTTCCGGATTAGAAGTTCCCAAAATCGAAATTTCAGTTTTTATGAAGAAGTTTCGTATAACTACGTGATCATTTTGAAATTCGCCACACAATGTATCGAATGGTGCAACAAATGATTGAAAACCACCTTGACCATCTTGAACAATTGACTTGTAACATCTTGTTGTTGCATTAACATATTTCATGCACATAGTCTATTCACCTCTTCTTCTGTTTATTCGTTATTTCCCGTTGTGTCAGTAGTCCAATCTGCCCTGTTTCCTCTAAAGACCGATAACGCAACGCTTATGACATTCTTCACTACCTCATCCTGGTTAACTTGAATATTTTAAGAAATGGATTTAATCTCAGATATTGTTACTTTCATCTCCTGCTGTATGTCGCTTACTGACTTTAAAGTATCTTCTACCTGCTTTCCATCTTTCGAAGAAAATACAATACTGAATATTCCTAACAGCAGAGAAATAACACTTAATCCGGCACTAAACCAACTCAACCAACTCGATAATTCCGGCAAATCTTCTTTGAGAATAATAATCCGCCACATTGGAACAATAAAACCAACAAATAAAAGTAACACAAAGAAACAATATAATGTCCATTGAATGACGGCTTTGAGTATTTTCCCCACAATATTTTCTCCCGTTTATATCTGTATAAAATACAAAAACGATCTCCTGCCAGCGTACGGAGACAAGAGATCGGCAAAAGGCATCTGCTTCCCTCGGTAGGATATTGCTCGCATATAACGAAACCTACTATCTACGGTACCACCTAATTTTTTGTTTATTTTACCACAAAGCAGAGAACTTGTCAACAAAATTATTCGACAAAAGTCCCGTTATTTCTTATTGCCGACTATAGGTCAGATTTTGAAATACGAGTCTCTTATAGAGTGCCCGGAAGGAGGCCGTCAGCGCTCCCAGGTAATTCGGGGAGCCGATGATCAGCCCGTCGGAGGCGCGGATAGCGTCCAGCACCGGTGTCAGCCCGTCCCGGCAGACGCAGTGGCCCTTATTGCGCTCCCGCTTGCATCCGAAGCAGGAAATACAGCCGGTGTACCGCTCCAGCCGATAGAGGTCGAATCTTTTCACCTCCGCGCCCGTAGACTCGGCGCCGCTGATCGCCTCGGTGATCAACGTATCTGTGTTCCATCCCTTCCGGGGCCCGGCGTTCACCGCAATGACCGTTTTGCCCATGCCCTCAACTCCTCATATGCATTTTTTCAGTATATCACAACACAAGTGCTCTTGCCATAAATTTCAGGGAATAAATGAGAGATCATACCGCGAGAATGCTTGTTCACTTGTATATTTCTGCCCTCCTTGATAAGTTAGTCTCAACCATATCAAAGGAGGGCTGTAAATGCCAAAGGAATATTCAGAAGACTTCAAGCGCCGCGTGATTAACCGGTATGAAAAAGGTGAGTCGATTTTGGCCCTTTCCCAGGAGCTGGGCGTCTCACAAGGCACCATCTACCGCTGGCGCAGGGAGTATTGCGCTGTTCAAACACCTGACCGGGTGTTTACACCGAAGGAAATCAGCTCACTCGTACAGCATGTCAAGAAGCTGGAGGAGACATTGGAGGTCATCCGCGCCTCCGGCTTCATCTCGGCAGTCCCGTTAGGGGACAGGCTTGCGTTTCTTGAAAAGCTCTACCGCTCGGATGCCAGGTACAGCATACATACGATCTGCGAGGCCATGGACGTTGCAAGGGGGACCTTCTATAACCACATCTTCCGCCGCGCCGACAGGACAGCGAAGCTGGAGGAAGATGCGAATCTCATGCTGTTGATCCAGCAGATTTTCAACGACAGCGGTCAGCGATTCGGAGCTGGAAAGATACGGGTCAAGCTGCTTGAAGCGGGAGTTCATGTCAGCCCAAAACGCATATCCACACTTATGCGTCGGCTTGACCTGCACAGCGTAAGACCTGACGCAAAGAAACAATGGCTTAAGATTCAGAGTCAGGCAAAGAAAAACATCCTAGAGCGAAACTTCGTATCGGAGCGCCCAAACCAGTTCTGGGTCAGCGACATCACCTGCTTCAAAATCTGCGGAAAATACCTGTACCTTTGCGCCATCCTCGACCTGTTCTCCCGGCGTGTTGTCGGCTACCGCGTATCCGAAAATGCCAGTACACAGCTGGTGACAGCAACCTTCAAGTCTGCATTTGTAGAGCGTGAAAAGCCAAAAAATCTCACCTTCCACAGCGACAGGGGCAAGCAATACACCTCCAAGGCGTTCACAAAGCTGCTCCGATCAAGCGGCGTGACCCAATCCTTCTCCGCCAGCGGCAGCCCCCATGACAACGCCGTCGCAGAGAGCTTTTTCGGCACCTTCAAAAAAGAAGAGGCGTACCGCAGAGAGTACACCTCGGAAAAAGCTTTTCGGAAAAGTGTGGATGATTTTATCCGTTTCTACAACGAGACCCGCCCGCACATGACCTTGAATTACAAGACCCCTGCGGAATTTGAGGAACGGTATTACGCAAATTCGCGTGAAGTTTTATGAGAAATCACTGTCTAAAAACCGTGCTTTCTACGAAAATTTAGTTTGCAAAAATGGGAAGTTTTGATAATCTCTTGATTTCTACTGTTTTCTAATTCTCTTACTCCCCCAACGCTTTTCAAAAAGACACGACCCCGTTTTCGATAAAAAAGTTCGAAAACGGGGTCGCATTCATCTGGAGCTGGATGCGAGATTCGAACTCGCGACCTCATGATTACGAATTGCAATCGCTATAAAAATCCGGGTATTTCTAAGCCTTTCCGCCCCTTTTCCCTCCAAAATCAGCAGCTCGTTCATGCTGCTTGCTCCACTGTTTCCACTCCAAAATTTCGTGCAGTGGGTCAACTTGTGGGTCAGCCCACCTTCCGGGCGGAAAGCGGGCTGGACGATTCGGGTAAGCTTCAAAAAAGGAGAGAAGCTCAGCGACTTGATGGCTACATAGTAACTCTGAACGGAGGAAAAGTCAAGCCCTCAATAATCTGGACATAGACCTCAATACGGCCCCTCAAATTCTGCGGGGGACCCCCTGCAATTTTGGGGAGGGGAGCGGTTTCTCCGTTTTGTCGATACGGTTTCACTCGACTTTTCCGCCCCTCTGCGGTATTGTGTGTTGCCAAGGAGGGGCGAAGATGGAGAATCTAATAAACGAACTCTATTACGGCAACATCTGCCCGGTTGAGCAAATGGGCGGGCTCACAGCAGAAACGGCGGCAATCATGAAGCGGGTACACGAGAATGAGGACAAGCTGGAAGCAAGCCTCAACAATCAGGAGAAAGAATTGCTCCGCACGATCCAAGATGACCGGCTCGATGCCGCCAGCATCATTGAGGAACAACGCTTCCGTGAAGCCTTTATCCTTGGGGCGAGATTGATGATCGAAATCCTCACAGGAGGCCCTCAATAATTGGGGGGCATTCCCTGCGCTTTTTGGGAGCGGAATAGCATTAATAAGACGAAAGATAACAAATATACGCAGGCTGCCGGGGGGAAGAATTCGCGCTGATTAGCGACTGTTCATGCACACAGTCTTGGCAAAAAAAGTTGAAATATCCAAGGGCTCATGATATAATTGAGCCTGTTTGATATGTCGGAGCTTTATCGCCGTGTATGGAGGTGTGGGCATGAAAAAGGAGCAGAAGAAGACACACAGGGAATGGCTTACCTCCCTCATCTGGCTTATCGTCACGCTTACCGTATACGCCGTGTCGGTAATCGTCCTGAAGGACTGGACCCGGTATCTCTTCATCCTGCCCTTGGCGCTGATCTTCTACCTTTTGCGTCTTGCGATCCTCCTGCCGCTGTCCCAAAAGGAGCGCGGACGGGGGAACCGGCTTGCAAGGCGGGTGATCTACCTGGTCCTCTGCGTCGTTCTCCTTGCGGGGGCCGTCCTTTGGCGGGACAGTTACGGCCTGCCGCTGTACCCATACCTGACCGTCGGTTCCTCGCCCTTCGAGCCTCAGAACATCGCCTCCATCGAGCATGAGGCGGACGGACGGTTCATCATCCGCACAAAAAACGACACCCTCAAGGTCCTGCAGCTGACGGACCTCCACATCGGCGGTACCCTCTCCACCTACAAGCAGGACCGGGCGGCCTTTGAGAGCATCTATTTTCAGGTCATCCAGGAGGCCCAACCTGACCTCATTATCATCACCGGCGATCTGGTCTACCCCATCCCCCTCCAGTCCCTGAGCGCCGATAATCGCACGCCCCTGGTGTACGTCTGCGACTTCATGGAGAAGATCGGCATCCCCTGGGCCTTCGTCTACGGCAACCACGAGACGGAGCTGCTGGCGGAGTACGATGCCGACGAGCTGAACGAAACTCTCACCGCCTACACCTTCGACCACGGGGGACATCTGCTCTTCTCCCAGGTCCAGCCGGACATCTACGGGCGTTACAACGACCTCATTGAGGTCCGAAACGCCGACGGGAGCCTGAACGAAGCCCTGTTCCTGCTGGATTCCAACGATTACGCCTCCCTGGACCCCACGGATTACGACTCCATCCACGCCGATCAGATTGACTGGTACCGACGGACCGTGGAGGAACTGAACGCCCGTGAAGGGTACACCGTGTCCTCCATGCTCTTCTTCCACATCCCTCTGCCAGAGTTTGAGGACGCCTACCAGGCGCTTTTGGCGGGCTCCCCGGAAGCGGAACTGCTTTTCGGTGAGCGCCGGGATGGCTGCGGTTGCGCGGACAAGAACAGCGGCCTCTTTGACACGGTCCTGGAGCTGGGCAGTACAAAAGCCATTTTCTGCGGTCACGACCATCTGAACGACGCGGGCATCCGATACCAGGGCGTGGACCTCATCTACGGCCGCTCCATCGACAACCTGGCCTACCCCGGCATCGACCGCCTCACCGACCAGCGAGGCGGCACGATGGTGACCCTGCTTCCGAGGTCGGCGTATGAATACGCATTGTTTCCGAAAAGATAACATGGCGCGTAATCGCGCCGTTGAGTCGTTCTGAGTTGTAAAGCCATTATCTCCCCCCGTGTGCGGTTTTAAATCAGGGGGTAGGACGAGTACACCTCCCAAATGCCAAAACGCCGTGTTGGGCGTTTTGTGGGCGAAGGAGATTATTCTCTCTGCACATAATTCTCCGGCTTTGGGAAGGCAACACCGAAGCGTATTTCCGCCCCTTTTTCGAGCAAAATAGGCCGTTCGATTATTGGACAAGATAAAGGACCGCACCGCTTAGCGGCGCGGTCCGAGCACTTTGCCCCGCAGTGCGGGGCATTTTCGGAGAACGGGACCGCACCGTATTTCGGGTGAAAGGAAAAAATCCGCACCGGATGGCGCTCCGAAAACACCTAAGTTCTTAGAGTTTCAAGGGTTTTCAGCAATCCATTAACGGTGAGCCCTCAAAAAATTATCCGCTTGTACACAATTTTGCTCTGGCTATTTGGCGAGTGTGGTGGTATGTTGTGTGTTTGCCGAAGGGCGGAAAGGAGACGCGCAGCATGAGTAAACGCAGAGCTAATGGTGAAGGGAATATACGCAAAAGACAGGACGGCCGTTGGGAAGGTCGGTATGTGGCTGGACATGACGAGAACGGAAAGGCTATCCGAAAGAACGTCCTCGGCAAAACACAGGCGGAAGTCAAGGAGAAGCTGAAGAAGGCCATCCGAGAGTGCGCCGAAATCGATGTTGAGAAGGCCGAGGAATATACCGTCGGCAGTTGGGTAAAAACGCGGTACGAGACGTACTCAAAGCCGCACATACGGGAGAGTACGCAGGAATTTTACGAGGACTACATTGAGCACCACGTCGTGCCTCGCATCGGCAACATAAAACTTGCGAAGCTCACTGGCAGGGACATACAGAAGATGTACAATGACGTCAAGGCCAACGGACGAATCAGGGTATCCAAGGATGGTAGCACCAGCATGAGCGCCAGCTATGTGCGGGGCCTTCATATGATGCTCCACAACTGCTTGGGCTGGGCGGTGAAGGAGCGACTAATCATCCGCAATCCAACAGAGGACTGTATTGTGCCGAAACTGGAAAAGAAAGAAATGCACATTCTGCACCCGGAGGACATCAGCGCCTACCTCAAGGAGGCAGACAAGCGTGGAGTTCTGGCAATGTTCTTCCTGGAACTGACCACCGGCCTACGCAAAGGCGAACTTGTCGCCCTTTTCTGGTCTGACCTCGACGAGCAGTCAATGACCCTGAATGTCTGCAAACAAGCCGTCAGGGTCAAGGGCGGAGGCGTAAAAGTTACGAGGCCCAAGACCGAAACCTCCATTCGTAGAATATCACTGTCCCAAGAGGCAGTGGAAATTCTCAAAAAGGAGCACAAAAAACACCCGGACATCACGTACATGTTCCCCTCCCCGGTCACCCTCGGCATGTACTACCCCGACTCCGTGACCGCCATTCACAACAAAATCCTCAAGTCCGCCGGTCTCCCGCACATTCGTCTGCATGATCTCCGCCACACCTTCGCCACCTTGGCCCTGCAAAACGGCGTAGACATCAAGACCGTCTCCAGCATCCTCGGCCACTACGACGCCGGCTTCACCCTCCGCACCTACACCCACGTCACCACAAAAATGCAAGAAGAAGCCGCCACCACGATGGGCAAGCTTATTGGCGCAAACGTATGAGCAAAAACTACCCCGCCATAACTAAAAAAGGCCGTGGGACGCAAAATCCCACGGCTTTGTGCTATCCTACCCTTTCCGCTCCGAAATCCCGTTGGGGTCAGAAAGGGGTCAGTGGTTAAGTGAAACGCCCAAAAAAGTACCGGATTTCCAGACTTTCTCAGGAAATCCGGCTGTTTTTGGAATAAGTGGTTAAAAATCCTACTTTTCCAAAAGCCTTGCGCCGCAACGAGTTTGGGGTTTGCGCATTCATCCAA
>CANPWA010000035.1 GCA_947581865.1 uncultured Acetatifactor sp. | reverse complement strand
GCCCCACAAAATCACTGCGTAATTTTGCGGGGACCCCAAGAAAGCTCGGACAAACATTTCGTTAAATACAAAAAAAAATTAACGCTTCACATACTTCGTTCGCAAGAAGTAGCAAGATGACGCTTTAATATACTCGTATAGTTCGCTATTTTTTGCGCTTGGGATACGCGGGCTTTGCCCGCTTTTTCTTTTTACTAGCGTTTGAGTGAGAGATTGCGGGGTCCCCGCAAAAATATGAAATGTTTTTGTGGGGTGCAGACCCGCCCTCACTGCGTACTTAGCGTGAAACCGCTCGCTCCGCGGGGTCGCTCGGACAGGGCGTCCGCCCGCGAAGAGGGGCGCTCGGACAAGGCAAATTCCGTATATAGGGAAGCTCAGACTAGGGGATTTCTCGACTACGCTCGAAATGACAATTTATACAATATGTCATGCTGAGCCTGTCGAAGCATCCCCCCCCCTGTTATACCCCACAAAATCACTGCGTAATTTTGCGGGGACCCCGACGACGCTCAGACAAAGGTAACGTTAATCACTCGGACAAAGCGTCCGTAAATATCAAACTATCACGCAGGAGTTTAGCACTTGCATACAATCAAAAAACGCGAGCGACGGCAAGAATTTGCCTAGCTTGCGTTTTTAGCTTGGGGTGCAGGGGACGAAGTATAAAAAAAGCGGGCGAAGCCCGCATAACCAAAGCGCAAAAAATAGCGAACTATACGAGTATCTTGGAGCATCCTCTTGCTACTTCTTGCATACGAAGTATGTGAAGCGTTAAATTTTTTGCGCGCGGAGTGGCGCAGCAGCTTGCGGTGAGCCCTTATAGACCTTGCTCCGCAATGGTCGCGGGCACTGAGCAAATGCAAGCGGGTGCAGGGCTCGCAGCCCTGCACTTGATCAATTTGCCGACTCGAGCAGGTCGAGCGAAAATTTCAATCGCCTGAGGCTCTCGTCTTTGCCGAGGACTTTCGCCATTTCTATTGCGCCGCCGGGGGTGACGGGCGCGCCCGTGAGCGCGACGCGCATGGAGAACATCACTTGTCCTGCCTTCATGCCCGCCTCTTCCGCCGCCTGACGAATACGCTCCTTTATGCCCTCGTCCGTCCAGTCGTCGAATGTTTCAAGTGCACAAATCGCCACTTTAACTGCCTGTTTTGCGACGCTAAAGTCAACTTTCATTTTTTGGTGCACGTACATGTTGAGGTCGTATGCGCCAAACTCATTCAAGAACGCGAGCTTCTCGCCTATGTCACAGAGCACGTCCACTCTGGTCTGCATGAGGGAGGCAAGCTCCTTCTTGTCCCACGGCGCGCCGCCTATCGCCTTATCAATAAACGGCTCTGCGACAATATAAAACTCTTCCGGTGTCATAGCTTTGAGGTATTCGCCGTTGAGCCAGCGCATCTTTTGCTCGTCGAAAATGGAGGAGCTTTTTGAGATGCCGTCCGTATCGAACGCCTCTATCATCTCCTGCATAGTCATTTTTTCGCGGTTATCCTTGGGGCACCAACCGAGCAGGGCGATGTAGTTTACAATAGCCTCGGGCAGATAGCCCTTAGATATGAAGTCCTCGAAGTTTGCGTCGCCGAAGCGTTTTGAGAGTTTTCTCGTAGCGTCCTTCATGATGGGCGGCAAGTGCATATATTTTGGTCTTTCCCACCCGAATGCGTCATATATAAGGTTGTATTTGGGCGTGGAGCTCAGATACTCCGTGCCGCGTATGACGTGGGTTATGCCCATGAGGTGATCGTCCACGACATTCGCGAAATTGTAGGTGGGCAGCCCGTCGGATTTTAAAAGTACGCCGTCCTCGATGTCCGCGCTGTCCACGCTTATTTTGCCGAAAACCATATCCTCGTACTCGCTGACAACGCCCTCGGGCACTTTTTGCCTTATCACATACGGCTCGCCCGCGGCGAGGCGCTTTTCGACCTCTTCCTTGCTCAAATTGCGGCAGTGCTTGTCGTAGGTATGCACCCCGTTTTCGTCCTTGAGACTCTCGAGCCTCTCCTTGTCGCAGAAACAGTAGTACGCGCCGCCCAGCCGCACAAGCTCCTCCGCGTACTGCTTGTAAAGCCCCATACGCTCCGTCTGTATGTACGGTCCATAGCCGCCATCCTTGTCGGGACCCTCGTCATAGACTATCCCCGCCGTCGAAAGCGTACGATACACCATCTCGACCGCGCCGTCAACCTTGCGCTCCTGATCGGTGTCCTCAATGCGCAGAATGAACGTACCGCCGTTTTTTTTCGCATACAGGTAGGCATAAAGCCCCGTGCGCAGGTTGCCTATGTGCATAAAGCCCGTCGGAGACGGAGCGAACCTTGTTCTCACTTTTTCAGTCATAAAAATCTATGCCGTCCTTGAAAGTTGATTTTGTTTTGAGCATGCGACTTAGCCTGCCGTCCTCTTCAAAGGAGTAGTACTCCGTGCCGCAAAATATAAAATGGTCCAAAAGTTTGACCTCGACATTGGACAGCGTGTCGAGGATGGTATATGTAAGCTCCACGTCGGAGTGCGAGGGATTGACGTTGCCGCCCGGGTGATTATGCGCAAGCAAAATGCCCGTAGCCTTATTTTTTATGGCGTAATCCACTATGCTGCGCACCGTCACGGACACCGCGTCGCCCACGCCCGTCGCAAGGCGGTCGCAGCAGATGAGGTCCTCGTGTACGTTGAGCGCCGCGATATAAAGTTGCTCCTCTTTTATGCCGAACAGCTTGTTTCCCATGAACATGCGCGCCGCCGCCCTACCCTTGAGGGAGGTCTTTTGTACGGTGCGCGCGTCAAGATACATTCTGAATACGCCGGGAAGAGTGCTCAAAAACTGCGCCGCGTTCGCCGTCATGCCGGATACCGCCTCAAGCTCGGACGCGTCCGCACCCAACACTCCCGCAAACGAGCCGAATTTGTCTATCAACGTGTGCGCGAGCGCGTTCGTGTCCCTGCGCGGCACAAAAGAATAAAGCAGATACTCAAGCGCCTCGTGCGGTTGAAGCGACTCTATGCCCTGCTTTGCTATCCTGTCTCTCATTCTTTGACGATGCCCGTCGTGAACGCCCCCGTTTGCCATAGCTCAAGTATAGCCCTCTTTCAGACATAAATCAAGCGTAGACAATAAATAAGTATACGGATTTATAATATATAAACCAAAAAATTCACCTCGCGAGATTGCGAGGTGAATGTATACGAACAAGTTTATTTTGATATATCGTCCCGAAATTTACTGTTGTTGCAAGATCTCGCATACCATATGCAAGATAGACAAATGATGTTCCTGAATGATCGCGGTATCCCGACTTTTATCGACATAGCATAAATCGGCGTACTCTTTTGCCGTGCCGCCGCCTTTCCCGAGAAGGGCAGTTGCGATCATACCCTTTTCGCGCGCTTTTTTCAACGCATTGACAATATTTTGGGAGTCCCCGCTTGTGGACAGAGCGACAAGAACGTCTTTTTCGCTTCCGAGGCTGTCTATTTGCATAGAAAAAACTTCATCGAAGTTGTAATCGTTCGAAAGAGCCGTCATTATTGCGCCGTCCGAATTTAAAACTATCGCTTTATACAGGTTCCTTTTTGCTTTGTAGCGACCGACAAGTTCTGCGGCAAAATGTGACGCCTGAGACGCGCTCCCTCCGTTTCCGCAAATCAAGACGCTGTGTTTTTGATAGGCGTTTAATATCGTCGCGGAAAGATCTTCTATAAATTCGATCACGTTTGCATCGACGAAAGTTTCTTCGAATGCATGTTTGCGCTGTTCTATCAAACTTATGATTTTATTATTCATCAATAGTATTTATCCTGTAATAAATAATTTTTGATATAGTCGTCTACGCCCTGTTCCAACTCCGAGAATTTTTCGCTGTAGCCAGCTTTGCGCAGGTTGGTCAAAACCGCTTCCGTCTTGTATTGGTAATGTGCTCTGATTTCGTCGGGCATATCCACATATTCGATATCGGACGGTATTCCCATTGCTTTAAACACACTGCGCGCCAAATCGTTAAACGATCGCGCATTGCCTGTTCCGACGTTGAACAATCCCGTTTTATCTTCATTGCGGATAAAGAAATATATTACGTCGCAAACGTCCTTGACATACACAAAATCCCGCGATTGCATCCCGTCGGGGACGTCTTTTTTATACGATTTGAAAAGTCTTATCTTCCCTGTTTCAAGCGCCTGCTTAAACCCTTGATTTACCATACTGATCATATTGCCTTTATGGTATTCGTTTGGTCCGTACACGTTAAAAAATTTCAATCCGACGCATTGTTTGGGTTTGGAGCTCTGATGCGCCACCCATATATCAAAAATATTCTTACTGTATCCGTATCTGTTTAGCGGACGCAACAATTCGAGGGCGCAATCATCATAAAAGCCGAGCGATCCATCCCCATACGTCGCGGCAGAGCTCGCATAAATAAAAGATATATTTCTTTCGACGCACAGCTGATAGAGGCGCTTGCTGTATTCGACATTGTTCTTCCAAAGATAATCAAAATCACATTCCGTAGTGCTTGAGCAAGCCCCTAAATGAATTATGTGCGTCAAGCCTTCGATTTTGGCAACATATGACAAAAACTCATCCTTATGAATATAAGTTATGAAACGTTTTCCCAAAAGATTTTTCCATTTTATGCTTGAATTTATTTCATCGACAATATAGATATCGTCAATTCCTCTGTCATTCAGCATTCTGACTAAACAGCTTCCGATAAATCCGGCGCCGCCGGTTACTACTATGCTCATATCTTTATCCCTTTATGCCTTGTTTAAAATATAATCGACGCATTGTGAAAAGTTTTCAAAGTGTATTACCGCGTCTTTAATTTGGTTGTTGCCGTCGATGACGCATCCGCGACATTGCGTTTCATGGCATATGCTGCAATCTCTGTCCGAATCTCCGACGGCATAGCTTAAAGAAAAATCAATATTATGGTCGTCTGCGGCGGCATAAAACATGCCAGTCTTGGGTTTTCGACAATTGCATTCCACGGCATATTTTTTTACGGTCCCATTGATATAATGGGGACAATAATAGACCGCGTCGATAAAAACCCCGCGCTCCGCAAGTCGGCTCAATAAAGCTTTGTGAAACGCTTTTAAATCGTCCTCGGTGAAATACCCTCGAGCTACTCCCGATTGATTGGTAATAATTATCAATAAAAAACCCGCGTCATGCAGTTTTTTTAACCCGTCGATCACGCCGGGCAAAAACTCAATAGAATCGGGCATAAAAGCATAATGCTTATCTTTGATGATCGTGCCGTCTCGATCCAAAAAAACAGCTTTGTTAGTCATTGGGGTCCTGTCTGATCCGATCGATCATTTCCGTAGTGGATACCCCATCGACAAGCGATATCAATTCCACCCTTCCCCCGTTGCTCTTGACAACATCGGCGCCTACGACCTCTTTATTTTTATAATCGTTTCCCTTGACAAGCACGTCGGGGATCAATGCCGCAATAATATCGATCGGCGTATCCGCGTCAAACGGAATAATATAATCGACGCACTCAAGCGCCGAAAGCATTTCAAGTCTTCTTTCAAGACAAATTATGGGGCGGCCTTTACCCTTTAATTTACGGACGGACGGATCGGTATTAACGCCGACTACCAGCACATCGCCCATATCGGCTGCAGTTTGCAGGCTGTGGATATGCCCGACGTGCAGCAAATCGAAACATCCATTGGTGAAAACCACTTGCTTGCCTTCCAAACATTGTTTCAATTTTTGTATATCTTTCGGCAAAACGATCTTATTGTTCAGATGTTCGAGCTCGAATTTGCTGACCGCAACCGCACCTTTTTTCGCAACTTTCAGAGCGGAGGCGCGGTTTGCAATTTTCGCGGCCTCTTCCAGGCAGATATCGGAGGCTATCGCCGCAGACAAATATGCAAGCGCCGTATCTCCCGCGCCCGACACATCCTTCACTTCGACTTCTCCTGCGGAAATGCTGCCTAAACCGCCCTCGTTTTGAAAATAAAACATACCGTCTTTCCCGCGAGTCAAAACGATCCCGCCGAAATTATATTGTTTGCACAAAGATGAACAATCGTCCGCGATTGAAGTTTCATTGACCGATGACCGACCCGTCATTTGTAAAAATTCATTTGTATTGGGCTTGATGATGTCGCAATCTCTGTATTTATCAAACGGCGCTTTTTTTGGATCTACGATCACTTTCTTTCCGCATTTATGCGCTTTGCGTATTATTTCAGAGATTACTTTTTCGGATAAAACGCCTTTTGCATAATCCGACAAAACAACCAAATCGCACAAATGCAGCGCCTTACTTACGGCAGCCGATAAACGTTTTTCGATTTGGGGATCTATAAAACAGTCGTCTTCGATATCGGCTCTGAACAACTGTGCCCCTTCCGAAGTACAATATCTTTGTTTTACGGTCGTCTTTCTTAGTGCGTCTACAATCAAGTGCGATTCGATTCGACCTGTTTCAAGCAGATGTTTGACCGTTTTTCCCGCTTCGTCGGCGCCAACGACAGAAAATAAAACCACATCTTGTTCGCAAGCGCAAAGATTAAGCGCAACATTGCCTGCCCCACCCAAACGCTCTTTTATTTTTTGCTCGCGGAAAACGGGAATGGGGGCTTCCGGAGATATACGATTTACTTCGCCGATTTTGTATCGGTCTAAAATAATATCTCCTACTACGATGATTTTTTTTCTCTGTAGCGCACAAAGGCGATCGTTCTCTTCCGAAATCATAATGATTCTTCTATTTTGCGCAGCAGCTCTATCAAAATATTTTTTTCACAGTCGGAAAGGCAATTAAACGCTTGATTTTTTCGCGCGCTTTTGTCGTATTTGCGTTTTAGATTCGCAAGTTTCAAAAGCAACCTATCTTGTTGAGGCGCAATCTCTCCGCCGCTCGTATTTTGATTAGAAAAGTACATCCTTCCCCTATTACAGCGCACGCTGTCTCTATGACAGTGATGATGACAATTCGGACAAAATTCGTCCGCATTTGTTTGAGAACGTTGCTTTTCTTGCATTGTCGGCGTATCGGCTTTCCCCGACTTTTTTATCTCTATCACGCGAGCGAATACGCAATCATATTTTCCCAATGTTGTATCGCAGTGATAATGCGCAAAATACCAATGTTTAAAATCAAGGATCTTGCCAAGCTCTTCGAGATATTTATTCGAGTTCGAAACGATCCTTACTTCGGGCTCTGATTCGCCGCTGTGCTTTGTCATCTCTTTTAAAAGGCTTTCGGGACAATCGTAGGATATTACATAGTCGATTTTGTTCGAAACAGCGGCAAGATTTTTTTTCGCCTCATTGAAATCGGACTCCGTTCGCATTTCTTGCGGGCGCCGACTATCGTCATCCTTGAGCCTCTGTGCGTCGAAAGATCGCGCTCCGCCAAAAACGAAGTATTTCTCCCCCTCTAAATCAAACACCTGCCCGCGCATTAAAAGAAACACGCTGTCTGCCAGTCTGCGCACTTTTCCGCCGTGCCAGATCTCTTGGGGGAAGTTTCCCGATGAATTGTCACGATCGCCGTCTACGAAAAGCACCGTGAACGGCAAATATGAATAAAGAGCGAGCATACCGTCTTTATCTTTAGGGTCTGACAGAACGCCGCCGTCGCCGCAAATTATTACATAATCGTTTTTTGTCAAACCACGCAACCGATCGGTCAGCAATTTACCGATATCGCGTATACCATTCGTGTCGCCCGTTATATATACCATACTGTACCTTTACCTGTATAATTGCGCTCTCTTCTCTGATTTCGGATCATTTCGCGTGGATCGCTTGAGCCAGCTGTGATACGGTCTTTACGTTTATCAAACTGTCCCATTCGATCTTACAATGAAATGCTTCCTCGATGTCCGCAATAAGCATAAGCATTTTAAGAGAGGACAGCCCTATATCCTCATGCAATCTGCTGTCGCCGTTTATCGAACAGTTTGTTTGCGAATAATTTTTTATTAATTCGATCAATTTTTCCTGCATAGTTTACCTATCTTGTTCCGCGGCAGAGGCGTATCCGTAAATTGAATCTTTTTTATTTTATGATCCGCATATTCCAATGCCGCTATTTGCGCGCACAGCTGCGCGCTGTCATAGGCGCCTTCGACATGTACCAAAGCGCATATGTCGTTTCCTTCGGCATACACCATACATTCGATGCCTTGCGTCAGCTGCTCGATCTGCTCCTCAAAACACTGCGGCATTATTTTGTTGCCGTCCGACAAGATCATCAGATCGTCGGCTCGACCCGAAACGTACAAAAAACCGTCCTCGTCGATATATCCCAAATCATTGGAAATAAAGCGTCTGTCGGCGTTTTCGAGCAGTTTGCCGTCCTCTTGCAAATAGCCTTTAAAAACATTCTCGCCCTTTACGACGATTATTCCGTCGGGAGTGATGGATATTTCGTTGCAATCAAGCGCATAGCCGCAGCTGCCAAGCTTGTAGCGATCGTCGCCGTTGACCGTAATACACGGCGAACACTCCGTCGCGCCGTAACAGGCGGTCAAAAAGATGCCGTATTTCGCCGCTTCGACAGACATAGCCTCCGGAGTAGCCGCCCCGCCCGACAATATTTTTTTGAGAGCTGTACCGACTACGCTTTGCCGCGGATTTGTCTTTAACCGTTGCAAAATTACCGCAACTATTCCGGGCGGCACGTTGAGCATTGTCGGAGAAACCGCGGGCAACTTGACCAAAAAGTCTATCGCTTCATACGAAAAATACAGTGTGGCGCCGACATACAGGCTTGCAAGCAGATCACAAACCAGTCCGAATGCATGCGTAAGCGGCAATATGTTCAACAATCTGTCGTCATACGAAAACCGATATTGCCGAACGCCGCTACACATATCCATGATCACATTCCTTTGCGTTAAAGCAACGGCTTTGGGGGTTGACGTTGTTCCCGAACTGAACAAAACAATCGCTATACCTTCGTTTTGTTTCGCCGTTACGTCCCCGCATTCGGGCTCGTTGAGATATGCGGAAATACATGCGCTGTCAAGCGTATGGCTACAGTATGCGGGAGGGGTTACGAGCGGCGAACCGAGCACCGCTATATTTCCGCTGAGGACCGTCGCAAAAACCGCCGCCGAAAAACAATACTTATTGTCGCAACCGATATAAACATACTCGCCCGAAAATGTATCTAGTTTGCTCCAAACTTTTTTTATATCGTCACAAAACGACTTGTAAGAATGTTCTTCTCCGCCGTCTACCAGTGCAATCTTGTCGCCATAGGTGCAAAGTTTTGCATAAAGCTCTGAAAAAGAATATATATTATCCATTTTTATTGTTTTTATTGCTTAAAATCCTTTTAAAAACCTCGTAGAACTTTTCTCTGCTCAATGCGAGGGTGTGCATATCATAATATTTGCCTTGATAATATCTGTAATCTTTGAGGCATACCTCCTCGGTAAAGCCTGAGTCCCTGATGCTCTTCAAACTTTGTTCGTTATAATCGTAAATATCCGCATACACTTTACGCAAAGGATATTTGGAAAATAGCTCGTCAACAAATTGCATAGTGCAAATAGCGCCGATACCGACGTCTCTGTATTTCTTTTCCAAAAAGCAGCACACCCGACAATTCAAATCGATCGAACTGTATTCGTATGAATAAATAAATCCTACTAAACCGTGGGTCTCTTTGTTTCTTAACACATAAAAATCATGATAATTGTGCGCAAACTGCGTTGCCAGCCATTTATCAAAATCGACGCGCGTATTTACTTGCATCACGCTGTGTATAAGAAATTGCTCGTCTCCGAACATGATGTCGAACAGATCGTCGCTGTCATAACGGAAATCAAATTTTTTGAACTCAACGGGAAGATCCATTTTTCACCTCAATCACTCGTTTTTAAAAAAAGGTCCCTACCTTCCAACTGCTCTTGCATTTTGAGTATCTGAGGCAATTTAAAGGCAAGGCAGCCGCCCGTACATCTCATTGTCTTTCTTTTGTAGCACTTCAAACAATCTTCGGATACGCCTGCATGCGCGGCGATAGAGTCTATCATATTCAGATAGTACATTCTTAAATCGCCGATGGACTTAAAATCGTTGATGTTGACCTTTGTGCAATCGGAAAGACCGAAACATCTCACCGCGGTAAGATCCTGTCTTATGTCTATGACAGGCTGACAGGTCGCCATGTCCGTGTATATTTCCGACGATGAATACATATTTATGGGGATCGGCGGCAATTTTTGCTCGCGCCTTTCCTCCTGCTTCTGCCTGAACAACGCGGCGATAGCCTCTCTTTCATTATCTTCGATAAGGCACGACGGCATTTTGTTGCAATCATAGTGCGGTAAAATGTTGTTTGACAGCATGGCGTACAAAAATTCTTTGAACTTCGGCTTGACGCCCAAAAAATAACGTTTGACGTCAAAGTTGCGCTTTTCTGACGTATTTGGAACTACAATAGACATTCTCACGTTGTCATAATTGTATTTCTTCAATAATTTAAGAATGTAATCATATTCGAAATTATCCTCGTAAATATTTATGCCCAGGGTAATTCGATCTTTCATATATCTCTCGTTGATCATATAATCGAGGCTGCGACACATTTTGTCGAATGCCGCTTGTCCGATGTCTTTGGGCGAATTGCAATTGACCAAGATCCTGAACTTCTGATGCGACAATTCGTCGGCAAACTCATCCATCTTGACTCCATTCGTAAACAGCACGACAAGCGGCACCGCCTTGTCTTCGATAAGAATCTTCAATATTTCGCGGAATTTGGAGTGAAGTGTAGGTTCTCCGCCTATCAAACCGACTTTCGCAACAGGCTCCGTTTTTATAAAATCGAGAGCTTTTTGGAAATTTTCGATGGTGATCTCGTTTGTATCTTTGTTTACAAACTCGTTAGCAAAGCAATACGGACATCTGAGATTGCAAATATCCGTCATCATAATGTTAGCCATATAATTCTCCTTATTTTTTAAAATCTAATTTCGGGATAATAACAGCTTAATCCCATTTTGCACTGAACGATTTGTTTCGAGGGCATGATCATTTTTTCAAGATATTCCGCCTCCGTCTGACAGGAGCGCGCGATCTTTATGTTTTCTTTTACTGTTTTTACATCCTCAAGGATGCCGTATTTTATCTCGGATCTGCCGACGATCTTAAAAGAATGGATGTTCATTTTTACAAAGCGGTAGATAGCGCACAGCCCGCACGCCCCCGCCTTATGCAATCCTTTGGTATAGACTATATTGTTCAATTCGATATTATGGCGGCTTGAAAAATCAGATTTGCGCGCCAACATCATAGTGCTTGCATTGTTGAGCATTGCGCATGTGCTGCCGTATTTCTTATGAAATCCCAAACAATGGCTGTCGGAAAATTGACAACCGTTTCTCATAAGGAAAACTTCAAAATCGACGTTCGGTACTTTTGCGACTATCCCTTCGATCTCGGCGATGGAAAGATCGCGAGGAAGTATCATTCTCTTTACGCCGAGGTCGTAATACGCGACCGCTATATCGCTGTTGAAAATGCCGCACATTGTGCTCGCAACGGGCGCGACGCCGTGTTTTAAGGCTAACAAGCACGTTTCGGGTGTAGAAACTATGACGCCGTCCGCTTGCACTTCGGCTAATTTTGCGATATATTTTTCTACGAATTTTAATTCGTTCGTCGTATAATCGGCAGAGTTGACGGTGATGAATATTTTTTTTCCTTTATTTTTTATCTCTGTAACGATGTCGCACACTTCGTCAAATGTATAACGATTTGCCGCGCGCCCGAATCCGGACATTCGATTTATCTCCGCATACTCGCCCAACGTCTGCGACCACTCGGGGTCATAAAACCCCATATAGAATTCGTCAACGCCTGCCTGTATATATTCATCGATCAGGGATCTATCGTTAATTGGCGTTAGGATATTACTCATGCGTCGCCTCCATCAGCACGTCTATAGGTTCGTAAATGCGCCTGTAATCGCCATCGGCATAAACGCTCAAGTCGGTTACTTTTGTATAAACCGCTCTACCGGTCTTGACATACTCGTTGCCGAAGTTGTTTTTGTACGTAACTATCACCGAATCGCAGGAATGCGCGCACTTCATATTGGGCCTGAATTTTTTTTCGATTGGATACGGTATGGAAGCGAACTCGCAAATCCCGCCGACCGTTACATAGCAATACGGGAAATAAACAGCCACATGCTCCTTGACTTCTCTTATGTCTATAAAACGGTTAGTCGGGTCGATTTCAAAATAGTTTATCTCGCTACTCTCAAAAAACGGCGATTCGACGCCGACAAAATCGGGCTTATGCGACTTATTGAAATAATCGGGATAACGAATATCGCGGACATCCTTGTTCAGAAGTCTGCCGACGTTGATCTTGTTGCATATTTTTTTGCCTTTCACAAACAAATACGCGCCGTAATCGTTGACGGTTATCTCATCTATCACATCGCCGTACTTGCGCATCAAACTTTGTATCTTCTTTTTCCCGTCTTCCAAACAATCCTCGGAAAAAATAGGGACCGCAAGCGTGATCTTGATCTCGGGATATGCTTTTAAATAGGCGGTTACTTTTTCAAAAACATCGTCCGCATAGTGCAAAAAGTATCTCGAACAAAAATTCGATCCCAAATAAATACGCACGATATGATCGTACCCCGCTTGATGCGCGCATCTATCGACCACGTCGGAAACGTCCGACTTTATTAGGTGTGCCAAATCACAAAAACTAACGCAATTTTCTATCATCAGATCAATCCTGTAATTGTTTAAAGTATTCGTCAACCTTCTCGCGACATATACTCAATATCGCCAAGTCGCGAAACTCTTTGTCCTTATAGAAGTTTTCTCTCAAGATCCCTTCGCAACAAAATCCGAGCGAAGTATATTCTTTTAGCTCCGAGTCATCGTCAATGACGCGATCGATATAGAGCTTTCGGAATGAGTAGGAAAAAAGCAGCTCGCGCGAAAACCGCATAAGCAAAGGCAGCAGATATTCTTTTCGATAATCCTCTTTCAGCCAAATAAATATCTTGCAATTGCTGTCATTGAGGCGAAACTCATATGAATAAGCATAACCGACGATATTTCTTATTCTTTTATCCAAGATAACATAAAAATCATGAAACACCGTCGTAAAATTAAACGCCAGGAAATTTTCAAAATCGGGATAACTGTTTATCGGCGGCGCCTTTCTGAAAACAGGGTCGTTGGCGTCAGACATAAAGCCGTTTAACGCAATAAGGTCAAATCCGGGATCGAACTTTTTGAACACAAGATCCTTGACGGATATTTTTTTATTATCCATGCTTTTTTTCCTCAATATTATTAAATAGTTGCAGACAAGCAGCCCACACCGAATCAACAGTTATCGATTCGATACACTTTTTTGTTTTAGACGCGTCTTCCGTCCCAATGCATTCAAAATGTCGAAAATTGGGCAAGTTTATCGTGCAAGCATAACAGTCCGGTTTTTCAGCCGTACGAACTGCGATCGGCACCACATCGTCCGGATGTTTTTCCTCAACCGCATAAGGGTAAAACTTTTCGCCTGAATCGCAACCGCAAACCGCTATGGAGGGCACCCCCAGCGCGTTTGCAATATGTATCGCGGAGGAGTCGTTTCCGATAATAAAGCGAGCCCCGTCTATCAACTGCAAGTACTCGTCGATATTCGTTTTGCCGACAAATGAAAAAATATGGGCGTCCGTTTTTTCTGACAAAAACGCCCGCTCGTCCTCGACATCGCGATCGTCCCCCAATAAAATACACGCCCAATCCGTCTTTTTGATTATCCTATCCGCAATTATTCTGTACTTTGCGGCGTCCCATCGTTTGCTTTTAAAATTTCCGCCCACAAAAATAACAAAATAATTTGCGGGCGTATATACAAACCGTTTTATAGGAAACTTGATTTGAGGTACAGTTGCTTTATAGTCGCTCAGACCGACATCTCGCAAAAATACGGCGGTCTGTATCAACGTCATGTTGTGCAGCCCCGTATCGACCAACCTATCATAAACGCCGTTCAGCCTTTCTTTTACTTCATACGGAAGAGAACCCGCCTCGCCTACCGACGCGATCTTCTCTTTTGCATTGAGCATCATCGCCAACATATCCTCGCCCAAAGCTCTCGGATGAGAAGGGCTGAGCAATAAATCGAATTTCAACTTGCGAAATTTGCGATATTGAAAGATCAAGCCGCGCGCTGTAAAAAACGGTCTCTCCCTATATAGGATTATCTCGTCGAAAAAGCCGCATTTTTCCGCAATGGTTTTTGCGACAGTCCCGCATATCAGCGTAATTTTTTTATCGTGAAATTTGTTTCGGACAGCGGCGAAAGCATTTAAAAACAGCACGAAATCGCCAAGACCGTCAACTTTGATGATAACAATCCTATCTGAATCCGCCCTGTTTTTTTTGCGTTTTTTTTGCGTACAACAATATATCGCTCGTGCTGCCAGGCGATATGTCAAACTTTTGAACATAACTTTTGAATTTGTCCGTATTGCCGGCTTTGCGCCATAAACTTATTTGACCCGCAAGACATATTGCTTGCAGGTTAAAATGAGGGGCGATTATAAATTTGCCGTACGCGTCAAAAACTATCCGAGCGAATGTGCTTTTCGCTCATAGCGTTAAAAACTTATTTGCCGGGATTGTACTCGGAATAGCCGTAGTTGCTCGTATAAGTAGAGCCGTAACCGTATGAATAGTAGGATACGCCGTACGAGTTGTATGCCGTTGACCCGCCATAACCGTATGTGTACGTGCCGTAATAGTCGGCATATCCATACTCCGTGCCGTAGCGGCTGCTGTAGCGCGTGACATACGTGGAATAACCATCATAGTATGTCTCGGTGTAAACGTACTCGTAATTTGAATAATCGTCTGCCATAATTTGATCTCCTTTTGTTGTTTATTTTTTTGTTTTGTTTATTTTTTGTCTTGATACAATTTGTTGTTGTATCAATACAAGAGCGAAATTTTATCCAAGATCTCCGACAATTCGATCTCGTTGAAACATCGAGCCGTCGGCGGATCTTGACTGTGGTCCAGACACATCAGGTGCGTATCGAAATGCGATGTGCATCCTTGACATTCCGGATGATGTTTTATGCAGATCGGTCGTTGCTCTCCGCATATATACGGATAAAAACGATCGCCGTTTGTCGCCAACGACACACACAACGCTTTGACATTGCAAGAAGCGGCGATATGCATGGCGAGCGTGTCGTTGCCTACAACAAATTGCGCTTTTGAAATCACGCTTATCAGTTGAATGACCGTAGTTTTTTCGATCAAAGAGTAACATTCAAACGTGCCGTCAATAAAGCGGTCAACGTCTATCATGTCTTTTTGATTTCCGATCAAGACGCATGGAAGTTGTGTGTCGCTATATATCTTGCGCGCTACAGTTTGCCACTTTTCGATCGGATATCTTTTCCAAGGTTCGCTTGCGCCCAAAACAAAAACATAGTATTTCGGCGGCAAAGGCAAATCGACGCTTGGTATGTTTTCAAACAGATAAACGTTCGGCGGCACTTCTTTGCCGATGATATAACTTGCTATCGACGCGTTTTGAGCCAAAGCCATATCGTTCATGTTTATTTGAACGATCTCGTCATAGCGCTTGCTCAGCCTCGATATGAGCTTATCGGGAAGCGTCATTTCGAACTTCGGAGTTATTTTTCGGTTGGCTACGATCAAATTGGTCAAACATTCGGTGACTAAATCTCGCGAAACGCTTGCCTGTAAAAAAATATCGCACTCGCAACTCCTCAGTTTTCTCTTGAGCTTTCTCAGGTTTCTCAATCTCTCTTCGGTTTTCCTTATCACAACAACTCTGTCAAAGATCGAACTTTGCAAAGCTATCGGTGCGGCAAGCCTTGAGCAAAGCAAGACCAATTCTCTGTTTGGGAAAGCCCGCTTGATCGCTCTTGCCATATCGAGGAATAAAATAAAATCCCCCAAGCCGTCGAATTTTGCGACAACGATCCTGTCTGTCCGCGCCCTTTTCCGTCTTGTGAAAAACGAATTCAAGCACAAATAATACGTATATATTTTTCTGTACAGAGGTACCCGAGACATAATATATCAATCCGAATTTTTCTGTCGATCCCGCGCTTTTGCCGACATCTCGGCGCATGTTTCTCGCCGTGGGCGCGACGACCGAAACACGCCGTGGCGCATCCGACGATCGCCCATACCTTCGTCGCTGCTATTCGCTTGTTTTTGAAACGATCTCCAAAGCTACTTTTGCCGTTATCTGCTGATTGAACATTTCAAATTCTATGATCGCTTCCCTGTTGTGCCTGTTAATATGTTTTATCAGACCTTCTCTACCGACCAAAGGTCCGCCTTGAACGACGATCTTATCCCCGGTTATATAGCCTATAGAGTGTTCCAAACATCTTTTGCCGCGATATAAAAACTCAAATCTGAGTCTTTCCTCTTCGGGCAATGCGATCTCATCAAAGTCATTGTACTTCAAGATTTTGATAATATCTGCGGATGTCGAAACAAAGTATGAATACTTGCCGAGAAATTCTACCGCCGGCATATTTGTCTCAATGAACACATAACCCGGCATCAGGGGACGCTTTCTATAATGCCGCCCTAAGATCCTCTCTTGCTTGTTTCTGTAATAATACTCGGATTCCAGATAAAAAGCTTCGAACCTATATGCAAGTTGGAGCGAATTGTAAAAAACGGTAACGTCTTGGATTACTTTGTTTTCCTTGTTTGTTTTAACAAATAGCACATACCACCAGTAAGTGTCATCCATCACAACTCCTTTTGCAGAGGGCGCGCTCCGCCCTTTCACGCAAAAAACACTTTGCGCTAAAAGCTCGGTCATATGTCCATTGCTCTTATCTTACCGTGACAAACTCCAACGTGTAGAAACAGCAATATCCTGATCGGAAAGTATCCGTGATCTTCCCTTTTTGTTTTGTAACATCTTAATAGATGTACACGTTTGATATATAATATCAGATTTCGACAAAAATTGCAAGTGATTTTTTCTTTGCCTCAAATTTTCTATTGTGCGTAGGTTTTGCTATAAAAAACAAGGTCTACCCTCAGCATTTTCGGCACATGTAGTATATAAACACGCTCGGACAAGGGGATTTCTCGACTACGCTCGAAATGACACGTTACTCGAAATGACACGTTATATATATTGTCATTCCGAGCGGAGCGAAGCGCAGTCGAGGAATCCCCCGGTGTAGAGGTATTGCCTTTCTAGCGTAACGCCGGTCCGAGCGATATCGGGGTCCCCATAAAATTGCGTAGCGATTTTATGGGGTATTGAATTGGATACACTCCCCGCTGCGTAAAGCGGGGGAAAATAAAAAACATATTGGCAATATGCCAAAAGGAGGAGCAAAATGGCAAATGGACTTGTGCCTGTAAAACAAGACCTCACCGCAAACATGTACGCTTTGCGCGCAGGACTTTCGGTCGTATCGGCGGAAGTTCTAAAAGGGAAAAGTCTGATGGAACAAAAAAAGGAGGCTTTGGACAAAGTAAAAGCCGAGGCTGACGATAACTTGCATGTCGCAAAAAAATTCGCCGAATATTGGGAAGGGGGCGTTTCTGACAAAACAAAGTACTATCTGAGTAAATGTATGCTGATTCTCTCCTCCATCCTCTTGATCTTAAGTTTGGGGCTTTTTGTATATATGCTCTTTTTCTGGTTGATACCCAAACTTGGCGGAGATTACGGCGATATTTTGTATGGGTGGCTGTTAAATCACAATGCAATGCGCGTCGTTTCGATTTCCATGACCATTGCTTCGATCCTTGGAATCGGTCTGTCTATATTTTTACAAGTTTGGTTCAACTCAAGTTTAAAGTATTATAAAGAAGATTATGGTCTAGCTCTTGAATACAATCCGAAATACGATTGTATATGGAAGAAGTCGCCATGTAAACATGATGTGCCATCTTTCATGGTGACGCCTAAATACGTCCACAAAAAATATAATGAGGCGATGGCCGCATTGGCCACAACGGAAAATGAATGCAATGCGGAAATCGCCGCCGCCGAAAGTGAATATGAACAAGCTATAGCCTTCGCCTTACAAAACCACATATTGCCCGCCAAAGCAATGTATTCGTCGCTTGCAAATGTATTTTCTTACTTGGTAGACGAGAGAGATTGGGCAAATCTGGACTATCTCATTTATGCCATCGAGACGGGCAGAGCCGACACCATAAAGGAGGCGTTGCAACTTTTGGACAGAGAAAAACAGACCGACCGCATCGTCGCAGCGATACAAGCGGCAAGCAGAGAGATAGTTCAACTGCTTGTCTCGGGATTCACTGCGCTGAGCAATCAAATTTCGTCCGGTATCGCCATGCTTTCACAGCAGATACAGGCAAATTCCTATCAAACTGCACAGCTGTCCGCAAGAATGTCTCAAATCGCAAACGCGCAAACGCTCAATAACGCGTTGCTTGAAAAAGCGAACGAAAGCTCGGAGCAACTCGTCACAGACGCGCACCGTATTGTAGAATTGGAGAATATGCGCTACAACAGAGGTTATTGACCTGCCCTTGCGTAACAACGCAAAACATATGGCACTATTCTAAGTATGCTCAGATAAGGGGATTTCTCGACTACGCTCGAAATGACAATATATAACGTGTCATGTTGAGCGTAGCGTAGCGAAGTCGAAACATCCCCCGTTTTATCCCACGAAAAATGCTTTTCGTGGGAACCCAATGTCGCTCGGACAGAGGTTGCGTTAATTGCTCGGACTAGGGGATTTCTCGACTACGCTCGAAATGACAGTGTATATAATGTCATTCCGAGCGGAGCGCAGCGTAGCCGAGGAATCCCCCGGTTTTATAGTAAAAACCTAGGACAATGCATCCGTCAATATCAAGCTCCCGCGCAGGTGTTTGGCACTTGCAAACAATCAAAAAACGCGAGCGACGGCAAGTATTTGCCTAGCTCGCGTTTTTAGCTTGGGGTGCAGGGGACGAAGTCCCTTGCCGAGGTGTGGAGCGGCGCTCCACATATGGGCGAGTGGCAGAGCTCCATATGCGCCTTACCCGGCGCGGGAGCTGTTTAAAAAGATGACGGTGGCTTGGAAGAGAGTATATGCGAGGCGAGCTTGGAAGTCGGGATCGGAGAGGGCGGCCTCGTCGAGGGGGTTGCTCAAAAAGCCGCACTCGGCGATGACGGCGGGATAGGGACTGCAAGAGAGCAGGTATTTTTCCGCGCTGAGGGCGGCATACTCGCGCCCGCCGAGCTCGGAATTGACGTCGCGGTTCAAAAGTTCCTGCACTATCTCGGCGAACTCCCTGCCCCGCTCGCTGTGCCTGTCGAAGAACGCCTGCGCACCTCGGCGAGAGGACGCGGTGTAAAAATTCATATGTATACTGATGACGGCGTCGGGGGCGCTTTTGTTGATGACGTCCCCGCGGTAGAACATATCGCCGCGCTTTTTGTTTCCGCCCGAGTTTTTGTGGGAGTGCATGCCGTCCGCGGTGCGGGTGTAGACGACCCGTATGCCGCCGCCTTCGAGATACTCTCCGAGCAAGCGCGCGACTTTGAGGTTGAGCTCGCTCTCCTTGACGGAAGTGCGTACGCCCGTGACTCCCGCATCCGCGCCGCCGTGCCCTGCGTC
Organism: uncultured Acetatifactor sp.; assembly: GCA_947581865.1. Classification (GTDB taxonomy): domain Bacteria; phylum Bacillota; class Clostridia; order Lachnospirales; family Lachnospiraceae; genus Acetatifactor. The sequence goes on along the minus strand of CANPWA010000035.1, from coordinate 3,523 downwards.
CACCACTACGACATACGTCGCCGACGCGGCTTTTATCGCCGCGGCAAGGACGGGCGCGCCGAGGGCGAACAGCGCAATAAGGGCGCCGAGCGCTACGGCGCCCCACTTGAGCAAGAAATTTTTTCTCGGACAATTTTGCATACCGTTTCCGTTTTGAAAATATTCACCGCGGTATAAAAATGCAGTATTATCCACAAAGTTATCCACAATTTAAGGGTAGAATGTGGATAAGTCGGTGGAAAAGTGCGCTTTTTATTCGCCGTACATTGTATTTCCGTCGCGGGAGCTCTATGCCGTTTTCGGCAAAATATGGCAAAAAGCGCCGCTTATCATGCGTTTTACACGCCGAGAGCCCCTGTTTTTGCTTAAGGGCGGAATATCCCGAGGCGGCGCGGCATACCGTTTTACAAGGAGTGGTTTATGCTTTGGCTTTCTGAATGTACTGATATCCCCGTCATCGCAAAGGGGGACGGCAGCCTTGTCGGATATGTCAAAAATGTATATTTTGACAAAATCGGACGCGTTTTTGTATATTTCGCCATAGAGACGAGAGAGGGAGCAATCCTCTTTCTGCCTGTGGGCGCGGCAGCTCCCAAACAGGCGCTCATCATCGACGATGCTACCCTCGCCATGTTGCAAGAGGACGTTGACGTCTCATCTCTTTCGACTTCCCTGCTCGGACTGCCCGCGTATACCTTAAGCGGCATTAAAAAAGGCGAGGTGCTGGACGCCAAGTTTTCGGGCACGGGCGAGCTTTGCAGGCTCATACTCTCGGACGGCGACATTCCGCCCTCGCAAATAGCCTGTATCGGCGACGTCGTACTTGTCAAAAACGCAAAACCCGCCTCTCGGATCCCGCGACCCAAAAAGGATTATCCCGTGCAACTGTTGCAGGACGACTCGGGCAACGCTTCGGCGGGAGAGTCCCAAAAAGGCGACGAGGATACGCCATATCCCCGCAACGCGCGAGCCTCGGGCGCGTCGCCGCTTGATATTGCCCCGCCGCAGGATAAAACTGTCCCGCAAGATATTGCTCCCAAGGACACAGATATCCCTCAAAACGACACGCATGGGGTCCCGCAACCTAAAACTACGGGCGCGAACGGACCGTCGCCCAAAGGACATTTCGGCGCGACGGCATTGCCCGTATACGGCATAGCGCCGCCCGCTCCCGCCATTTCGATAGGCAAGGGAGAGCCTATGTTTTCGCAGGGCGCTCTCAACGCCGTGCTGGACGGAGACTCCGCCATGTCAGGGAGCGATGGACACAACCCTACGCGTATAATTTGCGACTATGAATTTTTGCTCGGACGTACGCTGGGCGCGGATCTCAGGACGTACACGGGAGATCTGCTTGCGCCGAAGGGCGCTATCATCACGGCGAATATCGTCGAGCTTGCCCGCGCGCACGGCAAACTTGTAGACCTCACCCTCAACAGCGTCAAACAAAAACAGTGAGCGCACTCTTTCCGCGCCAATACACAATATCCTCTAGGCAGTGCAAAATGCAAAAAGTTATGTCACATTTCGCCCATAAAAAATTTCCCGCCGCGCCTATCGCGGCTATCGCCCTTCTCGTCGTCGTATTGGCGGCGACCCTCGCCGCCTGCAACAAAAAACAGCCCTCCGAGCAAAATACCGCGCCCGTGTACGACATCAATATGACGTATGACAGCGAGGCGCATACGATTTCCGCAAAGCAAGAGACTCTGTTTTTGCCGCCCGAAAATATGAAGGAAAATTTCGTGCTCTTCAGATTGTACGCAAACGGAATGAGTGAGGATAATGACGCAATTGACATTTTATCCATCAAAGTCAACAGAAAAAGTGCGGATTTCGAGATTTGCGGCGACGATAACACCCTCTTGAAAATATATTGCTCTCCGTCTCGCGAGCTTATGAGCGTAGCGCTTGACTACGAAGTGAGCCTCCCAAATTCTCCCTCGCGGTTAGGCTACGGCAAGGAGTGCGCGTCGCTCTGCTTTTTCTATCCCTCTCTCGCCGTGTACGAGGATGGCTGGCGCACGGATGAGTTTGCGAATGTAGGCGACCCATTCATCTCGGAGTGCGCGGATTTCTACGTTTCGCTCACCATGGACGCCTCTCTCAAGGCGGCGGCTTCGGGCAAGATCGAAAACATATCAGTGTTTGAGAAAGACGGCAAATCCTATAAAACTTTGGAGCTGTGCGCCGAGAATATCCGCGACCTCGGGATTGTCGTGGGCGAATTTTCAGCGCTCACAAAGACCGTCCGCCTGCCCTCGAAAAACGTAGCGGTCTCCTATTTCTACCTCTCGGACGCCGCGCCAAACGACACGCTGTCCCGAATATCAAGCTCTATCGAAAAATTCAGCGACGTCTTTGGCGAGTTCCCCTACCCCACGTTTTGCGTCGCGGAGTGCCCCTTGAACGGCGCGGGCGGCATGGAGTACGGCGCGTTTGCCACGCTCTCTCCCGCCTCGCCCGACGTCTATCTTGACGCCGCTACGCATGAGACCGCGCACCAGTGGTGGTACTCCGCCGTCGGCAGCGACCAACTCCACGACGCGTGGCTGGACGAGGGATTGAGCGAGTTTTGCACCTACTATTTTTACAAGCTGAACGGCGAACCGTCGCGGTATCTGTCCGCTATGGCAAAGATATCGACTGCCTATGGCGACTTCGCGTCCGTAATGCGCCCCGTCGGCTTTGACGCAACAATGAGCCGCCCGCTTGGCGCCTACGCCTCAAATGGAGAGTACGTCGCCGTCACCTATCAAAAGGGCGCGTTGCTTTTTGACAACATCTATTCCCTGGTCGGAGAAGAGCGATTTCTTGCCGCTATTAGACACTACTACTCCGCAAACAAGTTTTCCTTCGCCTCGCCAGCCGCCCTCGCCGCCGCCTTCAAAACGCAGGGCTTCGACATCTCCCCTATCCTGGACGGCTGGATCAACAACAAGGACAAGTGATGACCCTCCCGCCTTACAACACGTTGACGATTTATTATCATAGTAAAGTCAGCGGCAGGTATCATTGCAATGTTAGTAAATCAATACGAATACTATCATTACAATGATATTTTTAATTTTTTAAACTATCATTACAATGTTACAAAGCGGTTAATGTCTCTTGGTCTTTGCATGCGACACGCGCAATTTTCTATAAAAATAATACTCAAAACGTTAAAACCCGCATTACGAATGATATCAAAAACCTGCTTATCGGCGGAATTTTCACTATTCAATAAAAACCGCTTGACAAACTGCCCGTTTGGATATTATTATAATCAAGCATTGAATGTGCCTGTTTAGCTCAGTCGGTAGAGCATTCGGCTGTTAACCGAAGTGTCGGGGGTTCGAGTCCCTCAACAGGCGCCAAAAAAACATATCGCCACATCTCGTGGCGATATGTTTTTTTAAGCGCTTGTGAGGGACTCGAACGGGCGGAATAGCAAGACATCCTGAGAATGTCTTGCCCGCCCCGGCGTGATAGCGAAGGCAACGATAAGCAGTACGGGTTATCCCGAAGGGACTCCCCTCGC
>CANPWA010000034.1 GCA_947581865.1 uncultured Acetatifactor sp. | reverse complement strand
TAAGGCAGATCTGTATGATAGGGAAGAGGCTTCGGCCTCTTCTTTTTATTTTTGCCAATGAAAATTATACTCTAAGTCCTTTAAATCATGCTCGATCAAATATGTCTTTCCACATCCCCATTCCCCACTTAAAAGTACAGCACCAACTGGCTTGGGTTCTTTACAATAATACTACTAATTTTTTACCACCCAGCGTCTGGTTCTATTACTGCCCTCTCTTACAAGTACACCTTCTTCCTGCAATTCTTTTATATCCTTTTGTACTTGTTTTCTTGTTAAATTCATTTCGTCCATAAGCTGAGTCTGAGTCATCATCGGATTTTCTGCCAAAATTGCTAATATTGCTTGCTTTCTTTCAGCTCCTTTTTTCGGCTCCTTTTCGGCTCCTTTTCGGCTCCTTTTCGGCTCTTCATCAGAAACAGCCGCAAATTTCTCGTGTATAAACAACCTCGTTATAAAATAACTTCTATCCTCATCCGTCTCAAATTCCGGCTTTGGAGAGCCATTTGCTTCTAAAGCATCTAGAATCTTCTTGAATCCAGTATTTCTACCTTCTGTCAAATGCAATTCTTTTAAAAAATCACCAATCCGGCGATTTCTATAGCGGCGGTTTGATACACGATAGCTTTTTAACCCCTCAATCGTTACAGAGCGATCAGGTCCCGGAAAGCTAACAATTTCGATTCTGTCATTTTCAACACGTACCTCGATTGGCTCGCGCTCATCATAGGCACGATGGTATACAGCGTTCGATAATGCTTCTTCCACCGCTGCATACGGAAAATTAAAGAAACGGTCTGCTTCCGCTCTATCTGGATGTTTTACAACTTTTTCCGTAATAATCACATTTTTGATATACTGCAACGCATCCCGAAGTTGTTGATGAATTGGTCCTTTAAAAGTTTTCTCGATAATATCATTACCGCCAAGTCCACTCGGAAACTGAACTACATCAATCTGGGTATACGGAAAGAATTTGTCCGGCTCCATGCTAAAGAACATCAAACCCACATTTTTGGGCTTAATGTATTCTGGCAGGGTACTAACAATATTCATATCCTGGCACACTTCAACAAAATCCCCCGTTTTGGTTTTCTCATACAAGGAGCTTTTTACCTCTTTCAGGTAATTCTGAATAAGCGTAATATTCAAATCCGACATCTCCGCCTTATGATTTACACGATCATCAAACGGAACCCTATTTGCAAGGTTAAACAAGTCCTTCTCTTCATCATCTGTTGGTTCCACAGAATTAGACGACTTACGAATGTAGTGAATACGCTCCTTATTATCCTTATCCATAGTTTTGGGAGATGAATATGGGCGTGTTTCCCCACCCGGACACCAAATCACTATAAAATGTTTATTCTGGTAAGTTTCTACACCAATAATTGGAATATATGCAGGTCTAATAAGCTTACATTTTGCAAATATTTCCTTCTGATATTTATCAAGCTTTTCAGCTGGCACACCCTTTAGCGGATATACCGGGCGACCATCCTCTTCCTCCACGCCTATGACAATATAGCCACCGCCCCAGTTATCAAGGTCATTGGCAAACGCACAAACAGTTTTCAAGGAAGCTGCTGGATCCCATGTTTCTTTAAATTCAATTCTTGCCCATTAAATATGGAGTGACATCTTTTCCAACATTTGATAACCTTTTTCCAAAACAATATAACGTCCTTTCGCATGAACCATTTGGATATATCCCTCTTCAATCAATTCCTTTATCAATTGATTCGTTTTCGCCTTACCACATTGTATTAATGTAGCTATTTCTTGCTGATTAAGTGGACATATATTTCTACCATCAATTTCCACTTGTTTTTCTATCAACACAAGTAATATCTTTGTTTTTTCATTTACAAAATTAAGAACTTCATTCATATATACACCTCTACAAGAACATATCAGTTCTCTTTTCAAACCATTATATCAATTAATCTCTTATTCTTCAATCTTCTTACACATTATTAAACCTTATTCCGCTTATTGTTTCAGCCACAGAAGTATTGAAATTTTTTACAATTTAAGATACTATATCTTTATACTATTACACAGGAGGTCGTTGAAATGAAAAGCAATCTCTCAAGAGCGGAAGCGCTGGAATTACTGAAAAAATATAACAAAGAGGCGTTCCATCTTCAGCATGCGCTGACCGTGGAGGGCGTGATGCGCTGGTACGCGGAGGAACTGGGCTACGGCGGGGACGCAGATTTCTGGGCACAGGTAGGGCTGCTGCACGACATTGACTTTGAGCTTTACCCCGAACAGCACTGTCAGAAAGCTCCGGAGCTTTTGCGGGAGGGCGGTGTGGATGAGGAGACGATCCATGCGGTCTGCTCCCACGGATACGGCATCTGCTGTGATGTGGAACCTGTCCACGAGATGGAAAAGGTTCTCTTTGCCGCGGACGAGCTGACCGGGCTGATCTGGGCGGCGGCACTGATGCGCCCTTCCAAAAGCGTCATGGATATGGAAGCCTCCAGCGTCAAAAAGAAATTCAAGGACAAAAAATTCGCGGCGGGATGCTCCAGGGATGTGATCACCCGGGGCGCACAGCAGCTTGGCTGGGAACTAAACGACCTGTTTGAGAAGACCATTCTCGCCATGCGCTCCTGTGAAGCGCAGATCCGGGAAGAAATGGCATGATTGGGTCTTGATCCAAAAACAGACGAATGTCCTCAATTTTACCCTACAGGAGGAAATCCGCATGAAATGGAACAGGATAAAAACAGATGTACAGGAATTACTTAAAAAAACTGTCATCTATAAGTATTTTTTTCTTGGTCTCCTGATCTTTTCGTTGATCTGCTGCGTTATCAATCTCCTTATATTGTGTTATAAATATAACTATTTTTATTTCCGGATTGATGACACTTTATATTGGAAGCCCTTTTTCAGTTATATTTCCAAAATCGACAGTGACAATTATAAAGTACATTCCCCAAAAGAGGATATATTTGTCACCATTTATAGTGATTCCGACATTGAGATCCGGCATCCCGATCATACCTCCCACTACGCCTGGAATGGATTTTCTTCAGATTATGGTGAAGACAACAACATCCTAAAACTTATAGCCAAAATTACTGACATGAAAAGTTACACTTATCAACCAGATTATTCTATAGCCATGACAACGGTTTTGTGTTTTTCCATTTATGGAGCATTTATATATTTCGTAAGTTATGGGTTGTTTTTTTATACCGAAAATGTGCTCAAATGGAACTGGCGTATACAAATATCGTTTGTTAATTTTGAGCTCTCCGATACCGGGAAAAAATATTTCCGGATTTCGGGGGCCATATCCATGATAGATGCAAGTATAATGATTTCCGGATTATATATTTATGGTTTATATCCATAATTTATTTTTACAATTTATCTCAAAGCATAGAGGAGGTAATATGGAAAAAATCGCAAGCTTTACCATTGACCACATCAGACTGCAGCCTGGCGTCTATGTGTCCCGGAAGGACAAAGTCGGCGCGGAGACAGTCACAACTTTTGATCTGCGCATGACCAGCCCCAATGAAGAACCCGTGATGAACACCGCAGAAGTTCATACAATAGAGCATCTGGGTGCCACTTTTCTGCGCAACCATCCCGGCTATAAGGACAGGGTCATCTATTTCGGACCCATGGGCTGCCGCACGGGATTTTATCTGCTGCTGGCAGGAGACTATTCTTCGGCGGACATTCTTCCCTTGATGGTGGAAATGTATGAATTTATCCGGGACTTTGAGGGCGAAGTACCCGGCGCGTCCCCCAAAGACTGCGGCAACTATCTGGACATGAACCTGAATATGGCAAAATACCTGGCAAAAAAATATTTGGATAACATTCTATACGACATAGACGTAAACAGATTAAACTACCCCACCTGAAAGACTTTTCAGAAGCCTGAACGTCTGAATGTTTATAAAACTTTTCAAAATGCCAAAAACAAAGGAAAACAAATATGAATAAAATAGGTATCATCGGGGCGATGGACTTGGAGGTTGAAACCCTCAAATCCCACCTGACAAGTGAGAATATTACAGAGAAAGCCGGAATGCGGTTTCACGAAGGTCTGTTGAACGGTACCCCTGTGGTCGTGGTCCGCTGCGGCATCGGCAAAGTCAACGCTGCCCTGTGTGTACAGATTCTGGCAGACATTTTTGGAGTGACACATGTGATCAATACCGGTGTAGCCGGTTCTCTCAATCCGCAGCTGGACATTGGAGATATCCTGATTTCCAAAGACGCCCTGCACCACGATATGGATGTTTCCGCCCTGGGCTATCCTTTGGGCATGGTTCCCCAGATGAATTGTCTGGAATTTGCCGCCGATCCCCGGCTGATGGAGCTGGCAAAGGCATCCTGTGAGCGGGTCTGCAGCGATGTTCACGCTCTTTTCGGCAGAGTGCTCAGCGGAGACCAGTTTATTTCCAGCGATGCGGTCAAGAATCGGCTGATAGAGCTTTTCCATGGTGACTGTACGGAGATGGAGGGCGCCTCCATAGCCCATGGCGCCTGCCTAAACGGTCTGCCATTTGTGATCATCCGCGCTATTTCCGACAAAGCAGACGGCAGCGCCACACTCAACTACCCTCAGTTTGAAAAAGCAGCGGCAGAACACTCTGCCAGACTGGTTGAAGATATGGTCGCCTATATTTAAAACAGTATTTTTCCCGATCCGCCCACATATCAAAAAATAAAAAAGCCATGGAAACTTCTCTCTCGGTTTCCATGGTTTTAATGTTTTACATCTTCTTCAAAAAAGGCATTAAAATCACACCCAAATATATCTGTCAGTGCCACCAGCAAGCTGGTGGTCGGATTGCTGTAACCCCTTTCTATCTTGCTGAGTGTGCTGCTGCTCAACGCAATTCCGTTCAACTGCAGCCTCGTCACGACATCTATATTCCGCAAGCGATTTTTTTCACGAAGTCTCTTTATGTTTTTTCCAATAATCGGCGTATCGCCCTGCATTACCTTTTCTTGCTTCATAACTATAGTGTATGTAAAATTTTAAGTTTAAAGTTTCTAAAATGGACGCAAATGTAAATTTATTTGTGATATTATTAAAGTGATATTCCGTTATCACTTTAAACAGGGGGTATAATTATGGAATCGTATGACAAAAAAGAAACGACTAAAGAACTCCATGAGATTACAAAACAATACCTGAAGATCATTGAGGAAAAACGTAGGAATACTCCGACAGGAAAAATCGAAGGATATCTTCTTCTGAAAAACTCGGGGGATATGTATACCAAAAAAGACTTGCGGAGACTCCGGGTTCGTGCCGAAGGAGAAGAATCCCTCTCCTATGCGGGATATGCTTTACATGATTATGTGAAACCCGAAAAACTGATCTTGATGAACTTAGTACTTTCCTACAAAGTACACAATGAGCTCCGACAGGAGCTGGATAAGCGTGATTATACAAAAGTAAACATATCATCGGTACAAATTCCGGAATACATATACCGTTCCGACAGATTTTGGAAATATGAAAAGACAGGATATGAAATACCCTTTTTGAAAGTATGTATTGAATGGTAGGAGGCCGGACACAATGTCCGTCCTCCTGCCATGTGAGAACATTGCCAAATGCGCTGTACGCATTTTTAGTTATTTATGAAAGACAAATAATTTACTGAATACATAGTTGCCAATGATGACCAATACCGCAGAGATCACCGTCGCAACCCATAGGTTTACTCCCAGCATCACATTGAGCACCTGCATCACCACTATGTCCAGAATCAGAGTTGACACACGGGAGAGAACAAATTTAGGCGCTTCTTTGAGCATGGGCTCATGGCTTTTAAACACAAACCTTCTGTTGGTAAAGTAAGCAAAGATCACACCGGCAGTCCAGTTTACTATGCTGAGGACCAGATTCTCAAACTTTGTAGGATATAACGTGTTGCCAAACAATACAAAATTTGCCAGAAATTTTGCCAGCCATGACACTACGGTAGTCAGACCACCAACAATCAGATACGCGATGATTTCCTGATATTTTATAAAGAGCGCTTTGATCTTTTCCAACATGCAGTCCTCCTTCACACCGTAAATATAACTACTTTACAATGAATCGTATCGTTTGTCAAGGATTCACCACATTTTGGTCCGTTCCGTTGAGAAAGGTGCGGATGTTGTCATATACTCCGCGGACACAGCGGTTGCGCGCCTCCACGCTCGCCCACGCCAGATGAGGGGTAATGATCAGCCGGTTGCTGTCCATAAAGGTGCTTAACGGGTTATCCGCAGTAATGGGTTCCTGCTCCACCACATCCAGCCCTGCTGCCTGTATCTTTCCTGCATTGAGCGCTTCATACAGATCCCGGTTGTTCACCACGCCACCCCTCGCCACATTGATCAGAACTGCCGTGTTCTTCATTTTATCCAGTGCATCGGCATCAATAAAGTTGCGGGACAGATCGCTCAGGGGACAGTGAAGCGACAAAAAATCGCTCTCGGCAAGAAGTGTGTCTTTGTCCACCTGAGGGTAATCCGTACAGCTGCTCCTGCCGGTGATGGAATAAAAGATCACCCTGCATCCAAACGCCGTGGCGATCTTTGCAACTTTCTTTCCAATATTCCCCATACCCACAATGCCCCAGGTCTTGCCCGCCAGCTCACAAAAAGGAATGTCGAAATTGGAAAACCGATCCTGTGCTGCATAAGCGCCGGATTTCACATAATGATCATAATGTATCAGTTTCTGGGAGAGGGAAAGCGCCAGAGTAAAGGTGTGCTGTGCCACCATATCCGTAGAGTAATCCACCACATTGCGCACCTGGATCCCCCTGGATCTACAATATTCCAGATCGCAATTATCGAAGCCGGTGGCAAGTTCACAGATCAGTTTTACATGGGCAGCCCCTCTTAAGGATTCTTCCCGCATGGGCGACTTGTTGCAGATGACCACATCGGCATCCTTTACACGCTCTGCCACTTCCTCTATCGTCACTGTGTTAGGATAGATGATAACCTCCCCAAAATCGCCCATACAATCCACGGACACATCCGTTCCCACACTGTTTCTCTCCAACATTACTATTTTCATAATACCCTCATTTCATCGGAAATGCACTCTGCCCGGGGACAGAGTGCATCCGTATCCACATTGATCACTATCCAGGTCCAAGATCCTTTATCAGAGTCTCTTCATCAAAGCTTCTCTCTGCGCCTCATAGCCGGGTTTGCCCAGCAGCGCAAACATATTTTTCTTGTAGCTCTCCACACCGGGCTGATTGAAGGGATTTACGCCCAGCAGATAGCCGCTTACACCACAGGCAAACTCAAAGAAATAGAATAATTCACCCAGATAAAACTCATTTACTTCAGGAATATGTACCACAAAGTTAGGAACCTGTCCGTCCGTGTGTGCCAAGATCGTGCCGTTCATAGCGCTCTTGTTGACAAAATCTACGCTCCTGCCTGCCAGATAATTCAAGCCATCCAGGTCCACAGGCTCCTCACCGATGATGATCTCCTCCCGGGAAGTCTCCACATCCATGACGGTCTCAAACATGATCCTCGCACCGTCCTGGATAAACTGACCCATGGAATGCAGATCCGTGGTGAGATCCACGCTTGCAGGCAAAAGCCCCTTATGATCCTTTCCTTCGCTCTCCCCAAAGAGCTGTTTCCACCATTCACTCACATAGTGAAGAGCGGGTTCATAGTTTGCCAGAATCTCGACGCTCTTCCCCTTGCGCAGCAAAATGTTGCGGAGTGCCGCATACTGCAGTGCATCATTGTTCTCAAAGTCATTCTCCAGAGCACGCTTTCTGCCGCTGGCTGCACCCTCCATGAGCTTATCAATATCCGCCCCGCTGACAGCAATGGGAAGCAGACCTACTGCCGTCAGAACAGAGAAACGTCCGCCTACGTCATCGGGAACCACAAAAGTCTCATAACCTTCCTCATTGGCAAGATTCTTCAGGCTTCCCCTCGCCTTGTCGGTGGTGGCGTAAATTCTCTTCGCCGCACCCTCTTTGCCATACTTTTCCTCCAGTTTTGCCTTAAATACACGGAATGCGATCGCGGGTTCCGTAGTGGTGCCGGATTTGGAGATCATATTGATGGAGAAATCCCTGTCCCCCACCACATCCATCAAATGCTTTAAATAGGTAGAACTGATGGAATTACCGCAGAAATAAATCTCCGGAGCCTTCCTCACACTCCTGTCCACCACATTATAAAAGCTGTGGCTCAAAAACTCGATCGCAGCCCTCGCTCCCAGATAAGACCCGCCGATACCGATGACCAGCAGGACCTCGGAATCACCCTGTATCTTCTTTGCCGCTTCCTTGATGCGCGCAAACTCTTCCTTGTCATAATCCACCGGAAGATCGATCCACCCCAGAAAATCATTGCCGGCACCGTTTCTGGACAACAACACCTCTTTGGCGTCCAGTGTCAGTTTCTTCATGTAGCCAATCTCTTCCTCGGAGATAAAAGAACCTGTCTTGGAATAATCAAAAGTAACCTTGCTCATCGTTTTCACTCCTTCTCTCCCCTTGACGGGCAGCTTTTATTGCTGTTTTTTGCCTTTCTTACAGTGTAGCAAAGTTGCCTGACAATTTCAAGCACAGAGCACAAATTTTACAAGCGATATCCCGTCAAAATTTCAGCCATTCAAAATTGTGACCGTACCTATGGATATACTCATAATAAGCGTCTGTGTCTTTGTGAATCTTCAGGCTTTGATCCAACAGAGGGCTGTCCCATAACGCCACTACGAAAACCACCGCCGCCAGCACCGCTGCCGTCCGGATCTTCTTTTGTTCCAGCATCTTGCGGTATCCCATAATACTGTAAGGTATCAGCAGGAAAAAGAACGGCATTACATACCGGCTTTTTGCCTCCCATGCCGCAAAAAACACAAAACCGCCAAGAAACAGGATGAAAAACAGCATCCGTCCCCAGTCCGTATCTCTGTCGGTCACAAGATACATCAATATGCCAAAGAGCAGCGCCGACTGAAACAGATCAAGAAACCATGTCAGTAATAAATTGATCTTGCCCCCGTCATTGATCGTAGATTTTACTATTCCGCTTAATTCCAGAGAAGTATTCCGGAAATTTTGGATATGAAAACACTCAAAAGTAGGATTGTTCCATTCCGATGCCAGCTTGCGGTGAAAGAAACTCCACGCACCCGCCGGATCCTCCCCAAAACCCCGCAGGGATTCCCTGATGGAAGCAAGCGAAGCTTCCGCGGTCAATTCCGTATCATATCCGCACTCTGCAAATATTTGTTCGTTGTAGCCATTGTACCACCCGGGCATACCGTCCGTCTCCTGAAGCCCCATTGCCAGATGCGCCAGTTTGCTGTTGCCGCTTCCTATGGGAATCTGTGTCATATGCTCCAGAATCCTATCCGGCGTTCGGATACCCAGCAGGATCACCGCTATATACAGGAAAAGAAAGACCGCCCGTTTTACTCTCTTCTCCTTTACGGAAACCAGATCGGACAAAAGCACTATGACAATGCCCGCAAACATCAGCAATTCATTTTGTTTGAATATGACTGCCATGATCATACACAGGGCAGAACCAAGAAGCCATCCGACAGTTCCGCTCTTGCGATACCGCAGAGAGAGCGCAATAGAAGCGCAAGCCCACCCGAATCCGATCATATCTCCGTAAATCAGCGTACACAAAAATCCACAGGGGAAAAAAATGAGCAGCAAAATTCCCTGCAGGCTGCAGATATCTTTCTCCAAAAACAGCATACGGCAGGATACATAGACCGACAACACCGCAATAACATAAAAACAGATATTGATCCCGTATATTACCATAAAGCTTTGATCCGGCGTCATATATTTTAATAAGGATGCCACAAAGAGCACAAATCCGTTCTGATGGGGCCACATATAGGGATATCCCCCCGGCTGCCATCCGCTGTAATCTCCTTTCAGCAGCATCCCCGCGTACTGGTAAATCTTTTCCATATCGCCGAAATACCAGTATTGCGTCCAACCGATCCAGCAGACAAGAAAACCTGTCACAACGACCAGCGCCGCCATAAAGATCAAATGCCCATATCTGTTCAGCCAATTACGCACTCGTTCCCTCATAACTGCCCACACGGCAAGGGTGAAAATACCTATGCCGAGAATCTGCGTAAAAGCATTGTTCCGGATAAAATACAACTGTTCGCTTACTCTCTGAATACAGCACAGAGTAAATAATCCCTGTATAAATAAATAACCAACCGCTATGATGGCCGCCGCACGGATTCCTGCAAGACAGAAATCGGCAATCTTCTTTCCCAAACTTTTGTTTCCTTCCCACGGATATGTCCCCATCCGTTTCTTCTTTTGTCATTATACTTTTTTCCCATCTAAAAGTACAGTTTTTTCATTCACATTCCTTCAGCAGAATTCCTTGATCAGAGATTCCAGCTCCTCCACAGTGATATGAAAATTACTCAGAACATCCGCGGCAGGATACTCCGGCGATCTTCCGGAGGGCTGTATCTTCATCTCCTCCTGCCCCTCCTGCGCTGCAGGCGGTACCCCCGTCTGTGCGGCCGGCTGTATATTTCCCTGTATGTCACCCTGTACAGCCATTGCCGCCGCACGGTTCCGGCTATTGTTTCCAAAGGGCATCAGCTCCACAGTGCGTTTCTCCCCTCGGCCTTCCGCCATGACCCTCTGCGCTTTCCCCCTGCCGGGTACTGCCTCCCCGTAAAGCATCTCCAGATCGTTCTCTGTCACACCCATGCGCGCAGACAGATGATTTTCCAGATAATCCACCAGATTGACCTTCAGGACCCTCTTCTGGGTTTTCACATCCACAACGGAAGAAACGGAAAAATACAGATACAGCCCCAAAAAACTCACTATGTAGAAAGGCAGGACCTCCCCCAGCATCCTTCCGTCCGCGATCGCCTTGCTGGCTCCCACTCCCGCAAAAATAACGGAGAGAAGCACGCTCTGCCCCGACAAATGATAAAGTGTGTCGAAAGAAAAGGGACCGAATGCCAGCTTATTCAAAAACTTGTCCACAAAAATCGGAATATTGGCCACTCCGTTATTGAGCTGATAACAATTGGCGAATTTCAGCTTGCATTGCTTGAGCAGCCGGTTGTTTGTGGCTGCCATGTTATCCGCCTCCTTGATCATATTCCGATACAAAACCCCAAGCAGGATCTTTACCAAAAGACCCAATCCCATAAATCCCAAAATCGCTGCCGTTATCCAAGGTTCTTTCCGAAAAATCTGAAACATAAGCATTCCCTTCTTTCCAGTCGTTAAGTTATATTTTTAGGTATCAAAGTAATTATATCGTATGAAGTGCGGATTATGAACGGATTTTCATCGTATTATTCCGACAGGAATCCTTATTTTATGCGGTTCATGCCGTTGCGCAGCCAGGAAAAATCTGCTATAATATATTAAATGAACCGACACTAAAAAAACATGATCTGGAGGATAATATGAGATATCAGACAAAGGGAACCTGTTCCACCGCTATCGATATTGAAATAGCGGACGGCGTGATTGAATCCGTGAAATTTGAGAACGGCTGTAACGGCAATCTGCAGGGTATTGCCGCTCTGGTAAAAGGTATGACTCCACAGGAAGCAGTAAACCGCCTCAAAGGCATCCGCTGCGGCATGAAAAATACTTCCTGTCCGGACCAGCTTGCCCAGGCACTGGAAAGCATGCTGTGACATACATTATCTATGAAACAAAAAGATAAAAGCAGGAAGGTATCGCCATGAAAAAGATCGTACTGACCGGCGGAGGAACCGCAGGTCATGTCACTCCCAATATCGCTCTGCTCCCCGCGCTGCGCGAGGCAGGCTATGAAGTGTATTATATGGGTTCCTATGACGGAATTGAAAAGAAGCTTATCAGCGATTTTGATATTCCCTACACAGGCATTGCCACCGGTAAATTCCGGCGCTATCTGGATCCCAAAAATCTCACCGACCCCTTCCGGGTCATCAAAGGCTTTGGCGAGGCGAGAAAATATCTGAAAACATTGCAGCCGGACGTGGTCTTTTCCAAGGGCGGCTTTGTCAGCGTACCTGTCGTGCGCGCCGCCGCATCTTTGAAAATTCCCTGTATCATCCATGAGTCCGACATGACGCCCGGTCTTGCCAATAAACTCTGTATTCCCGTGGCGGAAAAGATCTGCTGCAATTTCCCCGAGACTATGAAGACTATGCCGGCAGGTAAGGCGGTTCTCACCGGTTCCCCCATACGCAGCGAACTCACCCAGGGAAATAAGCTGGCAGGGCTTGATATGTGCGGTTTCTCTGCCAACAAACCGGTGATCATGGTAATCGGAGGAAGTCAGGGCGCCGCCAATGTCAACAAGGCAGTCCGCGATGCACTGCCCCGGCTTTTGACCGATTTCCAGATCGTACACCTTTGCGGGAAAGGGAAATTAGACAATCTCTTCTTAAGCACTCCCGGCTACCGGCAGTTTGAGTACATCAAAGCCGAGCTGAAGGACTTGTTTGCCATGGCGGATCTTGTGATCTCCCGAGCGGGAGCCAACGCCATCTGCGAACTTTTGGCACTGAAAAAACCCAATATCCTCATTCCTCTTCCCACTGCCGGCAGCAGAGGGGATCAGCTTCTGAATGCCGCTTCCTTCGAGGCACAGGGTTTTTCCATCGTGATCAACGAAGATGATCTGAGCACTAATTTATTGGTCTCCAAAGTACATGAGCTCTTTGAGAACCGCTCCCATTATACGGAAGTGATGAAACAGAGCGGGCAGATAGATTCCATTCCCAAGATCATGCAGCTCATAGAGGAGGCTGTCAGATAATGGTCTCATCATAGACAGCCCTGCTGCCGCCGATAAATTTTGCCCTTGTGCGGGCACAGACTACATGTGCGTCCCCGATCTGTTTGGTGCGGATACGCACAGGCACTGCCACATCCTTTAAATGCATACCGATCAATGTATCTCCGATATCCATGCCCGCATGGGCTCTGATATGTTCCACTGCCACCGGATGTTCAAAGGCCTTAAACGCCGCGGTGGCAAAAGAACCGCCCGCCTTGGGCTGGGGCATCACATTCACAATCTCTAAGCCGTATAATCCTGCGGCTTCTTTTTCTATAATGAGGGCTCTGTTGAGGTGTTCGCAGCACTGTGCCGCCAGAAAAACCCCCGCCTCCTGGGTCGCCTGATAAATGCCTCCAAAGACGACCTCTGCCACTTCAGGGCTGGAAAATGTTCCGATCCCGGCGCCTCCTACCTCGCTGGTAGAACATCCCACAACAAATAAATCTTTTTCCTCCAGTCTGGCAATCTCCAGGATTTCCTTAGCGGCTCCATAGGCTTCTTCTCCAATGATCGTCATTTCCTTTGTCATCTTTTCTTCCCCGTTCCTTTCTTCTTTACAGCAATCCGCCAATCAGCACATATAGTATCACCAGCGCCGCAAGGAAACATATATTTGTCAGCGTAAAATATAGAAAATACTGCGATTTTCCGCCGGACAGCCCCTTTGCCTGCGCCTCCACGGCAATATATTTATAGGAGATCAGGCTCGCCATGGAAGCGATCAGTGTCCCCAGACCGCCCAGATTCGTCCCCACCATCAGACCCTTTACATTGTCCGTAAACCCCGATAAGAGCAATGCCGCGGGCACATTGCTGATGCACTGGCTTGCCACAATGGACACCCAGACTTCATGATCTGCGACCAGCCGCTGCAGAAACTCATAAAAAACCGGAATCCTTCCCATATTGCCGATAAAAACAAAGAATCCCACAAAGGTCAGCAACAGGCAGTAATCCACCTGTTTGAAAACCCGCCGGTCCAGAATGCCGACTCCCGCTGCCACAGCGGCAAAGCTTATCCACAAAGGAACCATCCTTGCCACGCTCAGAAGACATGTGATGAACAACAAAAGATATACCACAAGAGAACTTTTTTCCCGGATCGTCTTCACAAAGGGATGGGGCGTCTCCTTTTTTCCTGCCAGAGAAGCATTCCCGTCACTTTCACCTTCCATGCCCTTTGAAAGCCTTCTCCCCAATACCATACAACTGATCGCCAGCAGCAGCAGGGAAAACAGACTATAGGGGAGCATGACTTTCATAAATTCCCCCGCCCCCATTCCGGAAATGCCATACAGATACAGATTCTGAGGATTCCCCACGGGAGTCAGCATACTGCCCAGATTGGCAGCAATGGTCTGAAGCGCCACCACGGGAAAGACCATACGGCGGTATGTCTCCTCGCCCAACAGCGCTCCCACCGTAAACGTGAAGGGAACGAAAGTGATCAGCGCCACATCGTTGGTGATCAGCATACTGAAGAAAAAACAGAGCATTACCAGAAGAAACACCACCTGCGAAATGCGGTGCATGCGCTCCAAAAGCCTTTGCGCGATCCACTCAAACATCCCCAGCTTTTGCAGCCCTGCCATGACACACATCAGACAAAACAATATTGCCAGTGTGCGAAAATCGATATACTCCTTGTAATCCTTATCGGGATGTATCCAAAATGCCGATAAGACTGCCAAAAAAACCGCGCAGCAAAGCACCGGCTCCTTCCTGATAAAATCTTTTAACTTCTGCATCTTTTTTCCACTTCTCTGTGATTCTGCCACAATAATCTTTATAAAGCAAAACAAATCTTTTACATTATAGCACAATTATTTCTATATTTCACTCTGATCTTTTCCCTGAAATCTTCTATAACCTATAACGGCTTCCATGGGTATATCCCCTTTCATTCGGGACACACTAAATCAATAACGGAAAGGAGCCCGAACATGACATTATCTTCTGTCTTATCCGAAAACATCTCCACTCTTCACAAGCTTTTACCCATAGGCACCAGTTTTGACCTGGTAACCCGTGATCTGTTCCTGGGAGAAACTCCCGCCTATTGGATCGGGATCAACGGCTTTTGCAAGACAGAAATTTTACAGCAGCTTTTTTCCGATCTGCAGAATCCTCTCTACACCCGCGACGGTCAGATAGAAGATTTACTTTACTTTATGAATGCAAAGATAGGCTATGCGCAGGTTGAGACAAAAAAAGACTGGGACAAGCTGATCAAAGATCTGCTGAGCGGCCCTTCCCTGTTGTTTGTAGAGGGATTTGATCATGCTCTTGTCATCGATGTCCGCTCCTACCCCACCCGGGGAATACAGGAGCCGGACGCAGAACATATCACCAAAGGCGCCCGGGACGGTTTTGTGGAAACCTTACTGTTCAACACCAATCTCATCCGCCGCCGCATACGTTCCCCCAGGCTTACCTTTGCCATGCACACAGTGGGAGATCTGAGCCGCAGCGATGTGGCTGTTGCCTATCTGGAGGATATGGTAAATCAGGAACTTCTTGAAAACCTTTCACAAAAACTGGACTCCCTGCACATCACTTCCCTGACCATGGGAGCAAAAAGTCTGGAAGAACTGCTCGTACCGCATCGCTTCTGGAATCCTCTGCCCGCAGTACAGTACACGGAAAGACCGGATGTGGCGTGCAGTTATCTCATGGAGGGGCATATACTGGTTATCGTGGACAATTCCCCCCTGGTATTGATTCTGCCGGGAACGATCTTTCAGTTTACACAAAGCCCTGAGGATTATTACAAATCCCCCGTGGTGGGCAGCTATTTCCGTCTGGTCCGCCTGGCTTGTATCCCCGTAAGTCTTTATCTTATGCCCCTGTTTCTTCTGATCGCCGCATATTATCCACAGCTTGCCCGGCGCTGGCAGCTGATATCCACGGAAATCAAAGATCCGGTATATATGATTTTTTATGTGCTCGCAGTGGAATTCATTCTGGATCTGTTCAAATACTCTGCATCCATCAGCCCCGGCAGATTCTCCGGCTCCCTCGCCATCGTGGGTGGACTGCTGATCGGAGACATCGCCGTCAGTTTAAACTGGGCATCCACGGAGGTTTTGTTCTACGGCGCCATTTCCCTCCTTGCCTCTCTGTCCATCTCCAGCCAGGAGCTTGCAGACGGTCTGAGGGTTTATCGGATTTTCCTGCTTCTCATTACTGCACTGGGAGGGCTTTGGGGCTTTGCCGCAGGATCCGCACTGATCCTCCTCTCCATTATCACCACCCCCACTTTCGGAGGTATGAGCTATTTCTGGCCTCTTTTCCCATGGAACGGCAAAGCGCTAAAAAACCTGCTCTTCCGCTCCCCAACCTATAAGGCACAGCCCAGCCGTACCTGGGACAGAGGTCCTGTGCATCCCTGCAAATAGACAGGCATCTTTTGATCACGGCGCTGCCGCCTGCTGTACGTCACTGTAATAATTTTCCTGAATGATATAGGCGCTGAATTTATAGCGATCCTTAACTTCCTGACGGGCTGCCTTCAGATATTCTTCCTTCTCATCGTCCGGGACGAGATCATTTCCCTCCCCGTCCTGAAGCCAGGTGGTGATGTCCCCTTTTTCAATAAAGATCACCTTGTCCGTCACAAAATCCCGGTTATTAAAGATAACCATTCCCTCCCTGTCAGACAAAATATCCCTGCCCGCATACATTCTGGAATCATACTCAAAGCCGAACAGATTGAGAAGTGTGGGCAGAAGATCCATAGGGCCACAGGCTTTGTCGATATAGACCGGCTCCTCCATACCCGCATTCCACAATATCAATGTATTTCGGAATTTGTCTTTTCCTGCAGACAGGTCCCTGCCTGCCAGCTCCTCATATTCCCTATCCGACAGACCATAAGGATAATGATCCGTACTCAGGCAAATGACCGTATTCTCCAGCTGCCCTGCCTCCTCTAACTGTGCCAGCAGATTTTCCATCGCCTTGTCCAGTTCAATATTGCAGGCCATATAAGCCTTCGGTCCCTCGGATAACTCCAGTTCTGCCACGGCATCCTTGTTCTTAGAAGACATGGCATTGGACTTAAAAGTATAATTCATATGACCGGAAACCGTCATGTAATATACATGAAACCGTTCTTCGTTCACATATTCCGGCACCGTTGCCACCATCATATTGTAGTCGGAAGCGGGCCACTGGTTCGGCTGTTCCATGGCAAACACCTTGCTTCCCCACTCCGCTTCCTCCAAATCTCCCAGCTTACAGGCCTTAAAATCATAGCCCAGATTTGGGTGACTCAGATATCTGTCATAATAACTCAGACTATTGTTATGGTACGCATAGGACTTCACCCCTTCTTGGGCAAAAAACGCCGGCAGCACATAAGGCTGTACGTTTTCTGCGCTGCGGCGCATGCTGTACTGCTGATCAGGGATCAGACCCGTGATATTGATGTACTCACCGTCACTGGTGCTGGTCTGCCACAAAGGCGTGTAATAATTTCTGCATACGAAGCCTGAATTCGCCAATTGATACAGCGTTGGCGTCAATTCTTCATCTATGGCATATGTACAGAACCCCTCCGCCGTCAGAAAAATGAGATTATATCCCTTAAACATGCCTGTATACTCGTTGGTGTTCACAGGCACCTGACTCTGAATATAATCTGCCAGCCAAGTCTGCTGTTCATTGTCTGCCAGCTGATGCAGCCGCTCATAATCCAGAGAGAACTCCTGCGGGCGGATGACCGGAAGCTTAGGATCGTCCTCTGTCTCTGAAGGTTTCGATACTCCCGGTTTTGATACTCCCGGCTTCATTATCTCATCCTGCCCGGGCTCTCCTGCCGTTACGGATGGCGCGGCGGATGGCTGCTCCCCGGACACATCTTTTGCAGAGGCACCTGCCATCACTGTTTTCGGCTGCTTCTGCGCCTTTATGAATTTCTGCAGGGATTGCTGCGTATCCCCGTGGAGCAGGGGAAGGACGCCCAGATTCTCTGCCACTGTAAGGGGATCGTAAAATTCTACATATTCCTCATAAAAATCCAGTTCCAGAATTTTCCCGATCTGCAGTGTCACCGCACTGCCGGAAATACCGATCACCACGATCACCAGCGTGCGCATGACCTGCAGGCTGCCAAACTGCGGCAGCTCCCATCCAAGCCTTTTCAAAAGCGCGGGAATCACCAGCGCGGGCAGCATAAATAAGATCAGGAAAGGCAGGGTGCTCCAGATCCCCTCTAACGTCTCTCTCCAGTAATCCGATAATGCGTCGCCCGTCCCCCGGATCATGGCTGCCCAAAGAAGAGGCTGTCTGAAAATACGCAGGTACACAAGCTGTGCTCCGGTCCATATCACAGGCAGCCAAATGGCAGTATAATATATTATTTTTTTCACCCGGTTTTTGGACAGACCGATCAACATAGCCCAAATCCCCGACCATGCCGTGATGAGCAGTAATGCGTAAATAGGATTAAACACAGCCATGCCGAAGCCGCTGAGATGATAAACCAGCTCCAGCCAGACAGCCTGCCCTGCCAAAACACCCCATAGTACGATCATCCGAGTCACCTCTTATCTTTTGTCTGCCTGACATTCCTCTGAATGTTCTGTTTCCGACTCGTTATCATTGTACCACCGGGGTAAGCGCTTTGCAACGCCTTCGGGCTGCCGTGGAGCAGAGTTTATGATTTCTTAAGTTTCTGAACCGCGCAGAGGATCACTTTGACTATCTGAGCGATTACGGCAAATAAAATACCTGCGATGGGCCAGAGAACCCATGTATATTCCCATTTTCCTCCCCAAAACGACCAGAGCAGATATAAGGCTGTGGCAAGGCACCAGTAAATACCCGCAACAGGCTGCAGGACACGCCGCAGTTTTTTGTTTTCGTCCGTGTAATCTCCTGCCCGGAGAAGCTTGTCAAAACTCCCGTACACGATGCCCGACCAGATGAACAGATATACTGCCACGGACACCATGATAAGCAGGACGGCGGCGCAGCAACATTTCGTCAGTTCACCGCTGCCCATTCCCCCCGCGATCGCAAGAGGAACCACCCCCAGAATACACAGCGCCACGCCGCTGGCGATACAGATGGCAAAGGTACCTGTAAAGCCTTCCTTTTTCTTTGAGGCGATCCCCTCCACACCGTATTCCGGAAAAATCATCTCCTCCTCCAGATACTCATATCTCTTATAACGGATTCCGTTCAGGATAAAGATAACTACCGCCAAGGCTACCATGATGAGGAGTATTCCCACGCCCGCTCCCTCCGCCAGCGGTCCGTTCAAAAAGCTCCGTCCCTCCTGCGCAAATTCTACCAAAAGGATCAGACTGACGGGTGACAGAATACACAGCGCCACTCCAAGACCGATCATCTTCGCAAAGCTTCCGGTGGCAGCCAGAAATTCCTCCGCCTCCTCCACGGAAACCATACGCCCGGAGGCTTCCGCCGCTTCACCGAGAGCCATGCCCTCCCCGGCTACAAGTTCCTCCAGCTCCTCTTTCAAAAGATAATCCGTGGACACGTTAAACAATGTACTCATTTTAATAACCTTATCCAGATCGGGTATGGATGCCCCGCTCTCCCACTTGGACACAGACTGTCTGGAAATCTGCAGCTTTTCTGCCAGCTCCTCCTGGGACCAGCTGTTTCGTTTTCTCAGCAAAATAATCTTATCCGCCAATATCATGATCTCATTCCTCCGATTTCTAATTTGATCAGCGCGCTTACTGTCATCATAACAAAAACCCCGGTTGACATCCACCAATCCTGGTGTAATTTTTGTCAACCGACAGTTGCAGATATCATATTTTTTAAGAATTTACCAGGATTCTCCTGCTCCTTGCCAAGAAAAGCGGTTTTACAAATATTTTGTACAATCGTTTGCGGATATGGTAAAATATCAGAGAAATTTTTATCAGCACAGAATCATGGGTCTGGAGGAAACAATTTTATGAAAAGAGCAATCATCCTGCTTGGGCAAACCGGTCATAAGTGTAAATGATGCACAAGAAATAAGCATTTATAGCGAAGAATAAAACTCTGGCAGGGTAACCGGTGCTATTCGTAACCCTGTATTTTATAAAATCAGAGCAGCAGATGGATATATAAAATTTCAGGCAGAAACACTATAACGGCGGTGAGAATTTTATGAGATCGGTAAAAAATATGACATCAGGGTCTCCATTACGGATCCTCTTTTCGTTTGCGCTGCCTTTGATGATTGGGAATGTTTTTCAGCAGCTGTATACGATGGTGGACTCTATGGTTGTCGGCAAAGTGCTTGGGCTCAATGCACTGGCGGCCATTGGCAATGGTGAATGGCTTAACTGGCTTGTTTTAAGTATGATACAGGGATTTGCGCAGGGTTTTTCCATTCGCCTTGCACAGGATTTTGGTGCAAATGACATAAGGCGGCTGAAAAAAACTTACGTTACATCGTTGAGGCTTTCAATTCTGTGCGCAGCAGTGGTACTCTGCTCTGCGTTTGCTGTTTTAAGACCAATCCTGCATCTTTTGCATACTCCCGCTGAAATATTTCCGATCACAGTCACTTATCTGAGTGTGATTTTTGCAGGCGTTCCCATTGTAATGGCATACAATTTCGGAGCATCTGTCCTGCGTTCGCTTGGCGACAGCCAAACGCCTTTGAAGGCTATGATTGCCGCATCCATATGCAATATTATCCTTGACCTTTTATTTGTGATTGTTTTCCATTGGGGCGTCGCGGGTGCTGCCGCCGCTACACTGATCGGTCAGGCGGTGTCGGCAGTCATCTGCTATCTTTCGCTAAAAAAGATTGAAGTGATACGGACTCCGAAATCGGAACACCGTTTTGACGGGGGGATTGCTGCGGAACTTCTGAAACTAGCCATGCCGTTTGCCTTTCAGAATGTGATTATTTCGGTGGGCGGGCTGGTGGTCCAGTTTGTCATCAACGGCTATGGTGTTTTGTATATAGCGGGATTTACTGCCACCAATAAGCTTTATGGGCTCTTGGAAATTGCGGCAATCTCTTATGGTTTTGCGCTTACCACCTATGTCGGTCAGAATTATGGTGCGGGTCAGATTAAGCGCATTACGAAAGGTGTCCATACCGGAGTTTTGATGGGGATTGTGACAGCCATCCTCATCAGTGCGGTGATGTTCCTCTTTGGCAGGCATATTGTCGGGGCATTTATTTCCGGAGATCCGAAAGATACGGCGGCAACAGTTGAAATTGCCTATCATTACCTTTGCGTTATGGCGGCGTTTCTGCCTGTACTCTATCTGATGTATATTTACCGTTCTTCCCTGCAGGGTCTTGGCGATACGATCATGCCGATGGTATCGGGCGGGGCAGAACTTGTTATGCGTATATTGGTAATTCTTTTTCTGCCGGGGCTTATTGGAACGGAAGGGCTCTTTTGGGCGGAGGTTCTCGCGTGGGCAGGTGCAGATGTGGTGCTTGTGTCCAGCTATTACATTAAAATGGCGGATATAGGCAGACGATTCTTAAAAAAAGAAGCAAAGTGATTTTCGTGTGAAAAATCACATAGCAGAACTATTGAACATATAAATCTATCATTTTGCTTTTTAATTTGCTCCATGAATGATTAGCCGCTTCACTTTCCCCAAAGAATTCGTTTTCACATAATGATGTATATGGTACCGTCATATATTCCCCATGCTGCACGATAACATTCGATTTCTCTTCTAAGGAAAAAACGGGAGAAATAACCGTTTCCCCTGCCAGTTTATATGCGGGTTCTATACCATCCACTCCCTGTACAACTTCATCCAGAAACACTAAATAGTGACCATCTTTGACCATGATATTGACCCCGCATAAATTTACATACTGCCTTTCTTTATCCCACATTCGTAAATACCAGGATGGATTAACAATCCATATTTCACTGCCTATATTTGGACTATTTACACTGCCGATCTCATCTTCTTTTTTTATATCCTCAACAATTACCTTTTGCCTTCCTGCCCAAAAAACAAATTCCATTTCATCAACGGGCGTGACAACTAAAATCAGAGGACTTTTAGGCAGCTCTTCTTCCATCGTTTTGCAAGTTTCTTTAGCCATTTCTTCCGAAATTTCAGGGACTTCCAGAGTCATAAGATAATCAGGTTTTGTACGAATATCGGTGTATCTGGTTTTATTTATTCCTCCCCATATAGCCAAAACACAAAACACCCCGCCTAATAAATTTATTTGTATTTTGTGTATATTCATTATGGTCTCGTCTCCTCTAAAAATCGGCTTTGGATATGATATCAATACTCCCGTTTTTTACTTGATAAATTTTGTCCGCTAATATTTTCAAATCTTCTCTTCTGTGACTGGTCAGCAGAATCAGAACTCCTTTTTCTTTCTCTTCCTGCAAAATACTTCTTACCATTTCTATTCCATCTTCATCCAGGGCGTTAGTCACCTCATCGAGCATTAGAATCTGTGGTGACTCCATTATGGCCTGGGCGAACGATAAGCGCTGTTTCATCCCTAATGAATATTTTCTATAGGTACGTTTATCATAGGGATCCAGTCCCACTCTTAAAATACTCTGTCGTACTTCCTCCTCTTTGACAATATTCCGTAATGACGCTAAAAAACATAAGTTCTCAAAACCTGTCAACTCCGGATACAATCCAGTGTTTTCTATCATGATTCCAAGATCCGGCAACACCGAAAAATCCCGATGTAACTCCTTATCATCAAGTGATATGGTTCCCGAATCAATCCTTATCAGACCCGATAATGCTCGGAAAAACATTGTTTTTCCTGATCCGTTTGGTCCCCAAAATCCATATATCTTACCGGATTGCATAGATATATTGATATCACCCAAAAATTCTGCTGCTATCGATGCAAGTAATATACTCAATCCGGTTTCTTCAAAGCTTCTCCCCATAGTCAGCATATTTATATTTCCCTCAGATAATTTCACCAGTGAAGTTATATTCGTTTCTGGCGCAAGCATACTATGATGCCATCCCAATACAAGCATTGCGATCGGATTAAAATGACTTGCAATGGGATAGACATTACATAATGACAATAATGCTATCATTACAAGCTGTGCCATAATAATGCCGAGTCCAAAATTACTTCCTCCAAATAGAATCCCACATATGTTCCTTAACAATGCCATCAAAAATATCCACAACGTACGCAGCAGGATATTGTATCCGAGCAAAAAGAACCCCTTTGTATTAAATCTTACATCAAAGAAAAATACAGAAAACAACAGCATAAGTGTATGCAGTATTGTCTCATAAAATAATATAAAGAACAGAAGCAATCTGGTTTCTTTTATATACCACTTTTTTCGATCAGGTAAACGTGAAAATATAAATACGGAGGCAGTGCAGTAATTACGGTATAATGCAATACCCAAATAGCATTCCAAAATCAGATCAGGCATCAGTTTAAACGCAAATGATATTATCTCTTGTGCACTTGCACCCAGGATAATACTGCCTCTACTTCCGCTGATTTGCAGTATCATATCTGATAAAGCCAATTCATTTTCAAATGGTCGAATGGCATAATATAACAGATAGACTGAAACTGCCAATGAGTAAAAAAACAATTTTATTCATATAGATCTTACCCTCATATACAGTCTTTATTTCCCCCATGTAAAGTTCCGATAAATGTAACCGCAACAACAATACCTAAAAACACAGTTGCATATTCAATACTTTTTCTCTCGTCATTAAACAGGAGAATATAATCATACTTTTCCACTTTTTATAATACAACAATAATATATTGCTTTTATTTAAATTGTGCAGCCGGTAATATAAAAATTTCGACTATCCTTATTCATTATGCGTGTTTCCACTATTTCGATAAATATGAATAAGTATATCATGCCTCGTGTCCGTCTGGTAATTGATATCTGCCTTGGCTGTTTGTAGTCTTCCCCGGTTCCTGACAGATCGTCACTTCAGTGATCGTATAAGGACAATAAAGTCCAAAGAAAAACCGGCGAAAGCCGTTGATTTATCACTATTTTTGTGATTTCCTACGAATCGTACAGAATGTACTTTCAGTTTTGATTGGAAAAAAGTTGGGAAGCCTTGATTTTACTGGCTTCCCGAACAAAAAAGAAAAGCGGGTGATGGGGATCGGTATCGGCACCTTCAAACCCTAGAAAAGAAAGAAGATTCCAGCAATTCCTACTGCAGATTAAAGAGCCGTTACAAATTCCCAGGCGTTTTTTCGACGAAACTGGCGGCAGAGTCTCTTTAAAGATTCTGCCGCCCTGCTTTATTTCCCGCCTCAAAGAAATGCCTAAATACCTATTTCACGGCAAGTTCTTCGTCGATCCTTTCCAATAAAGACTGCCTTTCCTCATCAGGTATCGCTAATGCGTTGATTGCTTCTTCCGCACTTAAGTTTAACGATTTCATCAGGTTCAGCACAGCCTGCAGCCACGTTTTCTGCTGAGTCTCCTGCACTGCCTGTTCTCTGATCCCTTCGCCCAAGTTACACATAATGTTCGCCTCCTCACTCATAGCCGATGTCATCGGAATATCGAAATCCTTCTCCAGTATCGCCTTCTTCGCATCAGGCTTTGTCTCTGCCGATAACAAAACGTCCAACAGCTGCAGAATCGGTCTGTCGGCAGTCTCTGCGCTACCAAGCCCTATCATAAGCACCGTCAACAAATCGTAGTTGGCTTCCCGCTCCTTCACATGCCCTACGATCTGTTCTTCGGCAATTCTATATCTTGTAATAGTATTCGCTTTTTCCTTGCCTACATTCATCTGAATCCAGATGGAATAAACCTTGCGAATCTTCTCATAGTAGCTGTTCACAAAAACCGTGTTCTTCTGCGCTGAGATTATGCGACTTCCGTAGTAGATCGCCCGTTTGATAAGAGGATAGGACGTCTTGTCGCTTTTCTGCGCCTCCACATTGATGATGAGCTGTACCGGCTCTTTCGTACCCGGCACAACAGCCACGAAACGGATGTCATAATACACCCTGCCTTCCCTAACGGAATTGTCCTCCGTATTTATGCCTGCAATTTTGCCGTCAACCGTTTCATCGGCATATCCGCCATCTTCTGCGCCGTCCGGATCGTCCTGATCCACAGCGGCGACGGATATGTTCGGCTCGCCAACGATGCAGTCTTTCATGATCTGTTTCACGGAATACGATTTAAACTCATCCACGCACTCTTTTAAGATCCATGCGAGGATGATCTTCTCGGACAAAAGCCGCTTAACACAGGTGTCGTACTGCGCCTCCTTCCCTGTGGTATCAATGGTCTGTGCGACCACGCTCTGTATTGCCATACACACTTCCTTTCGCACCTTCTCCACTAACATCATACCGCAAAAAGCGCCGCCTTACAATGATGTTTTTGAAAATAGCCAAAATACTCCCGTTACACAACTTAGAGTATAATTTTCATTGGCAAAAATAAAAAGAAGAGGCCGAAGCCTCTTCCCTATCATACAGATCTGCCT
>CANPWA010000033.1 GCA_947581865.1 uncultured Acetatifactor sp. | reverse complement strand
TACAAAGTCCTTGACACAAAATCAATTATTTCATCAAGTTGTGTTTCTATATTTAGTGTATGCGAATTAGTTTGTGGTTTGGAAAATCCATAAAAAGCAACAACTTTAAAGTGCAGTGGAATTTACTTCTGCACTGGAATTTAAAATTTCAAGTCAGCAATTGTATTTAAAATTGCAACCTTTTTTCTTTCCGGGTGGTCTAATCAGTATAAAACCAAACCGGTAACATGCGCGCAGCAACAAAAAACCACCGCGGAATATGACGAAAGGAAAAGACACCGATGAAGAAAGACACCATCAAGCTTGTCAAAAAAGCCATCAAAGGCAATATGTCCGCCTACGGCGAGCTGATTGCCGAATATCAGGTCTACTTATATAAGACCGCCTTTTTATATGTAAAGAACGAAGCCGACTCTCTGGACGCCGTGCAGGAGTGTGTGACAAGGGGCCTGCTCGGCATTGAAAAGCTAAAAGAGCCGCAATACTTTAAAACCTGGATCACAAGGATTCTGATTAACTGCATCAGACAGGATAAGAAAAAGGCTCCAACCATTTCCTTAGACGAATATGTTGAAACAGGGGTTGAAAATTATCTGATCGAGGAGAAGGTTGATCTGTACGACGCCATCGACTCCCTGAGTGACCAGTATAAAACCGTTGTCATACTCTTCTATTTTCAGGAGTTAAAAATCAGGGAAATCTCACAGATTTTGGACATTCCCGAGGGAAGCGTCAAGGCAAGCCTGTACCGTGCAAAAAAGCAGCTTCGCAAATGGCTGACGGACGGTATCAATGTAAAGGAGGAAAAGCGCTATGCAAAATGATAGATTCGATGCAATCCCGATTCCGAAAGAGCTGGATCAGGCTGTAAAAATCGGTATCCGGAACGGAATGAAAGAAAAAAGACGGCTTCACCGCAAAAAAGCGGCTCTGCGCTACGGCGCTTCGGCGGCCGCTCTCCTGGCCGCCCTCTGCGCAGGGATACTCCTGGTATCCGAACCTGACCTTGCCGCCAGGCTGCCCCTCATCGGGCGCATCTTTTCCATGGTACAGGAAAAGGTCAGCTATAAAGGCGATTTCAGCGAAGACGCTAAAGTATATGTGGAAGAAACACCCTCCGCAGGCGAAAATATGACACCATCGTCAGACCAAACTGCCGATAGTTCATCCGACAAGGCTGCGGCAAATCCTCTCGTGCAGACCTCCAATGGAATAACCGTCACCGTCTCCGAGACCAACTGCTCTGCGCAGGCACTGTATCTGGCGCTCTGCATTGAAAATGAGGAAGGTTTTCCCGCAGATTTCATAAAGACAAAAAATATGGACGGCTACGTCCTAGATTATGACATACTGTATCTGACCACAGACACTTACTACGACGTGCCGGGACTGACCAAGGCAGACCGCCCATCCGGATATGGCTACCCTACGCCCTATTATATAGAAGGTGAATTTGCGGACGACCACACCTTTACCGGCATCATCCGTGTCCCGCTGGACGAGGATCTGGCAAGCAGCGGCCACGCCATCAACTCCTCCACAGCGCAGACCGACGCCAAGCTGATCTGGGAAGATAAAGTATCACAGCTCCCGGAACATTTCACCTATTACCTTGAGATTTCGGATATCTATGCGGATCTGCTGGAATATGAGGAAGCGCAGCTCACAGACCTGGACGGCAACGAGGTGACGATAAAGGATCCAGTTCAAAAGCACTATAACGGCAC
This sequence comes from uncultured Acetatifactor sp., assembly GCA_947581865.1. GTDB lineage: Bacteria > Bacillota > Clostridia > Lachnospirales > Lachnospiraceae > Acetatifactor. The sequence continues at coordinate 24,926 of CANPWA010000033.1, read as the reverse complement.
ATGGAACTTTGCCATCAACGTCACCATGAACAAAGAAGGGACACAGCTTATTCCGGTCAACAAGACCAACGAAGACGGCGTCGGTATTGCCTCCGTAGAAAAAACCGACTTTGAAATCAAAGCCGAGCTTCTGCTCCCGGCAGGCGCTTCCCTATCCGACTATGCCGTAGTGATCTGCGATGCAGACGGCAAACGCCTGGAGAGCCAGGGCGATAATGCCGAAGTTTACTCCACTTATGGACGAAACACAGACACCGTGTATATCTATGTATGCGACTATATCAAATATATGGATGAGTTGAAAGGTGATGATCAAAAAATCGCCGAGGGCGCTATATTCAAAACAGAAGTACATTTTTAATTCAAAACCTGACCAGGCAAGGAGCGGCAGATTTTATAGCCGCTCCCCGCCGTAAAAGATTCATGAATAATTTTCTCAAAAGATCTTGACTTTTTTCCTGTCAAACAGTATTATATTAGTTGCGTTGTAAACGTATGCGGAAGTGCTGGAATTGGCAGACAGGCTAGACTAAGGATCTAGTGACCGTTAGGCCGTGTGGGTTCAAGTCCCATCTTCCGCAGTCTCATTAGAGGGCTGAAAGCGTTGATTTATCAGGGTTTTCGGCTCTTTTTATTTTTGCGAATGGAATGATATTTTGGTCACTTTGGTCACTTTTTGCATCATTTTGTGGGTCTAAAGCACTCAGCACCTTGTTATCTGTCTCTGTGCTGTCCTCAATATTATAGATGTAATGTTTTAGAGTGGTCGATTCGTCCGCATGACCTAACATATCCTTTACAATACTGAGATTCACGCCGTTATGCAGTAAAGTGGACGCATACGTCTTTCGGATCTTGTGCATCGTCTTTACCGGGATGCCTATATACTCACACCCTCTTTTGATCTGTGCATCAACGGCGTCCGGCGTAAGACATTCCCCATCTTTTACGAACAGAAAATCCTTATAACGATGACCATATTCTTCATTGATCATCTCCACCCTTTTAATAAGTTTCTTTGCCCTGTCAGTTAAAGGAAGCCATCTGTCACCATCTGCTGACTTGGTATAGTCCACAACTTGAAATCCTTTGCTTTTCATATGATTGAGGTCACTTGTATCAAATTCCTCTACAAGCTGTCTATGTATGTGAATCCTGTTGTCCACAATATCAGCTCTACAGATTGCAAGAATTTCACCTTTTCGCGTGCCTAACTCAAAATCAAGCATGACTGCTAGCGGTGCGGTATTTGACGGATTATTTTGCAGTCTCCGCTCCATCTCCTCAAGAAGCCGCTCCTTTTCATCAGCCCAGAAGACCTCTCTTTCACTCGGTTTCTTACTGCTGCTGATGAGTTTTTTCTTGTTAATTTTGACACGGTATGGATTCTTCTCAATATATTCAGCATCAACCACATACTCCAATGTCTGTTTCAAGATACCGCACATATTGTAGAAAGCTTTCTTTTTGAGGTCATGTCTCTCCAATACCGCATTGAAAAAATCATCAATATTGATTTTGGTAAGATTCTGCACCGATATTGCAATAAACTCCTGATCAGGCTTATAAAACCGTGCCCAGTCTGCCATCATCCGTTTAACCGTGCCACTGCCGACCTCTTTTGCCTTATGCTTCATAAACTCATAGAACATGCTTTCTATCGAGAAGTCCTTCTTCTCCATGGTTTCATGCTCAATTTGTTCGGAGGAATAGAAATCGCAAATGATATCCTCTAAATCTCTCTTCCGCTTTCTCTTAATCTTTTTACGGCCATTTGGCTTAGATTCGTCTGGCAGATAGCTATACCATACATCTTCCTTATTGTTATGCCATATTGAGTATTGGTGTCGCTTTAATATCTCCTCTCTTCGTTTCATTTCAATCTGTTCTTGCACATATGATAAATCAATCATATCGTGTTCGGCTATATATTTCAATAAGTCATTTATATTACTTTCTTTTATAAAAACCACACTCCAATTCCTATATAATCTATATAAAAGGCACCGTCTCAATCCTGACAGTGCCGCAAAAGTTAATTCTATATTTAATTTTCTCATTTATTCTACCTACATATAAAGAACCAGACTCGGCATCATACCTAATCTATTCACATCGGCTTTGTTTATAGTTACATTTTTATTGAAATTAAGATTATCTTCTTCTACTTCTTCCGTTTGAACTATTTGTGTTACCCGCTATGTTACAGATATGTAATTCACTTATCTTTCCCATCGGTTCCTTTACATAAACGCTCTGTCCCGGTTTTAATTCAATATTCGGAATACCGCAAGGCACCGTTCTTTCTTGTCCTGCTTGATCAGTAATGACGTAACCACTTTTATCAATTCTTTTTATGACCGTTCTGTATGTACGGTCTGCTTTATAATTACCAATCGTTCTATCAATCATTAATTGTATTGATTTTAGGATTTCTTCTTTAAAATTCATCTTACTCTATTTCCTTTGGTTAGTTTTTGTACATAATAAAAGAGCCAGAGATTTAACTCTCTTGCTCTTTGTTGGTTTGCTTTTTAAATATTTTAGTGATAAATAAATCTTTTATTTTATCAATACATGATTCCTTGGGTTCTCCATAATATAGTTCAACCCTATCAACATTTCTTATATTGATCGCCATTCTTGAAAACACTTGCATATCTTCCGCTTTATAATTTCCATCATTTTCTTCTACTGTAAAATCTTCAAGAATAAACCAAGAATCATTTCCTTTTTCTTCATGTCCTACAAGTACCCCTATATAAATGTTATTTCCACAAATAAATCACAGTGTTGTACCATTTTTATAATCTATAACATCTTGCCAAATATCATCATGTATTGATTTATTATTAATATGTAATAATATTTTATTAACACATTTAATTTCGGTAACAAACACAATTATAATAGATAAAACTATTGCAAATACAGATAAAATAATTACTCTGCTATTCCATGAAAATTTTACATCAACCAAAATATATTTGTGACAAATCGAACAAATTGCTTTAAGTATATAACTTATTGCAATTGAAATAATAAGTTGATATGACGAAACCTTTCTGGATGTTAAAATTTGAAAAATTCTTATAAAAATAAATCCTGGAATAAAATATTCTAAGATTAATGGTAACTGATTTAAGATTCCTATTACATCTACTATATTTATTTCCCTTCTTTCTTAATCTTATTAATCATATCTTGAATATCTGATGGCTTGGGCGCAGTTCCCTTATTTGCTCCCTTAGTATATGTTCCTCTATCAATTTTGGTACTCAATTCAATGTTTGAAGCAAGTTTACTTTCGTTAAGATTTTTCAACATTTAATTATTCTCCAATCATTAGTATTATATCTGTCATTATATACCAATAATTGAAATATGTCTACAGCGCCTCGTCAAACCGCACCCATATTTCAGAGTGCGGTTATTCTTTCTACAAACTTTACACCCATTTACCTCTTCATACTTTGTTGCATCGCTTCAAGATGAAGACCACTGAACATATTATTCAGTTTAACACCGACCTGTTGTGCAACCTCTTCACTCGTTACTCCTGGACAAGTAATATGAATCTCATTATGTACAGGCTGTTGCACATTCCGATTATTATTCACAACGCTGCTCACATAATTGATCTGCTTCGCCATATCTTCCATCTGCCTTTGATGTTCATAGACTGAATTAGGTACAAGTTTTTCTATGTTGCCGTCCATGCTATTAAAGTAAGCATCGAATTTCTGCATCATGTCATACATTCTGTCTCCGGGCTGGAGTTCGCGGACTCTAGTTCCATCTGCTAAAGTAGTCCAGATGCCATCATCTGTACCATTAGCATGAGCATTGCCTACTGAATTTGACTTGTTATCCATAATCTTTTTCGTTTCTTCTTCATTATAGATAACCGTACCCTTAGGCAAATCACTCATAACTGGGCTTGTAGTAAGTTCCGTCATACCATTGGGGTATACCGTTAGTTCTGGCTGTCCATACTCGGATCGTAATGCATTCTTTTCATCGTGTCTAAGACCAATTGTACCACTTGCAAATGCTTTACCATATCTTGCATTGTAAGTTGCGCTCTCAATCTGCATATTGCCTAAGACTGTTCCAGACGCAAAATGTGGAATGCTACCATTCATCTTTACATTGATAGTAATCGTACATTCGACTTCCTTACCATCTATTTCGTCAAGACCTTCTGAAATGCTCTTTACTTGGTTGGCTGCTTCTTCGATAACACATTTAAATTCATTGAATTTACCAAGAATACCCTCTCCATCTAATTCGCCCATTTCCTCTTCGGTCTTATCGCCAAGATATTCAATGGAGCCGACTAGGGTATCATCGGTTTCACCTTTGCCGCCAGAACCACCTTCACCGCCTTCAGAACCTTCCGTTCCGATAGCATCACGCACATCATTAACAGCAGTTTCCATAGAGCCAAACTCACCGATTACAGTACCGTCGCCTTCTGCGTCAGGTTCACCAATAACTTCTTTTGCGGTTTCGCCCATCTCTTTGATTGCGCCAGTAAGAGAATTGCCGCCACCTGATTCGCCTTTGCCTTGTGAACCTTTGCCGCCTTTACCGCCTGACTGACCACCTTTAGAACCAGATCCACCACCAGAGCCTTCACCCTCAGAGGATTCACCACCTCCACCACTGATTGCGGCTGTAACTGAGTCGATAGCCTCTTTCAGCATTGTAAACTGTGCAATAATACCTTCTTCTAAAGATATCTCATTGAGTGCCTGTATCGCGCCCGCAATGCCGCTGACAGCACCTTCCTCTGCACCTTCCATACCAACACCAAGAAGATTAGATACAAGTAGCAGTTTGTCATAGAGAAGTTGGAATGCGCTTGTAAGATTATTGATAGGCATTGCATCAATTAAAGATATTGCTTCATTTATAGAATCAAGACTTTCTTTTACCTCAAGCAACTTTTCCTTTAATAGAATATAATATTCTAATTCTGTGGATATGGATGTTTCCGTTGCTGATTTACTATCATATGTAGCAGAAATCTTTTCAGTGATAACTTCAACTACTTCATCTATTTTCTGGCGTAAAATGTCAAAAGCAATCTGCTCCTCGACTACAAATGTATTGGTTTCTGATAAACCATCTCTTAATGTTTCAACGTTTTCATATGCAGATTGTATATTATCTACAATAGATTGAATGCTTATGGCTATATCATTTGCATTGTTATTAACATTAAGTTCTGCTTCTGATAAAGCATCCATACTTTGCTTTGATTTATCAATAGATACGCTAAGTTCATTAATAGCAGTAGTAACATTATTGATATTGGTTGGTTCAGGAGTTTCTCCTAATGCAGTGTTAATATTCCCGATTTCACCAGATATTTTAACATCACTATTCCCGACAACAGCTTTGTCAAGTTTTTCATATGCAAGAGCTGTTTCAGTAACATTGGTAGGTTCTGGAACCACATCTAATTCTTTGTTGATTTCTGAGAGTTCTTTACCAAGTCCAACATTTTCCTCACTTGTAAGAGAGCCACTAAGCTTTTCATATGCTTCCGCTATGTCGGTTACACTTTGACTTACATTTGGAATTTCATCTAAAACGTCGTTAATATCTTCAAGTTTATCATTTGTTGAAGCCCCATCTTCCCCCGTAAGCGAATCTTTTAAATCTTTATATGAAGTAACTATGGGATCTATTTTACTATTAGCTTCTGGAATCTTTGATAAACTATCATTAATATTACCAATTTGAGTATCTAATTCTGATCCCTCTTTACTTTGCAATGAGGTCGCAAGTTCTCCATATGATTTTGCAATATCTCCAATTTTAGATGAAGAATCTGGTATATTTTTTAGTGCTGAATTTACTTCCTGTAGGCTATCTCCTAAACCCGTTGTTTTATCACTAAGATCACCGATATTATCAGACACTTTACCTGTGGTAGATGCAGTGTTGCCAAGAGAGGTATTTACATTTCCTACCTCTTTATTCGCATTGCCCAACTCATCGTTCATGGTGCCTAACTTTGTGTTGGAATCATCAAGCATAGCAGGTGCAGTGCCGTTATAACCAGACAACTCTTGTAATGCCACCAAAACATCTTTATTACCAGAATTTAATTGGAAGACAACATCAAGATAAGCATTTTTGAGTTTCTGAAATTCCTCTTCTGAGCCATTGACCAACGCTTCTTCGTCAATGCCAAGTTGTTTGAGCTTTGCAGATAATTCTGCTTTGCCTACAAGCTCCGTAAGTTCCTCATACTTGGACTTTGACTTTTCCATGTTCTCAATCAAAGACTCATAATATTTTTCTGTCTCTTCCTTCTGTTTCTGAAGTTCTTCGATCTGCTTGTCTATTGCCTCAATCTGCTTATCAATGGCCTTAATCTGTTTATCATAAAATTCATTAATCTGATCTTTCTGCTCATCTAAAATTTCGATCTGTTCATTAATTGCCTCTTTTTTCTCATTAAGAAGATCAATTTCTTTTTCGATAAGGTCAATCTGCTGTTGCTTTTTAGCAATTTCGATTTCAAGCTTGGCATCGTCAACTTTTTCTTTCTGGTCACGGATAGACTTGGTATCCTGAACATAGTGCATACCCTTTTCAGCAGAGTATTGAAGTATCGTCCTCTGTTGCTGTAAACGCTCTAATTCGTACTGTTCTCGCTGTAAATTGAGTTGCAGTTTTCGCTGTTCATTGGCATTTTTTAAAGAATTTATTTCATCTTGAATGCCTTTTATAACTTTTTCCTTTTGTTTTATCTGCTTATCAATTGCCTTAATTGCCAACTCAAGCTGCTTTTTCTGTTGCTCAATAACTTCAATTCTAGCATCACGTTCTTCTTCCAAAGCCTTTTTCTGGTCTTCCAAAGCTGACTTCTGTTCATTCAGTGCATCTATCTGTGCGTCAATGGCAGCAACGGCTTCTTCTTTCTGAGTTCTGACTGACTCGATGTTATCATCAATGCGTGATGTGATTCCAGAAATAACACTGTCGAGATCGCTGAGTTGTTCTTTTAAACCATCCTTGAAAGATTTCCCTGCTTTACTACCGGCAGATTTAGCAGAACTATCCAAATTAGGCCATTTAAGATCAACATCGACTTCTGTTTCAACTTCAATAGGTTTACCTACAACAGAAGGGGTGTACATTCCAGCACCAAGTGCTTCTGTACCATTTGTGTTACCCCAACCTTTCATGCCTTTTTGTGAAACACTATTGTATCTTCCCCACTGGTCAATTAATTTCTGTAACCATTCCCACTCTTTTGCAAGAGCCGCAATAGCACCACTAACATCAATAGCCTTTCCACTTGCAGCTGCTTTTTTAATGACATACTCCATAAGAGCCTTAGCGTCTTCGGTAGCCATTAGACCTTCTTCTTTTAATTGTGCAGCTACTTCTTCTACACTACCATTAAGATCTATTCCAGAATTAGCGGCGGCTTGTTTAGCAGCAGCATAATCCTCATAAGAATATCCTGTTTTTTCTGCAATGATTTGTTCTGCGTTAAGAACACCAACAGATTCTAATGCTTTTTGCGCGGCTTGCATGTTTGATTCATTAATATCACCAAACATATCCTGCATTGAGTTCACAACATCATTAGCAAAATCTGTGTATGCTTGTTTTACAGCATTTAAATCTCCGCTATCTAAAGCGTTCATTAACTTATCAGAAAACTCATCTACAGATCGTGTATCAATGTTAAAATCAATTTCTTCGCTGTTATTAATTTCATCAACAGCATTACGGATGTCTGAAATGGCATTAATGGCAGATTCAGAATCAACTTTTAATTTTATACCATTCTCAGTGGCTTCCATTACCTGATTAATAGAAGACTGAATTGCGCTGAGAGCAGGTTTGTACTGTGTCTCAAATTTATTTAGGAAATCAGAAGACGAGAGTATTGAATTACCAGTTTCATTGTTCAAAGTTGAACTTTGAACTTTTGCTTCATCATAAACACGTTTAATTGCATTAACGATATAATCGCCAACATAATCTGTAGTATTTTCTGCCTTTACCCGTTCTTCTTCAATGAATTTATCTAATAATTCAAAATTTTCATCAAAAGAAGATACTAATTGAAACTTAATAGGATTTTCTTTAGCGTACTCATTTAATTTTTCATTTACAGTATTAACTTCTGCTATTTGCTTTTTGATTTCTTCATCAACGTCAATATATTTTGAATGAATATTACCATCAGCATCCCAATATTCTTGTTTCATTTTATCTGGCATTGGAGAAACCTTATATTTTTCGTTGATTTTATCAACAAGTAATTGATATTCTTGTTGTTTAATACTGAAAATATAATCTATAGTAGATTCATCAATTCCAGCATCAGATAACGCTTTTACAAAATTTTCGTTAAGTTTATCTATATCAAAGTTTCCATCAAAAGCAAGTTTATAAGCATCAGATATAACTTTCTCATAATCAATTCCAGTATTTGATGTAACAGATTTTGCAATCTCCAAAAATGTATCAGGATTCGTTAGGGACTGTAAATTATAAATGAATCCCATATATTCATCATATATTTGCTCATATCCTTCAATTATCGTTCCATCTTCATACTTAAATGATTCAACTATTTCTAATAATTCAGACGTAAGAGTAGCACTATCACCAGCAGAAGCGTTAATCAATTCTTGTGCTAACTGTTGTTTTTTAAGATCACCTTCTTTTAATGCTTTCATATAAATATTGTAAGCATTTTTCAAATTAGACGCTTGATGTTGAGCGTGTTCTTTGTAAGAATATGACTCTTTATGCGATTTAATGGAGCTTTCGTCTAAAATATCAGAATATTCCATTTCCACTTGAGTCCCCAATAATTCTTTGGCATCAAGTGCAGCAGATTTTTGTTTTAATTTTATATTGTTTTCAAGTAATGTTTTTTGTATTTCAAGTTGTGCGTTAGTAGTAGATAATTTATTTAGTTCATTTTGTTCTACTAAAGTAGGAGTATCAAGAGAAGAAATTTCTTGTATCCTTTGTTTTGTTGTTTCTAATTTAGAATTAACATCTTGTAATTCTGATTTATCATCGGATAAAGAAGTTTTTGAATCTTCTAATGCTTGTTGCGCAGTTTCATGTGCTTCTATAACAGCCTTTTGAGCGTCTTTATTGGTTTTGTTAATGTAGGCAATTGTACCTACTGCTACAGCACCAATTGCTGTTAAAATTGCGCCTAAAGGATGTGCTGTAATAACTGCCCACAATTTTGTAAATGAGGCTGTTAATACATTTGTTATTCCAATATTGGCACTTTCTACGGCATTTAATCCTAACATTGCTGCAATTTGTGCAGATTCAGCGGCAGTTAAATTACCACTTGCAACAGCTTGTTCTAACATAGCAAGAGTGACTTGTTTTTTAACAACCACTTGTCCTTCTTCTGTTGCCGCAATACCTATTTTTCTTAATAATTCTTCGGCTTCGGCTTTCGCAACACCACTTTTAGTAGCAATTTCAACCATTTCAGCTTGTGTTAATGCTTTTGTAGCGGTTGTTAATCCTGCTTTCGCCATAGCAGCTTCAACATCGTTTGCTGTAGCTTCATTAATTATTAATATTTGTCTGATCTGTTCTTCTGTCGCACCTTTGCTTGCCAATGCTAATACAGATTGTTCTATGCTTAAACCTTTTAATGCAGTTCTATATGCTTCTACATTCGATATATTTACTCCAACTGTACCAATTTTCATTGCATCTAATGATTTTAATGCAATTCCAAGTTTATTCAAATCACTAATCATCGTTGGTATTTGTTTGAATATCATACTATTAATTTTGAGTCAATTGTGGATATTGACTGCACTATCTTGTGGAGAGATAGTTTCTGCTATGTGGAGTAGCAGTAGTCTAAGTGTGGAGCTTAGACATTGATTTTAATAATGATTTATGATAAACTAGAATAACACAAAAATTAAAAGGAGAATTACTTATGTCACAGTTAAATCAACAAAACGAATATAATCGCCTATTTGAAAAATACAATAAAATGTCTAATGAAGAATTATCTGATATTATTAAGCCAGAAAACGGTTATAAAGAATTGGCTATTAAAGTTGCATCTGATATATTAAAATCAGATAGATCAGAATATTACCAAAAAATAGAATATGAACAACAGTTAATAAATCAAAAACAACAAATAAATAAAGATGAAATGATTATCAATATGAGTAGAGACATCCATTCCATAAAAAATATGTTGCTGTTTTTTGTTATTCTTACAATATTAGGGATAATCTCTGCACTTTATTTAGGTCATGAAATACAAAGCTATTTTGGATCACTTCCTTTCTAAAAATATTTTAGAGTATATGACTACTCTATAAACGGCACTAGAAATTAATGCAGTTTATACGGTAGTCTTATTTTTGTGTTTCAGAAATAATATTCCTCTCTATACATTTTCGACAAATTGTGGTATAATTTACCAATACATTTAGTAAGATATCATACTGGGCCATTTTTATGATAAAAAATGCTCAAAACCCTTGATTTATAAGGGTTTAAGCCAGACCACATATAATTAAAGGAGAGTACATATGTCAAAATTAAAAGTAATGTATGAAGGAATTTTGGATTTAGCAAATTGCGAAATTCCATGTTACGTATTGGAAGACGGTACAAGAGTTTTATCAGGAAGACAAATGCAAACAGCTTTAAAATTAACAGATGATATGCCATCATCTCAAAGTGCAGGCTCTCGTTTACAAAGATATTTGAATCAAAAATCTTTACATCCATATTTATATAAAAATGAAGATGAAAATAAATATAGTCCTATTACATGCTATAAAGGCAACACACAAATAAATGGATATAAAGCTACAGATTTAGTTGATTTATGTGATGGCTTTTTAGAAGCAAGGAAAAATACAACTTTATCATCAAGACAGAAAATCATTGCAGATCAAGCAGAAATTTTAATGCGCAGTTTTGCAAAAGTAGGTATAATTTCTTTAATTGATGAAGCAACTGGTTATCAGTATGAACGTGAGGCCGATGCACTTCAAAGACTTTTAAAATTATATATTAGTGAAGACTTAATTCCTTGGCAAAAAACATTTCCTGATATATATTATAAAGAATTATTTCGATTAAACGGTTGGGACTTTACCGAAAAAGGTATATCAAAAAGACCAGGTGTAATTGGAACATGGACTAATAAATTAATTTATGATGAATTACCAGACGGTATAGCTGAAGAACTAAAAAAGAAAGTTCCAACTAGTAAAAGTGGCAATAAACTTGCACGATACTTTCAGTTTTTGACAGATGATTATGGAAGCCCTCATTTAAAAGCACAAATTAACAAGATTATAACTATTTTCAATATGTCTGATAATATGGAAGACATGTGGAAAAATTTTGAAAAAGCTAAAAGTAGACAAATGAATTATTTAGAACCGCCTTATAAGTTTGATGAAAATGGATATACTGTCGAAGAAAATGATGGATTACCAGAAACACCACAAATCAAATAGTATTTATATTTCTATAAGAGTATGATAGCACAATTTAAGTCCTATAATTTGGATTTAGACTGTGCTATCAAAATTTGTGTAAATCAATTCATATGTATTATTTTTTGCCAAATAGAAGATAATCGGCAGAAACATTTAAGACCGAACAAAGTCTTGCGAAGTATGGTAGACATATATTATCATGTCCACTATGTCTTATGAGGATCTTTCTGTCAAACCCACATTGTTTTGCAACATCCTTTTTGGTACGATTTTGTTTGTAGATTTCATCTTCAAGTCTATCCCAGAAACCTTCTACAAATAAGTATCTCCCACCTGCCATTACGCCACCTCCATATCTTTCACTGTATCAAGAAGAGTCTTTACATCAAATTCGTCAACTAAATCATATTTCTTAATGAGACGATAGATAAATTTGAGTCCTCTTGCAGTTACCAGTGTGACAGGAGTGTTATAGCCTTCTTTAATCTTTATTTTAAAATAGCCCTGCTTTATGTATTTGTTAAGTGGAAGATTATAACCAGTCTGTTTACTTAAAACTTTACTAATTCTAAGCAAAGTGCACAATTCAGTTCTTCCAGATTCAATTAAATCAGCAACTTCTTTTAATGTGTAAAGACCAGAATATTTTATGATATCTCTAGCCATTTCTGCATCTGGTAGGAGAGCAGCATTCTCTTTTTCTAGTAAAATTCTTTGTTGTCGTTCTTCTTTTAATTCGGTCAGCACCTTAATCATAGTATCTGGATCATTCAACATGGTTTCAATCGTGTTATCAGTAGCGTAGATACCATGTTTACGGATTGATGGAAGAACCTCTGATGTAACCCACTTTTTAAAATCTTTTGCTGAATCTAACTTACTTCCAAAGATAAGTGAGTAAAGACCAGATTCGTTAATAACAGTAGTTTCCTGTGTTCTTCCTACAGAATCGATGATGCCCCATTTCAGGGAGTCATCTTCGTCCACATGTTTTGATATTGCATTTTGTGTTTTTGCATACCCAAGCCCAATTCAACACCATCCTCGACATCTGTTATAAAAGTATCTTTAACATTCATTACAGTTTCAATAATAGCCTTGATATCACGAGCAGATAATTTGAAAAGATTGAGTATATCATTTCTTTTTAGCCATTCCAAATATTCCTCATATATTAATAACCGAATTCCACTATTTTTTGATTTAAAGAACTCTTTAAAAGCATACTTATCAAAATTTGAAATTTTCTTTTCTATATCTTCTTCAGGCTCTTCACTACAACATCCAATATCAGATATATCTAAATAGCTTTTTTCTGCTCTCTTATTTATTTTAATGGAATTAAAATAAGCTATATTTTTCAATAATGATATTCCATCACATATGGGAACTTTTTTATTTGTCTTGTCATACAGCGTCAAGCAATTATCTTCATCGGTTTCTGTATTAAATATTTCTATTATTGTCTCATACATCAATTCATTAAAATCAGAAACATCATATTCTCCTTCATAAAACTTACTACAATTGTTATTTTTTGATCTAACTCCATTTTCGTATCCTGTGTTTTTAGCTTTCGATAAAAATCCCTTTTTCTTTTGACATAATAACTTATTCAAACAGGAAAACTGAAAAGCAACTTTTGAATCATCTGAGTTTGCCCACTCCTCTTCTTGTCTGGCTCTCTCCTTATCCATTACTTCCTCTGAATCGAGTACATTATCCATATTTTTCATTCGGTGTTTTTTATAAATTTTATCTAATTTGCACACTTGTTTGCTTTCTACTGTTCCAAACAATTCGTCTAGCGCGCTATTATCACCCGATTGGACTCTTTTATATATCTGATATAACTTTTCAAGTTCATCTTTTGTCTCTGTTTCATTAAAAATGTTATTTGTATTACTCAATAAATATTTACCTCCACAAATTTTAGTCACAATAACAACGTTCCACTTATTACTTCTTCATTTGAAATGCAATTTAATGTACAATTTCACGCCAAAATCAACTTACTCATTCCAAAAAAGTATACAAAAGAAAACTTAAAGCAATCTCATTTTAAAATTGCCTAAGTCTCCATATTACTTCTTCATTCTCTATTCTGTTTTACATCATTAGGGAATTTTTATTGAATTATTATTTATGTTTTTTATGATATGCAACAAATATACAATCTTAACATCGAGATATATCAAACTATACCATCTAATTGAGCGTTTCTAAAGATCGATATTTGGATCACTTTATATACTTTCTTATTTCTTCTGGCATCGCATTTATTAATGTTATTCTTTCCTTTTTATAAAGAATAAACATTAAAATCCACCAAATAATTGACACAAAAATTATGGTAATGATAGCACTCCAAAATGTCCTACAAGTAATTCCTTTATATAATTCTTTAAATACTTGAACTCCACTACTCAAAATTACGAAAACAATACCTACTCTAGCATCATATACCTGTTGTAATAAAGATAACTCCTTTGTATCTTCTCCTATGCTAGTCCTCTCATAAATTACATCTTTGAGTCTCATTTTCAATATGGCAAGAATCGCCTTTATTGTCCCAATTGTTCCCAATATAATTGCAAAAACCGATAACCATGTATTATACATAATATTTATACCTCAAATAATAAATCAACATACGGTAAACTATAATGTTATTTAATGTTTGAATCTTCCTAGTTAATTATCTTTTTCTATCTTTTTTATAATAGATTTTGGAGATTTGTTTGTTTTTATGATATCGTCAATTCCCTTTATGTATTTTTTAAACATAATAACAGGCAACCCTATGTTATACATTGTATATTTTTTACTTGAAATAGTGTTTTTTTCAAAATAATGTTTAAAACGGATTATTTTTTTATCAACATCATATTCAAAACTTCCTCTTAGCATTCCATTGTTTGCACGGTGAATATATTCAAGCAACCTATAGTTTAAATCCTTATCACTTAAATTAATATCATCACCAAATTTCATTGATATACAAATTAAAAAAATACTTCTATTTTCATAGTCATAAATCTGTTCTACTATTTCTTTCCCTGATTTAGTAATACCAATTACAATATTTAAAATATGTTTATCCTCATTAAAAGAATAATCTATTTTCTCACTATTTAAATAACTAATTATTTTTTCTATTTTTTCATTCATAGCTTACACCATTTCTTTAGTAATTTTTTTAATAATGAAGATAATTCTGTATCCAATAAAGAGATTCCGATAGTAATAATTGAAAGAGAATCATTAAATTTTTCAGAACTTAATTTTAAACTAAATAAAATTATGAAACTTATAAGACACAAAATTATACATTTGAATTTTATATCTCTAATATATCGTTTCTTTAATTCGATTCCAATGATCCTGTCATTTATTTCAGTTTTTAATATGCTATATGTATATTCAATTGCTGAAATAAATACAATTATTAGAGCGATACTATTTATTAATGTTATATATAATATAATTTTTTGTGTATTATCTATAAAGAATAATCTTGATAATAATAATGCCAAAAACAATAATATAATAATAGATGATCTTTTCATTTTTTACCTATACTTATGTTAGAAATTTTTCTTTTAATATCATTTATATCATTTGCGTTCTTATTATCAAAAATTAATACTCTTATAAATTTTTTTGATATAACTATTAAATATTTTTGATTTTCTAAATAAATATCTTTTTTGAGTTTGAATTTTTGCTCAAACGATACATTTTTAGAAAGTTCTTTTAATACTTTTTTGATTTTACTATTATTCGGAAAATAAAGAGTTGTACCCATCCTTAATCATCTCCATTGTTTTCTAATCGTTTAGTAACAGAAATAAATATGTCATTAAATTGGATAAGGTCATCTGCACTTAATTCATTACCAGAATTATAATTCATTTCAATAGGACTGATTGAATTCTTTTCATGCTCATGCCCTTTATTGTGTATTAACTCAAAGGATTCTTGAATAGTATCAGGAGAAATTGAATTAAAAAAATCAGTAACTAACGAATCACCTTGATTTGTGGCTTTCGACATATATGTGCTATATTTATTTGCCATTTTCTGCTGTTTGTTATTAAACAATGAAGACATAGGATTAAATACGCTCTTTTCATTAGTTTATATTGATTGTAACGATTCATAATTTTGCTCCTTTATTATAGCATTATTTACTGGTTCTGGCAATGCGAACAGACGTTTTGTAGTCAATCCAAAGCAATTCTACATTTCGTACCAATATAAATTATATACAGTTTTTATTACATATATAATAAAAGTTCATAATCACCCGATTTCGGACTAATCAGTCACCGCCGCTCTTGTGGTGCCTACCTACTATTAGGAAAATACACTACTATCCAAGATTTTCTTCATAATTACTCTAATAATATTTTCTCTACTCAACTATTACTTCTCTTTATTTTCTTTTCATCTTTACAGTTAGCGTTCAAATATGCTTTACACGGTTGATCTCTTTCAACAGAAAACTTATGTGCCTCACAGACTATTCTTTCTTCATCAAGAATAACTATCAAATGCCTGCAATTCTTGCATGAACTCATTACACTTATTCTCCATTCTATTGATTATAACCTTCATTTTTGTAGTGAATCCTTCTCTATCAGCAACCAGAAACTCATTAGCATCCTTGAATTTTTCATAGATATTACTAATCACAATATATTCCTGATCCAATTCAGCCTCCGCAAGTTCTTCAATAAATTTGCCTGTTGCACGTTTACCAGCCTTATCATTATCTAAAGCCAATACCAATACTTTATTAGTCGGTTTTTCTTTTAATTTCTGTACCAGCTTAGAAACTTCATTCACGCCGCCAATCCCAACGGCACTTAGCCCGATTTCCTCAAAAGACATAGCATCAATCTGACCTTCAGTAATAAACACATAATCGCTGTCTCCAAAAAGGCTTTCATTTATTCCCGTTTCATATAATGCTTTCACATTAAAGAACTCATTCCCATGTTTATAATACTTACTATTACCATCCCCTAAAACCCGTTCTACATAACCCATACAGTCTGGATTATATGGAATTGTTACCAGATTCTTTTCTGAATCATAGCCCAATTTGAATTTATCAATAGTTTTCTGCCTCAATCCACGATCAGTAAAATAATCTGTCTGTGACACGTTATCATGACATTTGTGTAAGTAATCCGTATAATCAACTATTGCAGTAAATTCAGGGATATGTTCTTCTCTGCTTTTTGTAGGTTTATTGCCATCCAAATAAGGACGCATAATCTTCAAAGTACGATTATAATGTTTCTTCCAATCAGACGGCAAATTCTCCATATGTGCCACAAGATCAAATATATCTCCATGCTCAGAACATGCGAAACAGTTATATCTTATACCATCTACATGAAATGCTGCCGTATAATTCTTTTTATCTCCTGAGTTGCAAAAAGGACAAACATAATATCCTTCTCCTCTGCTTTCAATCTTGCCTTGCTCTTCTAATAAATCCAGATAATCGGGCAATAGTTCTTTTAACTCTTCTTTGTGTTCAAATCCCATTTATTGATAATCTCCTTCAGTATTATTATATGGCCTACGGCGTTGCCAGACGGTATGTCGCTGACGCTCCATACCTTGCCTTGAAATAAAAAAAATATATATGTTGTTGTGAAATGTTTTAATCGGGAAATTATGTTTTAGAAAATCAGCCGAATTATCCCAGACAAATCAATTTCAAATCTTGCGAACATCAATATAAGCACATATACATTTTTTTATTTCAAGGCAGACAACGGCGCAAGCCGTTGGATGGGCAACGCCGTAGGCATACAATCAGCATATTTACTGGCTTTTTGAAAAAGTTGTCACTTTATAAGTCCCATATAGGGTTTATTTATATATAACCCTTTTAAAGTGACAATTTTTATTCTTATGCCATCCAAGCTAAAAATTCATTACTTTCTTCCGCTGCTGTCAATAACTTATCAGGTATAAAGACAATATTATTATGTCCTATACGGATCAATTCGTCTGTCAATATCCTCTGTGCTTCAATATATGTTTTTGGATATTTCCATGTATTAGGTACTTTCACCCTATTTCTTAAATATTCTTTATCCCCAATCCAATCACTCAAATACTCATCTAGTGCATCATCATATTCTTTTTCCTTTTTCTCATATACCTTCTTTGCATTATCGTTTAAGAATTCAACTATCTTGCTGTTCAAAATTTCTTTTTGCAACATAATCTCTTTAGATGGTATTGCCTCAAGAATATTTGGCTGATCATATATGATTTTTATCTGTTTATAAGTATATTTCCATCCATACAATTCATTAAGTTTTTCATTAACCATGTTATAGAATTCATTGGACTTATTCTTTATATAAACATAGAACATATTTTGATATTGCATAACGTTTTTCAGTATGTATCTTTCTGTCTGCAATATTTTCTTTTTCTGATAATCACTTGCAATAAAACGATACTCTTTCCCGTTTTCATCCAATGCAACAATGACTGTTTCATATTCCACTATAATCAGTTTTTCTCTTTGTAAATTACTTAATGCGTCATGTAATACTCTTTCCAATTTCTTATTTGATCGGATATAAAATAGAGTTATTTCCTGATCCGTTATTGTATAATCTAGTTGTTTGAGTTTGATTTTCGGTTCTTTTCCGTATTTGCTATTGATCATCCCAAGCAATTCTAGCCAATTTCTCTTTGTAAAAGTTTTTCTGTACCCTTTCTGCTTGGATAAATATTGCAATAGGATAAGCTCTATATAATTTTTGTAAATTGAATTATTCCCTTTTCTCCGCAAATCTTCTTTAGGTAAAGGCGTATCATATATATCTACAATAATAAATTTTTGTCCATCCTTCTCCCAATCAAAATATCTTTTCCAATTTTTTAATTGTAGTTGTTTAGCTTTACCTGTCTTTGCTTCTTCATTCAAAATTGCACATAATTCTTTGTAATTCTTAATTATCATTCCAATTACAAGTGTGCTTGTGTCTATTTCCCACTCCAAATCATCACTATTTGCATCATTATTATTTTCCGAATCAACATACTCAACTGCTACTTCTAATAAACAAATAAACTTTCCAGTGATTTCTTTCACCAATCCCATTAATTCATCAGAATTTGAAAAATCATCTACGGAACTACACATAGCCATAATTGTTCCAGCTATGAAAAAATCAAACTCATCCCTCAATTCTCTAACTATAGGGCGAATATCATTTTCAATAATTTCATCAATAGTTGCTTCATTACAATTATTTCTTTGAACGTAATTCAAAAGGAAAATAGCATTTTTCAATACTGACAGCATCCCTTGTGGACTATTAATCGGTGATACCCATTTTAGCTGTAATGGCTCATAAGTATCCTGATTTTCATTATCTGCCATATAATAAAGCTGTGTTTTCAGGATATGGCATACCCTATCTTGTGTTACTTTTTCATTACTCAATAAATCATTCCTCCTCTTCTACATTCAATACCATATTTATATCTTCTCCCTTTACCCCTTCACAAACATCCAAATAAACGCTAATAATAACCTCAGTATCTGGATTCATCCGTCCACATTCCGTTATGTACAATCCAGTCTTACAATCCTGTTCAAAATGCCATCCAATCGCATCCATGAATATTCCAGACTCGCAAAGAAAACTGAAATTTTCTGTAAATCTATCTGTATCCATAGTTTCTGTTTTGCCAGAGGTCTTGTAATAAACTTCTGCTTTTGCGATGTGTAAAAGATGATTATTAATTGCATCATTGATTTTACTTGTCGAAGTTATTTTTCTCATAATCCTATATTCTCCTTTCCTCTAGGCGGCATATTGAGAAATACACCGCCTTAACTTAAATAACCTCTTAACCTGCAATTCCTCTTTTGTGTAAAAACTCCATTTCCAAATTCAGAATCAGATCAATATCCTCGACTATCAATTTCGACACTCTTTCCAGCCTGTCCTTGATGTACTGGCACAGTTCGCCTTGGTCTATTACTAGATCTTCTTCTGTTTCAGCATCATCGCCAATAGAAATGTACAGAAAACCCATAGTATTAGGGAATTCAATCTCAATTTCGCTTTCATTGCCACGGATGGATTCGATTTCCTTGCTTGCATCTAACTTCATGCTCATGCCATCCGCAAACGAAACGGTAATCATACCATCCTCGCCAGAGTCAGGCATTGCAGTTACAACGGCATTCATTGGTTCTATCAGCATCGCCGATACCAGATGTGCCTTCACTTTTTTACCTTCGACAAGTTCCTTGATGTCTGAAATCGTGAGTTCTCTCATTTTTGTGCTATCCATATTATCTTCTCGTCTCCTTATTTGATATATTGTTTTTTGCATATTAAGGCGGTATTTATGACGATACCGCCTTTTACTGTAATTCTCATCCACCTATTTTCACAATATTCACCTCCTTATGCTGATACTTGATGAACTTCAAAACCGGCATAGGCTGCCAGATCAAGAAACGTCATACCATTTTCACCAGCTTGAATCACGCCGTTTTCATCTATAACCATATAACCATCATCCATCCCTAAAGTATTTAATCTGACTGTATCACTATTAGCTTTAACTTCTTTTACATACAGATTGTTTTCTTTCAGAGACTCTTCAATCCTTTTTCTGGTAAGCACAGGTATTACGCTTATTGCCTGTTCACGCCCATCGCCGCCATCTCCCAGCTCAAAATTCACAATATCATCTTCATCAAGATATCTAAATCGATCCATCACTATGTTTGTCCAATGCACAAATACATCTTTACCATCTGAATCTGTAATGAAGCCCCAACCTTTTACTTTGTCAAAAAATTTTACTGTTCCTCTCATAAGCAAAATCTCTCCTTTTCTTTTATGTTTGTTTATTATTAGGGCGATATAATCTATATGTTATCTCCCATAGTTATTATTTCTACTTTTTAATAGTGACGCCACCAAACTCATCAATAACCATATTCTCCATTAGATTACTGATCCCTTTAAACTTCTCCAAGCAGTTCTGCAACTCTGAATGTGTTTTGCCAGAAACATCTTCGTCATCGCGATAGAATGCTTTGTCCGATAACCACTTGACATCTTCTTGAAATTCCAAGAGGTAATCATGGTATCTTTTCTGGATCTGAATAAGCATTGATTCAGTCGCGCTTGTTTGGGCATCTTGCACAGTGTTTTCGATTTCATTAATTCGTACTTCTACACTTAATTGCTCTTCTTTTGCCTCTTCATACTCAGGACTTTCAATGCCATATTCTTCTCTGGCCTTTTTTATTTTTTGCGCTACTTCTCTTCTCTGTACTTCTTTTAAGTTCTTCAGTTCACTATCTGAATCAGAGGCATTGTCAGACTTATCAGTATCAGCACTTTTCTTTAACTCATTGAATGCTTTATTGATACTCTTCTGTCCACTAATTGTTTCATTTATCAGTTCCTCATTACCAGATTTCAGAATTTCTACACCCTTAGAGTAGGTATTGGTAGAAACATCAGCATCTTTTGCAAGTTCTGCCCTTACATCAATTTTTTCTTCTTTTGCAATCGGAGTTGTAGAATTCTCCGACTCCGATTTCTTATTTCCTCCATTCAACGACTTGTTCTTTTGGGCTTTCTTCTTATAAAACGGGCGATATTCCTCTACAATCTTAATTCTCTGCAAGGACGTAAGCGATCTTCTTCCAAGCTGTTGCCGTACCATCCATATGATTGCATCTTCTTTACTCGCAAATTCTACTGATTTTACTTCATATGGGATATTATGTTTTTTACAGATTTCATATCTGTTATGCCCGTCAACAATAACATCTCCCCACACCATAATCGGTGCACCCTTAAAACCATCCATCAACAGGCTCTGCTCCAAGGCTTTATAATCTGCTTTTGATAGTTCGGGTAAAATCCCGTTCAATTTAGGATCAATTCTATACTCTTTCATTGTCTCACCAACTTTCTTAATTCTTTTTCTACATATTCCAATCTTGCCATCACTTTTACCCTGGACGTTGCACCCTGTCCACAATATGAAGCGTACTCACATTCTGGCGTATAGGAATCCATAAACTCTTGTATCCATTCACCATATTTCTCCAAAGTTATTCCTAATTCATCTATCGTTTGCACATGATATGCAAAAACTGGAATATTGGTTTTTTTCATCAATTTGTTAGGCATGTCACACGCCATAACAGCCATATTCAGCTTGTCGAAAAGTTCTTCACAATATTCCAAATCGCTGTTTTTATGGTTAGCACGGAACCATTCTGCGAATTCCATCGTCGTATCATTGTTGAAATTCTTGAACTCATAGTCCATGACAAGCATCAATGTTTGTAAAATACATGTCTGGACTTCCCCTCGTTTTCTCTGCAATGATGTAAAATATGACTTACATGTTTTTTCCGAAAAGAATTCGCTTTCTTCTACCCTATCAATAAAAGCTGATAACTCATCTCCAAGTAGCACTCTTGTCTTTTGGTCTTTCGTCAATGCTGTACCGTTGTTAAGACGGTAAAACTGATCTTCAATCTCTTCATCTGAGCAATCTACTAAGATAATTACTGACATGACTTTATCTTTAAGCTTGTCTTGTAATTTTGGATCAAGCTCCGAATAATACTTGCCAGCGACTTCGTACTCATCAACTATGACCTTTGACTTGCGCTTTCCATCTTCATCTGTAACAGCCATTCTTGTCTGGATATTTACCGTTGGCGTGTCTTCTGATAACTTAAAACCGTCTTCCATATAGTCATAGATCACTGTAAATCTCTGTTTTCCATCCAAAATAGAGAACGAATCAAAATCTCCCTCAAACATCTGTAACGCATATGTCTGAGGAATTGCAAACCCCGCTAAGATGCTATGGATCAAAAGACTTTGTTGTTCCAAATCCCACTGTCCGGGTTTTCTCTGCATGGGGTGATTAAATACAATATTGCCATTTTCAATCCCCTCATTAATTTTTTTAACTGTGTACTCTCTTTCAATTACTTGCATACTTTTCTCTCCTTTATTCTTTATTAATGTTCGTTCAAAAAATCTCTTACATCTTCTGGCGACAAATCGTACCTATGACCAGCGACAATATTCCCAGAATAAGAATCTAAGATCATGTACCCGTCTCCAAGTCCAGGTGCATATTTCTTGTCTCTTCTTTTTATAAGAAGAAAACCACGCCTTTGCGCTGCCAAGCGTAAATTCACGCTCTTTGTTGTTGTAATCAATGTTTTTCACCACCTTCCTTTTTCTCATATTCTCTAAAACAATATTTTCAGTAACGATATAGATTAAAAAATATAGGCTATGAAGCCTTTATTTCCACGCTAAAAGCCTTCTTCACATATGTATTTCTCCAAAATCATTGTGAATTTCTCTTAAAATCAGCAAATTACATCTCAAAAAGACATTTCCACATATTTTTGTGAAAAATAATCTTCTTTCTTGCACTACATATAGAGGGACTTATAGCCTGTCCGTAAAAATTTCCTTTATAAAATAATGTGTTTGGGAAACGTCAACGACTGAGTAGCCAATTGACAAAAGGAAAATACCATGATAAGATAATTTTGCTTAAATTAGCGTGCGTTGATTAGCTGATCGACGTACATACATATCATGGAGCCTTTAGCCTAAAGTGTTGGTAGCACTTTTCGCTAGAGGTTTCCTTTTATCTCATACACATATTAAACGTCTTTAATTTTAGAACATATGTTCTGTTTTGTCAATATTGTTCTTTAGCAAATATATTTATTGGTGGTAGCACATCCTTTCGGGCAATAAAAAACTACCTTTGTACAATATAAATCACATCGGTAGTCAGAACCTTCACAATGTTCAATTTTTCATAAGCCTGCACTACCCTTGTGCATTAAGTAGAATAATCTACTTTTTATATGTTGGATATTTATTTGAAAACATTGTATCATCATGATTAAGTATTGTCAATAACTTTTTAGCACTCTTTTTGATCGAGTGCTAACAACCCCAATATGGCAATGAAATACCGTTTTCAAGTTTGAAAAATCTAATCAGATTTCTGTAGTGTTAGGAACTATATTTACTAATGCAGAACTATTATCAAGTATTATTTGTGTTGTATTATAACTATATTACAAACGAAATAAATTTTAATTGAATTGCTAAACGTAGTAATCTATAATAAATATAATATGTTAGCAAATAAATTAATTCATTAAAAACTTAATGGAACAATTCTTCTTACTAATAAATCATTACTATAAGGGAAACGAACATGGAAGACCATGAAAAGCAGCTTAGTCGCTTGAATAGAATATATGATGAGTATAAATATAGAGAAGACACCTTAAAAGGAAATTTTACAAACTTATACATGAGTCTCAGTATATCAATAGCCTTTTTTGGTACAATAATAGTATTTCTTTCAAAAAATACTGAAGTAAATACGTTTGAACTATATTGTTTCCTCTTTTTATTATTACCTGTTTTTACATATATTTTTGGCCTACTCTATTGTTATAATATTTTTGCTATTACAAAAGGTGCTGCTGTTCTTATAAAACTAGAGAAGAATATCGTGGAATTACAGAAAAAATTATATAAAGAAACTGATTATATTGGATGGGGAATTGCTGAAAAGAAGAAAAATATTGGTAGAGTATTAGTTTATGGAACAATTCTAATGTTTTATGTTCTTTTCCCACTTCTTAGTATAATATGGGGTATAATAATTGCAAAAGCAAATACAGTTAATCTTATATTTATTTGCTGTTTAGCACTATCAATTATTTTCTATGTTATTTATATAATTTTTATTGTCATTATTTTATCAGAGACAAAAAATTTTTATAATAATTTTCAAGCAGGTCATAATTATAAAGCACCATAAAATGGATATATTGTTGTTCATAAGAATTTTCTTAATATCCATCAACTCTCTTACTGTCAATCAAAAAAATATTTACTTCTCTTTTTCCATGTGCTATCCTTTTAATATCAAATAATTATAAATAAGGAGGCTCCTCTATGGCACGCAAAAAGAAAGTTATTCTTACACCGGAAGAACAGTTAAAACAGATTATTGCAGATATTGAACAGACAAGAGAAACCTTAAAATCACTTGAAAAATCTAAAAAGGCATTGGAAGAAAAAATCAAAATGGATCGCCTGGCTGCTCTTGATGATATTATTCAAAAGAGCGGGAAAAGCTATGATGAGGTTAAGGCTTTATTGAGTAAATGACCTCTCGCTTCAAATCTGATATGGTATGACAAGGGCAGAAACCGATAGTCGGCTCCTGCCCTTTCTACTACAATATATTTAGTAAGCGCAAAGTTTTGGGGTGTTGTGGACGAAAAATCCGGGAAATTTCCCGGATCTTCACTCAGCTTTATTAACA
>CANPWA010000032.1 GCA_947581865.1 uncultured Acetatifactor sp. | reverse complement strand
CACGGGCAACGACGCCCACGCCGCGACCACGGGCAACGACGCCCACGCCGCGACCACGGGCTACCGCGCCCACGCCGAGGTTAAAGGACAAAACAGCGTGGCAGCTGCGCTTGGTCACGATAGTGTTGTGCGCGGCGGGCTGGGGAGCTGGTTGATAGCTGTCGATTGGCGTTTCAATGAGGCTGCCTGGAAATGGGAGATACACGGCGTTGTTTCTGCCCCCGTGGACGGTGAGGCTATCAAGCCGGATACCTGGTACACGGTAAAAGATGGTACATTTGTGGAGGTGGAACAGTAATGTCCGGCGTTTCCCATTTATCCATCGACCTGGAGACCTATTCCAGCGTCCCTATCGGTAAGGCGGGCGCGCAAGCCTATTTCCGGTCCCCGGATTTTGAGATTTTGCTGTTTGCCTATAGCTGGGACGGCGGTCCGGTGCAGATTGTGGATATGGCGCAAGGCGAGGTCCTACCGCCGGAGCTGCTGGCGGCCCTGACGACCCCCAACGTCATAAAGCACGCCTACAACGCGGCCTTTGAGTGGGGCTGTCTTTCGCAGTACATGGGCTTCAAGCTGCCGCCGGAGCAGTGGCGGGACACCATGCTGCATGGGCTGTACTGCGGCTATACGGCGGGCCTGGAGGCTACGGGCCGGGCCATGGGGCTGGCCGAGGACAAGCAAAAGCTGAATACCGGCAAGGCCCTGATCCGGTATTTCTGTGTGCCCTGCAAGCCCACCAAAAGCAACGGGGGCCGGACCCGCAACTACCCCCGGCACGCCCCGGAGCGCTGGGAGCTGTTCAAGACCTACTGCAAGCAGGATGTTGTCACTGAAATGGAGATCGAGCGGCGGCTGTCCACCTTTCCCGTCCCTGCCGATGTGCAGAAGCAGTGGGAGACCGACCTTATCATCAATGACCGCGGCGTGGCCGTTGACCTGGGGTTCGTACACGGCGCGCTGGACCTGGGCGAGCTGGTACGGGAGGAGCTAACCGCGGAGGCCGTCACCCTGTCCGGGCTGCGCAACCCCAATAGTGTGAAACAGCTTGGGGAGTGGCTGGAGCAGGAGACCGGCGCCGAGATCGAGAACCTGCGGAAGGATACCGTAAGCAAGCTCTTGGGCCAAGAGGGTAACAGCGAGGCCGTAAGCCGTATGCTGGCGATACGGCAAGAGCTGGGGAAAACGTCCATCAAGAAGTACGACGCGATCACCGAGGCGGTGTGCGCCGATGGCCGGGTCCGTGGGCTGCTACAGTTCTACGGGGCCAACCGGACGGGCCGCTGGGCCGGGCGACTGGTGCAGGTGCAAAACCTGCCGCGAACCTACACGGAGCCGCTGCCTTTGGCCCGCGAGCTGGTGCGGGACCGGCGGCTGGACGCGCTGCGCGTGGTGTACGGGAGTGTGAACGACACCCTGTCCCAACTTATCCGCACGGCCTTTGTGGCCCCGGCGGGCCATGTGTTGATCGACGCGGATTTCTCCGCGATAGAGGCCCGCGTTATATCCTGGCTGGCCGGTGAGGAGTGGCGGCTGGATGTATTCCGGCAAGGCGGCGACATTTACTGCGCGTCCGCGTCCCAAATGTTCAAGTGCAACGTGGTGAAGGGCGGGGAAAATGGGCACCTGCGGCAAAAGGGCAAGGTGGCTGAGCTGGCCCTGGGGTATCAGGGCAGCACCGGCGCGCTTATCACCATGGGCGCTCTGGATATGGGCATCCCGGAGGACGACCTGCCGGACATCGTGAACCGGTGGCGGAAGGCAAACCCCAAGATCGTGGATCTGTGGCGGGATTTTGAGACCGCCGCCCAAGCCGTGATCGAGTTTGGCGGTGTAAAGGTGGTCCGTGGCTGTACAGTGCGCCGAGAGTATGACAGCAGCAACGGCGTAACCTGTTTGACCATCCACCTGCCGTCCCGGCGGAAATTATTCTACATGGATCCGGCGCTGGGTGAAAACCGATGGGGCATGCCGTCAATATCCTACATGGGCATGGACCAGACCACGAAGAAGTGGAAGCGCATAGAGACCTACGGCGGCAAGCTGGTGGAGAACTGTGTGCAGGCCATAGCCCGCGACTGCCTGGCGCAAGCAATCGAACACCTGGAGGCCGAAGGCCTGCCCGTGGTGTTTCATGTCCACGATGAAGTAGTCATAGACGTAAAACCCTTTGCGGACGAGAACGTCATGCTGGACAAAGTGGTGCAGATCATGTCAAAACCTGTTCCCTGGGCTGCGGATCTGCCGTTGGCGGCGGATGGCTGGGTGGGGTCCTTTTTCCGCAAAGACTGACGAGAGGGGAGACCCGATATGATAAAAATCAATCGTGTGGCCGGGCAACGGATGTATACCCCCATTTGCGACTTCTGCGGCGAGAAGCTGGGCACGGAGGACACCTGGTATACCGCTGTGGGCGTGATAAAAAAAGCGGGCTGGGCGTCTGAAAAGGGTACAGCCGGACAATGGCTGCATTTCTGCCCCCGTTGCGCCCGGCATCTGGAAATGGAAAACAAGACGGAGTAAACCAGGATGAAATATACAGATTTTATTTCACTCAAATCTGCGTCCACGATCCATACGGACAGCATTCAAGTAACCACCGCCCAGCTTAATCCAAAACTGTATGACTTCCAAAAGGATATCGTGCGATGGGCCCTTGCGAAAGGCCGTGCGGCCATTTTTGCTGACTGCGGTCTGGGGAAGACCGCTATGCAATTGGAGTGGAGCATCAAGATATGTGAAAACTTCGGTGGCTCTGTACTGATTCTCGCGCCGTTGGCGGTAGCTTCGCAAACTGTTGCGGAGGGAGTGAAATTTGGAATCCGTGTAAATCTGTGTGAGACTGGCGCGGATGTGGTTCCGGGAATCAACATCACCAACTATGAGAAGCTGGATAAGTTCAAAGATTGCGAATTTTCTGGTGTCGTGCTTGATGAAAGCAGCATCCTAAAGTCTTTTACTGGAAAAGTGAGGACCCAAATCATTGACTTTTTCAGTAACACGCCGTTCCGGCTGGCATGTACGGCTACACCGGCGCCGAACGATTATATGGAACTGGGGAACCACGCAGAGTTTCTTGGTATCATGTCATACACAGAAATGCTGGCCATGTTTTTTGTCCATGATGGAGGCCAGACAAGCAAATGGAGGCTCAAGGGCCACGCGCAAGATATTTTTTGGCGCTGGCTGGGCTCGTGGGCGGTTGTATTAGACAGCCCAGCCACGCTGGGGTATGACGCTGCCGGCTATGACCTGCCGGAGCTGAGAGTTCATGAGATCATCGTAGACGGCGATAAGGCGCTTAATGACACCTTATCACTTACAGAGCGCCGGCAAGCCCGAAAGGAGACAATTCATGCACGCTGCGCTGCGGCGGCAAAGCTGGTCAATGACTCTCCAGATCAATGGCTGGTGTGGTGTGACCTCAACGCTGAAAGCGAAGAACTTTCTGACCTCATAACCAAGAGCGTGGAAGTCCGCGGCAGTGATAAATCAGACCACCGTGCAACAGCAATGCTGGGTTTTTCTGTGGGCGTATACCACTGCCTTGTCACTAAACCGTCAATTGCAGGATTCGGGATGAACTGGCAGCAGTGCCACAAGATGATCTTTACAGGCTTGTCGGATAGCTACGAGCAGTATTATCAGGCAGTGCGGCGCTGTTGGCGTTTTGGGCAGACCCAGCCGGTGGATGTCTACATAATCATAAGTGCCCGAGAGGGCTGTGTCCGGGAAAATATTGAGCGCAAGCAGCTGGACGGGGAGCGGATGCACACGGCCATGGTGGCACAGACGAAAGAAATCACAAAAAAGGAATTAAAGAGTACCTATCGCATGGCAACACCCTATGAGCCCAACAAAGTAATGACGCTACCTGCATGGGAGGGGTTTTCCGCATGAACATCCTTAATCAGAGCGTGAGTGAAAAATATACGATTTACCAGGGAGACTGTGTGGAAGTTCTACAGGGCATTCCGTCGGACTCCATCCATTTCTCTATTTTCTCCCCGCCGTTTGCCAGCCTCTATACCTATTCTGATAGCGACCGGGATATGGGCAACAGTAAGGATGATGCAGAATTTCAGCAGCATTTTCTTTATTTTCTGACGGAAATGTATCGCGTAATCATGCCAGGCAGGCTTGTTTCCGTCCATTGCATGAATCTGCCAGCCATGAAGAGTCGTGATGGCTTTATTGGCATAAAGGATTTTCGGGGAGACATCATCCGCATGTTCATTTCTGCGGGCTTTATTTTCCACAGCGAGGTGTGCGTGTGGAAGAACCCCGTCACTGAGATGCAGCGAACCAAGGCCCTGGGGCTGCTTCACAAGCAAATTCGTAAAGACAGTTCCATGAGCCGGCAAGGTTTACCGGACTACGTTGTTACTTTTCGCAAACCGGGTGAAAACCCTGAGCCCATAGCACACACGCCAGATCAGTTTCCGGTGGACGTGTGGCAGCGGTACGCATCTCCCGTGTGGATGGATATCCGGCAGTCTAACACTCTACAGCGGAAATCTGCCAGAGATGAGAAGGATGAAAAGCACATCTGCCCGTTGCAGCTGGATCTCATAGAACGGTGTATTGACCTGTGGACGGCGCCGGGCGAGATCGTGCTTGACCCCTTTTGTGGCATTGGCTCTGTCCCATATCAGGCGGTGATCATGGGCCGCCGGGGCCTTGGCATCGAACTGAAAGAGTCCTACTTCGACCAAGCCGCCAAGAACCTGGCTGTTGCCGAACAGGAGGCACGGTCAAAGCAGAACGCGGATCAAGTGCGGTGCCGGTGCCCGAACTGTGGCATCAAGATACCCGGGACCGTATGTCCTATCTGCGGAACAGAGATATGAAAGAGTACGGCGGTGATCAACTACATAACAGAAATGGAGATAACCGGAATGACTGATAAGAAACGCCCGCGCTGTAAGATGTTTCCACCCTGCCGGGCAGAAGACAGGGGCCGGTGCACGGCTTTGCGGGACAACAATTTTAAGGGTAAGACCTGCCCGTTCTATAAAAAGCGGGTCACGATAGACGGCGGGAAAGGGGTGTTTACCGACGATTGGTGAGACGCTATCTCGCGGCGAGGCCATATCCGCGCTGTGCAAGGCGCGAGACGACCTGACCGCGGCTATACATAACCTGCGGGATAGCAAGCCCGTGCTGCAGTCCTGGGACGCCTTCTGCATGGACGTGAACGACGTTTCAAAGACTGCGGCCCGGATACGTGAGATAAGTGCGGGCGCGGTTAAAGCTACACCCTATCCGGATTGGACGAAAGAGGAGGCGGAGGTATGATCAAGTTCGCGAGTTATTATTCCATCAACGCCGAGGAAATCGCGATGATTCGAGCTGATACGGATACCAATTCGGACTATCCGTATAACCTGACGATCGTTCTCAAAAACGGCAAAACCGCGTCTGTGGGCTATCAAAAAGAGGGGGACAGATACGTTGTCTGGCAAGACATACTATCGCAGATCAGCCGGGAACAGCGGCAAGACTATGAACGGATGTATAACAAGATCTGTCTGGTGGAGAACGCGGTGCGATGTATCGACAAGCGGCAGCTTCGGATATGGCGCATCCTTTCCAAGCTCCTGCCGGTAAAAGAAAAAGAGGAGGAGGTAGCTGACGAATGACGCCCATCAGACCGATCAAGCTGTATATCGCCGGGCCTATCACCGGGCACCCGGACTACCGGGAGAAATTCTGCGAGGTGGCGGACCGCCTGAGTGGATGGGGTTACGTGGTGCTGAATCCTGCCGAGCTGCCGGAAGGGATGGCCCCTGCGGATTATATGCGCGTCTGCCTAGCCATGGTGGACACCGCTGACGCGGTGGTGCTTCTGCCCGACTGGGGCGATAGTGCCGGTGCGCTGGTAGAAGTGGCTTATGCAAGGTACGTGGGCAAGCCGGTGGTGGACGCCCCCGGCTATGATCTGCTGGAGCGGATCATGGAGGCCATGGAAAACAGTGGAGAATAAACTGCTGTGCCCCTTCTGCGGAGCGGAGGCGAAGCCGTGGGACACGAATTATGGTGTGGTATCTGTAGTGGAGTGCAAGGGCTGCAAGACCCGCTTCCTTTTCCCCTACTGGCGAAAGGGGCGCGACCTTGCGGTGTTCTGGAACAAACGCAAAAAGGAGGATGCGAAATGCGCGAAAATGTGATTACCGCGTTGCTGGTGGTGCTGGTAGTGATCCTGGTAATAGCTCTGTCCTGGGCCGTCACCGTGGGGATCGTGTGGGTGGTGTGCCGCCTGCTGGGCCTGGCGTTCTTCACCCTGGGCCGGGCGACGGCTATATGGCTGTGCCTGGGGCTGCTGGGCAGTGTTTTCCACGTCACTGTGTCCAAGGATTGAGGCGCCCCGTGGATAACAACCGGTGGTGGTATAAGACGAAAGACCGCCTGGAGCAAATACTGGACGACCTGTGGCTGGGCTTTCTGTTGGTGATGTGTGGGCTGCTGGTGATCGGCATGTGCGCGGTGGTGCTGACCGCCTGCTATGTGGCTGTGCGGCTGCTGTGGAGGCTACTGTGATGCGGGATTTCTTTATCCAACTGGTAGCCGCGGCGCTGACGCTTGTGCTGTGCTTTGTGTTCATTCTGGCAATGGGCGTTATGTCCGGGCTGCTGTGGCCGAGCTTCTATCAAAGCTGGATCGGTAAGCACCTGATACTTTATGGCAGCATCGTGCTGTTTTACTACGGGTATCGGCTACACGAGGATAAATAAAAACGGGCCCTTTCTTCCGGCCGAGGGAAGACGAGGAGAAAGCATTATGAGGGATAGACAAATCACAATCTCCACCGGCACCAACCGGCGGGATCTGAATTGGGCGCAAGCCCACCTGACTGTGTCGGAGCTGTTCGAGCGGCTGAAAACGCCTGTACGGGGCACCGAGACATTGAATGAGTATCTGCACATGAAGAAGGCCCGACAGGACGCCCTGAAAGACGTGGGCGGCTTTGTGGGGGGCGCGCTGTCTGGCCCTCGGCGGAAGGCTGGCAACGTGACCGGGCGGGACGTTATTACCCTGGACTTTGACAACATCCCCGGCTGGAAAACGGATATGGTGCTGGAGGCCGTGGCCGCCCTGGGCTGTGCCTACTGCGTGTACAGCACCCGCAAGCACGCCCTGAGCGCGCCCCGGCTGCGTGTGATCGTCCCCCTGGATCGGACGGCGACCCCGGACGAATACGAGCCGTGTGCCCGCCGTGTGGCCTCCAGCATCGGCATTGGGATGGCTGACCCGACAACCTTTGAGGTGAGCCGCCTGATGTACTGGCCTTCCTGCTGCGCTGACAGTGAATACATATATAAAGCATGCACGGATAGCCCGTTGATCAGCGTTGACTTTCTGTTGTCCACATACGTGGATTGGCACGACCTGACGAGCTGGCCGGTGGTGCCCGGTGCGGTGAGCTATGCAAAGTTGGCCATGAAACAGGGCGACCCCACCGACAAAAACGGTGTTGTGGGCGCCTTCTGCCGGACCTACAGCATACGCGAGGCCATGGACACCTTTCTGCCGAACATCTACGAGCCGGTGGACAACGACGACAACCGCTTCACCTACCTGGGCGGGTCCACGACCGGCGGCGCGGTGATCTACGACGACGACAAGTTCCTGTTCTCCCACCACGCAACGGATCCCTGCGGCGGGCGGCTGGTCAACGCGTTCGACCTGGTGCGGTTGCACAAGTTCGGCGACCTGGACGACGACGCGGCGCCGGACACGCCCACGGTGAAGCTGGCGAGTTACACGGCGATGTGCGGGCTGGCGCTGAATGACGGTGCGGTGTGTGCAACGATGGCCCACGAGCGGCAAGCCCAAGTGCAGGCGGACTTCGGCGCTCTGGTAAACTCCGGCCCCGGCGACGGCGTGGGGCCCGTGGCCCCGGGCGACGACTGGATGTCCAAGCTGCGCTACAATCAAAACGGCACCATCAAAAACACCATCGACAACGCTGTGCTGATCCTGGAGCATGACCCCCGGCTGGCCGGCTGCTTTGCCCTAAACCTGTTCGCCGGACGCGGTGAGGTGCTGGGGGCGCTGCCCTGGGATGAGCATTACACCCGGCGGCGGATGTGGAGCGACACGGACAGCAACGCGTTGTACTGGTACATGGAGTGCGCCTACGGGCATACGGGCAAGGGCAACATCGACAGTGCCCTGGATGTGCATGCCTCTCTCCACGCGTTCAACGATGTACAAGATTACTTGTCTGGCCTGACCTGGGATGGCGTGCCCCGGCTGGACACGCTATTTGTGGACTACTTGGGCGCCGAGGACACCCCGTATACCCGCGCTGTATGCCGCAAGGCTTTTACAGCTGCGGTGGCTCGTGCTATGACCCCCGGCTGTAAATTCGACGACATGGTGATCCTGTGTGGTCCCCAGGGTATCGGCAAAAGCACCCTGCTGGATAAGATGTCCCGTGGCTGGTTCAATGACAGCATACGGACCTTTGAAGGCAAGGACGCCTCCGAGCTGCTGCAGGGTGTGTGGCTGGTGGAGATTGGAGAACTGGACGCCTTTCGGCGCACGGACGTGGCCCGCATAAAACAGTTCCTGTCCCTGCGAGCAGACCGCTATCGGGCGGCATACGGCCGACACGTCAAGGAGCTGCCCCGCTGCTGTGTGTTCTTTGGTACGACCAACACCTCTGACTTTCTCCAAGATACGACCGGCAACCGGCGCTTCTGGCCGGTAGATGTGGGCGTGCTGAAGCATGAGCGAAACGTGTGGGACGACCTGACCGACGAAGTGATAGACCAGCTGTGGGCCGAGGCCAAGGTCCGGTGGCAGTGCGGGGAGAAATTACACCTCACGGGAGAGCTTGAGGAGATCGCTCATGAGCGGCAGGAGGAGCACCGGGAGGTATCCATCCGCGAGGGTATGATCCTGGACTTTGTAGAGAAAAAGGTCCCCGCTGACTGGCAGAAGTGGACACTGGACCGGCGACGTGATTTTTGGGCCGGCGGCATCCACGCGGACGAGGTGGAGCTGGTGGAGCGTGACCGCATCTGCGCTGCCGAGGTGTGGTGCGAACTGTTTGGCGGGCGCGTGCGGGAGGCCAAAAACACCGACACTCGGGAGATCAATGCAGTGCTGAATCGTCTGGACGGCTGGCGCATGCGGTATGTGCGCTGCGGTCCTTATGACACCCAGCGGGGTTATGTGAGAGAGTGAAAAGGCGTGTTACGTTTTCTGTTACGTTTCCGTTACGCGGCCAAAAACGTAACAAAAATCTGTTACGTTGTTACGTTTTGTTACGTTTTCGCGTAACGGGTTAAATCTTAGAGCCGCAAGGGATTGCGGGATTTGTTACGTTGTTACGTTTTTTTCCTAATACAGTGGTATTTATAGAGATTATAGGCGTATTCCGTCATAGCGTCTATAAATACGGATGTATTACGCGTACGCGCGTAACAACGTAACATCGGGAAAAGGAGGAGCCAATGCTGGAGAGCGAGATCGAAAAGCGGCTACACGCAGGGATCAAAAAGCTGGGGGCAAAGGAGCTGCGGCCTCTGTGCTTAAAATTTGTGTCTCCCGGTTTTACCGGTGTGCCGGATCGTATAATCCTGCTGCCGGGTGGCCGCCTGGTATTCGTGGAGTTAAAGCAACCGGGCAAAACGGAGCGCCCCCGGCAACGCCTGGTGCAAGGGCTGCTGCGCAAGCTGGGTTTCCGGGTGTTTTCTGCGGTGGACAGTTATGAGAAGGTGGACGAGGTGGTGGACCTTTGCCGCAACTGGCTGGCGGTGTACGCTGACTACCAAAAGATCGGGGTGTTGCTTGAACTGCTGGACGTGGAGGAGGAGACATGAAGGACTGGCACCCGTGGCCGTATCAAAGTTACTGCGTGGAGAAGCTGCTGGAGCTGCCCAACGTGGCTCTGTGGCTTGATATGGGGCTTGGAAAAACCGTTGTGACGCTGACCGCCATAAAGCGGCTGAAATATGAAAAATGGGCCTGTGGGCGTGTTTTGGTGATCGCGCCAAAGGCTGTGGCTGAGTCTGTTTGGCACAAGGAGGCGGCAAAGTGGAAACATCTTAGCGGTTTGCGGGTCTCTCGAATCCTCGGATCTGCGGCCCAGCGTCGAGATGCTTTGCCGGATCGGACACCCGCGGACGTGTACGTCATCAACCGGGAAAACGTGGCCTGGCTGGTGGGATGCTATCAAAACCGGTGGCCCTTTGACACGGTGGTGATCGACGAATCATCCAGCTTCAAAAATCATCAGGCGAAGCGGTTTAAAGCACTGCGGGCTGTTCGGCCGCACATAAGCCGAATGATCGAGCTGACCGGTACGCCGCGGCCACGAAGCCTGGAGGATCTGTGGGCGCAGATCTATCTGCTGGACGGCGGCAAGCGTCTGGGGCGGACAATTACAGCATTTCGGCAGGCGTTTTTTACACCGGGGCGCCGCAATCGCACAACAATTTTTGACTACGTGCCGATTCCCGGAGCGGAAAAGGCCATTTTCGACCGTCTGTCTGATATCTGTATAAGCATGAAGGCGGAGGATTATTTGGATCTACCGGAGCTCATCTACAACAACATTTCCGTGCATCTGGATCCAGGCGCGCGCCGGACCTACGATCGCTTGGAGCGCGATGCGCTGTTAGAGGTGGATCCGGAGAGCATCATTACCGCGAGCACTGCGGCTGCCCTGGACAACAAGCTGCTGCAGCTGTGTAACGGCGCCGTATACGACGAGGACAAAAACGTGATTCCCGTGCATGATTGCAAGATCGGGATGCTGCTGGAATGCGTGGAGGGCTTGGGCGGCGAGCATGCGGTAATCTGCTATAACTTCAGGCATGATCTGGATCGGCTGCTGACCGCTCTGCAGCCGTTAGATTTGCGCGTGGAGGTGTATCGGGGGGCAGAACAGGAGAGGGCTTGGAACGCGGGGGAGATTGATTTACTGCTGCTGCAGCCGGCAAGCTGCGGATATGGTTTAAATTTGCAAAACGGGGGGCGACACATTATCTGGTTTGGCCTGACGTGGAATCTAGAGTATTACGCTCAGACCAATAAGCGACTGCACCGACAAGGGCAAACACGCCCGGTCATGGTTCACAATTTGGTTGTCGAGGGGGGCCGTGACGAGGATGTGATTGCATCTCTGGGCGACAAGGACGCGGGGCAGGAGCGTTTATTGCAGGCGCTGAAAGCGCGCCTGTTGAAAGCACGGGAGGCCGCGTAAATGACACTTCACGAGCTGTCACAGCTGTATTGGTTAAACAGGGAGATCGAGACCGAACGAGAGCGCCTACGACGGCTAGAGGGCCAGGCCTATGCCGCGGGTGCTGCGTCTGCGGATAGTATGCCGCGGGCGCCCGGCGTGAGCCGGAAAACGGAACGCTACGCCGTGGCAATTGCGAGCATCCGGCAGGCTATCGAGGCCAACCTGATACGCTGCCAAGAGGAGCGGGCTAAGCTGGAGGCGTATATATCGGGCATTGACGATTCACTGACCCGCGAGATCTACCGCCTGCGTTTTGTGGAGGGGCAGTCATGGGCGGAAGTAGCCGCGCACGTTGGCGGTGGGAACACGGTGGAAGGCATACGTAAGCGCGTGTATAGGTATCTGCGCGAGCATCCCTGACCGGTCCCCGCGCAAATGACAGGCAAATGAAAAAGCCCTAGAGCCGCAAGGCTTCGGGGCGTTTTGGGGTTGCATCTGGATCCGTGCCGCAAGTAATTTTACGTCAATCTGTCATATCCTGTCCCACAATGTCCGGTTTTCGGTGCTATAATGGTATCGTGGATCGTTGACGCCGGGGCGGTTGTGCATGCCTCCAGCGCGCCGCCCTCTATCGCGGCGCCGATCCGGGGCAGCGCCTGAGTATTGTACTCAGGCGCTGCGCCATTTCCTTCAACAGCCGCAGGTTGACGGGGCCGACATCCGGGGTACGGCTTTTCGGAGCTGCACTTGCCTGCGGCCGTGTGGGTGGTATTGCCCTGCGCCGACATCCCCGCGTAATCGCGGAGTGAGGGTACGTGCAGGGCTTTAGAGACGGGAGGCGCGGGCTGTGGTGTATCGGCAAGGCCGCAACTATGAGAATTTGCAAAAGTCCATATTTGACGGCGTGGGCCCATACAGCATTCCGCGCCTGGCCCCGGAACTGCCTGACGCGCGGGAGTTTATCAGTTTCAACTTTGCCAAGAGCTGCAAAACCCCGGAGCGCTGCGGCGTGCATTTCTTCATTGACGACTATCAATTCACACGGCTGTGGACGGTTCCCGACAACTATCTGGATCTTCTGAGCCGGTTCAAGGCTGTGTGCACGCCGGACTTCTCCACCTATACGGATTTTCCTGTGGCCCTGCAGATTTACAACCATTACCGTAAGCACTGGCTGGGTGCCTACTGGCAGCAGAACGGAATAATTGTGATCCCGACCATAAGCTGGAGCGACGAGGCGAGCTTTGCATGGTGCTTTGATGGGGAGCCCGTGGGCGGGGCCGTGGCTGTGTCCAGCGTGGGCACGCAGGGCAGCCGCCGCGGGCGTGAGCTGTTCCTGGCGGGCTATGAGGCCATGTTGGACCGCCTGCGGCCGGCTATGGTGTTCTTTTATGGGGCCGTGCCCCAAGAGTGCACCGGCAACATTGTGCGCCTGGAGGCGTTTCAGACGGGCCTAAAGCGCCGTTGCAACAAACCGGAGGAGGGTATATAATGGGCGGTAGAGGTTCCGGGTCCGGCTTCAGTAGCATGTCGTTATCCGGGCTTTTGCAGGCTTATGACAGTGCCGCGGCCGCGGGTGGTGCTAATTGGCAGCACAACGGTGACTATAACGACAACAATAATCCCGCTCTGGTGAAATACCAAGGGCAGGAGGACGATAAGACCGCGAGTTTTCTGCATGGTACGGATCAGAAGGTGGACTTTGCCGACTATGCGGATGGTTATCAATTCTACGATCTGCCTTTGAATAAGTTGCTGCTGCGGCTGGGTATCAAGGGAAAGCCTGTGGCCTTGAGCGACAAAGATTTCGATGCATATATACAGCAGACCGGGCAGCAGGTATACTACCGCGGCTGGAGCGGTAAGGCCTCTGCGCAACGCATGGTGGACGCCCAATACAATCACGTAGGCAACGGCATTTACGGTGACGGCTACTACTTCACGCCCTGGCACAGTACTGCAACTGGCTATGCGCAGGCATCTGGCGGCAGTGCTGGCGTGGTACAGCGGTTGACTCTTTCCCCGTCTGCCCGCGTCATTTCGCATGCTGAACTGCAACGGCGTATGGGGTCTATGTCTTCCAAGCTGCAGCGATCTTTGAGGTATACAGGCGGCGGCAGCGGCCGCACATACAGCCCCAATGCCGGTGAAGCACAAGCCGCGCTGAAGCTGGGCTATAATGTGGTGGATATGGGTACAGGGTACATATATGCCGTGACCCGCGACGCCTTTATTGTAAGCAACAGGTTCACGAAGTGAGGAGGTAATAGCTATGGCAAAGGAACTGACATCGAGTGAGCGTGAATTACTGGCCGACCAGGCATTTTCTTTGGAAGCGGCATTGAAAACTGGCACCCGGCCTCGCAGCTTGGAGGGCAAGAGTGACGACTGGATCAGGGCGGAGCTGGCCCGGATCAAGAACACTCTGCGCGAGGCCAAGAATCCCCGCAGACGGTAACACGTGGGCGGCCGCGGATCATCAAGCGGGTTTTCCTTCGACAAAAACGGGAACCTAAAAGCTAAGTACGGCAGCCAGTATCACGTGGTTTTGGAGCGCGGCAACATTAAGTTTGTTGCGAAGAATGCCCGTGATTCTGAGCCGCTCATGGAGACCACGACAGCCGGCCGAGTATATGTGACTGTGGGCGGCAACGATCTCCAGCGCATAACCTACTTTGACACGAACAACAAGCGGGTCAAAACGATCGATTTGAATCACACACACGACAGCGTAAAGCCCCACGTTCACCACGGTTACGAGCACAACGAAAACGACAGCGCGAAGGGATATGCGCATTTGACACCTGAGGAGCAGAAAATGGTTGACGCTGTACGGAGTTTGTGGGATAATTATACAAGCAAGCGGTAGTTTAGGACGAGGAGAACCGGTGATTGCCGAGACCCCGGTGCAAATCCGGGCGCTTGCTAGGAGACGTGCTGAGAAGCGCGTCTCTTTTTATGTAAACTAAATACCACAACCCCGGCGCGCTCAATAGGGAGCTGTGCCGGGGCTTTTTGCGTTTTGGCCCATGACCGGGGCCCGGGAGGATCGTATGGGCGGCAGAGGCAGTAATAGCGGATTTGTCACTGTTGGTAATATCAAAATGCGTACTGGCCGCGTTGATAAAATGATGATAGGCAATACGATAGAGACAGAAACCGGCCTGGTGTTTACGTATAACGGTGATGAATATGGCGTTATTGGCAATGACGATCACGGTTATGCCGTCACTCTCATTTCGACCGGACTGTTAGTAGGCGATTATAAGGACACTGCTGAGGATGCGGTGAAAAATATAGCAGAAATATCGAAAACCCTGCATCGTCTTAAACCTGGTTATTTGCAAAGCCTGATTGATGCATTCGAAGCGGCAAAGAAAGCAAATAAAGAATAGACGCCGTGGGGGAGGGGCCACGAGGAGGGATAGGCCGTGAGCAGCCGCCCGCAGGATAAAAATTTAATCTTACTAACCGAACGCCCCGAGGCAGAAGCACAGGCGATCCGATCCATGGGTGGGAAAGCGAGCGCAGAGAAGCGGCGGCAGCGCAAGGCTATGGCCGAGCTGCTGGAGACCTATGCGGGTCTGCCTATCCGGGACGGGCGCGTGCGCAATCGCCTGACCAAACTTGGCATTGACCCTGACGACCTAACACAGAAGATGCTTGTGGCGGACGGCATCATGAAAGCCGCGCAGGGCGGTAACACATACGCCATTCAACTTTTCCTTGATCTGCTGGGCGAGGGCGAAAACAAGAATGCGAAGCCGAATAACCTGCTGGATGCCATCAGGGACAGCACGCAGGAGGATATAGTGGACAATGATCTACCAGAAGTTCAGCAAACGGCAGATCCTAACGCTGACGTGGTGGAACAGGCCGAAGTATAAAAACTGCGACGGGATAATCTGTGACGGGTCCATCCGATCCGGTAAGACTATCTCCATGACGGACGGCTTTGTGCTGTGGAGCATGACGCGGTTTGATGGTCAAAATTTTGCCATCTGCGGCAAGACCATTGAAAGCCTGCGCCGAAACGTCATTACCCTTATGCCTCAGTGGCTGGAGGGTATTTTTACTATCGTGGAGCGCCGCAGCGAAAACAAGTTGATAATCACCGACGGGCAGCACACCAACACATATTATCTGTTTGGCGGCAAAGACGAATCAAGCTATACACTGGTGCAGGGCATCACGCTGGCTGGCGTCATGTTCGACGAGGTGGCGTTGATGCCTCGCAGTTTTGTGGAGCAGGCGCTGGCCCGGTGCAGTGTGGGCGGGAGTAAGTATTGGTTCAACTGCAACCCGGAGAATCCCGCCCACTGGTTCCATTTGGAGTGGATAAAGCGGGCGAGGGAACGGAACATCCTGTACCTGCATTTCACTATGGCTGACAACCTGAGCCTGGACCCGGATATCCGGGCGCGGTATGAGCGCACCTACGTGGGCGTGTTCTACCGGCGGTACATTCTGGGTCTGTGGGTGAAGGCGGAGGGCCTTGTTTACCCCATGTTCGACCCGGAGGTACATACCACGGATGTGCGCAGACCGTATATCTCCAGTCACCGGTATTACGTGTCCGTGGACTATGGCACCGTTAATCCTTTTGCGGCGGGCCTGTGGGACTTTGATCCGGCAGAGCATAAGGCAACGATGATCCGGGAGCTGTATTACAAGGGCGGCAGCGCGGAGCGCGTGGACAACGAGGCCTACTACACCATGTTGCAGGGGCTGATTGACGGGTACAGGATCGAGTATATCATAATCGACCCTTCCGCCGCGTCCATGATCGAGACCATCCAGAAATACGGCGAATACATACCGGTGAAGGCTAATAACGACGTGATAAACGGCATACAGGACGTCACAAAATTTATGAACGCTGGGTGCCTGTATTTTCATAAAAGCTGTGTGAATACCTTCCATGAGTTTGAATCTTATTCCTGGGACGACAAGTCCGCGGTGGACAAGGTGATAAAGGAAGACGATCACAGCATGGACCAGATACGCTATTTTTGCCGCACCGCGTTACGAAATGAGCTAAAATTCATTGTTTAAGGCGGTGAGAGGATGAATATTTTTGCGCGTCTGTTGAGGAGGTTGCAAGCCTTGTTTATTCATAACCCCGATATAAGCCGCGTGTTTGGTGTTGATCTTATCACCTCCGACAGCATGAACAGGGCCTTGCAGCTTTGGGACAGTATTTCCACTACGAGGCCGTCTTGGGTGAGCGCGGCTGACGACATCGAGACCATCAACCTGGCGAAGCTGATTGCTTCCACGCGAGCGCGGTTGACCACGCTTGACATCGGCATAAAGCTGTCCGCAACGGGCAGTTCGGCCCGTGCGGACTACCTGCAAAACGCGGTGGATGATTTGGTCCGCCGCCTGCCCGACCGAGTGGCCGACGCCGACCGGCTGGGCGGTATGATGATAAAGTGGAACGGCGTGGGCTGGGACTTCGTGTTGCCTGGTAACTTTGGCATTACCGCCAAGGATTCCAACGGAAACATCACTGGCGCCATCTTTGCCGCGCACACCACCGAGGGGCGGACCCACTACACCCGCCTGGAGTACCACCGCTTTGAAGGCGAGGGGGAAAGCAGGCGTTACCGTGTGAGTAACCGGGCCTTCCGCAATCAGGCCGGGAACGGTCCAAACAGTCAATATCTGCTGGGCGCCCCGATCCGTTTGGAGGCCGTCAAGGCCTGGGCGGGCATACAGGACGAAGTTTACATAAACAACCTAGAGCGGCCCCTGTTCGCCTTCTACCGGGTACCCGGTTCCAACACTGTGGACCCGGCGTCCCCGCTGGGCCTGTCCGTGTTCGCTGATGCTCTCCCGGAGTTGAAAGCCGTGGATGTGGCGATTTCCCGGAAAAACGCGGAGATCGAGGACAGCAAGCACATGACCTTTGTTGGGCAGACCGTGACGCAGGCCGCGGGCAACCGGGGGATCGAGCTTCCCCGGTTCGTCAAGGGCTTGGGCATGGGCCTGAACGATGCGGACACCACTGCCGTGCATGAGCACGTCCCGACGATCCTTGCGGACCAGCGGTTGAAGGATATCAACTTTTCCCTGTCCCTGGCGGGCGTCAAGTGTGGCTTCTCCGAGGGCGTTTTTGTGCTGGACGGGCAGAGAGGAGTCATCACGGCCACGCAGGTGGAAGCGGACGACCGGGACACCATCCAGACCATCAAGGCAGACCGGGACGCGCTGCAAGCCGCCATTGAGCAGGCCATCTATGGTCTGGACGCATACACCACGCTGTATCGCCTTGCCCCGATGGGGCGCTTTGAGATCAACTGGAATTTCGGCGACATCACATACAGCTATGAGGAGGACAAGGCCGCCTGGAGGATGTATGCCACGCAGGGCTGGGTCCCCGTGTGGCAATACCTGGTGAAATTCGAGAAGATGTCCGAGGACGAAGCAAAACAGTGTGTCATGCTGGCGCAGCAGGAGGCCGCGCAAGCTGCTGCCATGCAGGCCGTAGCGCGACCGGGACTTTTCCCTGTGGCGGAGTAAGCCAAAATGCTGACGCCGCAAGAGCTACTGGAGATAGTTGATACCCTGTACCCACGGCTGGACGAGTTGAACACCTGGATAACGAAAGACCTGATACGCCGGCTCATGCAGCGCCTGATGCGCAGTGGAGAATTCTTGTTAACCGGTACAGACGTGTGGCAGGTGGAGGTGTATAAAGAGGCGGGCGGGCACTATGAGGCCCTGCAGCGCGAGATACAACGCTGGACGCGCAAGACCGAGCAGGAGGTACGCGCCATCTTTGAGGATGCGGGCCTGCGGGCGTGGGCGGCAGATGATGCGTTCTACGTGGCCCGTGGATTTGAATCAACCCCGCTGTTGGCTGTTGGCTCAGAGCACATGGTGAAGATCCTGACCGATACGTATCAACGGACCGCTGCGGAGATGGAGAACTTCACCCGGACCACCGCGCGAGCCAGCCAACAGCGCTTCATTGAGGTGCTGGACGATGCGCATTTTAAGGTGATGACCGGGGCGCAGTCATACACCGCTGCCGTGCGGGACGCCGTGGATGCTCTGTCTGCCTCTCAAACGGAGGTGATTTACCCCACCGGACACCGGGACACCATCGAAATGGCGGTGCTGCGCTGCGTGCGCACCGGCGTGGCCCAGGCTACGGGCAACATGACCATGCAGGGCATGATCGACCGGGACTGGGATTTGATCCGTGTGTCCGCCCACTTGGGCGCTCGTTACGGCGATGGTGGAGAAAACCTCGGAAATCACTTTTGGTGGCAGGGCAAGCTCTACAGCCGGACCGGGCGATCTGCGGAATACCCGCCTTTTGAGGAAACTACCGGCTATGGTACCGGCGAGGGCCTATGCGGCTGGAATTGCCGTCACAGTTTTGGCCCTGGCGACCCGAACATTAACCCGTTCAAGGCCTTTGACAGCGAGGAGAATAAGCGGGTGTATGACCTGTCTCAGAAGCAGCGATCTTATGAGAGCCGGATCCGGCAGAGTAAGATTAAAGTGCTAGGCCTCCGGGAAGCGTTAGACAATGCGCCGGATGAGGTGATACGGGCTACACAGCAAGCGGAGTATGAGAAAGCGGCTCGCCTTCTTCATAAACGTAATGTGGCATACACGGAGCTGTGCAAAAAGAATGGCCTAAAGCAACTACCAGACCGGGTGCGAGTTGCACAGTGGAATCGTTCGCAGGCGGCGAAAGCCGCAGCGGCAGCACGAAAACGATAATAGAGCAGAGCTGCAAAAACGCCCCGCTGAGGGGCGTTTTAAGCGGCCCTGTTTTGTTATACCCCTTATTTATCGGACCCCGCGCAGGTCCTACAAAGTGCGCGGGCGGCGGGTCACGGCGACGACCTAAAAAGCCTAGCCGCAGGAAGGAGAAACCCCATGAAAACCAAGGAACTGACCGACCTTGGCCTGACGGAAGATCAGGCTGCCCAGGTACTGCGACTGAACGGAC
This sequence comes from uncultured Acetatifactor sp., assembly GCA_947581865.1. Lineage (GTDB taxonomy): Bacteria > Bacillota > Clostridia > Lachnospirales > Lachnospiraceae > Acetatifactor. The sequence goes on along the minus strand of CANPWA010000032.1, from coordinate 10,355 downwards.
TGGATATCGAGGCGCAGAAGGCAAAAATCACGGCGCTGGAGGGTGAGCGCGACAACCTCCAGACCCAGCTCACCGCGGCCAACGACACCCTGTCCAAGTTCCAGGAGATCGACCCGGATCCCGCTAAGATCACGGAGACCATCAACAAGTACAAGACCGACGCGGAAAACATCCGCCAGGAGTACGAGCAGAAGGAGACCCGGCGCGCCCAGACGGACTGGCTCACGGCCAAGTTCGACAGCATGGGCGTGAAGTCCCCCTTTGCCCGGAAGCAGCTCATGGCGGACATCATGCGCGCGCCCAACGACGGCGGCCTGACATGGAAGCCGGGCAAGAAGGAGGGCGACGGCAAGTACGCCGGTTTTGATGAGTTTATGACCGACGCAAAGGCGCAGGATCCCGGCCTGTATCAGACCGCCGAGGAGCAGGCCGCGGAGGCCGCAGCGGCAGAAAACGCCGCGGCGGACGCGGAGCAGGCAAAGAACGCGCCCACCTTCACCGATCCCGTGGGCGACCCGCCGTCCGACGGCGGAAAGACCTATATCCCGCCCAATTTTTTCTAAAGGGCGGATCAACCGAAAGGATGAAACCCTACTATGGCGAGAATCGAATCCCTGAGTGTTCTCAACGAAAGCAGCGGTAAGGCATTTCTGGCCGAGCAGTATGGCCGCGTCATCGAGAACGTGACCAAGCAGCTCATTTCCGGTCCTCTCAAGAATCAGGACCTCTCTGGCAACCCCGAGGCGGGCACCGTGGAGGCCAAGCGCTTCTCCAACGCGAAGTCCAAGACCTACGGTTCCGCCCGTACTGCGGGCAAGGGCGATCAGGTCCACGCCAAGCCTGTGATCGTTGCCATCGACCAGGACAAGGAGATCGTGGAGGAGGTGGCGCTCAAAGACACCCTGCTGCTGGGTGTTGACGGCCTGATTGCCCGGCGTGCGGGCAACCACATCGTCCAGATGGTCTCCGAACTGGACACCGCGTTCTTCCAGTGCGCGGCAGACGCGGCCACCGAGGTGCAGATCACCGAGGAGCTGCCCATCGAGGAGGCGCTGGAGAAGCTGATCCAGGAGTGCGAGAGCACCAAGAACGACTATGTGGACGGCGTGCCCCGTGAGTTCATGCACCTGGTGCTGTGCCCCGCGTGGTACGGCAAGATCAGGAACGCCCTGGACAAGGCCACCCGCGTGAACGTGGACACCACCGTGTCCGAGTTCAACCAGTGGCACGGCGTGGACACCCAGTCCTGCGTGCATCTGCCCGCGGAAGTCCACGCGATCCTGATGGTCACGGGCGCCGTGGCCCAGCCTGTCATGGCAAACGCCTACACGGCGGAGAAGATCCCCCTGTCCGAGGACTACGGCATTTCGCTGTTCTACCACTACGGCACCAAGGCCGTCATGGAAGACCTGATCTTCAAGGACGGCGCGGGGGAATAACGGGGGCTGACCGGGTATCGGTTACACCGCAGGGACAGCCCCTGACAGCATACGACGTGGGGTCCACCTATACCAGCTCTGACCTTATCGGGCCGGATGTGAGTATTGAGTGGACCGGCACCACGGGCAAAGTAACCGGCGAGATCAAGCACGTCTCCGGCTGGACGGACTTTGACCCCACCAACAACACCGGGCATTTTCTCCCCTTTGTGCTGGATGCCCAGTACGAGGGCGAGGAGATCACCGTCACCGGCTCCAAGACCACCAAGGCCCGCAGCCGGTATTGGGTGATAAAGGTGGACGATGCCAAAACCTTCACAGTCAGCAAGGGGGCGGAGACGCTCTTTGTGCTTGACCTGAACAGCGCGACCCTTAAAGGCGGGGACGGTTGATCCGTCCCCTGCCGCACAAACAGGAGGATATATCAATGGCGAAGTTCAAGAACATCCGCACGGGCAACATCCTGACCACCAACAGCAAGCTGGTGATTGCGCAGATGTCTGCCCACCCGGAGACCTACGCTCCCATTAAGGGTAAGACCAAGGGCGAGAACAAGGGCGAGAACAAGACCCCGCAGACCCCGCCCGAGGAGTAAGGGAGAGCTGAAACTGTGGCGTATGCGGATTTTGATTTTTACACCAAGGACTATCACGGGGACCTGCTGACCACGGAAAACGCGGAGAAGTGGCTGGGCCGCGCGAGTGACGAGGTGGACTGTCTGACCTTTGACCGGCTGACACGGGCGTTTCCTGTGGTGGAACGCCACATCGAGAAGGTAAAAAAGGCCGTATGCGCTATAGCGGAGGCCCTTTTCCAAATCGACCAACAGCGGCAGGCGCTGGGCGTGCAGAAGGCGGCGGATGGCTCCCTGCGGGGCGCCGTTGCCTCCATGTCCTCCGGGCGGGAGAGCGTGAGCTATTCCACCGGGGCCACTGGCTCCAGTATCGCCGCAGCCGCCGCGAGTGAGGCGGACCGTCTCCAGCTTATGCAGAGTATCGCCGTACGGTATCTGGCAAATGTGCCTGACGCCTGCGGGGTCAATCTGCTGTATGCCGGGGCGCGGAAAGCTACACCGGGGCGGTGCTTTTGCGACGATAGCTGCGCGCTGATCGGGGGAGGCTGACGGCCCATGTACACCGACACCATAACTCTGTTCAACTTCCACGCGCAGACGGGCCAGTGGTACGCCTCCGTTTTCTCCGGCGTGGATGTGGGCGCGGCCAAGGCAGGCCGCGACAGCGCCTACAACACCGCGGACACCAGCTCCGTGCGGGTGCTGTTGAACACCGGCGCGGATAAGGCCGTGGGCGGCAAGGGGTATTTGGGGCCGAAGGAATATGCCGTGTGCGAGGACCCCGACAAGCACTTCACCCTGATGCCGCAACAGGACTTTTTTATGGTGGGCAAGTACGCTGATCCGGGGCCATTCCCGGACGGCAGCGGCGTGACCGGCGGATTTTATCAGGCTGTCCGTGATACCCACGACGACGTTTACATAATTACGTCCCGCGAGTATTTCAGCCTGATTCCCCATTTCGAGATCGGGGGCGGCTGACATGGCGGAAATGCAGCATTTCAAGGACGTGTCCTATGTGAGCGCCAACATCCAGGTGCATATAGGGCTGGACCGGTTTTCCCAACAGTTTACCGAGGCGCAACGGTGGCTGGGTGACCGGGTGCTGGAGTGTTGCAAGCCCTATATGCCCCACCTGAGCGGCGGCCTGGAGCAGCGGTCCTATGTGGACAACGGCGGCATGCAGGTGATTTTCCCTGGCCCCTACGCCCGCTTCCAGTATGGCGGACTGGTCATGGTGGACCCCATAACGGGCAGCCCGTGGGCCACGACCACCCCCAAAGTTTTAACGGATCGTCATCTCCAGTATTCCAGCCCCACGGCGGTGGACCATTGGTTTGACACCATGTGGGCGGACAACGGAGAGGTGATCCTGTCCGGCGTGAAGCAGATCGGAGGCGGAGGCTAAATGCCGACGAAGGCAGTAAAGCAGGTTGCAGTAGATGTGGAGGGCAGCGATGCCGTAACACGGGTACTGCTGGACCTGTTGAACAAGTTCCCTGGGCTTAAAAAGCTCAATGTCCGGATTGCGTTTTCAACCCTGGGCGACACCGGCGGGATCGGATTTTTCCCAACGTCCGGCGCCGTCCTGACCCGCAACGATAAGGACATCACCGGTCACGTGCGGCAGGTGTGCTTGTATCCGTTCATCGTCATGTATCGGGTGCGCCCGCAGGCCGAAGAAAGCCGCATAGCGATCAAGGAATTTCTTGACACGCTGGGCTGCTGGCTGGAGCTGCAACCCGTCGCCATTGACGGGGAGACCTTTAAGCTGGAAGCCTATCCGAGCTTGGGCGCGGGTGGGCGGGTCATAAAGTCCATAGCCCGGACCAACGCGGGCCGCCTGGTCCAGTCCGGGCCGGTGGAGGACTGGGGTATTACTGCTTCCCTGCGATATGAAAACGAGTACGACGAGTAACGCGCCCGCCACCGGGCGTGGATTTTGGAAAGGATGAAATCAAATGGCCGAGATTGCCAAGAAGATCGAGCGCAAGTACCTGGCACACTTCATTGATTCGGCGTTTAACGCCGAGGAACCCAGCTATGTGCGGCTGGGCAAAGATCTGGAGGAGTACAACGAGGAGCTCAATCCGGATGTCTCGATCCAGAAAAACATTTTGGGCGAGCAGAACGTCCAGCACAGCGGCTACGAAGTGCAGAGTGACGTAGACCCCTTCTATGCCTATGAGGGCGATCCTCTGTTTGAGCGGTTGGCTGATATCGCCAACGAGCGCAAGACCGGATCCGACTGCATCACCACGAAGGTTGACGTGCTGCTGTCTGCTGACGGCAAGGGCACCGTCGTATGGGCTTATCGTGAGGATGTGTGGGTGATTCCCAATAACGTGGGCGGCGACACCTCCGGTGTGCAGATTCCGTTTACGGTATACAGCGCGGGCAACCGTGTCAAGGGCACCTGGGACATGGAGAGCAAGAAGTTCACCCCGACGCCGGGGGAATAACCGGGGCTGGCCGCGTTAAAGTAACACCCCAGGGCCAGTCCCTCTCCGAGTATGGGGTGGGCGAGGGCAAGACCGTAAAAGATCTCATGGATGCTGATGTGGCGATTGCCTGGACCGGTACCAGCGGTAAAGTAACCGGCAATTTTCCCAGCGTATCTGGTTTTGAGGGATTCAGTACGGACCCCTCTGAGCAGACGGGCCATTACTTTGCCTTTGAGTTGGACGCCCAGTATGAGGGCCGGGAGATTACCGTTATCGGCACCAAGACCGCCAAGGCCCGCAGCCGGTATTGGGTGATCCGGTTGGACGCTCTTTACGAAGGCTCCAAAAAGCTGACTGTCAAGGACGGCGGCAGTGTGATTTTCGACCTGGACTTCACCCCCGCCACGCTTGCGGAAGCTGTATAAGCACTGCGGCCCCTCCCGGAGGAGGGGCCGTTATGCGCATAATTCTATTTTTTGGAGGTATCACGATGGAAGGTATTACTGAAATCAATGAAGCCGCGGAAGAGAAAACCGGCTACACCGCCGAAGACGCCGCGAAAAATGAAGCATCGAGAATTCCCACCCTTGTGGTGGATGACGGCACCATTGAGGTGCCTATACATAATAAGCAAGGGCAGCCCGTGGGCAAGTTCATCTTCTCCCCCACCGACATGCACCTGTTCGACCGGTATAACAAGGTCGCCAAGGACTTTGAGAAAATCATTGAGCCGCTGGAGCACGTTAACATTAACCCCGATGGCAGCACGGATGCTGAAGACGACAAAGCTTTTTCCGCCATGCAAGAGGCCACGCAGCGGCTTTATTCGGCCTGTGATTACTTGTTTGGCGGTAACATGAGCGAAGCTTTTTTCGGCAAGGTGCATCCCTTTTCTCCGGTAGGTGGAAAGTTCTACTGCGAAAACGTGCTGGAGGCTGTGGGTAATTTCATCTCCGACCGGTTCGGCCAGTCTACAAGAAAGCTCAACCGGCGAGCCGCCCAGTATCTGCACGGCGCAAATACCCGCACCAGTAAGCATAAGGCCGGGAAATAATGATCGGAGAGTTGCCGGAGAGCTTAGATGTCAACGGCAAACTGTATGACATCTATCCCGATTACCGTAATTGCTTACGGATCATGTGCGCCTTGACGGATCCGGAATTGAATAATGCTGAGAGGCAGACTCTGTGTTTGTATTTGCTTTATGCTGACGCGGATACGATGCCTGAAGCTGACTATGCGGCCGCCTTACAGGCGGCCTGCGATTTTTTGGATCATGGAACACATGGTGAGGATGGACGACCGCATCCAAGACTCATGGACTGGGAACAGGATGAGGACATCATTTTTCCCGCCGTTAACAGGGTCGCAGGCTATGAGGTGAGGGAGGCTGATTACCTCCACTGGTGGACCTTTTTGGGCTACTGTAGATCTGTTGATGCGGATAGCACATTTGCGCAGGTTATAAGCCTGCGGCAGAAAAAAGCCAAGCACAAAAAGCTTGAAAAGTGGGAGCAGGAATACTGGACTACAAATAAAGATTTGTGTGTGCTGCGACCCAAATTGACAGAAGCGGAGAAAGCCGAGAAGGAAAGGCTAAATGCCCTTTTGGGCTAAAGGACGGTGAAAACCATGCCCGGTGCTGCGGACGGTTCCATTATCGTTGATACCGAGATCGATACCAAGGGATTCGCGCGAGACAGTTCTAAGCTGCAAACCGCCGTGACCTCCCTTGGGCGGCAAGTGGACAACCTCGGGCCGACTCTGCGGAAAGCCATGGCCGGAAGTGCATCTGCCATGGCAAGTTTTGCAGAAAGAACGGAAAAAGCGGAGGCCACAATTGCTGATCTGGAGAATAAGATCGAGCAGCTGGGCAGTAAGCGCATAAAGTCTCAAGCTTACGAGGATATCACCAAGCAAGCGGATAAGGCAAAAGCCAAGCTGGATGCCGCGCACGCGGACATGGACGCGAAGCTGGAGGCCCTTGGCAAGGAACGCGTGGCCACCCCTGAGTATGCACGCATACAAAAGCAAATTGCTCAAACCGAACGATCCTTAATTCGTCTGGACAAACGGCAACAGCAGATGAAAGATCTAGGCGTGAGCGAGAATAGCACGGGGTGGAAGCGGCTGCAAATCCAGATTGATGAGGCAAGCGCCAGCCTCCGAAGGCTCACTACTGCGGCAGGAGACATGGAACGGCAGGGGCGGGCGTATACCGTCTCCGCTGAATATGAACGGCTTTCCGGAACGCTGGAAAAGCTGCAGAGCGAATATGACCAGTTGGCAGCGGAAAAAACGGCGATGGAAAGCAGCGGAACAGCATATACGCTGGGGAGTGAGACAGCACAATACCAAGAGCTGTCCGCAGCGTTGGAGTCAGCTCGTGTAAAACTGGCGGCATTGCAAGCGCAAGCTGAAAAAGCATCCGGGCTTTTCTCTACCCTTATCAGAGGAGCGAAAACGCTGGCTGGGACGGTCGCACGAGCAGCCGTAGCGGTAGGCAGCGGATTGGTTTCATCCCTACAAAAGGCTGTATCTACAGCGGGGAGACTTGTCAAGTTCCTCGGCAGCAAGCTTTTAGGAGCAGTGAAAAGCGTGGCTTCTGCTGTGGGGAAGCTTTTTACCGGAAACGGGAAGTTAACCCATTCTGTAGGCGGACTAACGAGTTCGCTGAAGAAACTGCTGCCAGCCCTACTGGCCGCCCGAGGCATTATGGGCATCCTGCGGAAAGCTGTTAACGCTTACATGGATGCCAACGTGCAAGTGGCGGGGCAGCTGTCTGCGACTTGGTCCAACCTGGGGAATATTCTGGGCCCGATTATTCAGCGGCTGGTTAATCTGGTGTCAACCGTGACATCTTATGTGGTCGCATTCTTGCGGCTGCTGGGCCTTGCGGCATCTGCGTCTACAAGCGCCATGGAGGGCGCAGGTGGCGCAGCGAAAAAGCTGAAACAGCAGCTCTCGGGTCTGGATGAGATCCACACTTGGCAGGATGATAGCTCCGGTGGCGGCGGAGGTGGGTCCAGTGGACAGGCAACGCTACCCGAAGTAGAGCTTCCCGATTGGGCCAAGCTTGTAGCTGAGCAGCTGCGCAAGGGCGAGTGGGAAGCCGCCGCTAGGATCCTCTCTGAAAAGCTAAATGAGATGGTCGACAACGTCGATTGGCCGGGCTTGGGGGATCGGTTTGGAACAAAATTTGCCGGGGCGCTAAAGTTCCTGGCGACTTTTATTAGGGATTTCGATTTCACAGAACTGTTTACCGGGCTGTTCACAGCATTGGAGCACGCCATCAGCAAGCTGGATGCAGAGGATCTTGGTACGCTGCTGGCGACTAAATTTGTGCTTATATTTTCCGCTTTGCAGGGAGCCCTGAAAAGTGGAATCATACCCACCGCCATTGAAAAAATCGGCGGCGCAATTGAAGGATTCTTCAAAACCATACGGGAAAAATTCAACGATGAATCAGATCCAGATCATGGCGGCTGGTATGTAGTAGGCGAAAACATAGGCAATGTGATCGGACAGATTGTTAATTCCATCGCCAGCCTACTTAGTGGAACAAGTTGGGAGCAGATCATCGGTGACATTGGAGAATTCTGGAGCGGCCTGTGGAATGCACTGCAGAGTGGATCAAACGCACCGGACTGGGGCGCATTGTTTGATGCAATTCAGTTCGCCTGTAAACGGCTACTGGCGCGGATGCTACAGTGGCTACCCCAAAGTGGTGAGTCAAAAGCAACTTGGGAGCAGTTAGAAACAAGACTGAAAAATGGGAATACCGTAGATTGGACCGAGATTTTCCAGGCGCTTTGGGATACAATGCTGGATCTGGTAAATCTTCTAATCGAGCATCTCCCGTCTTCAGAAGAATTGGCCGGCTATTGGGATGATCTGAAGACCAGGCTGGCGGACTCTCTAGGATTTGACAGCTGGTCAGATTTGACCAGCAGCCTCGCTGAAAAGCTTGCGAGCCTGTTAAGCGGCGCGGTGTCGTCGGCTATGGATATAGTCTATCTGGCACTTAGAGAGAATCATCCCATTTGGGCTTCTCTGCTATTCCCGTCGAGAGACACCATGTATAATGCGAAACAGGCATTCCTTGAAGACCTTGAAACCGGCGGAGAGGAGGCGGCCGCCAGGACTCTTGCTATCTGGCAGAAATATAATTATCTGACCGACGAACAGGCGCAGCAAATCGCGGCGGAGGCCGGCTATTCTTACTCTGACGGAATGCTTACGGCTCTTACGACCGGCCTGTCCGACGTCACCGCGACATGCCAACAGATTATGGATGAGTCTGGCAGAGCCGCAGTTAACGCATACTTGTCTGGGCTCATCGCCGAGGGTACAATTACCAGCGACGAAGCGGCTCAAATCGTCAGCGGCCTCGCGGAGAGCATGGTCTCTATGACGGAGATGTACAATTTCGAGCTGGAGCAGGGCGGCGCTGAAGCGGCAGAAGCATATTTGAATGGGCTGATCGAGAAGGGACTTCTTTCTAGCGAGGAGGCGGAACAAATTGTGGCCGCGGCGGCGGAAGCTATGGGGGATGACACGAGCAGCTTCGAGGCAGCTGGCGCAGGAGCGGCTGATAGCTACACAACGGGGCTGCAGGGCGGCGGCGGAAATGTGACGGCAGCAGCACAGGCGCTTCGCGAAGCAGCTCACGCGCCTGTACGGATGCTTCGCGAGGATATGGCAACGGAACTGTCAGGGATGAAATCTGATGTTTCCGGAGCCTACGATAACATGGCGACGTCTGTTAGCGATGGCTCTGGCGCCATGGATGACAGCAACTACACGAACTGGGAATCCATTAAAGACCAGGTTGATAAGGTGGCAAATCTGATCAAGAATCGTGCCAAAGAGACCTGGGATGCCATGCAGCGGTCTGTATCTAATGGTGGCAAGACTATTAGAGAAAGCAATGAAACCGTGTGGACCAGCGTGCAGGAAAAAGTACAAACAAGTCTTGCTGCTGCGAATAACGCAGCGACGCAGGCTTTCCGGTCTATGCAATCTGGCGCGGAGGGATTTGGCGCGTCGGTCAATCAGACTATGACAAGTGCCATGAGCACCTTGCGTACCACACTTCAAACAACATTCAGTTCATTGGCTAATAGTGCTGTCACCTGGGGCCGAGATATATGTAATAAGCTCTCTTCGGGACTCCAAAGTGGAATATCTGGCCTGGCCAACGCTGCAAGCAACGCCGCATCTTCCATACGGACATACCTTCACTTTTCTGTCCCGGATAAAGGCCCCCTGGCGGATGCGGATTCCTACATGCCGGATTTCATGCAGCTCTTGACTGATGGACTAAAAAAGAATACACCCGCAGCAGCTAAAGCGGCTGCGGGTGTTGCCGCGGCAATTTCCAGCGAGATCCAAGATGGTAGTTTTGCTATTCAGCAGATCGACGTAGGCAACCCCATAGAGGGCATGGCAGATAGAATGGTCGATGGCTTTGCAAGCATGCTAGAGCGGATGCAGACCCTCGCGGACAACCTGTCGTTCCGCGCGCCAGCTGTAGCGGTAGGCGGTGTGGTGCCTTATGGCGCCGCAATCAGCGGCGCAAGACCGGGGTACGACGAAACCGATGACGGGAAAATGTCTGAGCTTATCAGCCTGTTGAAGCAGTATGTAAAACCTAATCAGACTGCCCAAAACAGCGAGTCGAGAGTATCTGTCAACGTTAGGGGACGGACGCTTTTCGACGTGGTGATCGAAGAGGGCCGGGCGGCGCGAAAGAGCACGGGTCGCAACCCGTTCACGGAGCTGTGAGGAGGCCGGGATGCAGGAATATGTGAAGATGAATGGCCAGCTCATCCGACAGCCGGACGAGGGGCTGGGCTATGATTTTGAGACCACCTATACGGAGGACACCACCCGGAC
>CANPWA010000031.1 GCA_947581865.1 uncultured Acetatifactor sp. | reverse complement strand
AGTGATGAGCCAGACGCCGCCAGCGATTAAGCTGACGGCGCTAATGTTATGACTGGCTACTGTGTGAAAAGTAACTATCAATGTTATAAAGAGACGAAACTACAGTTGTGTGGGTATCGTATGTACCGTCTATCTTTGCAGGATAGGCGGTATTTTTCTGTTCCTGTTTTAAAAAGGGAGATTGTATATGCCGGGAGTGACAAAGGAGCAGATCGCACGGGCGAAGGAGTGGGATTTATTATCTTATCTGCAGAGATATGAACCGGGAGAACTGAAGAAATGCGGTGCAGAGGAATACTGCACGAAAAGCCATGACAGCCTGAGAATCTCTAATGGAAAATGTCACTGGCACAGCCGGGAGATCGGCGGGAGGACGGCGCTGGATTATCTGATCAAGGTGCGGGGCATGGAGTTTGTGGATGTCGTCCTGCTGCTCTGTGGGGAGAAAGCCCCTTAATTTTCTCACGGAGAACGGGGTGGAGGATTATGGGGAACTTGTGGAAAGGGCGGAACATGCGGAGGAGATCGAAAAGCACGAAGCGGCGAAGGCAGCCGTTGCCGGAAACTGGAAAATGAGAACTCAGATCTTGATGTGGCAGTGTCTTACTCCGAAAGTGAGCGGGAGCTGGACATCAATCCCATCAGCACGGAGCAGACAGGGACGTTTGAGGACTATCTGCCCGGCGTGGAGAAACCGCTGCAAAATAGTGTGCCCCGGATGGTTGTAAATTGGAGGAAAATCTAGTACAATAAAAATCGTGTGAAAATCATGGAAAGATCATGGGGCAGGGTCAGGGGTGTTTCAACGCTGTGCTGCAGGGAGTGCCCGGCAGACGGATAAGAGGTTACATAAGCTTTTATGAAAATGATTAAGACCGACAAACTCACATATGAATATATCCGGCGGGATGATGACGGGAATGTAGAAGGTATTACCACCGCTGTGGACAATGTATCGCTGGATGTCGATGCGGGAGAGTTCATTGCCATCCTGGGGCATAACGGTTCCGGTAAATCTACCTTGGCAAAACACATCAACGCTATCCTGAATCCCACCCATGGCACGGTCTGGGTGGACGGAAAGGACACTTCCGATGAGGCGAATCTCTGGGACATCCGGCAGACTGCGGGGATGGTATTTCAAAATCCTGACAACCAGATCATAGGGCAGGTGGTGGAGGAAGATGTGGGATTTGGACCGGAGAATATAGGAATCCCCACCAGACAGATCTGGGAGCGTGTGGAGGAGAGTCTGCGCGCAGTCGGAATGTACGAATATCGGAAGTATTCGCCCAATAAACTTTCCGGAGGACAGAAACAGCGGGTGTCCATTGCGGGTGTTCTGGCAATGCATCCCAAATGTATCGTACTCGATGAGCCCACTGCCATGCTGGATCCCAACGGCAGAAAGGAAGTCATCCGGGCGGTCAGGGCTTTGAATGATGTGGAAAAGATCACGGTGGTGCTGATCACACACTATATGGAGGAGACCATTCATGCGGACAGAGTGTTTGTCATGGATCGTGGAAAGATTGCCATGGAGGGGGCTCCGCGGGAGGTTTTTTCCCAGGTGGACAAACTCAAAGAACTGAGGCTTGACGTACCGCAGGTGACGCTGCTCGCGTATGAACTGCAAAAGAGAGGGCTGCAGCTGCCAAACGGGATTCTTACGGTGCAGGAGCTGACACAGGAATTGTCACGGATATTGGCAGAACGGGAGAGGAAATAAGGATTGGCTATTCTATTGGATCATGTAAACTATATATACAATGAAGATACTCCGATGGCAGCCCATGTGCTGAAGGATATCTGTCTGGAGATCCCCGACGGGCAGTTTGTGGGGGTCATAGGGCATACAGGTTCGGGGAAATCCACGCTGATGCAACATTTCAATGGGCTTTTGAGGGCAACTTCGGGTCATATCTACTACAACGGAGAGGACATCTATAAGGATGATTATGATATGAAAAAACTGCGCAGCAAAGTGGGGCTGGTATTTCAGTATCCGGAGCACCAGCTTTTTGAAATAGACGTCTTCTCCGATGTGTGTTTCGGACCGAGGAATCTGGGACTGGACAAGAGAGAAACAGAGCTGCGGGCGTATGATGCACTTCGCCGGGTGGGACTGGAGGACGAGCTTTTTTATCAGTCGCCCTTTGATCTTTCCGGCGGTCAGAAGCGCCGGGTGGCGATCGCCGGAGTGCTTGCCATGAAACCGGATGTGCTGATCCTGGACGAACCTACCGCTGGGCTGGATCCCAAAGGACGTGACGAAATCCTGCAGCAGGTGAAAAAATTGCAGACAGAGACGGGTATGACGATTCTTCTGGTCTCCCACAGCATGGAAGATGTGGCGGAATATGTGGACCGGATCCTTGTCATGAACCGGGGGAGCGTGTTGTTTGACGATACGCCCCGCAATGTGTTTGCACACTACAGGGAACTGGAGGAGGTGGGGCTTGCCGCCCCCCAGGTCACTTATATTTTAAATGAGCTCAGGAACAACGGGCTGGATGTAGACACTTCTGCCATCACCACAAAAGAGGCGGCAGATGAGATCATGAAATTATTTTAAGGAGCAATATGTTACGGGACATTACACTAGGTCAATTTTATCCAACGGAATCCTGTATCCACCGGCTGGATCCCAGAGTCAAACTGGGTGGGACGATGCTCTATATCATCTCGCTGTTCTGTTTTAAGAATGCGGCGGGCTATCTGCTGGCAGCATTGTTTCTGGCGCTGGTGGTCAGACTGTCCAAAGTCCCTTTCCGTTTCATGGTAAAAGGGATGAAGTCCATTCTGTTCCTGCTTTTGATCACGGTCGGGTTTAATCTGTTTCTGACACCCGGTACCCCCCTGGTGAGTCTCTGGAAACTGCAGATCACCCGGGAGGGGATCATCCTTGCGGCAACCATGGCTGTCCGGCTCTCTCTGCTGATCATCGGCTCCTCCGTGATGACGCTGACCACTACGCCCAATCATCTCACGGACGGCATGGAAAAGATGCTGAGACCGCTGAAGATTTTCCGGCTGCCGGTGCATGAAGTGGCGATGATGATGTCCATTGCGCTGAGGTTTATTCCGATCCTTTTGGAGGAGACGGACAGGATCATGAAAGCACAGATCGCCCGGGGAGCGGATTTCGAGAGCGGTAATCTCTTTAAGAGGGCAAAGGCGATGGTTCCTCTTCTGGTTCCTTTGTTTATCTCTGCTTTCCGGCGGGCCAATGACCTTGCCATGGCGATGGAGGCGAGATGTTACAGAGGCGGTGAGGGGCGCACAAAGATGAAACCGTTACTCTATACCAGAGCGGATTATCTGGCATACGGCGTGCTGGTGTTCTATATGGTTTTCAGCATCACCGCAGGAAGGAACACCTTTTATGTGTTGCCATGGAAATGATCAGACCGGGAGGATAGAAGGAAAGGAGACAGGATGGCAGAAAAAAAGCGCGTGCGTCTGACGGTAGCCTATGACGGCACCAATTATCACGGCTGGCAGGAACAAAACAATGGCATCACGATCGAGAGTGAACTCACGCGGTGTCTGTCACAGCTCTGCGGCGAACCCGTTGAGGTGATCGGTGCGAGCAGGACGGACGCGGGAGTGCATGCTCTGGGGAATATCGCCGTGTTTGATACCACTGCCCGGATGCCGGCAGAAAAATTTTCCTATGCGCTCAACCGGCTTCTGCCGGAGGATATCCGCATCCGGCGCTCCGAGGAGGTGGCATTGGACTGGCACCCCCGGCGCTGCGAAAGCCGTAAGACTTACGAATACCGTATTTACCGCGGGGAGTTTCCCATGCCGGTCAGAAGACTGTATACCCATTTTACTTACCGTTGTCTGGATGTGGAGGCCATGCGCTCGGCGGCCGCCTTTCTTGTGGGAGAACACGATTTTAAGAGCTTTTGCCGGACGGGGGTACAGACGGACAGCACGGTCAGGGAAATCTATTCGCTCACGGTGGAAGAAGAGGGAGCGGAGCTTGTCATACGCGTCTGCGGAAACGGATTTTTATACAATATGGTGAGGATCATAGCGGGAACACTCATGGAAGTGGGGGAGGGCAGAAGGCGGCCCGAAGAGATGCCGGATATCCTGAATGCCCGGGACAGACAGGCAGCAGGACCCACGGCTCCTGCCTGCGGGCTGACATTGGTGGAATACCGGTCGTAATTATTTTAAAAAACTTATTGACAGGAAATGTCAGTTATCCTATAATATACAACTGTGTGACAGTGTTTAGAAATGCCAGGTCAAAGCCCCGACAAGGCATTTTCAATAGAGTTCTACAAGGTATCCAAAGCTGTTCTGAAAGCGCATGGAAGGCAGCCGGACATCTGCCGGATATGGGTGGACAGGACAAAACCGCAAAAGTAATTATGGAGGAAATATCATGAAAACATTTATGGCTAGCCCGGCTACAATCAATAGAAAATGGTATGTAGTAGACGCTACAGGCATGACGCTCGGACGTTTGGCTTCCGAGGTTGCCAAAATTCTGAGAGGCAAGAACAAACCTATTTTTACCCCTCACATTGACACCGGTGATTATGTGATCGTCATCAATGCCGAGAAGATCAAAGTTACCGGCAAGAAGATGGATCAGAAGATTTATTATCATCATTCCGGATATGTCGGCGGCATGAAGGAGACTACTCTGAAGGAGAAGCTGGCAAAGAAGCCGGCAGAGGTTGTGGAGCTGGCTGTCAAGGGAATGCTTCCCAAGGGACCTTTGGGCAGACAGATGTACACCAAGCTGCATGTATATGCGGGACCTGAGCACAACCACGCCGCACAGAAGCCTGAAGTGCTGACATTCTAAGGTTTGGAAGGAGGAGAATAGATCATGGCTAAGACAGAGAGATACTACGGTACAGGTAGAAGAAAGAAAGCGATCGCCAGAGTATATCTGGTTCCCGGCAAGGGCAATGTCACCATCAACAAGAGGAGCATGGACGAGTATTTTGGTCTTGAGACCCTCAAGGTCATCGTTCGTCAGCCTCTGGTTGCCACAGAGAACGCTGAGAAGTTCGATGTGATCGTAAACGTGAAGGGTGGCGGATACACCGGTCAGGCAGGCGCCGTGAGACACGGTATTGCAAGAGCCCTGCTCCAGGTGGACGGAGAGTACAGACCCGTTCTGAAAAAAGCAGGTTTCCTGACCAGAGACCCTCGCATGAAAGAGAGAAAGAAATACGGTCTGAAGGCTGCAAGACGTGCGCCCCAGTTCTCCAAGCGCTGACCGTCTGCAGATCGATACGAATCACAAAGCCCCGGAATGCTTGCATTCATGGGGCTTTTGTTTTTGATAATACCCTTGTATATTTCCGCGGAATTTATTATAATGACTTTATGGTTTATCTTGAGGAACAGTGAATGGTTTCTCCTGCGGTATCCGGGAGCGAGATGATGGAACAGGACAGTTATTTTCGGTTTTCTGTGGATAATGCGATAGAGATGGTTCTTTTTTTTGATCAAGAAGGGCGGATACTCTATGCCAATGATAAGGCAAAGACATTGCTGGGATATGAAGATCTGAAGGATTGTCATATTACGGAGATTTTTCCCGCAAGCTTTCAAAAGGAGGACGGGCGTCTTGTGATCCGCTGCGCGCTTGGGCAGACAGAGCAGGATATGGACGCCTACCGCAAAAACAGGACCTGTTTCCCGGTGCGTGCAAAAATTTTTCAGAATGAAGCGGAGCCTTCCATCTATCACTGCATGGCAGATGATGCCTCGGAGCGCAACTACCTGATCAGGCAGAACGACCAGGCGGATCAGGAGATGGAGGCTGCCATGAAGATGAAGTCCGAGTTTGTGGCAAACGTAACCCATGAGCTGAGGACTCCCGTGAACGGGATTTTGGGTAACGCCAGGGAGCTTGCCGAATTGGAGACTGACCCCGGAAAGCGGCGGCTGCTCTCTTTGGTAGAGCGGGGCTGTTCGGATATGAATGCCATTATCAACAGTATCCTGGATTTTTCCAAGCTGGAGGCAGGCAAATTTACGTTGGAGCCCCGGAAATTTAATTTTCGCAATATGGTGGATTATGTAAAAACGAACCACAGCAACAAGATTACAGAGAAGGGGCTGGATTTTTTCGTGACGATCTCCCCGGAGGTGCCGGAATATGTGATCGGCGATGAGCTGCGCATTGTGCAGATCCTGAATAATCTGCTGTCCAATGCCTATAAATTTACTTCCATCGGCAAGATTTCCCTGGAGGTCGTCAGGACGGCACAGGTCAAAAACCGGGTGGAGCTGTTTTTTCTGGTGATCGATACCGGTATTGGCATCGCCCGGGAAGATCAGGATAAATTGTTCAAAAGTTTTTCCCAGGTTTCCGCTTCCACCTCCCGAAAGTATGGAGGCACCGGGCTGGGGCTGAATATCTGTAAGCAGCTGGTGGAGCTGATGGACGGCAGCATCCGTCTGGACAGCGAGGTGGGGAAAGGTTCCATGTTCTCCTTTCATATCTGGCTGGAGCTTCCCGCGAAGGAAGACGGAGACATTGTGGATGTGGTGACGAGGGATCCCCGTGCCCAGTTACATATAGTACAGATGATGGGAGGTCCGGGTGCGGAGCAGGTGGAAGATGTCAGGAAGTTTGGCGAGCCCGGGAATCTGAAAGAGATCCGGGCGAAGATGTCCAAATTAAGTCTCAGTGTGGAAATGGAGAACTGGGAAAAGGCAGAGATGTTCTGCGAGACCATACGGCAGCTGACACAAGACGCTCCGCCAAAGATCAAGAGCGCCATGCTGCACCTGAAGATGGCGGTTCAGAAGGGGGATTATGAGAAGACCATGGCGTCCCATGCAGCGCTGCAGGAGGCTTTGGAGCATTTGACGGAACATACAGAGGAGGCTTGAGCGGATGGACAGGAACGGCAGAAATGTCTCCAGGATCCTGATCATAGACGATGTTGAGGCAAACAGATTTCTATTGAGGAATATGATAGAGGATATGGGGTATATGCCCATACTGGCAGAAAATGGCGTACAGGCGTTAAAGCTTTTGGAGCGTGTGCGCCCCCAGCTGATCATTTCGGACATTGCCATGCCGGAGATGGACGGTTATGAATTCTGCAGGATCGTAAAAGCCAATGCGTCCGTCCGGGATATTCCGGTCATTTTTATCTCCGCTTTTGAGGAAACGGAGAACATTGTAAACGGATTTGCTCTGGGAGGAGCGGACTACATCATGAAGCCGTTCATACCGGAGGTGGTGAAAGCCCGGGTGGAGCTGCATCTGAAGCTGAATGAATACAACCGGGAGCTTTTGGAGATCAACCGGCAGCTGCAGGTTTCTGTCAATGAGCAGCTGCGGCAGATCGAACAGGAGAAGAAGAACGTATTGTACTCACTGACCCGCGTGGCGCGGGAAAATGCAAGTTATGATGTGGAGCATATGGAGCGGCTCAGTTACGACTGCCGCACCCTGGCAGAGGCTATGCAGCTTACTGAAGCCTATGGCTCTTTGATCTCTGACGCTTATGTGGAAACGATCGAGATCGCATCCCCGCTGTGCGATCTGGGCAATGTGGCAATTTCCACGGAGATTCTGCAGAAAGCGGACAGCCTGGAGCCCGAAGAGAGGCTTATCATGCAGAAGCACACCGAGATCGGCGCAAGGATCCTGCGGGATATCGAGAACAACGGAGATTACAATGATTTTATACATATGTCGGGCGATATCGCCCACTATCACCATGAGCATTGGGACGGAAGCGGGTATCCCTGCGGTCTGAAGGGGGAGGAGATTCCGCTCTCCGCGCAGATCGTGGCGATAGCCGGCGCCTACTGCTCCCTGACGGAGAAGCGTACCTACCGCGGAGCCTATGGCAGGGAGGAGGCGCTTGCCCTCATGGAGAAGGATGCGGGTTCCAAATTTAATCCGGAGATTTTTCGTATCCTCACAAAAATATCCAGACAGCTGCGATAGCGCGGCAGCCATGCCAGGGATAGGGAGACGGTATGATGAACATGACGGAAGAAGAATTTTTTAGGATCCAGCGTTTTTTAAAAAGCCGTTATGGCATAGATATGGCAAACAAGAGAGAGATTGTCTGCGGCAGGCTTGAGAACTATGTCCGCACGAAAGGTTTTCGCAATTATACGGAATATATGAATGCTGTGGAAAAAGATTTCGGCGGAGCGCTGGAAAAGGACCTTGTCAATATCCTCTCTACCAATCATACCTTTTTTATGCGGGAATTTGAACATTTTGATTTCTTGAGAAAGGAAGTGCTGCCGTGGCTTCGGCAGAAGGAAGCTGCCAGGAAGGACTTGTGCATTTGGTGCGGCGCCGCGTCCACAGGGCAGGAGCCCTATATGACGGCCATGCTGCTCATGGATTTCTTTGGGCTGGAGCATACCCTGTGGGATACGAAAGTGCTTGCCACGGACATTTCCACGGATGCTCTGAAGCAGGCGGTGGCCGGGGTGTATACCAAAGAACAGGTCGAAGCCCTTCCGGAGACCTGGAAAAGGCGTTTCTTAAAGAACGGACCCAAGACAGGCACCTATGAGATTTCCAGGGAGGTAAAGGATCAGGTGCTGTTCCGTCAGTTCAACCTGATGGATCCCTTTCCGTTCAAGCGGAAAATGCACATTATCTTTCTGAGGAATGTGATGATATACTTTGACCATGAAACCAGAAGGCAGCTGTTGAAGAAGGTGTACGATGTGATGGAGCCGGGAGGGTATCTTTTTATCGGAAGGACGGAGACGCTGGACCGCAATGTGATCCCGCTGCAGATGATACAGCCGTCCGTCTTCCGGAAAGCGCTGTGAGGGGCTTTCGTTCCATCATCGGAATTTGCATTTGGATCGGGGAAAGGTTATGAGTCGTATACGAGTTTTGGTAGTGGAGGATTCCATAGTATTTAGGACGCTTTTGGTGAACAGTCTCAACACGGATCCGGAGATAGAAGTGGTGGCTGCGGCCTCAGATCCGTATGAGGCAAGGGATGCCATACTGGAATATAAGCCGGATGTCATGACGCTTGATATTGAGCTCCCGCGGATGAACGGCATAGAATTTTTGCGGAAACTGATGCCGCAGTATCCGATGCCGGTGGTGGTCATCAGCTCCCTGAGTGAGAAAGTATTCGACGCCTTGAATGCGGGGGCGGTGGACTTTGTGGCAAAGCCGCAGACGGCGGACAGACAGCGGCTGGAAAGCTTTATCAGCAGTGAGCTGCCTGCCAAGATTAAGATCGCCGCGGTGGCGCAGTTAAAAAACCTGAGGATGCCGTCGCAGACTCCGCAGCCGGACAGCAGTCTCAAAAAGATGTTGGTGGCGATCGGCGCTTCCACCGGCGGCACGGAGGCGATCGCGGCAATCCTGAAAGATTTCAGACCGGATATGCCGGGGGTCGTGATCGTACAGCACATGCCGCCCGGTTTTACGGAAATGTTTGCGAGACGGATGGATGACAAATGTCAGGTGCGTGTCCGGGAAGCCAAAACCGGAGACATTGTGCAGCCGGGGCAGGTTCTGATCGCTCCGGGAGGCGACGCGCAGATGCACATTGTCAATGTCAGGGGGGAATATCAGGTTCTCTGCAGGAAAGAACCCAAAGTCAACGGACACTGCCCGTCCGTGGATGTGTTGTTTGAATCCGTTGCCGACGCAGCGGGCAAAAACGCCATCGGGATCCTTTTGACGGGCATGGGAGGAGACGGGGCAAAGGGGCTGCTTGCCATGCGTCAGGCAGGCGCCCGGACCATCGGTCAGGATCCTACTACCTGTGTGGTTTACGGTATGCCCAAGGTGGCATATGAGATGGGCGCTGTGATGTATCAGGAAAAACTTCCCGATATCGCCAGGAGAACTTATGCAATCTTATATAAAATGAGAGGAGATCAGTCATGAAAATATTGCTGGCAGAAGACGATTTTGTGACAAGGAAGTTTATGACAAATTTTTTGTCCAAATACGGTGAATGCGATGTCACCGTGGATGGAATGGAAGCCGTGGATGCTTTTTTGATGGCTTTGGAGGAGAATGACCCCTATGATCTGGTCTGTCTGGATATTATGATGCCTGTTATGGACGGCTATCAGGCTCTGGCAGGCATCCGCAATCTGGAGAAGGAGCGCAGCATTCCTCAAGAGAAGGCGGTAAAGGTGATCATGGCATCTGCCCTGAATGATGAGAAGAATGTGAAGGCGGCGTTTGATCTGGGATGTACGGTCTATTCCGGGAAACCCATTGATCAGGAAAAATTTGAACAGGTTCTGAAGAAGCTGGGTCTGATCGAGTAGGAAAGGAGAGCGCAATGGCCGAAGAGTTTAATACAGAAGGCATGCTGGACATGTATCTGTTTGAGAATACACAACTGCTTGAGCGGCTTCAGGAGATCGTGCTGGAACAGAAGGATGAAGAATGCTTCGATGAGGACAGTATCAATGAGATCTTTCGTATCATGCACACGATCAAAGGTTCCTCGGGTGTCATGATGTTTGACGAGATCACAAAGATCTCTCATAAGCTGGAGGATGTGTTTTTTTATCTGAGGGAGTCCCATCCGGAGAACGTGCCTCATATGCAGCTGGTGGAAAATGTGCTGCAGGTGGCGGATTTCATCACGGGCGAAATGGATAAGATCCAAAACGGCGACAATGCCGACGGTGACGCCGCCGAGATCATCGCTTCGGTGGATGAGTTCCTGGATTCCTTAAAGGGAGACCGGAAAGAAAGGGAAAAGGTCATCCGCGAAAACGTGCATGTAGAACCCACACAGTTTTACATTGCTCCCGTGGCTACCAGTGCCAGCCATTTTTACAGGATTTACCTGACCTATAATCCGGGAATACAATATGCCAATGTGCATGCTTATAAGATCGTTTACTCCCTGAAGGAGATCGCGGAGGATCTTCTGTACGATCCCGAATCTATCATCTCCGACGAGAGCAGTGCGGACGAAATACTGGAAAACGGTTTTAAGATACTCCTGCAGACCCAGAGCAGCTTAGAGGAGCTGCAGGGAATGATCCAGGAAGGGTATGACCTGAAGAAGGTAGAGATATACGAATGTACGGCGCAGGAATATCAGCAGGGATTTGCCGCAGCCGGCTCCGAGATACGCATCGATCTGGACTCCAGCGTGGAGGAGATTGAAGCGAAGGCTGTGGACAAACCTCCCGAAGAACAGTCGGATGTCTTAGGGGAGCCGGAGAAAAAAGAGACTGCGGAGATTGTGCCCGGCGACTTTGTCATCGAATCCAAGGAACCCGGCAAGGCGAAAAAACTCGCTAAGGATAAGCCCAAAAAGGGAGAAAAGACCGCCTTCATCAGTGTGGATGTCAACAAGATGGATATGCTGATGGATTTGATCGGAGAGCTTGTCATTGCGGAGTCCGTGGTGCTGCAGAATCCGGATCTGAAGGTGCCGGGACTGAAGCTGGATAATTTTAACAAGGCGGCGGGTCAGATGACCAAGATCGCCGGGGATCTGCAGAATGTGATCATGAGTATGCGGATGGTTCCCCTGACCAATACCTTCCAGAAAATGAACCGCATAGTGTTCGACGTTTCCAGAAAGCTCGGCAAGGATGTTGAGTTCGAGATGATCGGTGAAAGCACCGAGGTGGACAAAAATATTATTGAGCATATATCGGATCCTCTGATGCACCTGGTGAGAAATGCCGTCGATCACGGTATTGAGACCGGGGAGGAGCGCATTGCGGCGGGAAAAACGGCAAAAGGGAAGGTTACGCTGTCGGCAAAGACCGAGTCCGGCAAGGTGTGGATCAGCGTGCAGGACAACGGCGCGGGGCTGGACCGGGAAAAGATTATCGCCAAGGCAAGAAAGCAGGGGATTTTGGATCCCTTCAAGCTGGACAGCGACTACACGGACAAGGAGGTTTATCAGTTTATTACCCTGCCCGGTTTTTCCACCAATGAGAAGGTGACGGAGTACTCCGGAAGAGGCGTCGGAATGGACGTGGTGGTATCCAATCTGCAGTCCGTCGGCGGTTCCCTGGAGATCGAAAGCACACCCGGCGAGGGCAGTAATATGATCATGAAAATTCCCCTGACGCTGGCGATCATCGACGGAATCGTGATGACGGCGGGCAAAAACGCCTTCGTCATTGAGACCGGAGCGGTGAAGGAGTTTGTGGGCGTGCGGGACAGAACCCTCCAGAGAGATCCGGACGGGCAGGAATTCGTCATGATACGGGGGGACTGTTTTCCGGTGCTGCGGCTGGGAGATTTCTATCATCTGCCCGGCTATGAGCCGGATCTGAAGCAGGGTATGCTGGTGATCGTAGAGGTGGATAAAGAAAACATCTGTCTTCTTGTGGACCGGCTGGTGGGAAAACAGGAGATCGTGGTTAAGCCCATACCCGACTACATAAAGAAGGTGGAAGGGCTGTCGGGCTGCACACAGCTGGGAGACGGAGGCATCGCGTTGATTCTGGATCCTGCGGGAATCATTGAAGCGATCGAACACAGCCAAATGAAAGAAAGCAGAAAGGAAAGGGGTCTATGAGTGTGAGTGATGTAGAAGAACGCGATACTCAAAAGGGCAAGTATGTGACCTTTAAGTCCGGGAATGAATATTTTGGGCTTAAGATCCAGTATGTCAATGAGATCATCGTGTACCAGGAAGTGACAGCCATCCCGGAGAGCGAAGATTACATAAAAGGTCTGATCAATCTGCGGGGCAGGATCATTCCGGTGATCGATGTGAGACTGCGGTTCAAACAGCCTCCCATCGAGTACAATGACAGGACGTGCATCATTGTGATCAATGTGAAGTCTACGGTAGTGGGGCTGATCGTTGAGAAAATAGCCGAAGTTGTGGAGATCAGGGATGAGGACATTCTGCCGTCCCCGACGATCGGACACGCGGACAAGGTACAACAGAAGTATGTGTACGGCATAGGAAAGATCGGCAGTTCCGTAAAACTGCTGCTCGATCCCGATAAATTATTGAACGATGAGGACTTGTCACTGCTCGAGCAGGCAGGCGGCGATGTTTCAGAAGAAGGAGAGAAAATAGGATGAAAAACATAAAATTTCACACAAAATTAGTTTTTAGTTTTATTGCTGTCGGCATTTTTGTACTCCTGACTTTGTATGCAGGATATACTACGGCGAGAGACATTCTCACGGTTCCTGATCCGGAAAAATATCTGAGGTCTTACGGAATCTTTACCGCCGTGATCTTTGTGCTCACATTTTTGGTAATGGCGTTTGTGACGATCACGCTGGGGAGAAGCATCCGCCTGGCTTCGGGGCAGCTGAACAGTGCGGCGGAAGCTCTCGCCCAGGGCAGAGTGGATATCACGTTGACCAAATACGGAAACGATGAGTTTGGCAGGATGCTGGATGAATTGCAGAATGTTATCAACAACATTAAGTACCAGACAAATATTGTGCAGGAGGTCGCGGAGGGCAACCTTGATATTGAGGTCCGCCCCAAATCCGATGAGGATGCCATGGGCATCGCTCTAAGGCAGCTTGTTGCGCGGAACCGTCATGCCCTGAGCAATATCAGCGACGGCGCGTCCCAGGTGACTGCCAGTGCCTCCCAGGTGGCAGGCGCCAGCGAGGCTCTTGCACAGGGCTCCACGGAGCAGGCAAGTGCCATTGAGCAGATCACGGCTTCCATCAACGACATTGCGGAGAAGACCAAACAGAATGCCGAGGAGGCAAACACTGCTGCGGAGCTGATGTCTCAGGCGATCGAAAACGTGCAGAAGGGCAACAGCAGGATGCAGGATATGGTCGCTGCCATGGAAGAGATCAACAAGGCATCCGCGAGCATTTCCAAGATCATTAAGGTGATCGATGACATTGCTTTCCAGACCAATATTCTGGCGCTCAATGCGGCTGTGGAGGCTGCCAGGGCGGGCGACGCAGGCAAGGGCTTTGCCGTTGTGGCAGAGGAAGTGCGCAATCTGGCGGCGAAGAGCTCGGCGGCGGCAGCCGAGACGGCAGAGATGATCGAGGATTCCATTCAGAAAGTGAATGCAGGTTCCCAGATCGCCGGTGAGACTGCGGATGCGCTGACAGCCATCACGAAAGTGGTACAGCATAGCGAGACCATTGTCAGCGATATTGCAGAGTCCTCCAACTATCAGGCGACGGCCATCGACCAGATCGACCAGGCGATCGGGCAGGTATCCCAGGTGGTGCAGAACAATTCCGCTACCAGCCAGGAGTGTGCGGCAGCCAGCGTAGAACTCTCCGGTCAGGCGGGGCGGATGCGGGAGCTTCTGTCCGTCTATCGGCTGGGATCCCGCGGGGATGCTATGGCGGAGGAAAGCCGTGCTGCCTATCGCGGCAGCGCCGGCAGGAATGAACAGATCATTTCCCTAAATGACGGATTTGGCAAGTATTAAAGCAATAGAAAAGAAGTGACAGAAGGTTGGCGGGAATGAAACGCATATTATTGATTGATGACAGTGCGATCCAGCACAGAATAATGGGTGTGCTGCTTCGGAACGAGTATGAACTATTGTCATGCACATCGGGTGTCGAGGGGATCGGTATGGCGAAAAATCTACAGCCGGATCTGATCCTGCTGGACTATGATATGCCCATGATGAGCGGAAGGGCAACTTTTCGAAAGCTGCGGGAGAAAGAAGAGACAAGAGATATTCCGGTCATTTTTCTCACGGGAGTCAATGACGGACCTGCCGTGATGGAGGTGTTAAAGCTGTGTCCCCGGGGATACCTGTTGAAGCCGGTGGATCAGGAAGGGCTGCTTCAGGCAATCCACAAAGTACTGTCCGATGTGGAACAGGAGAATGAGATCAAGGTGATCGAGCCGGTCCATGATTGGCGGGGGGAAGAGGTGTCGCCTGTAACGGAGGGATAGTGATATGGAGGGGAAAGGTCTGCAGGGATCGCGTATTCTGATCGTGGATGATGCGGAGACGCAGCGGTTTATCCTGAGAAATATTATTTTGGAGATGGGATATCAGCCTGTGCTGGCGGAAAGCGGTGCACAGGCGCTCAAGGTGTTTTTAAGATGCAATCCCCGGATGGTGCTTTTAGATGTCTCCATGCCGGAGATGGACGGTTTTGAGGTCTGCAGAAGGCTGAAGGAGAATCCGGATACTAAGGATGTACCGGTCATTTTTATCTCGGCATTTGAATCTCCCGAGGAGATTGCAATGGCATTTAAGGCGGGCGGCGCGGATTTTGTGGCCAAGCCGCTGCTTCCCGAGGTTGTCAGGGCGCGCGTCGGCGTACATCTGAAATTAGCCGAGGCAATGGAAAAACTGTCAGGGGCGGAATAGGAGGATGAAGGTGCCGGAGGATAACATTCAAAAGAGAGAACAAGCGGGAATAGAGAGAATTATGCTTTTTTTCTATTTCTTATGTAATGCAGCATTGACCGTTATCGGCATAAAGAGCGGGTGGTCCATCTGGCTGATCTTATTGACGGATGCGGGGTGGATGTTTGGTCTTGTTCTGCACTGCGCAAATTTTAGGAGCTATGTGTTCCGGGCGTATACCGTAACGTGTATGATGCAGATGGGTGCCGTGGTCTGGTCTGTGAGCACGGAAAGTCTGTCCATGACAATGCCGGTTCTCTCCATACTCGCGGTGACTCTTGTCTTTTACGGCATCCCGGAAATTATTTACATTTCGGTTGCAGTGACAGGCTTTTTGAGTGTTTACCATCTTTTGATCCAAAAGACGGTAGACTTTACCGTCCAGGGGAAACCCCTTCAGACTTTTTTGGAAATCGCATCTGTATTTTTCATCGAATATATTATCTTTGTTTTAAATAAATCACGTCTGAACGGTATCGAGCAACAGGAGGAGATCATCGCTTCCCTGAGGGAAACAGAGCGCAGCAAGGATGATTTCATGGCAAATGTCAGCCATGAATTCCGTACCCCGATCAATACGATCTGCGGCATGAGCGAGATCATCCTGCGCGAGAAGCTGGAAGAACAGCTGAGGTCGGATGTGTTCAGCATCCAGACGGCAGGGCGGCACCTCCAGTCGATCGTCAGCGATGTGCTGGATTTCACGGAGATGCAGTCCGGCAAAATGACGCTGGCAGAAGAGTCTTACAACATCACATCCACTATCAATGATGTCATCAATATGTCCATGGCACGCAAGAGCAGCAGGCAGATAGACCTGGTCGTGGACTGTGACGCCAATCTGCCCAGCAGTCTGCTCGGGGACGAGCAGAAAATCCGCAGGATCATCATGAATCTGGTCAACAATGCGCTGAAATTCACGTCGGAAGGCTGTGTCTGCATTGTCATTGGCTCCAGGAAAACGGATTACGGCATCAATCTGGTGGTGCGTGTCAAAGACACCGGAATCGGTATGAAAAAGGAGAGCCTGGAGAAGCTTTTCACCAGCTATAACCAGGTGGATACCAAGAGAAACCGTCAGGAGGAGGGAATAGGGCTGGGGCTTGCCATTTCCCAGGCGATGGTTGAAATGATGGGCGGCTTTATTACAGTCTCCAGTGAGTTTGGCAAGGGCAGTGAGATTCAGTTCGTGGTGCCCCAGAAGGTGGCGGATCCCACCCCCATTGCCATTGTGCGGGACAGGGAGCGCGTGAATATAGCGATCTATGTGGATATGGAGCGCACCGACAGCCCGGAGGTTCAGGAAGCGTACACTCAGGTGATCCTTCACATGATCGCCCAGCTGAAGGTGAAATGTCATGTCTGCCAGAATCTGGAAGAATTAAAGAGAAGATCGCAGAGAGAGACCTACACCCATATTTTTGTCAGCATAGAGGAATATGAGGAAGACAGGAAATATTTTGACGATATGTCCCTGACGACAACGCAGGTGATCATCATCACGGAGCGTCTCAATGAAAGACGGATCTTGAACCCGAAGATTCAAAGACTGTACAAACCCTTTTTTATCCTGCCCATCGTCACGATCTTAAACGATGAAAAACTCAAACTGGGGCTGGATGCAAACTATTCTTATCAGGAAAAATTTATCGCGCCGGATGTCGATGCCCTGGTGGTGGATGACAATCTGATGAATATCCGCGTGATGGAAGGGCTGTTGAAACCGTATAAGATCAAAGTGTCGATAGCGACCAGTGGTGCAGAGGCATTGGACAAGATCGACAGCATGGGGTACGATGTCGTATTTATGGATCATATGATGCCGGAGATGGACGGGATGGAAACGCTGCAGAGGATCCGGCGCAAACAGGGGAATTATTTCAAAAACATACCGATCGTCGCAGTGACTGCCAATGCGGTCGGGGGTATGCGGGAAGTGTTTTTAAATGCCGGGTTCCAGGATTTTATCGCAAAGCCCATTGAGGTGTCCGTACTGGAGCGGGTGTTAAAGAGGGTTCTGCCCCAGGAAAAGATCCAGTTTATTGTGGACGACGCGGACGGCGGCGTGCAGGAGAACGGGGATGTCAAGGATAGCCCGGAGACAGCACAGCGCCACACGGATCTGCCGCCGGAGAGTTTCAATGAGCAGATGGCAGTGACTTACTGCGGAGGTCTGGAAAACTATATCGAGATCCTGAAGATGCTTGACCGGGAGGGGCAGGAGGATTATGACAAGATCAACCGGTTTTATGAGAAAAAGGATTGGGCGAACTATACCACACTGGTTCATGCCTTAAAGAGTACCATGCGGAATGTCGGTGTGGAAAGGCTTTCCGACATGGCAAAGGAGCTGGAGCTCGCGGGCAAGCGTCATGACGACAGCTTTATTCTGGAGCACCATGGCGCATTGATGACGGAGTACACGAGGATCCTGGGACTGCTTCGGGACAGCAAAACGGTCCACCCGCAGGGCGGGCAGGAATCGGTGGACGGATGGGAAGCGCTGGAGGAGGAAGAACTGGACAAGATTGCGCTGGAATTTGAGGATGCGGCATTTGCCTTTGATCAGGAGCAGATGACCGCCATCGCAGAACGCTTGTCCGGCTGTAGTTTCCGGGGGCATCCTCTAAACGAGATGCTCCAGCCCATCCTGTATAAAATCCGGATGTCCGATTATCTGTCCGCATCGGAGGCTGTGGCGCGGATAAAGGACAGGGTGGCAGAAAATTCCTGATGATTGCAAATGCTGTGAGGCGGAATGTGAGGATAAAATGCGCGAATTGATAGGCAATATACTTTACAAAGGTGCTGAGGATATGAGGGAGAGGATCCTGCGGCTGATTTTAGTCGTGGGTCTGGCAGTGTCTCTGGCTGCGCTTGTGGCGGGGCTGGCCCTGGACGACCCTCTGCTCAATGCCGTTCCGATCTTCGGCTTACTCGTAGTGATACTGATAGCCGTGGTGGCGACCTTCAAGTATCATAAAGTGGATTTTGCCGCTGTATTTTTTGCCATATTTGTCATCGGCGTTATCTTCCCGTTTGTGTTCTTCTCCAGCGGTGGAATAGAGAGCGGTGCGACGGTATGGTTTGTGCTGGGGCTCCTCTACATATTTATCATGTTCCGCGGCAGAAAGCTTGTCGTATTTATCGCACTGACGGTCATCATTGATATTTCGACCTATGTAGTCGCCTACCAGCATCCTCAGCTCATCGTACCCTTACAGTCAAAGTCTGCCATCTATTACGATTCGGTGTTCGCGGTAATAACCGTGGGGATTGCGGTCGGGCTTATCATGCGTTATCAGCTGGAAGCATACGAGAAGGAACGGGAGAGAACCCTGGAACAGAAAAGCGAGATCGAGAAGATCAGCAAATCCAAGGATGCTTTTTTTACCAATATGAGCCATGAGATCCGCACTCCCATCAACACGATCATCGGGCTGAATGAGATGATCCTGAGGGAAGATCTATCGGAAGAGGTGGAGGAAGACGCGCTCAGGGTGCAGAATGCCAGCAAGATTCTGTTGGCGCTGATCAACAATATTCTGGACTTCTCCCAGATCGAGAGCGAGCGCATGGCGATCGTTCCGGTGACATACCGGACCAAAGAGCTGTTTGACGATGTGGTCAGTCTGCTGCAGGTGCGCATGAGTGAAAAAGATCTTGCCTTCTACATCAATATTGACAGCGAACTGCCGAGCGCGCTGCTCGGCGATGAGATCCGGATCAAACAGGTCCTGATCAATCTGCTCACCAATGCTGCAAAGTACACGCAGCAGGGCTCTGTAACGCTTTCCGTGCAGGGGGAGAAGGCAGCGGAGGGCGTGGAGCGTCTGAAGATCTCTGTCATGGATACCGGTATTGGCATCAAAAAAGAGGATCTTGAGTCCCTGTATGATTATTTTAAGAGGATTGACCGGGAGAAGAACCGTAAGATAGAGGGGAGCGGGCTGGGGCTTGCCATCACGAAGCAGCTGGTCAGCCTGATGGGAGGAAACATCACCGTTGACAGTATTTATCAAAAGGGTTCTGTTTTCACGGTGACCCTGGATCAGCCGATCGTGGACGCCAAGCCCGTCGGCGATGTGAATTATCTGAGGAGGCTGCAGAGCAGGGAGCGCAGCCACTACAAGCAGAGTTTTGAGGCGCCCAGGGCAAAGATCCTGGTGGTGGACGACAATGAGTCGAACCTGATGGTCATCGGTAAACTTCTGCGCGCGACCAAGGTGCAGATCGACACCGCGAGAAGCGGGCAGGAATGCCTGGAAATGCTTCAGAAAAAGATATACCATGTCATCCTTCTGGACAGCCTGATGCCGGGTATGGACGGGCGGGAGACCTTAAAGGCAATCCGGCGCCAGGAGAGCACCAGGATCAGTCAGACCCCTGTCATCGCGGTGACTGCAGAGGCCGCTCCTGCCGACAGGCAGAAATATCTGGAGAGCGGTTTTGACGGTTATCTTGCAAAACCCATAGACGGAAATCTGATGGAGGCGGAAATTTTGAAATTTCTGCCGGAAGGGCTGATCGAGTACCGGATCGAGGAAGAGGAGTACGGTGAGATGGTCTTAAAGGCAAGCCTCCGGCGGCACAAGAAAAAGATACAGATCAGTACCGACTGTGTCAGTGACGTGTCCAGGGAATACATGGAGCAATACGATATCAAAATGGTCTATACCTATATCCAGACGGAGGACGGCATTTTTCAGGATACCATTGAAATTGATACGGATAATTTCTCCCGGTATCTGTCCAAACCCGGGAAAACGGCTCTTGCCGTAAGCGCGCCGGTGGAGGAATATGAGACATTTTATGCGGAGGCGCTCACGGAGGCGGAGGATCTGATTCATATTTCCCTGGCTTCCGGCGCCGGCAACTCCTACCATGCCGCGACCCAGGCGGCGCAGGGTTTTGATCATGTGCATGTCATTGACAGCGGATTTATCTCCTGCGGGGAGGGGTTATTGGTGCTGGTGGCGGCGCGTCTGCTTCACAACGGCTGTGATCAGGTGGAGGAGCTTTGCAGAGAGCTGGAATTTGTCAAAAAACAGATCGAGAATACGTTTTTCATGCCAAACATTTACAGCTACTGTGCCAGCGGTCATGGCAGCAGGATGTTGGCAATGTTTTGCAACATCTTCAGCCTGTATCCCATCGTGCGTCTGCTGGGAGGAGAGACCACGGTGATAGGGCTGCGCCACGGCAATCTGGACAAGGCGAAGAAGAGTTTTATCCGGAAGATACTGCGCAGGAAGAACCGGATCGATACCAGGGTGGTGTTCATTACCCATGCCAGCTGTACGATCAAGCAACAGAAGGAATTTGTGGACGAGGTGCTGAAATATATTCCTTTCGAGAAGGTGATCCTGCAGAGAGCTTCCGTATCCGGGTCCAGCAATGGCGGGCTTGGCACGATCGGAATTGCCTATCTGACAAAAGTGGATGGAAAAGAGTACAACAAGATCGGATAGAGTATTCAGAGGGAATGATATGTTACCGTTTGGGGCAGTGCTTCAAAGAGCAGAGGAAAAGAATGGAGGTCCGGGATGGAAGGGAAGGTTAGGACAGCGCTGATCGGTATCGGCGTGATGGGAAAAAAGTACGCGGAGATGATTGTCGGGGGAAAGGTGGAGAATCTGTCCCTGACCGCGGTAGTCGTGCGGCGCAGCCAGATGCTCGAATGGGCGGAGAATCTGGCGGATTCGGAAGGGAATAGACCGCGTATTTACAGGGATACGGAGGAATTGTTTGCCGATCCTGACGGATATGACGCCGTGTTGATCGTCACGCCGCACAAGACGCACCCGGAGTTTGCGGCGAGGGCATTTGAGCTGGGAAAACATGTGCTGTGCGACAAACCTGCAGGAACAACGATAGGGCAGGCGCTCCGGATGACTGCGGACAGCGAGGCGGCGGGCATGGTGTATGGCATGGTGTTCCACCAGCGCCTGTATGCGAAGTATCGGCGCATCAAAGAAATCCTGAAGCAGGGAGAGCTTGGCACGATCAGCAGGATGATGCTTGTCAATTCCAGATATTTCAGGACTCACAGCTATCATTGTTCCGGAAGCTGGCGCAGCAGCTGGAACGGAGAGGGAGGAGGCGCGCTGATCAATCAGGGGGCACACATTCTGGACATATGGCAGTGGCTGTTCGGGATGCCCGAAAAACTTTACGCGGATATCCCTTTTGGCAAATACAATGATTTTCTGGTGGATGACGAAGCGACGATCCATATGCGTTATCCCGGTAATGTCACGGCGGTCTTTATGCTGACCACGGGGGAGGCCGTGTGGGAGGAGCGGCTGGAAATTGTGGGGAGTAAGGGAAAGCTGCTTTTGGAAAATGACACGCTCCGCATACAGCGATATGATGATTCCAACGAGTATATGAGGATCAGACAGGTTACTTCCCGGGAGGAGATGCGGATTGAGGAAGAGATCATAGAATTTCCCAGGGAGGCGGAGCCCTATCCTCAAATGCTTCAGAATTTCGCGGAGTCTGTTCTTGCGGGGGATGCCCGCAGGCTGGTCGCCCCCGGGAGCAGTGCCGTTTTTCAGTTGATGCTCACAAATGCCGCCTATTATTCTGCCTGGACGGGGCAGCCGGTGGAGCTGCCTTTGGATCCGGCGGTGTATGAGGAAGCATTTAGGAAGCAGTGTCAGAGAGAAGTCAAACCTGAGGCATAAGCCCGGAAAAAGAAAGGAGAAGGATATGATCTATAAGGATTTTCAAGGGAAAAAACTTTCCGCACTGGGGCTGGGAACCATGCGCCTGCCCGTGATCGGGGGGGAGGATGCCCGGATCGATGAACAGAAGACGGCAGAAATGGTTGCGTATGCCATGGAGCATGGGATCAATTATTATGATACCGCCTATGGATACCACGGCGGCAATTCCGAGCTTGTGACGGGCAGGGTACTGAAGGCGTATCCCAGAGAGAGCTTCTATCTCGCCTCCAAGTTTCCCGGTTATGATCTTCACAATATAGACAAGGTGGAGGAGATCTTCGAGGAACAGCTTTTGAAATGCGGGGTGGATTATTTTGATTTCTATCTGTTCCACAATGTCTGCGAGATGAATATCGAGCAGTACCTGGACAGGGAAAAATATGGCATTTTTGATTATCTGTATGAACAGAAGAAAAACGGAAGGATACGGCATCTGGGTTTTTCCGGGCACGGTAAGTATGAAGTATTGAAGCGCTTTTTGAACGCTTACGGCGAGTATATGGAGTTTGGCCAGCTTCAGATCAATTATCTGGACTGGGTGTTCCAGGATGCGAAGGCAAAGGTGGAACTCTTAAACAGTTACGGGATTCCTGTCTGGGTTATGGAGCCTGTGCGGGGAGGAAAACTCGC
The DNA here is from genome assembly GCA_947581865.1 of uncultured Acetatifactor sp. Taxonomy (GTDB): domain Bacteria; phylum Bacillota; class Clostridia; order Lachnospirales; family Lachnospiraceae; genus Acetatifactor. Next base: position 7,723 of record CANPWA010000031.1, on the reverse strand, counting down.
TGCGCTGGAGCCGGGCTTTGAGAGTCGGCTCAAGGCGCTTAGACCGGATGAGCCGATTCCGGCGTGGGCGTTCCGTTTCCTGCAGGGGCTGCCGGAGGTGAAGGTGGTGCTCTCCGGTATGTCGGACATGCAGCAGCTGCGGGAAAATATCAAAACCTATGAGGAGGAGAAGCCTCTAAGCGAGGAGGAGAAGGAGACACTCTCGGGTATCGTGGAGGAGATGATAGCAAAAATTGCCCTCCCCTGTACGGCATGCCGCTACTGTATCAGCCACTGCCCCAAGGGATTAGCGATTCCCGACCTGCTGGCGCTTTACAACGAACATGCCTCAACGGAGGGCGGATTCATCGCTCCCATGGCACTGAGCACCTATGCCAAGGATAAGCTGCCCTCCGCCTGTGTGGGATGCCGGAGCTGTGAGGCGGTCTGCCCGCAGAGGATCATTATATCCGATGCGATGAAGCGTTTCAGCCAGATGCTTGAGTGAAACGGAATAAATCATAAAATGGAATAAATAAACAGAAACTGCGCAAACTATTTCCGATATTGCCGATGGGAGGATGATGGTTTGCGCAGTCTGTTTTTGGGAATCATAGGTGCGAGCTTTGGGCTGCTGGCGGCGGCGGGAGTATTCACTGTGTTTGTCGCAGTGGGGATCATACCCCGGTTTGCCGGCAGGACCCACACGGCGGGCAAGGTGGTTCTGTATGAGGAGATGGTGATTTTTGGCTCCATCGCCGGAGCGGTTGTCAGTTTGTTTCCCGAGTACAGCCAGACGGGAGCCTTTTTGCGGGAATCCTTTCCGGCGCAGGAGGCGCTGTGGTCTGTACTGGGTCTGTCTGCCCAGGGGATGTTCGGCCTTTTTGCGGGAATGTTTATCGGATGCCTTGCCCTTGCGATTGCGGAGATGCTGGATTCCATCCCCATTTTTGCCCGCAGGATTTCCTTCCGTCACGGTTTGGGGATCGCGGTTGTGAGTATGGCAATCGGAAAACTCTGCGGCTCGCTTTTCTATTTCTGGAGCGAGCTGCACAGAGTGGTAAAGTAAAGGAGGTCGCGTATGGCAGGCGGAGCGGTTGTCTATATGAAATGTGACAGAAATGTGGAGGTCCAGAGTGAGGACGTGTTTGCCAGGGATCTTGGGGATGTATACTGCTCGGACCCCAATATCCAGGCAAAATGCAGGGCGTTAAAAATCCATCACTTTGGAAAACAGCAGCCGCAGAGATGTGTTGTCAGCTCCCTGAAAATGGTGAAACTCATGGAGGAGACCTGTCCCGGGATCAGTGTGGAGGTGCTGGGAGAGACGGATGTGGTCGTGGAGCGGGTAGATGTAAACCGACACAAGGGATGGCAGCAGTGGTCAAAGGTAGTGCTTGTGTGTCTGGTGAGCTTTTTTGGCACGGCTTTCACGATCATGGCGTATCACAATGATGTGGGGATCAATGAGGTGTTTGAAGAAATTTACCGCATGGTGATGGCTCAGGAGCCTTCCGGTCCGAATGTGCTGGAAGTTTCCTATTCGATAGGTCTGGCGCTGGGAATTATTGTCTTTTTTAATCATATCGGGGGCAGACGGCTGACCAAGGATCCCACTCCGCTTGAGGTTGCCATGCGCAATTATGAACAGGACGTGGACATGGCTTTGATCGAAACGGCCGGACGCGAGGGGAAGGAGGAAGAAAGCAGTTAAAACTCTTGCAAATTTTTACCCATGAAGTATAATGAAAGTATCTATTGGTTGTCCATGAGAGGTTTAACAGGGTTATGAGAAATCGAAAGAAAAAAATCTATCCCCTGGCGATCATAATATTTGGTCTTGTCATGGTATTTGCCGCCATCGCGGTCTGCTCCGTCAGCATCAAACGGCATCTGCAGAGCGAGATGGAAAATACGCTGAGAGATATTGCAACCCAGAATGTTCTTGCTGTGACCAATGAGATAGAGACACAGTTCAGGCTGCTTCTGGGGTTTTCTCAGAGGATGGAAAAGTCTCCCTCCGATCTGGAAGATATCCTGGAGGAAATGTCCATATTTGTAAAGACCTATGATTTCAAGCGCATGGGATATACCGGCAGGGACGGTCTGGCGCTCACCACGGACGGGCATGAGTTCGACGTATCGGATACTACCTTTTTCCAAAGGAGCATGGAGGGAAAGATCTGGATCACGGCTGCCATAGCGGATGGGTTTGACAGCAGGGAAATGATCAATGTCTTCAGTGTGCCTGTGTATAACGAAGACCGTTCGGAAGTTGAGGGGGTCATCTTTGCCTCCTACAACAATGATATTTTCCAGAAGATGCTGAGTGTGGATTTCTTTGAAGGCAGGGGCTATAGCTGTATCGTCAAGACAGACGGCACGGTGATGGCGCACTCACAGAATTCACCGCTTCTGGAGGATAGCAATTTCTTTGATCATATGCTCGACGATGACCGGGAAAATGACATTTCCATGGTGGAGCAAATCAAGGCGGATATGCAGAATGCGGAGAGCGGAGCAGGCCGGTGCGGGCATGTTCACGGCAGGGCAGAAAGCTCACTTTTCTATTATATGCCCATGAACGAGAATCTTTATGACGCCCAGTGGTACATGATAGCCATCGCGCCCGAGAGTGTGCTCAATGAACGCACTATGCCTGTGATGTACGATGTCCGGGTTTTTGCGCTGGTCATGCTGGTGATCGCCGTGCTGGGGGTAAGTTTTTATCTGTACATAGAGAAAAAACGGCAGGAGGAGCTGGTGAGTCTCGCCTATGAGGACAGACTTACCGGAGGGTATAATCTTGCCGGTTTCCGTGAGAACGCCAAGACGATGACCAATCAGACAGGTTATGTCGTTGCAATGGATCTGACGGAGTTTAAGCTGATCAACAATAACTTTGGTGTGCAGACGGGTGACGAGACTCTGCTGGAACTCTGGAAGGTCCTTAAGGGCAATATCTTTGATCAGGAGATGGTGGCAAGGGTAAACGCTGACCGGTTTGTACTGTTTCTGCGGACTTCGGACAAGGAGGAGCTGGAGGAGAGGCTGAACGGGATGGTCAGTCAGATCGCGGAAATTTCCAACCGGTTAAAGATTCCGGTGCTGTTCCCTGTTTTCGGTATCTATTATACCAGGACACTGGAGGAGCCGGACAAATGTTACGGTTACGCGGTGCAGGCGAAGCATCTGGTGAAGGGGCGCAGGGACAGACATTTTGCATATTATGACGAGATCGATTCCGCGCAGATGCTTATGAACCGCAGACTGGAGAACAGTTTTGACGACGCGCTCAAAGAGGGGCAGTTCGAGATCTGGTATCAGCCCAAGTACAGTACCCAGGAGGAAAAGATCATCGGTGCGGAGGCTTTGGTACGCTGGCGGATGGCGGACGGAACGCTTCTTTCCCCCGGCGTGTTCATTCCGCTGTTTGAGAAGAATGGCAGTATTGCGGTTCTTGACGAGTACATATTCCGCAAAGTCTGTGAACAACAGCGTCAGTGGATGCTGGATGGGCATGAGCTTTTGCCGGTCTCTGTGAATATTTCCAGAGTCAGTCTGTATTTTGACAATATCGTGGAGCGGTATGAGAAGATTCTGCACTCTTACAATCTGGTGTCAAAATATGTGCAGCTGGAGATCACCGAGAGTGCGACAGTGGGAAATGATGAGATCGCGGGATTGATAGAGAGATTCCACCGGGCAGGGTTCCAAATGCTTTTGGACGATTTTGGAAGCGGGTATTCCTCCCTTGCGTCGCTGAATACAATGCACTTTGACACTCTGAAGCTGGACAAAAGCCTGATCGATTATATCGGGGATGAAAAAGGAGAAAAGCTGTTGAAATATATCGCCAAACTTGGACAGAGTCTGGGACTGCATATCACCGCAGAAGGTGTAGAAAACCAGAGACAGCTTATGTTTTTGAAAAATCTCCGGTGTAACGATATACAGGGATATTATTTTTCAAAGCCGCTGCCTCTGGAAGAATATGCGTCGATCACCTATTCGGAATAGGAAGAAAATGGCGGTAAAACCGCAAGCCGCGGTTTAGAAGAGAGGCACTTTGCCCACGATGCCGTCATTGATGACATAGTAGATGGTCCATTCCTCGGGTTTGATGTATAGCTGGATGGAGGTAATCTCCTCCGTGTTGCCATGCGCTTTGTAATCATCCTGTACGCGCTGGATCATCTGTTCCGTATCCGTTTCACGGCTGCGGTATTGTAAACATATTTCTGTTTTGATGGACTTCTGACTCATAGGGATTCCTCCTTCTCGTCGATTTCTGTAAATATTATAGCACATTCGGCGAAGGACATGCAAGATTTTTACAAAAAGTATCATAAATGCCGCAGAATCTTTTTTAGAATATTTTGAATCATCTCAGGGCATATCTATATTATGGCTGACGTGCCCGCTGCGCGGAAGAACCGTCTGCTTCTGACCTGGAACAAGAGCAAAGGTAAAGGGGAGAGAATATGTCTGAGGTGAGCGAGAGACAGAAACAGGCTTATAATGAATATGTGAAAGAAGTGACACCCACTCACAATCTGGGGCTGCAAATGGTGAAGGCTTTTATTGTGGGTGGGATTATCTGCTGTATTGGGCAGTTTATCCTGAATACTGCCGGAAATATGGGGCTTGACGAGCAGTCTGCGGGAAGTTGGTGCAGTCTGATCCTTGTCTTCGCAAGCGCCTTGCTGACCGGAATCGGGCTTTATCCCAGACTGGCAAAGTGGGGCGGTGCGGGAGCGCTGGTGCCCATCACGGGATTTGCGAACAGTGTGGCGGCGTGTGCCGTGGAATATTCCGTGGAAGGACAGGTGTTTGGTGTGGGATGTAAAATTTTTACGATCGCCGGGCCTGTGATCCTGTACGGGATTTTTACCAGCTGGGTTCTGGGGCTGGGGTATTGGCTTTATACACTTTTCTTATAATTTGGAAAGGGAAATCACCCTCTTAAAATCAAAACGGATAAATAGAATCCCTGCTTTTGCACATACTGGTACAAAAGGAGGGATTTGTTATGTCATTGATCGGAAAAGAAATCAGCGATTTTACGGTGCAGGCGTTTCACAAGGATGAATTCTGCACGGTCACCAAAGGGAATGTGCTGGGAAAATGGGCAGTGTTTTTCTTTTATCCCGCGGACTTTACGTTTGTCTGTCCCACAGAGCTGGAAGATCTGCAGGACAAATACACTGAGTTTCAGAAATTGGGATGTGAGATTTATGCGGTATCCACGGATTCCCATTTTGTCCACAAGGCATGGAAAGATGCGTCGGAGAGGATCCGAAAGATCTCCTATCCCATGCTTGCCGATCCCACTCATGCGCTGAGTCTTGATTTTGATGTGCTGATCGCCGCGGAAGGGCAGGCAGAGAGAGGAACATTTGTGGTGAACCCTGAGGGAAAGCACAGTAGTGATATAGAAGTTTTTTCTCCCTTAGTGTAGTCGCATAACACCGTCGGTTATGCGACCTTTTTTCCATATTTACCTGTTTCAACTGAAATCGTGGACACCGCCACATCAAAGCGGAAGTGTATCTCAATATCCTGCACACGCTTTCCGCTGGACTTGTCGGGTTCGTGGACGATGATCTTGTCAACCAGTTCGTGCATGATCTCAGGCGTGAGCTTTTCGATATGCTCATACTTGTGTACGACTTTCAGAAAAGCGGTAACATCGGAGGACTTCTGTTCCGCACCGTCAATCAGGGTTGTAAGTTCCGCAACAGTGGCTTTCAGCTTTGCCTGTTCGTCCTCATATCCTGCCGACATCATTGTGAAACGCTCATCGGAGAGCCTGCCGAGGACATTATCCTCATAGAGCCTTGTGAACAGCTTGTCCAGTTCAGCGATACGCTTTTCAGCCTGTTTCAGCGTTTTCTTTGCTTTTGTAAGTTCCGAGGATTTCCGCTGAACGGAATTGCTCATAGCGGTCTGGATAAACTCGTCTTCATTAGCCTTGACCATTGCAAGGAGCTTGTTCAGTTCACCGAGGACTATCTCGGTGAGGACACAAGTGCGGATATAATGCACAGTGCATTTGTTCTGTTCCTTTGCGTAGGTGGAGCATCTCATGTGTTCCTGTTCAGGGCGCTCATTCTTGCGACGGCTCAGGTACATCTTCTCTCCGCAGTCGGCACAGTACACCATTCCTGCAAAGGGATTGACCGTCTGCATTTTCTGCGGTCTGCGCTTGTGCTTGCGAAGCTCCTGCACCAAGTCAAAGGTTTGCTGGCTGATGATAGGCTCTTGCGTATTCTCGAATATCTGCCACTCGTCCTGCGGATTATAGACTATCTTGTGAACCTTGTAGGACTTCATTTTCGTTCTGAAATTGACCGTGTGACCACAGTATTCAAGGCGCTCAAGAATATGGGTGATCGTGTTTGCACCCCAGCGGTATGTTTTAGCATTGTGTCTGCCGTTGTCACGACCTTGCGATAATGCGTAGGCGGTCGGCGTAGGGATACCCTGTTCGGTCAAGATACGGGCAATTTGCACCGGACCGTAGCCGGCAATGCAGAGCTTGAAAATCTTGCGTACCACCTCAGCGGCAGGCTCATCAATTACCCACAAGTTCTTGTCGGTATCCGACTTCTTGTAGCCGTACACGGGCGGACACAGGTGCTTGCCCGACTGTCCCTTTGTCCTGAACACCGCACGAATTTTCTTACTGCAATCACGGGCGTACCAGTCATTGAAGATATTTTTGAACGCAAGCAGTTCGTTCTCAGATTTTGCCGTATCGACATTATCGTTGACCGCAATGTAACGCACATCGTAGTCAGGGAACACCATTTCGATCAGCTCACCAGTTTTCAGGTAATCACGACCGAGCCTTGAAAGGTCTTTGGTGATAACCGTAGCAACCTTGCCGTCCTCAATGTCAGCCATCATCGCTTTGAAGCCGTCACGCTCCCAAGTCGTTCCGCTCACTCCGTCATCGACGTAGAAAGTCGGATTGGGAAAGCCGTTGTCCTCAGCGAATTTCTGTAAGATAGACTTCTGATTTGTGATACTGTTGCTCTCGCCGTCCAACATATCGTCCTGTGAAAGACGGCAGTATAAAGCTGTTGTCTTGTCTGTCATTTTAACCTCACTTTCCGACAGGATACAGCAAGCTATTATCATTATAGCGCACCAAAGAAAAGAAATCAATGCGCCGATATTCCAAAATCAAACAGCCTGCTTGTCCTGTTCTTGTCCGGATTCACCGAGCATTTTCTCACAGTCCTCTGTGATGAGCCTTGCAAGTATATCGCTCAGGCTTTGCCGAAAAGCTGGGTTAAAAGTTGTTGTCACCCTGTATGTTGTATGCCCGATATGATATTCGGACACACTTCCCGATACCGCAACAGCGGCAGTTGTAGTTTCATTCATAGCGAATTTTTCTCCTTTAGCTTGTCTTTATCTACGCATTTGGATTTGAGGGTTTCGCTTTATCTCTCTTACCCTCATGGTTGTTGTTTGTGATTATAGCCGTGAGGAACGGCATTGCTGCCGCCCCATTCACAGCTATCGTTTTGTTGTCGGAAATATGTTAATCCTTGTAGGAATTATCTCCGAAGAAAGAAGTCTGCCCGACAAATTCATCATCGGCAGAGCCACTGTCGGCATCATCGCCCGACTTGCTGTCTGCACCGTCAGAGCTATCGACCAGCCCCTCAATGTCAGCGTAGGACATACCGCTGTCGGTCAGCTTGCCGATGAGCGTATGCTCCGCAGTCAC
>CANPWA010000030.1 GCA_947581865.1 uncultured Acetatifactor sp. | reverse complement strand
CAGCTCGAGGCTGCCGCCGGTCGCATTCAAGCTCGCGATGTTGCCGCCGTTGCTCAGCGCCAGGGTGCCCTTCGTCACAGTAGCGTTCAGACCCGTCACCGCGCTGCTCAGCGTCAGCTTGCCCGCGCTCTCCACCGTCACCGGACCCGTGATCGAACCGCTCAGCGTGGTCGCAGCCGAGCCGGTGTAGCGCAACGCACTCGCAATGCCATTGCTGAAGGTCTGACCCGTCTCCGTGGTCGTCAACTCCAGCGTGCCGCCGCCGATGCTTCCGCTGCCCGCCAGAGTCGCCGCCGTCACGGTCGTTCCCGTCGTGATGGTCAGGTTGCCCATGCCCACGGTCAAGATGCCGGAGATCTCCGCGTTGCCCAGCGTGACAAGTTGCGTTCCTGTGGTCAAGCCCGCCGCCGTCAATGTGCCGGTGAAGTTGCTCTCACCCTCTAGCGTCAGCGTGCCCGCAGCATTCACCGCGCCGCTCGTGCCGTTCAGGCTCGTCATCGTGACTGTCTCCGTGGAGCTCAGCGTCAGCGTTCCATCCTTCACCGTCGTCGCGCCAACATTTGTCGCCGCGCCGAGTTTCATCTCACCGCCGCTCACGGTCACGCCGCCAACCTTCGTAGCCTGCGTGAAGCTCAGCGTGCCGGCGCTCACCGCCACGCTCGTGCTCAGCTCACCGCCCGCCGTGAACGTCTGCGCGCCGTCGCCATCCATCGTGATGGACTTCAGATTGCTCAGCGTTCCGTTGTACGTGCCGCCTGTGCCGTCAATCGTCAGGGTCGCATCATTCCCCGTGCCGGTCAGGCTGCTGCCCGTGCTGCCCTTGATGCCGTCCACGGTCAAGGCATTCTGCCACTCCAGCGTGCCATCGCTCATGGTGACATTGCCCTCGACCACATTGGTCGTGCCGTTGAGCTTCAGCGTCGTGTTAGCGCTCAGGCTGACCGCGCCGTCCACGGTATTTGTCGTGCCGGCCAGGGTGATCGATCCCGCCGTCAGCTTGTTGCCGATCGCGCCTACCGTCACCGCCGTGGTCGTGTCACCACCGAGGACGAGGTTGCCGCCGTTCACGGTCAGAGTCTTGTCGCTCATGTTCAGCGCATTCGAACCGTCTTCGATGGTCAGCTTGCCCTTCGTCACAGTCAGGCTGTTACCGTCGAAGCCCTTGCTCAACTTGTAGCCGTCCTGCTCCGGATCACTGCTCGTATACGTCAGGTCGTTCTCGATCGTGCCGCTGAACGTACCGCTCGCAGCAGTGAGTGTCACCTTGCCGCTGCCGGTAATCGTGCCGGCACTACCTTCCTCACCATTTGACAGACCATTCAGCGTCAGCGCGCCATCCGTCGTCACCGTGCCCGCCTCCAGCGTCAGGGTACCAACCGATCCGCCCTTCTCCAGGGTCATCTCACCGCCCGTCAGTTTCAGCGTGCCCTCGCCGCTCAGCGTTCCGGTCACCGTGGTATCCACGCTGAAGGTCGTCGTGCCCGCGTTCAGCGCCAGGTTCTTCACCTCCAGCGAGTCGCTCGTGCCGTTCTTGCCGCTGAAGATGTAGCCATCAAAGCTCACCTCCATGTCACCCGCCACGATCGCTCCATCAAGCTGCACCGCCTTGTTGGCCTGCCCCTTTTCTCCGAACACCACATCCTTGCCCTCGCGGAAGCTGACCTTGGTCTCGGTCTCGGCATCGCGTTGCGCAGTCCAGTCATCGCTGTCGCCCATATTCCAATCACCATCACTGCCCATCCAAGTCAGCGCTCCCTTCGCCTCTTCGTAGTGCAGTTTGCCATCATCGCTCAGGTACAGGTCGTAGCCGTCCTCCAAGCTCAGAGCTTCTCCGCCTTCCGATACGAATTGCACGTCGCCGTTCCATCCGTCCGCCGTGTTGAAGAGCTGGTAGCCCTTGCTGCCAATGCTGTCGAGGTCATCCTCCTTCAGCATCAGTTTCAGCGTGTGTTCACCGAGGTTCATGTCCGTCAGCGTAATCTTCGTGCTGCTCAAGCCCTCGCTGAAGCTCAGCGTCGCATCATCCGTCAGCGTGATGTCACCGAAGCCGAAGGCGCCCGCACCCAGCGTCAGATTGCCGCCCAGGCTCAAGCTGCTCAGCGAACCCTTCATCGCTTCAATGCTGCCGCCCGCCAGACTCAACGTACCGCCCGCCGCATTCAGGCTCGCAATGCTGCTGCCGCCCGCCAGACTCAGCGTGCCGGTGCCGTCCTTCATCACAACATTGCCGTCCACCAGCTTGTTCGTAATCGTCAGGCTGCCGCTCGTCATCGTGAGTTCGCTGCCGTTGTAGGTGTCCAGACTGAATGCCTGCTCAGCCGTACCCTGGAAGTCGAGCTTCGTGCTCACCGTGCCGGTGAAGCTACCCTCCGCCGTGGTCTGCAGGGTCAGAATGCCCTCACCCTCAACCTTGCCGTCTTGCGTACCCGTCAGGCCCGTGGCAGTCATCGTGCCATCCAGCGTCAGGGTATGAGCCGCCACATCCAACGCGCCAACCGACGCGCCCTTGCCGCCGTACGTGAAGTCGCCGCCCAAGGTCAAGCCCGTCTTCGCACTCAAGCTGCCGCTGTACTCGCCGTCGTTCACGGTCAGCGTGCCCTTGGCATCCACCGTGCCGCCCTCGCCGGTCAAGCTCTTCAGCGTGGCATTATTCTTCAGACCCAGCGTGCCGGACTCCATCACGACGTCCGTCGTACCCGTACCCGTCAGGTTCGTCACATTCAGGGTGCCCGAGCCGTTCACCGTCAGCTTGCTGCCGTCGAAGTTCGCCACCGAGAAGGTCTTGCTTCCCGTGTAGGTCAGATCCACGTTCACCGTGCCGTCAAACTTACCGTCAGTCGTGCCGCTGTACGTGAGCGTGAGTGATCCGCTACCCGTGATCTGGTGATCTTCCGTACCCGTCAGGTTGCCGGCAATCATCGTCGCATTGGTCAGCGTCAGGTTGCCGTTCGTCACATCAATCTTGCCGACCGTCGTTTCCTCCGTGCCCGAGTACGTGAAGTTGCCCTCAGCCGCCGCGAGCGTGCCCGCTACCTCCAGTGTGCCGCCAAACTCACCGCCCAGGGTCAGGGTATTCCCCGTCCCTGTGCTTACCACGGTGCCGGTCGTGCCGGTCAGATTCGTGATCGTGCCACCCTTCGTGAACTTGATGCTGCCGTCGCCGCTCACTGTCACCTCACCGCCCAGCGTGGCCTTCTTCGTGAACTCCAGCGTGCCGGCATTCACCTTGAAGGTGTTGTTCGTGAATGTCGTACCACTCAGCTTCTGCGTGCCTTCGCCCTCCATCGTCACATTGACGCTTCCGAGCTCGCCGCTGTAGCTGCCGCCGTCGCCGGTGATGATCAGGGTTCGTCCCGCTGCACCCTCCGTCAGGTTGCCGGCGGTGCTGCCCGCCAGGCCGCCGACCGACAGCTCACCCGTCCAGGTCAGCTTACCGCCCACGTTCAGTGTCACCACCTCGCTGATGCTGTTCTTCGCATTCCCCGGGGCAAACTCCAACTCAGCGTTCGACAGCACCACCGCGCCTTCCACGGTGTTCGTGCCCGTGCCGCTCAGGGTCAGTTTGCCCTTCAGGTTATCCTTGGTGAGGGCGCCCACGCTCACATCCGTGGTACTCTCGCCGCCCAGCACGAGCCCTGCTCCCTTGACGATGCTCAGGGTCGTATCGACCACATTCACCTCCGTCGCCGTCGCGAGTGTCAGCGTGCCCTTCTTCACAGTCAGGCTGTCGCCGGTGAACTTCCCGCTCAGCGCGTAGTTGCCCTTCTCCGCATCGTAGATCAGGTTGCCGTTGATGGTTCCCGCGAAGGTGCCACTCGCATCGGTCAAGGTCAGGTCGCCCACAATCTTGCCTGCGCCGTTGTCTGACAGCTCGTTGACCGTCAGGGTATCGCCCGTCTCCACGGTGCCTCCGGTCGCCGTCAAGGTGCCAATCGTACCGCCGCTGCTCAGATCCAGAGTGCCGCTCTTCACGGTAACCGTTCCCTTGTACCCGGTCACAGCCTCGTCGATCGTCAGACTCGCGCCCGTTCCTTTCACGGTCAGGTTGCCGTCCACGCTGCCAACCAAGCCGTCCACCACGGTCTCGCCCTTGAAGGTAACGATTCCATCCACGCTCAGGCTGTCCGCCGTCACCGCGTTCTCGAAGGTCGCCGTTCCACTCACAGCCAGCTCACCATCCACGGTGATCTCTCCACCCGTGAACGTCCACGTACCGCTCGCCACGGTCATACGGCTCGTCGTAACGCCGTCGTCGTCCACCGCAACGCTGTCGCCGTTCCCATTAACAAACCTGACCTCATCGTTCTTCTGGAACGCCACCTTCTGCGTCAGACCCTCCATCGTCCAGATCTTGTTGCCCTCGGTCGTATTCCAGTTGAAGGTTTGTGACGTCTCCTCACTTCCATCGAGTGTCAGCGCGCCCGTCGCAGTCATCAGCTGCAGGTAGCCGGTGTCCGTCAGTTGAAGCTGCTCACGTCCGGTCAGCTGGAGACCACCTGTCCCCGTGAAGTCCAGAGCATCGCGCAGATCATCGATCTTCTTCAGCACGCTACCCGCAAAGAGCTGCAAGCCCGTGTCCGACAGCGATTCTCTGGTCAGGTTCGTCAAGTCGATCTTGAGTTGATCTGCGGCGGCTGTCAGCGAATCCATCGTGAGCATGGTGAGGCCCGTGCCTTCTCCGCGCACAACCTTCAGCGTCGCCTCCCCATTCAGGGTCACATTGCCCAGTGTCGCCATCGTCAGCGCGGTCAGGTCGAGCGTCGTGCCGTCCGCCAGCGTCAGGCTGCTCAGCCCGCCGTTCATCGCAGCGATGCTCGCCGTTCCGCCCAGCTCGAGGCTACCGCCGTTCGCATTCAAGTTCGCGATGCTGCCGCCCTTGCTCAGCGCCAGCGTGCCCTTCGTCAGGGTAACATCCAGATTCGACAGCTGATCATTGCTCAGCGTGAGCTTGCTGTTCTCGCCTGTACCCGCCACCGTCACCGGACCCGAGATCGCGCCTCTCAGTTCGACCGCAGCCGATCCGGTGTAGTGCAAGGCACTTGTAATCTCATTGCTGAAGGACTGACCCGCCGCCGTGGTCGTCAGTTCCAGCGTACCGTCACCGCCGATGCTCCCAGTGCCGTCCAGGGCCGCCGCCTTCACGGTCGTTCCTCCCGTGGTGGTCAGGTTGCCCGCGCCCACGGCCAAGGTGTCGCTAATCTCCGCGTTGCCCAGTGTGGTCGCCGCCGCTCCGGTGGTCAGCTTGGTTGCCGTCAGCTCGCCGGTGAAGTTGCTCTCACCCGTCAGCCTCAAGTTCGTAGCCGTCACCGTACCGTTTCCGCCGTTCAGGCTCTTCAGGGTGACGGATCCTTCGGTCAAGTTCAGCGTGCCGGAGCCCATCGTGACGTCGGTATCACTGCCCGTCAGGCTGTTCAACGTCAGGGTTGCACCCGCCGCACCGTTCACGTTCAGCGTGCTGCCGCTGAACGCACCGCTCAACGTGGCATTCGCCGTTCCCGTCCAGGTCAGATTGCTGCTGATCTTCGTCTGCACGTTGCTCTGCTCGCTCGTGTTCGCCAGCGTGAGCATGCCGCCTGTCACCGTGCCCGTGCCGCTCAGCGTGCTCGCCGTCAGGCTGTCGGTCACAGTCACCGTACCGCTCTGCACCTCCAGTGTGCCGATGCTGCCGTCCACGCTCACCGTGCCCGTCGCCGACAGCGTACCGTTGCCGCTCAAGCTCGCCACCGTGCCGCCGTTGGTCAGCGTCAGCGTACCGTCCACCGTCGCGCTCGTGATGGTCGCGCCGCTCTTCGTGAAGCTCTGGCTCGCGCCGCCATTCACCGTGATGGTCAGATCCTTCACCGCGCCGGCGAAGCTTTCCTCACCGTCGGTGATGATCACCGACCCGCTCAGCGTGCTGGTGTCGTCGCTTTCCGTGCTCTTCACGCCCGCCACGCTCAGCTCGTTGCCCGTCACCGTGGCACCCTCGCCGAGTGTCAACGCACCCACCGAACCGCTCAGGTTCAGCGTACCCTCCGCCGTCAGCGCGCCCTCGCCGCTCAGCGTAGCGGTCAAGCTCTTGCCCTCCGTACTGGCCAGCGTGTTGGTTCCATCCCCCAGTGTCTCCACCGTCAGAGCCCTGCTCAGCTCGCCGTCTGCCGTCAGGCTGCCGCCGTTCAGCGTGATGGAGCCCAAGTAGGCAACATCGAGCGCGCTTCCCACGCTCATCACACCGCCCTCACTCAGCGTCAGATTGCCCGCGCCGGTCAGACCTCCGCTCACCGTGATCGTCACGCTGCTGTCCACAGACGTGCCGCTCCCCAGACTCAGGTCGTCGTCCACGGTCAGGGTGTCACCGACGCCATCCGCTGCGCCGATGGTGTAATGCCCCTTCTCAACGCTCAGGTTGCCGGTCTCAATCCCACCATCGATGGTGACATTCGTGCTGGCAGTTGTCGCCGCCAGGATCACGCTCTTGCCCTGGAAGGTCTCCTGCCAGTCGGACTGCCCACCCGTGCTGGAAAGCGTCCATTCCGCGTCCTTGTTGGTATCGTTTTGAGACCAAGTCAACGCCTCGTCTCCCTTGAAGGTCAGCACCTCGCTGAGCACCTCCCACGTCAGCATGCCCTTGTCGTCTACCGAGAACTTGAAGACGTCGCTGTTATTCAAGTTGCTGCTGTGGGTACCATTGGTGAACTCCACCTCGATACCGCTCAATCCTGTCAGATCCGTACCCTCGAACAGCGCCAAGCCCGTGTTCTTACCAGCTGCCTCGGTCATGCCCGTGACGGCTGCCCAGATCGCCTCGCTGTCGAGTTGCAGCGTCAGCTTGTGTCCGGCGAACTCAATGCCACCATTTGTCAGCGCCAGCGTGGCGCCTTTGAGACCATCAGTTCCATTAAACGTCCGCGCGCTCAGGTCGAGCATGGCGTCGCCGGCCAGACTGAAGTTGCTCACCGTCAAATTCTGCTGTCCCTGCAGGGTCAGCGTGCTGCCCTCCGCCAGTTGCAACTTCGTCAGCGTACGATTATCCGAGTTCACACCCTCCACGACCATGTTGCCGCCCAGCTCCAAGTTGCCGTCCTTGCCGCTCAGTTCCGCGATGCTGCCGCCGCCGGTCAATGCCAACGTACCTTTGCCACCCACGCTCACGTTCTTCCAGTCAATCGCCTGCGTGAAGGTCTGCTTGCCGCCCTCATTGCTGTTGGAGTACGTCAGCGACGCATTCTCCACCGTGCCAGCATATGTGCTCTCTCCCGCCGCGCCGGTCAGGGTGATGGTGTTACTACCACCGTCGATGACATTGCCGTTGCTCGTGCCGCTCAGGCTCTCCGCCGCGATGTTGCCGGCCAGCGTCAGGCTGCCGTTGCGCTCGAAGCTCACCGCCCCGAGATCCACCGTCTTGCTTGCGCTGCCCACGGTCAATTCGCCATTCAGCGCCGTGCTCGCCACATTCACCGCCCCGGTGAGGGTCAGCTCGCTGCCGTTCGCCAGGCTCAGCGCCAGATCGCCCTCGCCGACCGTACCGGCAAAGTTGCCCGTGCCGCTAACCGCCAAGGTGCCCGCGCCGGTGATCATACCGCTCTCGCCGCCGCTCAACGTACCCATGCTCAGGGTACCCGCCGTCACGCTCAATGTACCGTCCACCGTACCCTTGCCGCCGATAACACCGCCCTTCGCCAGAGTCAGATTAGCGCCTCCGCCCACCGTCAGGTTATCCAGGTCGTTCTGCGCCTCCTTGAGACTCAGCGTACTGCCGCTCAGCGTGAAGCTGCCGTCCACCGTACCGCCAAAGCCACCGTCGGTGCCGTTGCTTCCGGCCGTCACCGTGATGTCGGACCTCACCGTACCCACGCCCGCCAAGTTGCCGACCGTGATGCCACCAAACTGGTTCTGCACCGTGCCCTTCTCGCCCACCGTCAGCGTACCCTCGTAGCTGGTGCCCTTCGTGCTCAGCGCAACCGCACCGTTCTTGACCTCCATCGAGCCCGCACCAGTCAGTTCATCCACCGTGCCGCTGCCGTTCACCGTCAGCTTGGTGCCATCGCCCAAGTTCGCGGAACGCAGGTTGTTCCTCGTTCCATTCAGGGTCAATCCAGAGGTACCCTCCAACACCAGTGCGCCGTTCAAGCCGCCTAGCGTGTGCTCCGTACCCTGTTCCACGGTCAACGTATCCACGGTGAGCAATCCGCTGAATGTGCTGGGCGTGCTGCCCGTGATAATCAGGCTGCCGTTGGAATTGAGATCCCTCGTGCCCTGTAAGTTATCAACCTTCAGTTCATTGCTCCAATCCATCTGTCCGCCGTTCACCGTCAGCGCGCCCGTGATGGTCTTCTCGCCGTCGCCAAACAGATTCAGCGTGCTGCTGCCTTCCAGCGTCACACTGGCCAGCTCCGTCGTGCCCTTGCCTGTCACGGTCATGCTCGCGTTGCCGCTCAGGGTCACAGCCGCCAGCGTGTTGCTCGTATCGCCCGTCATCATCAGCGTGCCGCCGGTCACACTGGTCGCATTGGTGATCGTGTTGCTGCCGCCCGTCATGGTGAAGTACGACGTGCCGCCCATCGTCAGACTACCCAGCGTGTTGCTCTCGCTGCCGGTCATCGTCACCAAAGCGTTCGAGCTGAGCTCCATCGCGCCGGTCGTATTGGTCTTGCCCGTCATGGTCAGGGAAGCCCCTAGACCGCTGATCGTGATACCGTTCAGCGTGTTCGTCGCTGTCTCGCCTCCAGCCATCTTGATCCCCGCGTTCCGCTCGCTGAGGGTCACCGCCTTCGTGATGCTGTTGCTCTCCGAGCCCTTCATCTCCAGCGTTCCCGCCACCGTCAGATCCGTCTCTCCGCCGATGCTCACCGTGCTCGCAGTGCCGCCGCCCAAGGTCAAGGTCGCACCGCTCGCCACATCCACCTTGCCGTCCAACGTCAGGGTATCCGCAGGCACCTCGCCATTCGCACCGCTGATGGTCAGGCTACCGCTGCTCACCGTCAGGTCGCTGTCTGTACCGAACGCGCCCTTCAGCTCGAAGCTCTTGCCCGTGTAGGTCAGATCCACCTTGATGTCGCCACCGAAGCTGCCATCGCTCGCCATCTCAAGATCAAGCACGCTGCTCGCCTCTCCCGTGATCGTACCGCCTTTGCCGCTCAGCTTGTTCAGCGTCAGAGTCGCCGCCTCGTCATCCGCGGCCGCCGTACCGATGACCACGCTGCCGCCGCTCATCTCCAAAGCGCGAAGCTCGCCGCCCTGCTCCAGGGTGACAGTTGTGCCCTTAGCCCCATCACCTGCCTCATCATTCACCTTCAGCGTGCCGCTGAAGCTGTCGTACCCGCTGCTGGTCAGCGCCGTCTTCAGGTCAAACTTCGTCCCTCTCTCCACGGTCAGGTCGCCAACGCCGATCAGGTCGCCGTACACGGTCACCGTACCCTCGCCGCCGAAGCTTGCAGCCACCTCCAAGCTGAGGTTGCCTCCACCTGCCTCGGTGCCGATCGTGATCTTGTCGCTCGACGCACTGGCGGTGAAGCTGTAGTCGGCGTCCGTCACGCTCATGCTGTTCACCTTGATATCACCGCTGTAAGTGATGGTGTGATTCTTGGTGGCAACAGAGCTGAAGACAACATCACGTCCCGGCTGGAACACCGTGGTATGCGCCCTCTGTCCGACGTACCAGTCGTTTTCATCCGTCTTATCATCCGCCTTCCATTCACTGTCATCTCCACTCCACACCAGCTCATTACCCACCAGCTCGAAGTGAATCAAACCTTGAGTATCGAGGTACAGGTCGTACAGCGGCTGCTTACCTTCTGGATCCTCCGTAATCGTGAATCCGACCAAGCTCGTCCAATTTGCGTCACCATTGATATGGAAGAGCTGGTACGTCGCACTATCTGCCCCCGGGTTGAGTTTTGCCACAGCGTACAAGTCCTCCAACTGCTTTTGAGTCAGCTCGATGTTCAGGCTATGACCTGCCGTGCCGAGACCGGTAACGTCTCCTACCGTAATCACCGAACCGCTCAACGCCGAGCCACCGCTGCTGACGAGCGCCAGCTCAATGCCCAGCTTCGCCTCACCGGTGATCGACACCTTGTCGAAGCTGAAGTTATTTGCGCCCAGCTTCATCGTGCCATTCCCGAGCGTCAACTGCGTCAGCGAGCCAGTCATCTTCGTGATCGTGGTAACTGTATCGACACTGCTCGCAGCCAGCTCCAACGCACGCGTCGCACCGTCACCCGTCGCATCCAAGCTGCCAATCACGCCGCCGCCATTCAGCATCAACCCGCCATTGCTCAGCGTCACCGTCGCTTCACCGCCTCCTGCTGCACCCAGAGCCTTAGTCAACGCCAGCGTACCTTCGCCCGACGTGCCCTTCACCGTCACGTTCTTGCCCTGGTAGTCGCTCAGCGTCGCCGCCCCGTCACCCGTGTAAACCAGCTTGTTCACGCTGATCTCACCAGTGTACGTGTGACCTTCTGAACCATCCGTCACCCCAGCAAACTTCAACGTGCCCGCGCCGGTAATCTCGCCGCCCATTTCTGTGGAGGCATCCAAGCTGCCCGTCACATTCATCTCGCCCGTCAGCGTCAGCTCCGTTCCAGTCTTCACCTTCAACGCGCCACTGATCGTTCCCGTCTGCAGGCTGGAAGTGTCATTCACCGTCAGATTCTGCGCCGCGATATCGCCGCTAAACGTACTCGCTCCGCTCAACGTCACGTCCTTGCCCGTAGCAACGAGCTCGCCCGCGCCCGTCAGGCTCTTCAGTTCGCTGTTCTCCGACAATGTCAACGTGCTGTCCTCTGCCACATCCACTGCGGTTACATCCGTCAATGCCTTTTCCAGCGTCAGCGCACCATCCGTCACCTTCAGGCTGCTGCCCGTGAAGTTTCCACCCAGCTTGAAGGCATCGCTAGTCAAATCCTGCGAAGTTGTCCCGGTGTAAACAAGATTCACACCAATATCTCCACCGAACGTTCCTTCCTCGCTACCGCTGTAGGTCAGCGTCAGCGTGCCTTGGGTGCCGCTACCGCCCGCGAGGATACCCTTGTTTTGCTCACTCGTCAGGTTTGTCGCCGTCATGTTGCCAGTCAGCGTCAGATCCGCATTCAGCGTCAGCGTGCCCACGGTATTCTCGTCGCCCTCGCCGCCAAAGGTGAACGCTCCTCCCACGGTCAAGCCCGTCGTCGCCGTCAGCGCGCCGCTGTAATTACCGCCGTTCACCGTCAGCGTGCCCGTCGCATTCACCACTCCGTCCTTCTTACCGCTGTCACTGTCCAGTTGCGTCAGCTCCACTGTTCCCAGCGTCAGCGTGCCGCCGTTCACCTTCGCCTCCCCAAGCTTCGTTGCATTCGTGAACGCCAGTTCACCATTCGTCACATTGACATTCACCCCAGAGAGCTCCCCGTTCGCAGTAAACGTCTGCTTGGAGTTCTCCTGCGTGCTGTTCATCGTCACGCTCGTGACACTACCCAGCGAGCCGCTGTAGCTGCCGCCTGCTCCATTAATCGTCAGGCTCGTGCCCGTACTCAGCGTGCTCCCGCTCACCGTCTCTCCGTCTGCCAAGCCTCCAACGGTCAGTCCTGTGCCATCAGCCGCCCATTCCAGCGTGCCGCCGTTCATCTTCACCACGCCATTCACCGTGTTCGTCGTGGCAGTTCCCTCAAAGTCCAGCGTCACACCGCCATTCAGCGTGATGCCATCCCCTGTTGCCGTCACCTCGTTCTTTGTCGTTCCGCTCAGCCTCAACGTGCCCTTTGTAAGCTTGGTGTTCTCCCCAGCCGTGACTTCCACCGCCGTTCCAACCAAGTTCAACGTGCCGTCTTCCAACGTGATCTGGTGCCCTGCACTGCCGAAGCTGAGAGCCTCAGTAGCCTTGCCGATGTTCAACGTTCCCTTCTTCATCGTCAGACTCGTGCCCGTGAAGCTGTTCAAGGTGAAGCTCTGCTCTCCCTCGTACGTGCCGTTGTACACGAAGTCCACTCCAATGGTGCCGAAGCTACCACCGGCAGTGTCATTGAGCGTCAAGCTGCTCTTCGTTTCCGCTCCAGTCGCTCCTTCTGCAATCGTGCCCGCTGCGCCCGTCAGGCTGCTCACCGTCAAGCTCGCCGCCGTGTCATCCGCTCCCAGCGTCAGCGTGTGTGTATCCACTGCCAGCGTGCCAATCTGGTTGCCCGTGCCCGTGACCGTCACCGTATTACCGGTAATCGTCAACTTGCCAGCGCCGCTCAACTCCGTCACGCTGCCGCCTGCCATCTTCAACTCGCCCGTCACAGCAGCGCTTGTTATGCTACCGCCCGCCATGCTCAGCGTGCCTGCCACAGTGGCATCCGACACCGTCGCTTCTCCCAGCGTCAACGTGCCCTGCGTCACTATCGCGTTCGCGATGGACACACTGCTCCCAGTAAACGTCTGGTTCGCCCCATCCCCGTTCACCGTGATGGTCAGGTCACTCACCGTGCCACCGAAGCTGCCCGTGCCCGTGACCGTGATGGCGCCCTTCAGCGTGCCACTGCCGTTCACGCCATACACACTCAAGGTCTCTACGCCCGTCACATTGGCGCCCGACTCGAGTGCCAGCGTTCCGGTCGCACCCGTCAACTCGCCGCTCAGGCTCAGCGTTCCCTTCGCCGTCAACGCGCCAGTTCCGCTCAACGCCGCCGTCAAGCCGTCTTCCGTGCCCTCCAGCGTGCCGCCGCTTGTGCTCACATTCACGGTGCCCGTCTCGCCGCTGGCTACCAACGTACCGCCATTCAGCGTGATCGTGCCCTCGTAGCCCGTGTCCGCCGTGGTCGTCAGTGCCCCCGTCACCGTCATCGTACCGCCTGTCAGCGTCAAACCGCCCTTGCCCTTCAGCGTCCCTTGCACTTCCGTATCCACGCTGAAGCTCGTCGTGATTGCTTCCGCACTCAGCGTCAGATCACCCGTAACCTTCAGCTTATCGGGCGTTTCTGAACCATCTTGGGTGTAAGCGCTAAACGTGTACCCGTTCGCGCTCACCGTCATGCTGCCAGCCGTGATCTCACCATCTACCTGCACCTGCCCGCTGTGAGCGCTATATCCGGTCGCATCAAAGGTGACTTCCGCTCCTGCGAAGTATGCCGTCTCGTGCCCGGACTTATTGAACGTCCAATCGTCATTATCGGTGTCCGCCTTCCATATGCCATCATTTTTCGCCGACCAGGTGATCGCGTTGGCCTTCTCGTAGTGCAGGATACCGTCATTGCTCAGGTACAGATCCCAGCCCGAGATGAGCTTGTTCTCACCAAATTCAATGTGGTCTTGCCAGCCGTTAGTCGCGTACTCGGACATCCCTTTCACGTCGAAGACCTGCCATGCGTAGCCGCCATCAACGCCTCCATCCCCAATACTTGTAATGATACTCGAAACATCCAGTGTGAGAGTGTGCCCGCCAGCATTAAAGCTGCTCAGCGCCACAGTCGCACTCTGATACGTCGCTTCTCCACTCGCAGGTTCAAGTTTTGTCTCGCTCAGACTCAATGCCAGATTGGCATTTCCTCCAAGCGTCAACGCACCCAAATCATACTTGGCAGTCTCACCTTCCAGCGTCAACTTGCCACTATTGAGCGTCAAGCCCGTCAGGCTGCCGCTCATCGTGCCGATGCTCGTATCACCCGTCAACTCCAGCGCACGCACGCTCTTGTCCGCCTCTGCCGTCGCAGTCAACGTCGTGATCTTGCCACCATCAGCCAGACTCAACGTGCCGCCCTTCAGCGTCACCGCCGCACCGTCTGCCTGAGCAAGCGCCTGGCTCAACACCAGTTTGCTCGCCGCGTTCGCGCTCTCCAACGTCAAATCCTTGCCAGTGTAGTTACCCAGCGTCGCCTCGCTATCACCCGTGTAAACCAGCTTGTTCACGCTGATCTCACCAGTGTACGTGTGACCTTCTGAACCATCCGTCACCCCAGCAAACTTCAACGTGCCCGCGCCGGTAATCTCGCCGCCCATTTCTGTGGAGGCATCCAAGCTGCCCGTCACATTCATCTCGCCCGTCAGCGTCAGCTCCGTTCCAGTCTTCACCTTCAACGCGCCACTGATCGTTCCCGTCTGCAGGCTGGAAGTGTCATTCACCGTCAGATTCTGCGCCGCGATATCGCCGCTAAACGTACTCGCTCCGCTCAACGTCACGTCCTTGCCCGTAGCAACCAAAACGGCTGTATCCTCTTCGCCTGACAGCTGGCCGATGCTTGTATTCGCATCCAACTTCAACGTGCCGCCGTTCACATTCACCGTCCCTAGGTTCGTCGTATCCGTGCTGTTGCTAAACTCCAGCGTGCCCCCCATTACGGTAAACTCGTTGCTATAGCTACTCTTGTTAAACTTCTGCGTGCCCTTGCCTGACAGTGTCACGTGCGTGCTGCCGCCCAAAGAGCCGGTGTACTCGTAATTTGTGGCTCCATCAGCGATCTTGATCGTCAGCTTATTGCCGGTCAGACTGCCACCGCCTGTCAAGCCACCAACGGTCAGACCTGCTGTGCCATCCGTCCAACCCAGCGTGCCATCCACACTCAGCAAGCCGGTCACGGTCGTATCGCCGCCAAGCGTCAGCTCACCACCGTTCACCGTGGCGCTTGCCATCCTCTGGTTTGCCGCTGTGAACTTCTGCTTACCCTTGGTGACGGTGAGAGTCAGATTGTTGTCAAGTTTGCCAGCGTAGCTGTGCTCCTGCGGATCTTCCGCCGTGTCGCTGATGGTGATCTTCCCGCTCAGGGTGCTCGCCGCGTCCCCAGCAGCACTGCCGCCCGTGACACCCGCCACCGTCAAAGCTGTGCCATCACCAGCCTCAGTACCGGTCAATGTAACGCCCTCGCCCAAGCTGACAGCCCCCTTGCTCGATCCGCTCAGGGTAAAGCTCCCGCCGGCAAGCGTCAACTTATCTGCGTTCTCACCGCTCAACGTACCGCTCAGACTCGTCCCGGCATTGATACTGCCGCCACGCGTACCCACGAGCAACTTGCCACCCGTGCCCAGCGAATTCTCGTCCTTAGCAAGCTGTATGCTACCATCGTCCAAACTCAGCGTACCCGTGAAGTTGTCCAACTTATTACTCAGCGTCAGCGAGCCGCCCGTGGTCCCGATCGTCCCGGTGAAGCCCGTCAACGTTCCCTTCACCGTCACATCGCCACTAGTATCACTGGCATACACATTACCTCCCCCAGCCAGGGTGTTCAGCTCTGCTGTCTTCTTCAGGGTCAGCGTGCCGTTTTCGTACACCGTGGTCGTCCCCTCCACCGTCAGAGCGTAATCAAGGATCAGGTTGATACTCAAGCTTGCCGGAACTCCTTCTGAGCCAACAGTCAGGCTTTGCCATACAGCCTCATTACCGTCTCCGGAGTCGCCGGTGAAGGTGAATTGGGCTGACCCAGTGCCTGCCCCACCCTGCACTGTCACAGCATTGGCCTCGATGGCACCGCTGAGCGTCACGGTATTCTCGTCGTTCGCCATGTCCGTGGTGAAGGTGACACTATCCCCATTGCGGAAGGTATTGCCATCATTCCAAGTACCATCGCCTCCACCGTCGTCACCCTTTTCTCCATCCTTCCAAGTCAGGCTATTAGTATCGCCAGCATCCCAGGTAAGCTTCAAGGCTTTCGTCGTCAAGGACAGATACCCATCCGTGTCCAAATTCCAGTCCAAACGATTTGTTATGTCGGTTTGGTCGTATTCCTCAGTCGGAAGGAACTTGAAGTTGAAATGATCCTTGAAAGAGCTCACAGCGTCTTCCTCCAATGTGCCGGCAAAGAGCTGGTACTTGTGATCCGTCAAGTCAAGAATTTCTTGGAGGTCGAGCTGAATCTCCATCTTGTTGTCGCTGAGATTGTCGCCCGTGGGTGTGAGACTCGCCAGACCGCTCGCGAACTGCACACCTTTGGTCGCCGGGGAGTCCCCGAGGTGAATCTGGAGCGAACCGCCATCATTCACGACGATGCTGCTCACATCCAGCGTGCCATTCGTGATCTCCAGTGCGCCGCCCAGCGTCAGAGCGCCCAGCTTATTGTTCACCGTGGTCACCTTCAGCGCACCGGTCACGGTCAAATTACCGCCTGCCACATCAGTCTTACCGGTCAGAGAAGCCACTGTACCCGCGCCCAAGCTCAACGCACCGCCCGTCAAATTCACATTTTGGAGGCTAGAACCCGTGCTGCCTACCGTCAAACTACCATTGCTCACGGTCACGTCACCGCTCGCGGTCAGACCTCCGGACAGCGTCAGCTCGCCGTTGCTCACGGTCACCGTCCCGCCAGTGAACTTCCGAGTGAGTTCCTGCTTGCCCGCTTGCATGTTAAGGTTGAATTTGTTGTTCTCGATGGTTCCCGAGTACTGAGCAGCCTCTGAAATACTTTCCCTCGTATCGTTGAAGGTAATGGTGTGTACCCCTCCATCCATTGACATGACTCCAATATTGCCAGAGCCATTCAACGAACCAACGTAAAGATCTGCGCTCGCATTCACCGTATTTAATGTGGTGGATTCAAGCGTGAGGGCTCCTCTGTAGCCATTCGTCGTAGTGAGAGAAGTGAAGCCCTTGACCGTCACAGAACCCGTGCCAGTGAGGTTACTCAAGGTGCCGCCATTCATCTCCAGAGCACCTTCTACATCCGCCCCCAGTACGCTGTTGCTCGTCGAGCCCGTCAATTTCAAGATGCCGCCTGCCGATACGGTCAAACCATTCCCGCTAGAGTTACTGAGCGTTACTTGACCTTCAAGCGTATGCGTCCCACCGCTCACCGCGAGACTCTGCAGAGTCAAATTGCCGCTGTACGTCTCGCCGCCTCCCGGACTCCCCGCCACACCCTTCAGGGTCATGGTCTTGGTATTCTCGTCGATAGCCTTACTGCCCGTCAGCGAGCCAACACTCAGGTCGCCCGTCCATGAGAGCGTGCCATTCGTGTAACCCAGCTTACCCGTGATTTCGTTCGTCCCCGCCCCGAAGCTGAGCGAGGAGTTTGCCTGATCCAGCGTAACATTGCCGGACACCGCGTTCTTGGTCGCATTACCGAAGGTCAGCGTAGCGCCGCTAGCCAGCGCAACATTGCCACTCACCTTGTTCGTCGTGCCTTTCAGCTCCAGCGTGCCCAGCAAGTTCGTTGCCGTAATGTCACCCACTGTCACACTCGTCATGGTGCTTCCATCACCCAGCACCAA
Organism: uncultured Acetatifactor sp.; assembly: GCA_947581865.1. Lineage (GTDB taxonomy): Bacteria > Bacillota > Clostridia > Lachnospirales > Lachnospiraceae > Acetatifactor. The sequence goes on along the minus strand of CANPWA010000030.1, from coordinate 13,381 downwards.
TTTGCCGCCTTCAACCTTCACGGTCTTGCCGACCCCGCTCAAGTCGATCGCGGCGTCGCCCTCCTTGTTTGTCTTCGTCAGCGTCAACGTGCCGTTCTGCACCGTCAACTTACTGCCGCCAAATATGCCGTTCAAGGTCAGGCTGCTGCCATCCCCCGCACCCGTGCCGTTGTACACGAGGTCACTGTTAATCGTTCCCTCGAAGGTCTCCGCAGCAACTTCACTCGTCTCCACCACGAGTTTATCACCCGTGATGCTGCCGGCATTTCCTCCCTTCAGCTTCTCAACCGTCAACTGATTCCCCTCCCCTTGTATTTCCAGCTCGTATCCGCTCACGTCCAATGTGCCAATCTTGCTGCTCGTGCCACGGAGTATCACCTTCCCGCCCAAAGCCAAGGTGCCATCGCCGCTCAGACTACTCACGGATACGTCGTTCGGGCCGCCCAAGGTCAGCGTACCGTTACCCTTCACCTCCGCGCTCGTGATGCTCACAGAGCCCCCCGTGAAGGTCTGACCTGCCTCGTTGCTGCCATCGCCAACGATGATGGTCAGGTCGCTCACGTTACCGCCATAGCTACCGCCTGTGCCTGTGATGGTCACCGTGCCGCTCAAGGTGGCGTTTGTTGCGCTACTACCGGAGATGCCGCTCACGCTCAGTCCGCCAGTGCCTCCGCTCACGCTCACAACCGCGTTATTGCTCACGGTCAGGGTGCCGATGCCTCCGGTCAGCGCGGTGCCATCCAGATCCACATGACCGCCCACCTTCAGGTCGCCTGTGCTATCCGCCTGCAGATTCACCGTCAGCTTGCTGGGCTCATCGCTTCCGCCGATCACGGTGCCGGCATTACTTTCCAACACCTCCACATTGGCATCGCCGCTTGCGGACAGGGTACCGCCTTTCAGCGTGATCTTTCCTGTGTAAGCGCTCCCGTCCAAAGTGGTCGTGCTCAGACTCTTCACACTCAGTGATCCTCCCTCTCCCAAGGTCAGGCCACCCGCGCCGGTCACCTTTCCGGACTCGCCGATGGTCACCGCGACGTCGAACTCCGTGGCAGCATTCAGTGCCAACTCACCGCTTACCCTTAAGTTGTCGGTATCTTCGCCATCCTTCGTCACGAACTTGTAGCCCTCTGTCGAAACCTTCATGCCCGCCGTCGCCACCGCTCCCGAGAGCTTCACCTCCTTTATTCGTCCCTCGGAGTCGAACACCGCCGTGTCCGTGGTAGAATCGAACGCACGTCCCTGCTTCCAATCGTTGGCATCGTTGCCCCCCGCGCTCCAAATGCCGTCATCAGAAACCCACACCATCTCCTGCGCTGCCACCTCATACACCAACTTACCCTGGTTGTTCAAATACAGGCGTTTACCGTCTGATATGTCCGTGGGATTCGTCAATTCGATGGAACTGAGCCAGCCTTCATTCCATCCACTCGCATCAAAGAGCTGGTAGGTGGAGAAACTCTCCAAATTCAACGAGCTGACGTCAAGAGTCAGCTTGCCGCCACCAGCAAAGTTTGATTCTTTGTCGAAACTCAGCTTCAGAGGATCGTCCGTGTACGTGGACAAGTCGCCCAATACGATAGTGCCCGCCTTTCTGTCACCATCGCCATTGAAGGTGAGCACACCAAGGTTCAGTGTTCCCGTCGAAATGCCGCTCAGATCCAGCGTGCCTTTGTTCGTCAGGGTCAAACCGGACAAAGCGCCGCTCAATTCACTCAGTTTCAAAGTGGCCGTATCTACGGTCACGATTTTTTCCCCGACATCGCGCGTCGTCAGCTTCGACAGGGTCAGCGTTGTCTCGCCCGACACCGCCAGCGTTGCGGAATTCGATCCGCTCAGCACAAAGTCGCCCGCGAAGGTGCTACTGCCCGACCCGCCTGACACCGTCAGCGTGCTATCGTTCACCGTCAGCGTGCCACCGGCCAAACCGCTCAATTCTCCCGCAATCCTCGAACCATCCCCGCTGAACTCCAGCTCTCCGGCCTCCACCTTCACAGCTCCGCCCAGCGCCGCCTTCTCCAAAGTCTGCTTCCCTGTCCCCTTCTTCACCAGAGTGATGTCCGCAGTGGTCTCCAAGCCATCGAGAGAGTACTCCATGGCGTCCGCCACGTCGATATTCACACTGTGGCCGTTTCCTCCCGTCGTGGACGAAATCTTACGGTATCTTCCGTTTTGGAGTACTCCCGCCTGTGTTTCCTGACTTGTCTGATACTCTCTATCAGTCTGCAATCCGCCCACGGTGAGGTCTTCACCCAAGGCAATCTGCGCCCCCCACATACTCATCAGCAGCTCGTTCCCCAAATCGCCGCCCTTACTCAGCGTCAGGGTATGGCCCGTTTCCGCCGTCGCCACATACAGCCGCCCAGTTCCTTCGGCGGAGATTTTCTCGCCCAATGTGAAACTCGCACCGTCCAGCTGCAGGGTGCCGCTCAGGATCTTCAACTCGGTACCAAAGTCGGTCGTCGTTCCGCCACTCACCACGAGTTTCTCCTCAGCGCCCAATTGGAGCCCCAACCCGATGCCCTCGCCAAATCCAGTAGCACCGTACTTTTCGAGGAATTTCGTCCACGTCAGATCACTTGTTTTCCCTGTCGCATCCCAGGTGTACCACACGGTCTTGTCAGTCACGCTGCTGCTGCTGCGGTTCACTGTGCCTGTCCCACTCGCCACTACGCTGGTCTCCTTGAAAGTAAGGTTACCGCCCAAAGTGAGTGTTCCTGTTCCATGGCCGCTGGCCCCGTACGTTATGCTTCCGATCGTTCCCCCCCCATCGATTGTAAGGTCGGAGCCACACACGATAATTTTGCCTCCACCACTGAGTTTGCCGTGAAGCACGTGGGTCGCTGTGCCGGAGTTTTTGCCGTACGAGAATTGGAGTTCAGCGCCCTGAGAGACCACCACATCGCCGTTCACCGTTAAGTTGCCCTGACCTACGATAAACTTTCCGGATGCAACAGTCAAATTCACCTTACCATTTCCCGGATCTTCGCCCAGAGTAAGGGAGTTCCAAGCTGCACTCTCTTTGCCCTCCCCAATATCCAAGGTCACGGTCTTTGGAGAGCCTTCTTCTGCAAGGATTTTTATGCCACTAGCCGGAGTATCATTCCATCCCCCCGCAGTCAGACTACTCAGCGTCAAATCGCCTCCGATATTCAGAGTAGATTCATTTGCAGAGTCAGAGAAAGAAAGTGTACCGATAGTTCCGCCATTGGCCAGGGTGAGGCTGCTGCCCGCGAGATCGAGCGTGCCGGTAGATCCATCCCCCACGGTTGTGATCGTTGCACCGGTGGCGTCCGAGAACTTGAGCGTGCCGCCAATGGTAGCGTTCGCGATGGAGATGTTGCTGCCGCTGAAGGCCTGCTCCGCGCTGCCCTGCACACCGATCGTCAGACCCTCCACCGTTCCGGAGAAGGTGCTGCCCGTGCCCGTGACGATGATGTTGCCCGTCAGTGTTGTGCCAGTGTCACCCTCCACACCCGCCACCGTCAGTGAAGTACCTCGGCCTGTGTCACCACCTTGGAGGTTGACAGTACCTTCCAAAGCCACCACGGCGGCCTCACCCGTCAAGCGATAGCCGGTGCCGGAAAGGGTCAGCTTGCCTGCACCGACATCGAGATCCTTGGAGACACTAGCAGCAAGGTCACCCGCCGTCACCGCTATCTTGCTAGTATTCCCAGCGCCTACTCTCAGTCTCACGCCCGTGCCGCCTTGAGCAAAGGTGAGCGTGCCGCCTTCCAAGACAAAATCCCCGTTATACCCTGAAACAAGCGGCTTGGTCAGCTTCAGCGAACCTCCTGTAGAAACCGTAATCGAATTGCCAGTGCCGCCGGTAAGGCTACCTGTCAACTCCGCCGCGCCAGCAAAGGTCACATCGGACTCCGCGCCGGTGAAGACCAAATCCCCGCCGATAGTAACCTTTCCACCCTGGAATTTGTAGCTGCCATCTCGGATGGTCACATTCCCCGCAGCAACCCCGTCACGATCGGCGGTCACTGTGATGAGTTGCTCACTCATTCCGGCGAAGATGACATTGTCGCCGGCGGAGAAATTCGCTGTACCTTCGTACCCCTCCACTCCCCAGACCTTGAGCGATGTGTTCCAAGTCAGTTCCGTACCATTTCCCTTCCAAATCAAGTCGCCCTCCTGACGCGAGAAGGTGATTTGCCCTTGGGCATTCAGCGCTGCTTTCCAGATACTGTTTACATTTTCTTCTCCTAAGTCGAGCTTAATATTACTCAGTATTCCGGTCAAATCCAAGTCGGAATCAGAACTGAATAGATCCCAAGAAGTATCGCTGGTCACATTAGCCAATCCATCAATGGTCAAGTGAATGGTCAGCATGCCACCGCTGGTCTTCAAGTTGGCAGCGTCCGCCAGCTTGATCTTCGTACCCGTATTCCCTGTATCTTGGTTCCCCACATCCAGTCCGACTGTCAGGGAAGATTGCAAGCCCCAGGTGAGGTCTCCGGTGAGCGCCAATTCACCCGCACCGAGCGTCAAACCGCCGGCATCTCCAAGCGTCAGGGACGTGAGGCTGCCGCCAGACACCGCCGCAGCATCCAGCGTGCCGTTGACGACCAAGGCGCCGCCGTTCAGAGAATTCTGCTGACTCTCACCCACAATTACCTTCGCCTCACTCGCCACTTCCAGCGTGCCGCCGGTCGTCCGCAGCCCACTGTTCAGCGTGTTTGTCCCATCGAGCAACAGCTTGCCGCCTTCGACAACGAGTTCGCCATTGCCGTAAGTTTTAGTGAGGGAGAGTTCGCCGTTCTTCACCGTGACGCTGCCGCTGACCGTACCGGAAAGCACTTGCTTGCCCGAGCCATCCATTGTGACGCCGACTTGCACCTCGCCTTTATAGTCAGCAGCAGCCCCGCTGCCCGTTGTGCCGGAAAGCGTGAGCGTGCCGCTACCGGATATCGAGCCGCCGTCACCGGTAAGGCTCTTGATGCTGGCGGATTTGCCCAGCGAGAGCGAACCGGATTGCACGTCGAAGACGCCATTTTTGAAGTCGATCAGCTCAGCGTCGCCCTCTCCGTTCACCGTGACATTGCCCTTCACCGTGAGCGTGCCGCCGACCGTATCTCCATCGTTCAGATCGGTGATCGTGCCTTTTTCCATCACAAGCGAACCGCCGGAGATCGTGACGTTTGCCAGAGTCAAGTCGTCATCTTCTCCTGTGTGTGCGCTGCTGCTGAGGGTCAGCGTGCCGTTCGACACATTGATGGTGTCGCCCACCTGGCCGGCGAGCGTCTGTTTGGAATCGGCATACAGGCCATCGAAAGTAACCGCCCCGGTGATGGCGCCCGTGTAAATTGGCTCCTCTCCTTCATTAGAGCCGAGCAGAATAAGCTTAGCGCCGTCTCCACCCACGCCAAGGGTGGTCTCCGCATCACCACCGGACAGCTTGCCAACGTAGAGACTACCATCTGTAACGCTCACCGTGCCGCTGTTGCCGTCCCCAAATTCCAATTTCGTGAGGTAGATGTTTTCAACACCACTTGTTCCCTTGCTCAAATTAAGCGTGCCGCCCTGGAGAGTCACTTGACCCATCCGGAAGGTAGGTTTACCAGTGAAATAAGGAGGGAGACTGGAGGTTGCTTGTGAGGCTTCCACGGTCAATTCACCTGCCACAGCAAAGGATGTGTTCTCACCTGCCGTCCCGGCAAATTTAACCCTCTGACCTGAGCCCACCTCCAGAGTGATCTTATCTTGCAAGCTGACGTTGACAATCTTTTCTACGCCGGAATCATCACCCGCAAATTTCAAAACCGCCCCCTCCCCGCCGCTAACTTCGCCGGTTCCATTTAATGCGCCATGCAGAGTGAGAACCGCGTTTCCAGTCAAGGTGATTCCTCCGTTGTTACCTAGCGTTACACCACCAGTCACCTCATTATCTTCTCCCTCGACAATGAGCTTACCATCCCTTTCGTTAAGGCCAATGCGGAGTTCGGAAGCATGCATACCCCCTTCAATTGTCAGAACACCACTTTCAGAAATGGTAATGCTGCCATCCCTTCCCCCTTCGTCCTCGTTCCCGAACTTTGCCCCGAAACTTGTAATCGTTTGGTTGGTGAAATCGACCTCCAAATCCACATTCGCACCAATGATGCCCTTCCAGGTATGTGTACTATCATCTCCATTGTAAGCATCTAATTCGAGCGTGACGTTATTCTGACTTCCAAAGGCCGACAATGTGCCGCCGGAACCACTCAACCCGGCAAAGATGTGCTTCCCGTCCCCTTCCAACTCATTGAGATGAACTTTGCCCGCTGTAATATCCAGCAGAACCTGTCCAGCGGTGGACCCATACACGTCACCTGTCGGTAGGACTGCGCCCAGCGTAAGTGTGCCGGTGCCGGTTTTCTTCACCGTGATTTGCTCGCTCAAATCTCCGAATGTGACACCTTTTGACAGCGTGACATCGCCCGCGCCCTCGAAAGTGAAGTCTTTCACCAGAGTCAACTCCGTGCCAATGCCATCTATGACAAAGGAATCTCTCGCGCTCGTGACATTCAGGCCACTGAGTCCTTTCAGCGTGCCTTGCAGATACATTGTACTGGCCTTGCCGACGGTGTTGCCAAGGGTAAGCTTATGATTTCCACCGGTGGATTCCACACCTTGAATGGTGGCGCTTATGGTGGCGCCTTCTTCTCCTTCCTTGACAGAAACTCGGACGGTAGATGAACCATCCTCAACCTTTGTTTCACCCAGCGTTATACCACCGTTGACCGTGTTGCCGCTTTCCACCACCAACGTAGCGCCCTCCAGGGAAAATGAGACGTCCATCTCGTTATCGTCGTAAATGTACGTTCCGGCGGCCAAGCTGATGGAACCCTCCGTCCACGTCATGCTACGACCCAGCACGTCCGACAGGTTATGGCTATCCTCGGATAACTCAAGAGCCAACTTGCCTTTCCCCGTCAACGTCAGGCCATCACCCAGAAGACCCTCCTCAGTGATGGTCAGGGTACCTCCTTCGCTAATATTTATCGATGCACTCAAGGCGGCAGTTGGGGAACTCTCTTCGTGTCTCAGGCGTAAAGCTTGCCCGCGGGAAATGCTGATTTGATTACTCACTTTCACGTTATCCGTCATGGACAATGTGAGTTCGCCCTCACTGATGGACAGTGTTTCCACTGTGCCGGAAAGCTTGATATCGCCGGTGGCCGTCAGCGTACCGCCGTCCAGAGTCAGCGTACCATTCCAACCATCATCCTCGAGAGTGAGAGTACCACCCCGCAGTTTGATGTTGCCTTTGTACGCATCGGTCAGGGCTTGAATCATTGATAACTCCTGACCGTCGCCCACGATCAAACTCAAACCTGCTCCGCCTTTGAGAGTTCCAACTTCCAACTTCCCGCTCCAGGAGAGCTGGCCGCCGTTCAGAGTGAGCGTGCCATCAATCTTGTTGCCCCCGGAAGCCGAACCGAAGGTCAGACTGGAGCCTGTTTCCAAAGTGATGCCCCCTCCCGCGATGGTGTTGCTCGTTGTACCCTGCAAGGACAAAGTGCCTTCGAGGGTCGTCCCGGAGCCGATGGCGGTCGTGAAAGTGGTGGCGGTGGTGGTTTCCTTCACACCCAGCACGAGTGTTGCCTCACTCGCTACCGTCACCGTCTTTTGCTCTTCCCCCAGCTGCACGTCAGTACCTCCCAGGGTCAGGCTGCCGCTCTGCACTTCCAGCCTCGTGCCTGCGAAGCCTTTTGTCAGTGTGTAGTTCACTGCGGCACCCGGGTTGGAGTACGTGAGGTTTGAGCTAATCGTGCCGGAGAATGTACCGTCCTTCGTCGCCTCCAACTTCAGGGTGCCATCACCGCTCACCGTGCCGCCGTTGGAGAGCGAGCTTGCGGTCATCTCGCCGGTCAAATTCAGCGTATTGCTCTTCAAGTCAAGCGCGCCAACATAGGCGTTGTCGCCGGAATAGGTGAATTGTCCGCCGAGCGTGAGACCTGTCAGGCTCATGGAGCCGGCGTAGGTGCCCCCATTCACCGTGAGAGAGGCGCCGGTCACCGTGCCGCCGTTCGTGCTGTTCAGCGTGCCGATTGTATGAGTTCCGACCGCTAGCGCACCGCCATCGGTCAAGTCGATGGTGGCGTCTTGAAGTGCGTCGGCCCCTACCGTTCCCAAAGTGAGCGTCGCGTCCGAACTCACGGCCAACTTGCTGGTGCCCATTCCCGTCACGGAGAAACCGGCCCCCAGGGTCAGGTTGCCGGTTCCGATGGTGAAGGTATGGTCCTGACCCAAATTCAACGCCCCACTGAAGGTGCCGCTCCCGGCTGCGACCTTCGCATTTCCTTCCAGCGTGATGCCCCAGCTCAGGGTATGCTCACCCGTCCAAGTGATAGCGTCACCCGCCCCAACATCGGCGCCCACGGTGATCTTGTTCGCGTTAACGCCGGCTTCTCCGCCTTTTGCCAAATCCATACCCAGCGTCAAGCTGGCGCCTTGACCCAATTTCAAGTTCTTCACCGTGCCGAGCCGGTCGACAGCACCGTCCCAAGCCGTCAGGTTGGTATTCACCAGTTCCAGCGTGCCCAACGTACCCGTGGTTCCCAGCAGGGAAGTCACCACACTCGACGACGCAACGTTCTGATTGATGTCTCCCAAATTCTCCCACTTCATCGTGCCATCGCCTGTCACATGACTAACCCCTGTCCAGTCATCTGCTGTTTGGATGACAATAGAAGCGTTTTGAGTCACCTCCACGGCCCCCAAGGTCTTATCGTTATTATCTGACGTGCTTCCTCCACCCACGACAAGCTTGGCATCGTCGTCCAATTTCAATCCTGCACCGGTTATTTTATGGTTCCCCGACGTACTATTCAAGGTGACTGTCACGTTGCCTTGAATCGTGAGTTGATCATTCCATGTGACAGTGTTAACCCTTGTCAAGGTAACTTCTGACCCGACTCCACCTTCGATGGTGCCGCCCAGCGTGAGACTCGTGAGCAGAGTGCTACGGGGATTACCCATCGTGAGCTTCGAACCCTCTCCCAAGTTCAAGCCGCCGGACAGGCTGGCGCTGATAGAACCCGTGTCCGCCCACATCTCTACCGTGTTACCCTTACTAATCGTCAACTTTCCGGTGGATGTGAAATTACCCCTCAACGCCACGTTCCAAGTAGTGGAGCTGCCATCTTCCCCGAACGTCACGCTACCAGCCTCGACCTCGCTGGTTACATTCACCGTCACCGAGCTCACGGAGTTGCTCGTCAGCTTGGCGTCGGATCCGGGGTCCCAAGACTTGCCGGTCTCTTCATACGTCCAAACGCTGTCATTCCAGTTCAATGTTGTATTTTCACTGTCCGCAGTCCACGCGTACTCCTGATCGGCGCTCATCAGCGAGATTCCATCATTCGAGCTGGTCGGGGCGATTCCCGCATCGGCAAGGGGTTCGAGAGCCTCGCTACCCAAGGTGGTCACGATGGCTCCAGCATCGGCAAGGGGTTCGTCGGCAGAGATGCTCAAGGAACGGAGTTGGCCGTCCGAGTCCTCATCATCGTCCTGCTGCAGTGTGGCGTCTTCCGGGGCGATCTCGTGCGATTGCGCGCGCGTAGGCGCGGTCGCGACAGTACTCCCCTGTGATTCTTCTAGATTTGTTATTTTGAGAGACTGGTCATCGCCGGAAAGCTGCGCCTGGTCGCCCGGAAGAGATACCTGTTGCTGGGTCTGATGCTGGGCGTCGGGAGGAGGTTGAACACCGACAGCGCGAGCAGCCGTACTCCAAAGCATGGTGAATACGCCTAGCAAAGCCGTACCGGTACTGACCGTACGCGGCAAACGGCTGCGCGATGCAAGAGCGGCAAGGCAGGCCAACAACGCCTTGCGAAGTCCCGAGGGTAAGTGTAGCTTCATAGTTGTAAAGCGATTGTAGTATAGAGAGAATCACATTTTCCCCGCCCCGGAATGTCTGTTGGAACGGGGTGATGAGCGAAGAATATCTCTTTTTAAAAGAGATGTCCAGTATTTTTTTTACTTTTCCTAATAAAATTTTTCGGCCCCCCTCTGTCGGGCGGGAAAGGGGGCGGGAGGGCTTATCCCCTCTCGGACAGGGGACGGCGGAGCTGTGGAACGCGTATCTCTTTTTAAAAGAGATGAGCAAAAAAGCACATTGAAATACTAGCGAAAACGCTCTTTTTACCCCCTGATAACAAGGGGTGGATTTGTGTTTTCGGTGTTTTGTGGAACATTGCAGTGTTTTCATTATAAACGGGTTGAAAACATATTTCATGCGTATCTCTTTTAAAAAGAGATGATCAAGCGCTAAGGGCTGAATAGGAAGAAAAAAGGCGAGAAAAAGGCCATTCATTTACGATTTACGACGGAGGCGGAGGCAGACAAGGTCTGCCTATGTACGATGTACGACGTACGATGTACGATTTGGGGAGTTCCCGCGCTTGCGCGCGAGTTTGGCGGCTGTCGCCGCCTATGTACGAGGTACAACACGCACGACGACCCCAAGCAGCTGCGAGGCAGCTGCTCATGTACGATGTTGGATGTACGATGTACGATTGCGATTATAGCGCGCTTTGCGCGGGGATTTTCGCGAAGCAAGTGCGGACGCGCGTTGATGAAGCTGTGCGCGGAGTGTGGCGTCGCTTTCGTGGTTGCTTCTCCTGTTGGGTTGTGCTACAATCCGACCGCCGGTGCAGCAACCCGGCAGAAAAAGAAAATGAGTAACACAATAACTCGCCGCATGCAGGCCGCGTGCTGGTGGTGCTTTGCGCACCCATGGCACACGGAACAACTAGTATATCTCGCACTGCTAGCTCTATACCGGTTGTAAACATGCATTGCACCCGCCCCGGGGCTTCCTCGGAAGCCTCGGGGAAATGGGGCAAAAAAAAGTGTTGACTTGTTCGTTACCTTTGTTTAAATTCCTCCCGAGTAGTGTGTTTCTCAACACTTCTTTTTCTTGCCCGCCGGGTGTTGCTGCACTTAACCGGCGGGCACTTTTTTGGGCGCCCGGAGGCGGTGGCAGGCGGAGTCTGCCTATGTACGAGGTACAACACGCACGACGGCCCCGTTTAGGGCGCACGCGCAGCGGGCGGTAAGTGCGTATGGACAGCGCGCATGCGTTGCCCCGACAGGGGCGAACCGCCGATGGGGCGGCGGTGAGTCAACTTGCGATTATAGCGCGCTTTGCGCGGGGATTTTTGCGAAGCAGAAGGCGGCTGACGCCGCCTATGTACGATGTACAACACGCACGACGGCTGTAAGTGCGTATGGACAGCGCGGATGCGCTGCCCCGATAGGGGCGAACTGACAATGGGGCGGAGGCGCTTGGCAGCGCCCATGTACGATGTACGACGGAGGCAGACGGGGTCTGCCTATGTACGAAGTACGATGTACGATGTACGATTGGGATGTTCGCGCGCTTTGCGCGGGGGAGCGGTGGCGGCGGTAAGTGCGTATATGGACAGCGCGGATGCGCTGCCCCGGAGGGTGAAAACTGGCGACGGCCCCAAGCAGCCGCAGGGCGGTGCCGGTGAGTCAACTTGCGATTATAGCGCGCGTTGCGCGGGGCAGCAGAGCAAATGCGAACGGGATGTCGTGAAACCGTGCGCGGACGTGGTTACAAAGGCGCGGGACGGTGGCGGAGCCGAGGCGAGGCGTATGCATGAAGCTGTGCGCGGAGTGTGGCGTCGCTTTCGTGGTTGCCTCTCCTGTTGGGTTGTGGTACAATCCGGCTGCCGGTTCTGCAAAAGCCGGCGCATAAGAAAATGATTAAGATCAAATGCAACGCGATGGCCATAAGCCCTCTGCTTATGGAATGGGTTATCGAGGCTCTCTTTCTCATGTACCATCTGCTGTTGTGAGTAGCCTCCCGCCCTGTCCCCGCAAGGGGACAGGCAACGGGGCTAAATTTTTCTCTTGACTCTCTCACCTCTCCATGTTCTAATGAACCCGAGCAAGACATCTTGATCATTTTCCTACCCGCCGGGGCGTTGCAGCGCTTAACCCGGCGGGTAGTTTTTTCCCCGCGAGCTGGAGGCAGACGGAGGCTGCCCATGTACGAGGTACGATGTACGACGGAGGCGCTTAGCAGCGCCCATGTACGATGTACGATGTACGACGTACGATGTACGATTGCGATTATAGCGCGCTTTGCGCGGGGAGAGCGGAAGCGGGCGGGGCGGAGGCGAACTGGCAGGGTGGTGCCGGTGAGTCAATTTGCGATGTTTGCGCGCGTTGCGCGGGGCAGCAGAGCAAGTGCGAACGCGCGTTGATGAAGCTGTGCGCGGAGTGTGGCGTCGCTTTCGTGGTTGCCTCTGCTGTTGGATTGTGGTACAATCCGGCCGCGCCCGCCAAGGCAAACGCATTAGGAAATGCGTTTGCCTATGTACGATGTTGGATGTACGACGTACGATTGAAAAATTCGCGCTCCTGCGGAGCGAGCGGTGGCGGCGGAGAACGCCGAGCTGATCGAAAAGGCGATCTATTTGCTGTTCGTGATGCTTAACTAGCGAAGTCAGCCCCACCCCGGGAAACCGAGGTGGGGGATTTCGCGAAAAAAAGGTTGACTTACATGGCTTGAGCCACTACAATCATGTCCGATGATCGGTCGGTGATCATCATTATATTTCTTGAGCCGCCCGTGGGAGCAATCCTGCGGGCGGATTTTTTACGTACGGCGGTGGCGGCTGACGCCGCCTATGTACGATGTATGATTTTCGATGTACAACACGCACGACGGCGGTAAGTGCGTATGGACAGCGCGGATGCGCTGCCCCGATAGGGGCGAACTGACAATTGGGTGCCAGTGAGTCAACTTGCCGAATTCGCGCGCTTTGCGCGGGAATTTTGCGAAGCAGGGGCGGACGGGATGCCCTGAAGCCGTGATCGGTCGTGGGTACAAAGGCGCGGGACGGTGGCGGAGCCGAGGCGAGGCGTATGCATGAAGCTGTGCGCGGAGTGTGGCGTCGCTTTCGTGGTTGCCTCTCCTGTTGGGTTGTGGTACAATCCGACCGCCGGTTCGGCAAAATCCGGCAAAATAATATGAAAAAAACAGTAATGTACACGCTGGCCACAAGCCCTCTGCTTGTGGAATGGGTTATAGAGTCGCTGTTCCTCATGTACCAGCTGCTGTTATGAATCAGCCTCCCGCCCTGCCTCTGCAAAGAGGCAGGCTCCGGGGCTGATTTTTTTGTTGACATTCGCACCTCTTCGTGTTCTAATGGTTGCCAACAGGAATACTGTTTTATTCATGTTTCCTACCCGCCGGGGCGTTGCCGCGCTTAACTCGGCGGGTAGGTTTTTATAGTTACGATTTGGGAAGTGAGCGCGCGTTGCGCGGGGAGAGCGTGTGGATTGCAAGATTAAATGCAACAGATGACAAAAAAAGTTGAGGTCATGAGAAGAGAGGGGTAAAATAGTGGCG
>CANPWA010000029.1 GCA_947581865.1 uncultured Acetatifactor sp. | reverse complement strand
GAGCTACGCAGACATTTATTAAATTTTTGGGAGGCCCCCGTAAAAAGGCGAACGCTCTTGGTTCTCTTAGGAGGCGGCTGCACTATCCACTGTGCTACACCAACTTATATGAAATACCGGCAGATACCAAACCGATATCCACACTATATTCAAGGTTCCTCCGGAAAATTGATATATCCCTGCAGCCAGATCACACCTTTAAAACGTCTGCCCACCTGAGGTTCCCCAAACAAGTCTATTATATTGATACAGACATCAAATGTCAATTCATTACAGCAAATTGTGAGCAAATAAATTTTTTCCCCTGTCAGCTGATTGGTGACAAGACGCATTGCCACAATCTCGCCCAAAACGGAATATTGGTCACACTCCACCCCATAAGGCATGAAATATGTGTCCACCAGACTAAAAATATCTTCTTTCTGAATTTTTCGCGAAATGGTAGTATACATATCCATATCTTCCAGAGTCAGGGTTTCAATGGCATCTTCGTCTCCCTTACGGGCAGCGGCGATCAGATTACTGCGATTCATGGAATCCCGTTTTACTCTCTCCTTCTGCAGCTCATCCTTCATGATCGGCATCATAACGGTGCCGCTTATAGAGAGAGCAGATAAGGTCAGAGATGTCCCTTTGACGGGGAGCTTTCCCGTGGACTGTGCCTTGACATAGGGAATCATATTTCTCAGATAAAAAATCAGTGAAATTCCCACCTTGATATCGTCACAGATTCCGGCATAGGAGTCCTTGGCGGCATGCCGCTCCACAGACACATCCTCATAGGATGTGATACCACTTCCCACTAGATATGGATAATAATAATCATAGATAAATTTATCATCGTCATCGAAATCACCGCATACGGCAATCCCCATGCCTCCCGCGAAATTTTTGCAAAATTCCCCGAGAATGACATTCTCACTGTTTGTGGTATATGCCCGAGAGTCGGAATTCATAACGACATCCGTCAGGAGCTCTTTTAATTGTTTTCTGTCGGTCAGACTGCTAAAACCGATTGCCCGGAGATATTTATGCAAAAATTTCACCTTCTTTCCATTGTCGGATCTTACTTTCTGATCTTTAGTCTTTTAAAATTCTTAAATGTTTCTCTGGACGGTCCCGGTATCTGAATTATCTGTCAGTGGGAAAGATTTTCTCTTTGCCGCCCATGTAGGGACGCAGCGCTTCGGGAATATTGATACTGCCGTCCTCATTCACGTTATTTTCCAAAAAGGCGATCAGCCCTCTGGGGGTCGCAAGTACTGTATTGTTTAATGTATGCACATAATACGTCCCCTTTTCCCCTTTTGTGCGGATTCCCAGACGTCTTGCCTGGGCGTCGCCCAAAGTGGAACAGGAACCCACCTCAAAATACTTTTGCTGTCTGGGGCTCCATGCCTCCACATCACAGGATTTCACTTTCAGGTCTGCCAAATCGCCGCTGCAGCACTCCAGTGTACGCACCGGAATATCCAGGCTTCGGAAAAATTCAACGGTATAAGACCACATCTTATCATACCATTTCATGGAATCCTCCGGCTTGCAGAGTACCACCATTTCCTGTTTTTCGAACTGGTGTACGCGATAGACACCGCGCTCTTCCATGCCATGGGCGCCCACTTCCTTGCGGAAGCACGGCGAGTAGGATGTCATCGTGATGGGAAGCCGGGACTCCTGAACCATCTCTCCCTTAAATTTACCGATCATGGAATGTTCCGAAGTACCGATTAAGTATAAGTCCTCCCCCTCAATTTTATACATCATGGCTTCCATCTCGGCAAAGCTCATTACACCGTTCACCACGCTGCTGCGGATCATAAAGGGCGGAATACAGTATGTGAAACCTTTGTCAATCATAAAATCTCTTGCGTAACTGATCATGGCGGAATGAATCCTGGCGGCATCCCCGATCAGGTAATAGAATCCGTTTCCGCTGGTGCGTCCTGCAGCATCCTTATCCAGCCCGCTGATGCTGTTTAAGATATCCGCATGATAGGGCACCTCAAAATCAGGCACCACAGGTTCACCGTATTTCTGAATCTCCACATTTTCACTGTCATCCTTTCCGATGGGTACGGAAGGATCAATGATATTGGGAATCTTCATCATGATACCGGTGACTTTCTCCTGAAGCTCCGCTTCCATGACCTCGAGCTCAGCCAGACGTTTTGCCCCTGCGGCAACCAGGGCTTTTTTCTCCTCTGCCTCTTCCTTTTTCCCCTGTCCCATCAGGGCTCCGATCTCTTTGGAGATCTTATTGCGGCTGGCGCGCAGATCATCCGCCTCCTGCTTTGCCTTTCTGCTCTCGGCATCCAAAGCGATCACTTCATCCACAAGGGGAAGCTTTTCATCCTGAAATTTCTTTCTGATATTTTCCTTCACTGCCTCAGGATTGTCTCTCAAGAATTTAATATCTATCATTTTTTCCTCCATCCTGCCACTGTTGTGGCATGCTTTTTATTACATACGCCGCCCGGTTATTCTGTCTCACCCACAGCCAATGCCAGCGCCTCTGCCTCCTCTTTCCCCAGATCCAGGGTACACTCTCCGTTTTTTATTTCTTTTGTGTAAGAATAACAGCCTTCCGTACTGTGAACGGAGTTTAAAATAAAACCATTGTTATTCTCATCCAACATTGCCAGACAAAAGCTTAACTGACCTCCCATCTGATTAAAAGCGTCATATTTTATCAGACCCATCTTTTGATAAGCGGACTCCATATTTTTAAACAGTGATCTGATATCTTTGCGGTTCGTATCCACCTGATTTTTCAGAAAATGATTATCTTCATATAGCGCGGCAATATCTTCCTCCAGACTCTTTCCGTCTTTACCGGTGGTAAATTGGGCAAGCCTATTTGCCAGTTTGCCTGTTTTCTTAATCTGTACGATCAGTAAGATTATTATGATAAACAGGACCACGATCACAGCGCCCATGCCGATTACAAGATATCCCAGATCCAGCCCGGCAAGACCCATCTGCTCTAACAATACTGTATTCATTTTATTTTTCTCCCATTAAATCGATCAGTCTGTCCAAATCTTCATTATTGTAAAATTCGATCTCAATCTTTCCGGCTCCCTCCCCCTTGGAGGTCACAGTCACCTTTGTGCTGAGACGCCTCTTTAATTTCTCCTCAATATCCTGATAAATCAACTGCATTGTCTTATCATCGGGTTTTTTCTGTTTTGCAGGTTTTCCCAGGTTCTTTACCAGCTTTTCCACATCGCGTACACTGAGCTTTTCATCAAAAATTTTCTGTGCCAGATTGTATTGTTCCTCTGCGTCTTCCACAGCCAAAAGAGCCCGGGCATGCCCGGTGGAAATCATTTCATCAATTACCATCTGCTGTACTTCATCGGATAATTTGAGAAGTCTCACGGAGTTGGTGACA
The DNA here is from genome assembly GCA_947581865.1 of uncultured Acetatifactor sp. GTDB lineage: Bacteria > Bacillota > Clostridia > Lachnospirales > Lachnospiraceae > Acetatifactor. The sequence goes on along the minus strand of CANPWA010000029.1, from coordinate 29,749 downwards.
GCGGCACGGCTCTTGGAAACACGCTCTGCCACTTCGTCCTGTTTCAGATTAAACTCCGTGAGCAGACGCTTATAAGCCTGTGCTTCCTCGATAGGATTCAGATCTTCCCGCTGGATATTCTCTATCAGGGAAATCTCCACAATTTCCTGATCACTATAATTGCGAATGATAACAGGAATTTCTTTTAAACCTGCCATACGGGAAGCTCTCCATCTGCGCTCCCCGGCAATGATCTCATAGTGATCCTTTCTGTCCTGAACCAAGATAGGCTGCAGCAGACCGAACTGTTTGATGGAATCGGCAAGTTCCTGCAATGAATCTTCGTCAAAATTCTTTCTGGGCTGCTCCCTGTTGGGCTCCACCATAGTAATCTTAACCATCATTTTATTTTCTTCATTTTCGGAACTTTTCTTTCCATCCTTTCCCTCGCGTGTCAGGGCTTCTCTCTTTTCTTTCTCTTCCCCTACCACATTTGGTATCAGTGAATCAATCCCTTTCCCCAAGCCTCTCGGTGTTCTTGCTGCCATACCTCTTCTCCTTATCTCTTTGCTTATCCATGCGTTCTTCGTAAGATTTTATGTTACCTGTCTATCTTGAAAAACTATGACTTATATTTCATTACTTCTTATATTTCATCACTTCTTCCGCCAGATTCATATATGCTTCCGCACCGGCTGACTTGGGATCGTAGCGTGTGATCGGCATTCCGTAACTGGGCGCTTCGGCAAGCCGGATATTTCTCGGAATCAATGTCTCATACACATGAGATTTCAAATTTTGTTTCACGTTTTCCACTACCTGCATGGAAAGATTGGTGCGGGAATCATACATGGTAAATACAACCCCTTCCATATCAAGAGCGGGATTTAATCTCTCTTTTACCAGATTTACCGTGTGAATCAGCTGGCTTAATCCTTCCAGCGCATAATACTCACATTGAATTGGAACAATGACACTGTCAGCGGTAGTCATCGCATTGATGGTCAACATATTTAAAGAAGGAGGGCAGTCGATAATGATATAATCAAAATTATCCTTTACATAATCCACTTCATTCTTTAAAATAAACTCTTTGCGATCTACACCGATAAGTTCAATCTCTGCCGCAGCCAGATTAACATTGGAAGGTACTACAGAAATATTGTGAATAACATCCCTGATCATACAATCTCCAATGGAACATTCCCCTAAGATCAATTCATAAATAGTATTGTTCAAATCATTTTTATCAATGCCAAATCCGCTGGTAGTATTTCCCTGGGGGTCTGTGTCAATGACTAAAACCTTTTTACCTTTCATTGCCAGAGCGGCAGACAAATTGATTGATGTAGTGGTTTTTCCTACTCCACCCTTTTGATTTGCAATAGCAATAATTCTTCCCATATATTTCTCACCTTTCATCTTTGGGATAACATTTCAAACAGTCTTTTCACGAATTTCATTATAGCATGATTCATTTCAGATATCTACATGAATTTATCTTTTTACACAAAGAATGATTTTGTATCATTCCTCATATTTTTATGTTAAAATATAGGCGTAATATCAAAATATATAAAACAAAAAATTAAAAGGAGAACAAGACATGCTGGAATTTCGATATGACACCCAACTACTCTTAGAAGGAGAAGATCTCGACGAAGATGTGATCAATGACTACATTACTGAACATTTCAAAGGAGATTGCCTCCTGGCAGTGGGAGATGAAGAATTGATCAAAATTCATTTTCATACCAATGAGCCCTGGAAACTTCTTGAATACTGCTCTACTCTTGGTGAAATTTATGATATTGTGATAGAAGATATGGACCGTCAGGCAAGGGGATTACAGGGCTAATATTCGACATTTTAAATGTTTCACACACATTTTTTAAGAATGTTTCACGGATTTTTTACAATATCTAGGGTTTAAATGTTTCACGTGAAACATTATCTTGTGTCCAATTTTTATGAACAGATAAATGTTTCACGTGAAACATTTGTTTTTAATCTATTTATTACAAGTTGATTCAATATTTATGATCATATTTTTACTTGACAAAACCAACTTCACATGTTTTTTTAAAAAGAGAAGCTCATAACGGTACACTTATTGTGAAACCGCTCGCTCCGTTTCGGAGTTTATTCACAAAAACGGGATTGGAGTTATAAAAATGAAAGGGTTATTCAAAGCAATAAGAAACGGCGACTTCAATGAGGTCGAGCGTATTCTATACAATTACCCCGAAGTGATCAACGAACCCGCAAAGGCTCCGCCAAAGAAGGACGACGGACTTTCTCCGCTGCAAGTCGCTTTAAAGATTGGAGAATTCGACCTTGCTCAATATCTTATTGAGCAAGGTGCAGATGTGAATTACATAGACCCGGTAGACCCAAGCAAAAAGTATGTTTGGCGCGTGCCCGTGATTCAGGACGCGATAGGAGCGATCTTCTTCGCATATCAGGATATCAAGCCCGATACCGAAGCCGCCGAGAAAGCAACCGCAATAGTCATTGATATGCTTAAGCGCGGCGCCGACCCAAACGCGATTTCGTGGAAAACCATCGAGACATGGGGCAATTGTACATTAAGAGAGGATGTTAACGCAATCGGTGACGCCATATGGAAAGCGGGTGAAGTCATAAGCCACTACCCCAAGGGAGCTAAATTAGCCGAAGAAAATCTCATCTATCTTCTTGATTTGCTGCTCGAATATTGATGACTTTGTTCCCGTTCCTGACAAAACGATAACCTTCGTATATAAAGGCACAAACAGAAACCCATCATACAAGGTCGAAGGCGATGCACCGGTAGAACTCAAAAAAGGCGAGAGGAAAGAAGTCATTACGATCAAGGGCGACGAAGATAACTGCGCTGATCTTCGCGCGATTATGCAGAAGTTCTGTAAAAAGCGCAGGCTGCTGGGATTAAAATAAACGAAATCAATTATCTTCGGGGAGGACATAAACAGCTTGCGTAAAGTTAATGTCCTGTTCAGAACATATACGGAATCCCTCATCAGTTTTAGTAATTGTCCAAATTGACAGTATGGGACACTCATCATAGTCGTAAGCTCCTATTGCCATATAACCTATGATATAATAGGAGTCTGCACCATTGATGTCATTGATCTGCCAAAGCACCCAATTGTTATATAATCCATCTGCCCAGCCATCGCCGCCTGATCGGTACAGTTTTCCTTGATCCTCGTAAAAAAGAGAAGTTAAATACCACGCACCATCTGTATCAATATAATCATCCGTATAGATTGTAGCCAACTCTGCTCTCACATCTTCCAAAGTACGTTGTTCCTTAAAGCGATAAAAAATATTTCCTTTTTCATCGGTAACTGTTTCATCCATATTTAGCTGCTTGTCGTAATCAACACCAAGAATCGTATTTAATATCTGATCACGCTGCAAAAGCAAGGTTTGTACTTCCTCATAGAGAGAGGGATATTCCTCACGGGAACAATACTGGCGCGTATCCGATACATGAATTTTCTCCAAATCCGGCGGCTGAAGATCGTTCTTATCAATAAGAGATGAAAACTCCTCCTGTGTCTCTAAGATATCTGTCTGTTCCTCAGATGTCTCTTCCACAATGCCCTGTGCATCATTGTTGGAAACAGATAAAGACTCCAAAGGCTGTAAAGACTGCAAAGACGAACAACCTCCAAGAAAACAGATGCTTAACATTAAAGCAGCAGCAAGTTTTTTCTTCATACTCCCTCTCTTTCATGCCATCAGCTATTGAGAAAAATTTAAGTGCTGACACAAATCAATAATCAATCTTACAAATAAAAAATTAAATATGATTATTGATACTTATATTATATTATTTTAAGTTTAATTGTAAATAATATTTTAAAAATTTTCAGAAAATTTTTTTACATTATCAATAATATCACTCAGTTTCTTACTTACAACTGTCAACTCTTGTTTAGCTCTCATTGGGTCTTGTCTAATAAATTTATCACCCAGTTCTATCTTGTGTTTTATATCAGCCAAATTATCTGCCACATGATTTTGCAAATAATCAGCAATTTTTTGTTTATCTTCTTTAGAAATATCAAGTTCACTCAAATTCCAATCTTCACTATCTGTTTCATCTTCCATTTCATTATCTAAATCATCGGAGATTTTTTCCTCTGTCCCATGATCTGATTTATCATTCATCTTCTTATCTTCTTCATATTCCTCAGATACTTTCAACAACACATCAATAATAGAGTCCAATTTATCCCTTCGGGCAATCAACTCTTTATTTCTATTTACATATTCATTTTTCTTTTCATCGAACTGCTCCAATTCATCTCTATGTAGATCACTCATTTTTCTGGGTGAAAAGAATTTAAAATCATCCTCTTCTTTTCCCAATAATTCCAATGCAAGAGATTGTGTCTCATAAATATTCAAATTATTTTCATCAATTTGTCCCTGCAACTGATTTCTTTCACTTTGCAGATCTTTCAAAACAACATTTAATTTGTAATATGTAGAAGATTCCATATGCCAACCCCTTTCTAAATAAATTTCATTTTGATTACTGAATTGGTTCCCTGGCAGGAATCCCTGCTTTCCTTGGATACTTAAGAGGTGTCTCCCGCACTTTTTTGATTACAAATAAATTTCGATAGATATTTGAATTTGGTAAAAAGAACTCTACCTGATCGACAACATTTCCCCCTAAGATAGAAATAGGTTTCTGAGCCGCCTCCATCTCCTCAGAAATTTTCTCGGACTTGTAGGAAATAAATTGACCGCCCTGCTTCACAAAGGGAAGGCAGTACTCCGACAAAGTAGAAAGATTTGCCACCGCGCGTGAAACACACAGATCAAATTTCTCCCGCAGCATATCAGGCTTTGCCAAATCTTCCGCTCTGCCATGTATCGTCTCCACTTCTTTCAAACCCAAAGACGCAATCACGGCATCCAGAAAATGAATCCTTTTATTCAAGGAATCCAAAAGAGTCACTTGTAAATTCGGATAAGCAATCTTTAAAGCCAATCCGGGAAAACCCGCACCGGTTCCCACATCAATTACCTTTGAATCCTTCGTCACGTCATATGCCTTAATAAGAGAAATACTGTCTATAAAATGCTTTTTCAAAACTTCTTCATACTCCGTAATTGCGGTCAAATTCATCTTCTGATTCCAATTAACCAGCATCTCATAGTAAGTCAAAAATTGTTCTATCCGGCGGTCATCAAGAACAACACCCAAAGCAGATAAATCATTTTCAAAATTCTTTGTATTATAATTATTCATCGTACTATATCTATACTTTCTTAATTTTATATACTCTCTTTAGAAAATCTCTTTTCTCTACTACTTAAAGCGCTCCAAGTACACCAACAATACCGACACATCTGCCGGAGATACCCCTGATATTCTGGATGCTTGTCCCACAGAAATCGGTTTGAATTCCTTCAACTTCTGTCTCGCCTCCAAGCGCAAAGAGGGCACCTCATCATAATCCAGATTTTCAGGAATCTTTCTCTGCTCCATCTTTTTATATTGCTCAACCTGACGCTTCTGTCGTAAAATATACCCTTCGTATCTGATCTCAATCTCTACCTGTTCTATCACCTCTTGAAGAAGCTTTTGATCCGTTTTTCCGAATAATTTCTCCGCCTCCCGCACAAATCCATCCATAGCTTCCTGACGTTTTGTATCAATCTCCTCCAAAATCTCATAAGACAGTTCCGGACGGCACATCAGTTCTGCCAGACTGGCTGCGGTTTTCAGAGAAGAACTCTGATGGGCTTCCAGAAAATTTTGAATTTCCCGGCCGGCACCCACCATGGTATCTTTCAGACGTGCGATCTCTTTCTCAATCAGATATTTTTTCGCCTGGACCTGCAGATACTGTTCCTCAGAAACTAATCCAATCCGATAACCCTTCTCCCGAAGCCTTAAATCCGCATTATCCTGACGAAGCAAAAGTCGATACTCCGCCCGTGAAGTCATCATTCGGTATGGCTCCCTGTTATCCTTTGTCACCAGATCATCAATCAGGACTCCAATATAGCTCTCTCCTCTGTCGAGAATCAAAGGCTCCTTACCCATGATTTCCATGGACGCATTGATTCCCGCTATCAATCCCTGGCTGGCAGCCTCCTCATATCCACTGCTTCCATTGAACTGCCCTCCGCTGAACAATCCCCTTACATTCTTAAACTCAAGACTCGGATAAAGCTGCCCGGCGCTGATACAGTCATACTCTATCGCATAGGCATTTCTTACGATCTTACAATTTTCCAGCCCGGGCACCGTGCGGTACATGGCAAGCTGCACATCTTCCGGAAGGGAAGAGGACATGCCTCCCACATACATTTCATTGGTATGGATTCCCTCGGGTTCAATGAAAACCTGATGTCTCTCCTTATCCGCAAATTTTACCACCTTATCTTCAATGGAAGGGCAGTATCTGGGTCCGGTTCCTTCGATAATTCCCGCATAGATCGGAGAGCGGTCAAGATTAGCCCTTATGATCTCATGGGTTCTCTCATTTGTATAGGTAAGCCAACAGGAGACCTGCTCCTTCTGAATTTCATCCGGATCCGTGGAAAAAGAGAAAGGTACGATTCTCTCATCCCCGGTCTGTTCCTCCATCCTGTTAAAATCAATGCTGCGCCTGTCTATTCTCGCAGGAGTTCCGGTCTTAAAACGGCGCAGTGCGATGCCCATCTCTTTTAAGGAATCTGACAAGTGTGTCGCAGATTGAAGACCATTGGGTCCCGTATAGGTAATTGCCTCTCCGCACAGGCATCTGGCATTGAGATATGTACCCGTACAAAGGACAACTGCGCTGCATTCATAAACCGCACCGGTAAAAGTTCTGACACCCGTAACTTTTTTTCTGTTAAGATCACTGCCATCCGATTCTTCCCATAGGATCTCACAGACCTCAGCCTGTTTGATCGTAAGTCTCTCCTGATTTTCCAAAACTGTTCTCATGGAACGGGTATAATCTGATTTGTCCGCCTGGGCGCGAAGAGAGTGTACGGCAGGTCCTTTGGAGAGATTCAACATCTTAGACTGAATAAAGGTCTTGTCAATATTTTTTCCCATCTCACCTCCAAGCGCATCCAGTTCTCTCACCAGATGTCCCTTAGAAGAACCTCCGATATTCGGATTGCACGGCATCAGAGCAATACTGTCAACACTTACCGTAAAAATTACTGTCTCAAGACCAAGGCGGGCACAGGCGAGCGCCGCCTCGCAGCCGGCATGCCCTGCGCCGATCACACATACATCCACTTTCTCCCGGATCTCGTTTACTTTTTCACTCAGATTTACACTCATGTTCCCGACCATCTTACTGCTCACCTTACAGTTTTTATTTACCCATACAGAATTTACCGAAAATTTCTTCCATCAGATCGTCCTCCACTTCTTCTCCAATGATATATCCCAGGGAAGAATAGGCGCTCATCAGATCAATGGAATAAAAGTCCTCCGGCATCTCATCTTCTATACTTTTCAGAACAAGACTCAGACTTTTGCTTGCACTGATCAAAGCATTCTTATGACGCAGACTGGTAATGACAGTTTCCCGATTGCTTTGAATCTCTCCGCTAAAAAAAAGATTTTTAATTGCTTCTTCCAGCTTGTCAATGCCGGTACCGTCTTTTGCACAGACACTCACAAGTGTTGTATTACCTGTCGCTTGACGCACAGTTTCCTCGTCTATCTTCTGTTTTAAATCCGTTTTATTTAAAATGACAATGGATTTTTGTCCCTGAAGAAGAGAAAAAATCTCTCTGTCACTGTCATCCAGATCCGTGGAGGAATCCACAACACACAGGATCAGATCGGCATTTTTCGCATATTTTTTTGCCCTTTCCACGCCGATTTTTTCTACCACATCTTCCGTAGAGCGGATTCCGGCAGTATCTATCATATTTAAAGTGATCCCTTTTAAGTTGACAGTTTCCTTCAATACATCCCTCGTCGTTCCCGCAATATCCGTCACGATCGCCCTGTCTTCCCCAAGAAATAAATTCATTAACGATGATTTTCCGGCATTGGGTTTTCCAACGATCACCGTGGAAATTCCCTCTTTCATCAACACACCGTCAGAAAAGGTTGCCGTCAACTCGTCTATCTTCTGTTTTATCCGGATTATTTTTTCATAAAGCTTCTGAGAATACCCCTCAAGACTGATATGTTCCGGATCATCCAGGGCAGATTCTATAAAAGCAATCTCATAGATGATATCTTCCCTCCATTTCTTAATTTTTCGGGAAAGACCACCCTGTAACTGATCGAGAGATGATTTTAGAGCCATCTCATTTTGGGAGTGAATCACATCAATCACTGCTTCCGCTTTGGATAGATCAATTCTTCCGTTTAAAAAGGCTCTTTTCGTAAACTCTCCCGGTTCTGCCAGTCTCGCACCGTTTTTACAGACCAGATCTAAAATCTTCTTTATGACAAATATACCACCATGACAGTTAATCTCAACCGTGTCTTCAGCAGTAAAACTTTTTGGTGCCCTCATTACGGAAACCATCACTTCATCCACAATGTTATCAGACAACTGATCACTGCCTGAAAAATTATCCACTATATACCCGTAATGTATGGTGTGGGATTTCACCTGACTTAAGATCTGTTTTCCCGAGACTGTTCTGAAAACACTGTCACCGATTTCCACGGCTTTTTCTCCGCTGATCCTTATGATCCCGATCCCGGAATCAGAGAGAGCCGTGGCGATTGCAGCGATCGTATCCGTATTCATATTTTCATTTTTTCTCCCACATATATGATAAAATTTCTTATTTAAAAACCGGATATATGAATTATATCATATACCCGGTACGATTTACATAAAATTTTATCTCAATGTCTGCCCACGAAAACATCACTTATCTCTTGAGAGTTACCACAACTCTTCTGAAAGGTTCGTCTCCTTCGCTATGCGTGGTCACATATTTGTCATCCTGAAGTGCGGAGTGAATGATACGTCTTTCATAAGGGTTCATAGGTTCGAGAGATACAGGTCTCTTGGTCCTTTTCACTTTATATGCAATATTTTTAGCAAGGTTTTCGAGAGTTTCCTTTCTTCTCTCCCTGTAATTCTCCGTATCAACCTTAACCCTGATATAATCATCAATATCCTTATTTACAACCAGAGACACAAGATACTGAATGGAATCCAGGGTCTGACCTCTTTTGCCGATGAGGATGCCCATCTGATCACCACTCAGATCAATATCCATCGATCTGTCTGCTCCATTATATTTTACATCAATGGAAACTGTCATATCCATTGCCTGGAAAACATCTTTTAAGAAAACCTCCGCTCTCTTTTTTATATCCTCGTCAGATACAGGATCTACAGCTTTTTTATATTCTTTAACAGTTTCGGAAGGCTTCTTTTCAACCGGGGTTTCTTTTGCCTTAGAAGGTTCCTTTTCATCATTTTTTATTTCTTCTTTAACGGCAGCCTTGATCACTGCAGGTTTGCTTCCAATTCCAAGAAATCCATTTGAACCTTCTTCAATGACTTCATAGTATAATCTGTCGCTGGTAACGCTGAGAGTCTTACATGCTTCCGTAATAGCATCACTTAAGTTTTTAGCTGAAACTTCTATAAATTCCATATATGACACCTCCATAATCGTTATAGAAATTATTTATTATGTTTCCTGTTATATTCACTTACCATATTTGCTTTGGACATCATACTGTTTGGCTTTGTCTGCCCGGATACACCATTCTTACCTGGATCGGAACTGCCGGAAGAAACATTTGCCTTTTGCTGAATACTCTCGATATTTTTGGTATTCATACTGGCAAGGGCATTTATCTTCTCCCTGTTCTGCTTTATCTTTTCCATTTTTTTGGCGCTTTTCTCAGCATTTTTCTCAATAATAACATTAAAATCCATCTTGTCAATATGCTTATTGATCAATATCTGCTGTATTCCTCTGACCACACTTCCCGCAACCCAGTAAATACCCATACCTGCAGGCAGCGTAAAGCAAAAATACGCGGACATCAGAGGCATGAATGTATTCATGACTTTCATTGTACTCTGCATCTGTGCCTGCTGTTCATCCATATTTCCGTTATTATCCTGCTGAGGCATCAGTTTTACGCTGATCCATTGAGTTACAGCAGAAAGCACAGGAATCAGCAAAGCTCCGATCATCAACATCCATGCACCGTTATGAAATGCTTCCACAATGAGATGTTGAGGAGAATCACCGATATTCAGGCCAAGAAAATTGTTATAAGAGTCGATCAGACCTCTTGTTGTCTCATTGCTTAAGATCAAATTCCCCTGATAAGTCATATCCGTGAGATTATAATGCTGCGCAACCAGATTCATATCAAAGGAAGAAAGTCTGTTGAGAACATCTACAACACCGTTCTCAAGATTTCCGTTTGTCATGCTTCTGCCATACATGGACACGGTATTGGCAATTTTATTGGTGGCTTCCACCTGTTCGGGATTTACAAATTCCGTAAAGGTGGGATTCATCAGCCATTCACCGCCATCACTTGAAATGATCTTTGAGGCAAGTACACGGAAAGTATCTCCTATTTTACCCACATAGGCAGGCATGGCATAGATCACTCTATACAATGCAAACAAAATAGGCATCTGTATCAAAAGGTACCCACAGCTTCCTGTGGGAGATACGCCATATTTTGCATAAACCGCCTGCATTTCGGTACTCATGGCAATCTGGGAATCCTGATCCTTGCGATTCTTATATTTTGCCTGAATAGCCTGAAGCTCCGGGCTCATTTTAGAAGACAATTTGGAAAATTTCTGTTGTTTGACAGTGAGCGGCAGCATGATAATGTTGATGATAATTGTAAATAAAATAATGGCAAGCCCTATATTGGGAATACCAACCATATCCAAAAAAGTAAAGATTCCCTCCATAAGCTTACCTAGTATCCACACGATATATTTAAAAATAGGTGTGGAATTCTGGGTCAATAAAATACCGTTCATTCATCCTCCTGAATTTGCCGTATCTTTCTATCCTATTGTCATGGAACAGGATCATATCCTCCTTTTGACAAAGGATTACACCTGATAATCCTCCACAAGGTCAAAAGACCTCCCTTCAGAGCTCCATATTTCTCTATAGCCTCCAGACCATATTGGGAACAGGTAGGTATATAGGGACATTTGGTTCTCTTTAAAGGAGATAAATATTTTTTATAAAACTTTATAACGGCAATAAAAATATTTTTCATAGTTTCCAACATAGGTTCTCTCATTCATAAATGATATGATGGAGTTTACCCAAATGTAGCAGTGCGCTCTCTGCCTCTTTGTAACCTACGGCAGCTGCACCCGGTCTCGCGATGATCACTATATCCAAACCACTATTGAATATATTTTCATGTAATCTGTAACTTTCCCGAATAAGTCTTGTGACGCGATGTCTCACAACACTGTTTCCTACTTTTTTACTGACACTGATTCCAATTCTGTTTCTTTCAAGGCTATTTTCCAAAATATACATTATTAAATATTTGTTTGCAAACGATCTTCCATTTTTATAGACGAATTGGAATTGATGATTTTTCTTCAACGATTCCGAAAAACGCATAAGTTTTCCTCATACCACTAAAAACAATAGAAAGCACGCCCGGCGCACTTTCTATTGTCATGAATTGCAAAAAGGTCACATTTCTGTGACCTATGCAGATAATCTTTTTCTTCCTTTTGCACGTCTTGCTGCCAAAACTTTTCTTCCGCCAGGTGTGCTCATTCTGGCTCTGAAACCATGTACTTTTGAACGAGAACGCTTTTTAGGCTGAAATGTCATCTTCATGAAACTGCACCTCCTTCTTTTTCAGGAAAATAGCATATATGATTTTATAAGAAAAGACCGATAATGTCAAGCAAAAATAAGGAAAGATAAGGTTTTTTTACATATTTAATATTTTTTTAAATACTTATACACATAGATATCCACATAAATTTTTTAAATCTATTTATCCACAAATAATGAACATATTGTGGATAAATAATACCTGTATTTTAATTTTTAATGCGAATATCCTATAAAACAGGATGAAAACTCAAACTTTTCCAATTTTTATAAAAGTATTTTATTCTATCCACCTAAAGACCAATCTATCCACACTTATCAAAAAAATAATAATTATAAACAAAGTTATAAACATATGGTGGATAACTTTAAAAATTTTATGTTCATAACTAATATTTGAAATATTTATTTCTTTATATTAGAATGATATATGGGAGTTTATACGGAATCAGAAAGAGGCTGTTGTTATGGATATTATCGGAGAAAACTGGGATTTGATCAAAGAGACTGTCAGGAGCGAATATGAACTCTCTTCCGTCTCTTTTAATACATGGATAAAACCTTTGGAATATCACGAAACCGTTGATGACGTGATCTATATTGTCATACCCTCCGATCAGGGAATGTCTCTGAATTATATTTCTTCTAAATATAAGAAATTTTTTCAGGTGACCGTCACCGAAATGTTCGATCATCCCTACGAGATCATATTCATTCTTGAAAAAGACCTGAAACACAAAAACTCTCAGAAAAACGAATTTTCATCTTCTAATCCTTTTAACAATATCAATTATGAAAATTCCCACTTAAATTCCAAGTATAAATTTGACACCTTTGTAGTGGGAAGCAACAATAAATTTGCTCATTCCGCATGTCTTGCCGTTGCGGAAAATCCCGGGGAAGTATACAATCCCCTTTATCTCTATGGAGGACCGGGACTGGGTAAGACCCACCTGATGCACTCTGTAGGTCATTTTATCCTGGAACAGAATCCTGACACAAAAGTGCTGTATGTAACCAGCGAGGAATTTACCAATGAAGTGATCGACTCGATCAGAAGCGGTAATGCTGCCTCAATGAGCAAACTCCGCGAAAAATATCGAAATGTTGATGTACTTATGGTTGATGACGTACAGTTTATAATAGGTAAAGAAAGTACACAGGAAGAATTTTTTCATACTTTTAACGCCCTCCATTCCACAGGAAAACAGATCATTTTATCCTCAGACAAGCCTCCTAAGGAAATGGAGACATTAGAAGAGCGTTTCCGCTGCCGTTTTGAGTGGGGTCTCATTGCGGACATACAGCCGCCCGACTATGAGACAAGAATGGCTATCTTAAGGAAAAATGCAGAAAACTGCGACCTGAACATAAATGAAGAAATCATCAAATATATTGCGACCAATATTAAATCCAATATAAGAGAACTTGAGGGAGCTCTCAATAAAATCATAGCTGCGGCAAAATTAAATAAAGTAGAACTCACTCTTCCCCTCGCGGAAGAAGCTTTAAAGGATATGATCTATCCCAATAAACCAAAAGAGATCTCTTCCACTCTCATTTTAAATATAGTGGCAGATCATTTTGGAGTAAAACCGGATGATATCACATCCAAAAGGAAAAACGCGGAATTTGTTCTTCCGAGACAGGTTGTCATGTATCTCTGCAGGAAACTTATACCCGATATGTCCCTGGAAAATATTGCCACTTTTCTCAACAGGAAAGATCACACGACAGTGATGCACGGATGTAAAAAAGTGGAAAACGACATTTCAACCAATGTGGATTTTAAGAATAAAGTGGATATCATTATAAAGAAAATAAATCCTTCTTAAACGATTGTTGATAACTTTAGAGTTGTCAATAGATAATAGTGAATATTTCACAGAATTATTCACAGGAAAGCCATTCCCTTTTTCCTTAAAAAATATTATAATAGAAATGGTTTTGCACATATGAACATCCTCTAATAAGGATTACTATTAAATACTTTTATTATAAATATAAAAGAGCGTCCATCCAAAGCGCTCAAAATCGGAAGGAGTTATACACATGAAATTAGTTTGTTCAAAGTCCAGTCTTTTAAGTGGAGTTAAGACAGTATCTAAAGCAGTTCCCAATAAGACTACAATGTCGATCCTGGAATGTATTCTTATAGATGCTTCCAAGGGAGTGATCACTCTCACTGCAAATGATATGGAGATGGGGATAGAGACGACAATTAAGGGAAATATATTGGAAAAGGGAATCATAGCTCTTGATGCTAAGATCTTTCTTGAAATGGTGAGCAAACTTCCTGACAACGATATTACGATAGAGACAGATCATTCCTACAAGACTACTATCACTTGTGGAAAATCTGAGTTTCACATCATCGGCAAATCCGGAGAAGATTTTTCTTATCTCCCTTCTGTGGAGAAAGAGGAAAGTATCATGATCAGCCAGTTTACCTTAAAAGATGTGGTGAGACAGACTATCTTCTCCATTTCCGACAATGATAACAATAAGCTGATGACAGGAGAGTTGTTTGATATCAATGGTGATAAGATGCGTGTGGTATCTTTGGATGGGCATCGTATTTCCATCCGCAACATTGATTTAAAGAATCATTATGAACCGAGGAAGGTTGTAGTTCCCGGCAAGACATTGAATGAGATCAGTAAGATTTTGTCAGGAGATGCGGACAGAGATGTAACAATTTCTTTTACCTCCAAACATATTGTCTTTGAATTTGACAATACTATCGTTGTTTCCCGTTTGATCGAGGGAGAATATTTTAAGATCGATCAGATGTTGTCCAGCGATTATGAGACTAAAGTAAAGATAAACAAAAAAGAGTTTTTAAATTGTATTGACCGTGCAACGCTTCTGGTGAAGGAAGGAGATAAAAAGCCGATCATCATCAATGTCACCGATGAGAATATGGAACTTAAGATCAATTCTATCATCGGAAGCATGAATGAAGAAATAGATATAGAAAAGAACGGAAAAGATATCATGATAGGATTTAACCCTAAATTTTTGATTGATGCGCTGAGGGTGATCGACGATGAAGAGATCGATCTCTATATGGTGAATCCCAAAGCTCCCTGTATCATTAAAAATCTTGAGGAGAGTTATATCTATCTGATTCTTCCCGTTAATTTTACAACGGTAAGTTGAGAAGGGTGATATCATGTATACGATAAATCTGCGGGAAGATTATATAAAGCTGGGGCAGGCGCTAAAAGCTGCAGGCTTGGTTGAATCTGGAGTGGATGCGAAGTTTGCCATCCGGGACGGTCTTGTGAAGGTAAATGATCAGACAGAGTATCAAAGGGGTAAGAAGCTTGTGCCCGGTGATGTTGTGGAATATAACAATAATAAAATATTCATAAAATAAAAGATTAAATCAATTAAGATCAGATTTTAAGGTAAAGCATGATTATAAAATCATTGGAACTGGCAGATTACAGAAATTATCATTCTCTTGAGATCACATTTGACAAAGGTACCAATATCTTATTTGGAGATAATGCTCAGGGAAAAACAAATATTCTGGAAGCCATTTATGTAGCGTCAACAACAAAATCTCATAAGGGAAGCAAGGATAAAGAAATCGTCAACTTTGATAAAGAGGAAGCGCATATCAGAACCTGTATCGAGAAAGAAAATATAGAGACCAGGGTGGATATACATCTTCGTAAATCAAAATCAAAAGGGATTGCTGTTGACGGGCAGAAGATCAAAAAAGCTGCTGATCTGCTTGGTATTTGTAATGTCGTCTTTTTTTCACCGGAAGATCTTGGAATCATAAAAAACGGTCCCTCCGAGAAAAGAAGATTTATCGATATGGAACTGTGCCAGCTAGATGGTATTTATCTTTATAATCTGAATAATTATAACAAAATTGTAAATCAGAGAAATAAGCTTTTAAAGGATATGTATTTCAATCCCGATTTAAAGGAGACTTTGAATATCTGGGATATGCAGCTTGTTTCATATGGAACAAAGATCATCGAGAGAAGAGCTGTATTTGTGGAACAGTTAAATGAGATCATCTATGATATACATAAAAATCTGTCCGGCGGAAAAGAAGAAATTCATATCATCTATGAACCAAATGTAAATATTGAAGATTTTGAAAAGAATATGAGAATGAGCCGGGAGAGGGATATCGGTGCAAAGATGACCACAGTAGGTCCTCACAGAGACGATTTTGCTATTATAGTAGATGGCATTGATATCAGAAAATACGGATCCCAGGGTCAGCAGAGAACCGCTGCTCTGTCATTAAAGCTGTCAGAGATAGAACTGGTGAAAAAGATAGCAAAAGACAACCCTATTCTCTTATTGGATGATGTATTGTCGGAACTTGATAATAACAGACAGAATTATCTTTTGAATAGTATAGGAGATATTCAGACCATCATCACCTGTACGGGATTGGAGGAATTTGTAAACGATCGGTTTGAAATAAACAGGGTTTACAAAGTGATGAATGGAGGAGTTTCCCTGATGAATGGGGAAGTTTGAATATGATCGATACTTATGCCTTTAATGTGGAGGGATGATAAAAATATGAGCGAAGAAAGCATGAACAATACGGTTTTTGATGAAGAATATGGCGCGGATCAGATTCAGATTCTGGAAGGGCTTGAGGCTGTCCGGAAGAGACCCGGTATGTATATCGGCACCACCTCCAGCAGGGGGCTTCATCATCTTGTCTATGAGATCGTTGACAATGCGGTGGATGAGGCACTTGCCGGATACTGTGATCTGATCGATGTCACCATCAACGAAGACAATTCCGTCACGGTCATTGACAACGGACGCGGAATCCCTGTGGGTATCAATCACAAAGCGGGCATTCCTGCCGTTGAAGTAGTGTTTACCATTCTCCATGCCGGCGGTAAATTCGGCGGAGGAGGATATAAGGTTTCCGGAGGTCTTCACGGTGTGGGTGCTTCTGTTGTGAATGCTCTCTCCAACTGGCTTGAGGTTGAGATCTGTCAGGAGGGGAAGGTTTACAGGCAGCGCTATGAAAGAGGACATGTCTGTTATCCTCTCAGGGAAATAGGCACCTGCCCCATGGAAAAAACAGGCACAAAAGTAACTTTTCTTCCCGATGACACTATTTTTACGGAGACAACGGTCTATGAATTTGATATTCTGAAAAGAAGACTGCGGGAGATGGCTTTTCTCACAAAAGGTCTGCGCATCATCCTCAGAGACAACCGGAAGGAAGAAACGGCAGCGGAACCTTTGTCTGTGGAATCCATGCCCGTTGATTCTTCTGTGCCGTCCGTAACGGAAAAGGATTTAGAGAAGAAACAGATCGACGAGCTTCTCGCAAGGGCAGAGTCGGATAAAAAGAACAGTGATGACACGAAGGTTCTGACCGGAGGAAAGATCGGAAAGACACATTACATTACCCTGGAAAACGGAGAGAGACAGAAGGTCATTGAATTTTATTATCAGGGCGGGATCAAGGAGTTTGTGTCCTATCTCAATAAGAGCAAAGAGCCTCTCTATGAAGATATCCTTTATTTTGAGGGTGAGAAAAATCATGTGTATGTGGAGGTTTCCTTCCAGCACAATGACTCCTATAACGAGAGTGTGTTCAGCTTTGTGAACAATATCAATACGCCGGAGGGCGGAACGCACCTTGTGGGATTTCGGAACGCGATCACAAAAACCTTTAATGATTACGCGAGAAACGCGAAACTGCTCAAAGACAGTGAACCCAATCTTTCCGGCGAGGATATCCGGGAGGGTCTCACCGCCATTATCAGCGTGAAGATCGAGGATCCCCAGTTTGAGGGACAGACAAAACAGAAACTGGGCAACAGCGAGGCGCGAGGCGCAGTTGACAGTATTGTCAGCGAACAGCTCACCTATTACCTGGAGCAGAATCCCGCAGTTGCAAAATCCATCTGTGAAAAGTCCATTCTTGCCCAGCGCGCCCGCGAGGCGGCCCGCAAGGCGAGGGATCTGACCAGGAGAAAAACGGCTCTGGAGGGCATGTCCCTTCCCGGCAAGCTTGCCGATTGTTCCGACAAGAATCCGGAGAACTGTGAGATCTATATCGTGGAGGGAGATTCCGCAGGCGGAAGCGCCAAGACTGCCCGTTCCCGGGCTACCCAGGCGATCCTGCCCCTGCGCGGCAAGATCCTGAATGTGGAGAAGGCGAGACTGGATAAGATCTATGCCAATGCGGAGATCAAAGCCATGATCACTGCTTTTGGAACGGGTATCCATGAGGATTTTGACATCACGAAGCTCCGCTACAACAAGATCATCCTGATGACCGATGCAGATGTGGACGGCGCGCATATCAGCACTCTGCTCCTCACTTTCCTGTACCGCTTTATGCCGGAGCTGATCAAGCAGGGGCATGTGTTCCTCGCAAAACCCCCTCTCTACAAGCTGGAGAAGAACAAAAAGGTGTGGTATGCCTACAGCGATGAGGAATTGGACGAGATATTAAAAGAAGTGGGGCGTGACCAGAACAATAAGATCCAGCGTTATAAGGGTCTTGGAGAGATGGATGCGGAGCAGCTCTGGGAGACCACCATGGATCCGGAAAAAAGGATCCTGCTCCGGGTCAATTATGAAGAAGATATGGAGTCGGAACTTGACCTCACCTTTACCACTCTGATGGGAGACAAGGTGGAGCCCCGCCGCGAGTTTATCGAAGAAAATGCGAGATTCGTGAAAAATCTGGATATTTAAGAAGAAATCAGATGAGATGCCTGTCAATGTGCGATTTCAGGCAGAATGAGAGGAAATATGAACGACGATATTTTTGATAAAGTTCATGAAGTTGACTTAAAAGAGAGGATGGAGACATTCTACATAGATTACGCCATGAGTGTCATCGCCTCCCGCGCGCTTCCCGATGTGAGGGACGGTCTCAAGCCCGTTCAGCGCCGTGTTCTTTACTCCATGATCGAACTGAACAACGGTCCCGACAAGCCTCACCGAAAGAGTGCGCGTATTGTCGGCGATACCATGGGTAAATATCACCCCCACGGCGACAGTTCCATCTATGGCGCTTTGGTCAATATGGCGCAGGAATGGTCCACAAGATATCCTCTTGTGGACGGTCACGGCAACTTTGGCTCCATGGACGGAGACGGCGCGGCAGCCATGCGTTACACCGAAGCGAGACTTTCCAAGATCTCCATGGAGCTTCTTGCGGACATCAACAAAGATACCGTTGACTTCGTTCCCAACTTCGACGATACGGAGAAAGAGCCGGTTGTGCTTCCCAGCCGTTATCCCAATCTTTTGGTAAACGGGACCACGGGCATCGCGGTGGGAATGGCCACCAATATTCCCCCTCACAATCTCCGTGAAGTGGTGAATGCGGTCGTCAAGATCATAGACAATAAAATTCAGGAAGACAGACATACCACGATCGAAGAAATCCTTCCCATTATCAAGGCTCCCGATTTTCCTACCGGGGGACTGATCATGGGCACCCGCGGCTGCGAGGAAGCTTACCGCACCGGGCGGGGCAAGATCAGGGTGCGCGCCGTGACGGATATTGAGACTCTTCCCAACGGCAAGACCCAGATCGTGGCGACGGAACTGCCCTATATGGTCAATAAGGCTAATCTGATCGTAAAGATCGCGGAGCTGGTGAAACTCAAAAAGATTGACGGCATCACCGACATCCGGGACGAGTCCAACAGGGAAGGCGTCCGGGTCGTGATCGAGTTGAGGCGCGACGCCAACGCCAATGTGATCCTGAACCAGCTTTTCAAGCACACCCAGCTTCAGGATACTTTCGGCGTGATCATGCTGGCTCTGGTGAACAATGAGCCCAGGGTCATGAATCTTCTGGATATGCTGGTGTATTACCTTAAGCATCAGGAGGATGTGGTCACCCGCAGGACAAAGTATGACCTGAATAAGGCGGAGGAGAGAGACCATATTTTACAGGGTCTTTTGAAAGCTCTGGATTTCATCGACGAGGTCATTTCCATTATCAGGAGCAGTGAAAATCCTCAGATTGCCAAAGAGAGACTGATGGAGCGATTTGAGCTTTCCGACGTGCAGGCGCAGGCGATCGTTGATATGCGTCTGAGGGCTCTCACCGGGCTGGAGAGGGAAAAGCTGGAAAATGAACACAGGGAACTGGAGATAAAGATCGGAGAACTCAAAGCGATCCTTGCCGACAGGAAACTGCTTTTGGGTGTGATCAAAGAGGAATTGCAGATGATCGCCCAGAAGTACGGAGACGACAGAAGAAGCACCATCGGATATGATGAATTTGACATCTCCATGGAAGATCTGATCCCTTATGACAATACTGTCATTGCTATGACCAGGCTTGGTTATATCAAACGGATGACCGTGGACAACTTTAAGGTGCAGAACCGCGGCGGCAAGGGAATCAAAGGGATGCAGACCATAGAGGACGATTATATCGAGGATCTTCTGATGAGCACCACCCATCATTACATGAATTTCTTTACCAATATGGGACGGGTGTACCGCCTGAAGGCATATGAGATCCCCGAGGCGGGCAGGACTGCCAGGGGGACCGCAGTGGTAAATCTGCTGCAGCTTCAGCCCGGAGAGAAGATCACCGCCATGATCCCCATCAAGGAATATGAGGAAAACAGATATCTGTTCATGGTGACCAAAAAGGGTATTGTGAAGAAAACCCCTTTGGCGGAGTTTGCCAATGTGCGCAAGAACGGTCTGACAGCGATCAATCTGCGGGATGACGATGAACTGATCGAGGTAAAGACCACCGATGCGGACAGTGAGATCTTCCTGGTGACCAGGCAGGGAATGTGTATCCGCTTCAAAGAGACGGATGTGCGTCCCACGGGCAGGGCGTCCATGGGTGTGATCGGCATGAACTTATCTCCCGGGGATGAGATCATTGGTATGCAGCTCCAGGTACAGGGTGATTCCCTGCTCATCGTCTCGGAAAACGGGCTCGGAAAACGCACTTATCTGGAGGAGTTTACCGTACAGAAGCGCGGCGGCAAAGGTGTGAAATGCTACAAGATCACCGAAAAGACCGGCGACGTGGTGGGTGTCAAGGCTGTGACCGACGAAAATGAGCTGATGATGATCACCACGGAGGGCGTGATCATTCAGCTTCGGGTACAGGATATCTCCACTCTGGGCAGGATCACCTCCGGAGTGAAGATGATGAATCTGGACGAAGGCGTAAAGGTTGCCCAGATCGCCAAGGTCCGGGAAAAGATCTCCAATGGCGAGCAGGAATTTGACAATGTGGAAGATGCCATAGAAGAATGAAAAGCACTTGAAATTTTTTGATGCAGGGTGTAGATTATATGAGGACGTACCGGAAAAGTTTGTACCTTCAGGGTGCAAACTTTTCTTCATGGAATAAAATATAGATATACCTGCAGGATGAGGAGGATGAGAAATGTCGGTAGCTGTTGTGAGAGATTATCTGAAACAATTCGGGCTGGACGGCAAGGTGGAGGAATTTGACGAATCCAGTGCCACGGTGGAGCTTGCGGCTCACGCTGCCGGGGTGATCCCCGCCATGATCGCCAAGACCCTTTCTTTTAAGGTAGACGACCATGCGGTTTTGATCGTCACCAGCGGCGATACGAAGGTGGATAACCGCAAATTTAAGGACAGATTCGGGACAAAGGCAAAAATGCTGACGCCGGAGGAGGTTTTGGAATACACCGGGCATGCCGTCGGAGGGGTATGCCCCTACGCGAATCCCGAGGGAAAAAGTAAGGTTTATCTGGATCGATCCATGAAACGTTTTGACATGGCGCTGCCCGCGGCGGGAAGCGACAGAAGCTGCGTGAGGCTGACCATTGAAGAGCTGGAGCGCTCCTGTCCCGGCGCGGAGTGGGTGGATGTCTGCAAATTACCGGAGGAGGCGTAAAAGATGGAAACATATGCTATCTTTAAGGATCTGGCGATCATCATTGTGTTTGCGAAATTTTTCGGGCTGCTGGCAAGAAAATTAAGAGCGCCCCAGGTGGCGGGGGAGATCGTAGCCGGGCTGTTGATTGGTCCCAGCATTCTCGGTCTGGTGCAGCAGACGGATTTTCTGACACAGATGGCAGAGATCGGCGTGATCCTTCTGATGTTTTCCGCGGGGCTTGAGACGGATCTGAAAGAATTGATGAAGACCGGGCCCATCGCGTTTCTGATCGCCTGCGCGGGCGTTTTTGTACCCCTGGCGGGCGGCACTTTGCTGTATATGGCTTTTTACGGCAGGGCACCCTGGGGATCGGAAAAATTTTTCATGGCAGTGTTCATCGGCGTGATCATGACGGCCACCAGCGTCAGCATCACCGTGGAATCCCTGAAAGAGCTGGGCAAGCTGAAGGGAAAAGTAGGCACCACGATCCTGAGCGCGGCGATCATCGACGACGTTCTCGGCATCATCGTCCTGACCTTTGTGGTGGGCGTGAAGAATCCCGATTCCAATCCCGGGAAGGTAGTGATCTCCACGCTGCTGTTCTTTGCGCTGGTGCTGGTGGTGGGCTTTTTCCTCTACAAATTGTTCGATATTTTTGACGAGAGATATCCCCACACCAGAAGGATCCCCATCCTGGGGCTGGCGCTCTGTTTCTTTCTCGCCTATGTGGCAGAAAAATATTTCGGGATCGCGGATATCACCGGAGCCTATGTGGCAGGGATCATTCTTTGTTCCATCAAAGATTCGGAATACATTGCGGACAAGGCGGACACCAATTCCTATATGCTGTTCGGTCCCGTATTTTTTGCCAGTATCGGATTAAAGACCAACATTGACAATGTGGACGGAGGGATCCTGCTCTTTGCGGTATGCTTTGTATTGGTGGCGCTGATCTGCAAGATCGTAGGATGCGGGCTGATGGCGCAAATCTGTGGATTCCGCTTTAAAGATTCCCTGAAAATCGGCGTGGGTATGATGACGCGGGGGGAAGTGGCGCTGATCGTAGCACAGAAAGGGCTTTCCGTGGGGCTTTTAACCCCTGTTTATTTTACCGCAGTCATCCTTCTCATCATCGTATCCAGTATCTGTACGCCGATCATTCTGAAGTTTCTCTACTCCAGGGATCCGGGAGAGAAAGCGGAAGCCTAGGATTTATTCCGCTACTGTATAAAGATATGCTTTCCCCTTCTGTCCTGTCTTTTGAAGGGTACCCATATAAGAGAGAATGTTGACCACGATTCCCGCCAGCCTGGCGGGAATGTGGGCAGCTTTTCCGAAGTCTTTCACCGTAAATTCCCCCTCCAGTTCATAGGGAACAAACTGCATATAATCCTCCCTGCGGTTGATCTCCACTTCCTCGATCAGTTCGGTGGGAATACGGTCATAGCGGGTGGATCCCTTTTTTTTATCACGGCTCCATCCGTTTAAAAGCCTGTATTCCTCCATGTCCATGAGAACCAGTCTCAGCCTCAGGTTCGGATCCTTGAGAAAATTCTTGATCTTATAAAGCTCCGGGAAAACCGTATAACGACTTCCCTTGGCTGGGGATTTCCGGGGAGCGCTGCACTCGCCGCTCTCCTCGTCGATCCAGATCAGATATTTCTCCCTCGGGACCGGATAAACGATGGTGACGGGGTAAAGGGGGAGAAAACAGCTCAGTTTGTCCCGCATCTTGTTAAACTGCCTGGTCTGAATCTCTATGATCTCTCCGTCATGATAAATATCAGCCACAAAATTCTCTATCGGAATCTCCTGATGATCTTCCTCCGGCTCATAATAATTTTTCAGAATGGCATGGACGGATTTCTCCGAGAGCGTGCCGATTCCCAGGCGCTGCCTGTCCACGCCGATGATCTTGTCCTTGGCAGCTTTGAAAGCCTTCTGATTGTCATTCTTCATAGCATATAACCCCTTCTATGTGTATTATAGGGTCCCTTGTTTTTCCCTGTCAAGAAACTGCGAAATAAGCATCCTTGTTATAGACTTTCTGAAATATTATGTTTATAATAGTTTTAAATAAAATTTTTCAAAATAATCGGTCAGGAAAATCAAGGCATATCGTTCAGGTTGTCGATATGCTGTTTGAGAGCAAAGGAAAACAAAGATGAAAAACATCCGCCCCGTACTTGCATGGATCCTGGTGATCGCAATGGTGTCCACAAATATGAACTATGTAAAGGCTGACACCGTTTCGGGAGATGACGCAGCAGCGCAGGAAGACTTCCGGGAGACTGAGGAGGAATCCGGGGAGGTTGCGGAGGAGGCATCCCGGGAGGAGGAAGCATCGGGAGAAACTGTTGAGAATGCTTCAGTTATGGCTGAGAAGAGCAGTGAACCGGGAAGTGAAGGGGATATTGTCACGTCGGGAACCTTCCGGGGCATGGATTGGACGATCGACGGGGATGGGCTGCTTACGATCTCGGGGAATTATGATGATCAGGTTGAGGTTGGGGAAGGCTGGGATTCAAACAAGATAAAAAAAGTAAAAATAACTGCTACCGGGGTAAAAAGTACAAATGGTTGGTTTAGTGGATGTAAAAATTTAACTGATGCGGACATGAGCGGGTTTGATACAAGCAGTATAACGGACATGAGTTATATGTTTTATAACTGCAGCAGCCTTACAAGCTTGGATGTGAGCGGGTGGGATACAAGCAACGTAACGGACATGAGTGGTATGTTTTATAACTGTAACAGATTAACAAGCCTTGACGTGAGCGGCTGGGATACAGGCAGTGTAACGGACATGAACAACATGTTTTTATACTGCAGTGATCTGACGAGCCTGGATGTGAGCAGGTGGGATACAGGCAGTGTAACGAACATGGTATCGATGTTTTCTGAATGCCAAAGTCTTATAAGCCTGGATGTGAGCGGGTGGGATACAAGCAGTGTAACGGACATGAGTTTGATGTTTAAGGATTGTAGCAACCTTTCAAGTCTAGATGTGAGTAACTGGAAGACAGGCAGTGCAACGAACATGGGCTCGATGTATGAAGGCTGCAGCAGTCTTACGAGCTTGGATGTGAACGGCTGGGATACAGGTAGCATAACGGACATGAGTTTGATGTTTAAGGATTGTAGCAACCTTTCAAGTCTGGATGTGAGTAACTGGAAGACAGGCAGTGTAACGAACATGAACAGGACGTTTGGAAACTGCAGTGGTCTTACGAGTTTGGATGTAAACAGTTGGGATACAAAAAGCGTAACAGACATGGGAAGAATGTTTGAAGGCTGCAGCAGTCTTGGAAGCTTGGACTTGAGCAGATGGGACACAGGAAATGCAATGGACATGGGTGGCATGTTTTTTGATTGTAGTGGCCTTAAAAACTTGAATTTGAGTGGCTGGGACACAGGCAGTGTAACGGATATGAGTGAGATGTTTCATAACTGCTGGAGACTAATAAGCCTGAACATAAGCGACTGGAGCGCAGGTAACATAACGGACATGGTCGAAATGATTAAAGAGTGCGATGTGGTGAACCTGGATATGAGTGGGTGGAACGCAACCAATATAACGGACATGAGTTATATGTTTTATGGTTATAACAGTCTTACAAATGCAGATTTAAGCGACTGGAAGATAAATAATGTAACTAATATGAGCTATATGTTTTATGATTGTTGCTTTCTTACAAGCCTTGATTTAAGTGGTTGGGATACTGGTAGTGTAACAGACATGAAATCAATGTTTATGGGATGTCAAAGTCTGACGAGCCTGGATGTGAGTGGTTGGAATACAGCTAGTGTAATGGACATGAAATCAATGTTTATGGGATGTCAAAGTCTGACGAGCCTGGATGTGAGTGGTTGGAATACAGCTAGTGTAATGGACATGAGTTATATGTTTTATGATTGTTTCAATTATGAAAGCCTTGATTTAAGTGGTTGGGATACAGGCAGTGTAACCAATATGCGTAGTATGTTTAATCAGTGCAGTAGCCTTACCAGTCTGGATGTGAGTGGTTGGAATACAGCTAGTGTAATGGACATGAGCTTTATGTTCAAATTCTGTTGGCACCTTGCAAGCTTGGATGTGAGCAGCTGGAATACAGGCAGCGTAACAGACATGGAATCAATGTTTTGGGGATGTGAAAATCTGACGAGCCTGGATGTGAGCGACTGGGATACAGGCAATGTAACAGATATGAACAACATGTTTGGAGACTGCTATAACCTAACGAACCTGGATATGAGCGGCTGGGATACGAGCAGCGTAACAGACATGGGAGAGATGTTTTCTGGCTGTCAAAGTCTGACGAGCTTGGATTTGAGCGGCTGGAATACGGGTAGCGTAACGAGCATGAATCAGATGTTTTATTGCTGTCGTGGTCTGACGAGCTTGGATTTGAGCGGCTGGAATACAAGTAGTATAACGGACATAGCCCTTATGTTTTATGACTGCAGCAGCCTTATGAGCCTGGATTTGAGCGGCTGGAACACCAGTAGTGTAATAGAAATGGGATACATGTTTTATGGCTGCACAGGCATGCAGAAGATCAAAACCTTTCCTCATCTGACCCAGGATGTTTCCCTTCCCGTCACACCGATGTATGACATGAGAGGGAATGAATATATCGATTTCTTTCCACAAAATCAAGCGAGCTTCTGGTTGTATGCCTCCCCTGGGGGAATTCCGGACGGCCCGGATCCTGTAAAACCTGAGGATCCCGGCACACCCTACAGCAGGGTCATCACCGTCACGGAACAGGAGACGGGGAGAGCGCTGGAAGGCGTCACCGCTGTGGTCGGCGGGCGCACTTTCCAGACCGGGAAGGACGGAAAGATCTTTTATAACGGCACGGGGAGTGAGAGCGTTTCCGGCACGTTCACCAAAGCGGGCTACCAAAACGCCTCCTGCGACTTCCTCCCGGGTCAGATGGAGTGGACGGTCTCCCTGGCTCACGATGAGGTGTCTGTCGATATCCAGCCGCCTTCCGCTTCTGCGGATATCCATTTGGAGAACAGCATAGATGTGCCTCAGATCGGGGAAGTCAAATGGTTGGATATGGATTACACCATGCAGCTGGATCTCCCCCAAAACCTGGAACAGAAGGCGGAATGCGATCCGAAGAAACAGACGTTGAAAATCTACTTCGGCATTGATGGAGATAAAAAAACTTACGAAGATATGAAAAATTTCTGTAATGCCGTTAAACAGCCGGGGAACAATGCAGTGCGGGATTTTATGGAAAAACACGGGCTCAAGGAAAAATCCAAGTTTGGAGTGGATGTGTCCGCGACCCTCATGGGATACCTGGAGATCGACCTGGCGAGAGGCCGGATGCTGGAGGGCGGCGCCGTGCTGGGGCTGTATGGGGAGGGATCCCTGACCTGGCGTCCTTTCGTAGCGGCGGGGATCGTGTATGTCAAGGGGACGCTGAGCCTGTCCGCGGAAGGGACCCTGACCATAGATTTTAGCGGGGAACAGTGCAGCTTCCGGGCGCAGATCAGCCTGCGGCAGGCTTTGGGAGCAGCGGGGGGTCTGGGAGTGGATGATTTGCATTTGTTGGAAGTGGGAGCGGAGGCCGGCCTGAATGAAACGCTGGAGATTCCCTTCCGGAGCGCAAAGGAGAGTCTGGAAGTCACCCTGGACGGAAAGGTGTACGTCGAGACGAAGTTCTTGCTGTTGGAGACCGGGGCGGAATATCCCCTGTTCGATGTGCAGTTATGGCCCAGGCAGGACAAATCCCTGAGCGGCGTTTCCCGGCAGGCGCTGCCGGAGGCTTCCGGGCTGAAGCTGGTCTCCCGGGACTATGATTTTTACGCCTCCAGCCCCTCAGGGGAGGGGTTCACTTTGGAGGACGCCTATCCGGACAGCATGCCCCGGATGTGCCGCCTGGCGGACGGCACCCTGATCGCGGCATGGCTCATGGACAGCGGGGAGAAGTCCGGGGAGAACCGGACCACGCTGGTCTACGCGGTGAACGACGGGAACGGCTGGAGCGCGTCCCGGCCCGTGAAGGAGACGGGCAGGGCGGACCTGGAGCCTTTCCTTGCCGTGTCCGGAAACCGGGCGGTGCTGGTCTACTCCAATCTGGGGAAGGAGCTGGAGAGCGGCGCCACGGCGGAGGAGATGCTGGCAGCCGTGGATGTTTACGTCACAGTGTTTGAAAACGGCAGCTTTTCCGAGCCGGAGCTTCTGTCGGAGGGCGGAAACGGGGTCATGGAGTATGACGCCCGGATCGCGTGCGATGGGGATGCCATGGCGGTGGCCTGGGTGGAGAACAGCGCCAACAGCCCCTTTGCCACGGAGGGGACGAACTCCGTGTGCCTGAAGACATACGAGGACGGGAAGTGGACGGAGCGGCGCATCCTGGAGGACCAGCCGCGCCTGCCCGGGCTGGCGGTGGCGTTTGCGGACGGGAGCCCTTGCGTGGCGTACACCATGGACATGGACGGCGACCCGGCCACTTCGGGGGACACGGAGCTGTTCCTGTGGCAGGACGGGACTTCCACCCGCCTGACCTCGGACGCGAGGACGGACGGAAGTCCGCAGTTCCTGGGGGAGAGCCTGTTCTGGATCTCGGACGGGGAGTTGATGGAGAGGAAGGCAGGCGCCGTCACGTCCACGGGGATCACCGGGACCGGGCGCTATGAGGTGCTGGAGAACAAAAGCGGCAGGGCAGTCCTGTTCCAGGGGAAGGAAGGCTTCCGGAGCGAGCTGTACCTGGCGGAGGAGAAGGACGGGAAGTTCGGGGAGCCCGCGCCCGTGACGGACCTTGGGAACCACATACCGGATTTCGCCGCGGCGTACCTGGACAGCGGGGATGTGACCGCGCTGTTCTGCGAGCGGGAAGTCCTGGATACGGAGGAAGCGGTCTACGGGACCACGGACCTGCACATGACGGGGAAGCTGTGCGCCCGTGATCTGGAGCTGGAGGAGGCCTGGTATGATCCGGAGAGCCTGTCCGGCGGGAATGCGGCGTTTGGTCTCAGCGTCCGCAACGGGGGAAGCAGCGCGGTTTCCTCCCTGGAGGTGGCCCTGTCGGAGGGCGGGGAGACGCTGTATGTGCAGACCCTCCCCTGCAGCCTGGCGCCCGGAGCGTGGGGGGAGTTCACCGCGGAGTTTTCCCTGAAGCCGGAGGATCTGGGAAAGGAAGTGACGGTCACGGTGCTGCCCGGGGACTGGACGGACGGCAGGCCGGAGAACAATGCGCGGACCCTGGAGCTGGGGCTGGCGGACATCGGGCTGGAAGGGTTCGCCGTCACCCGGGAGGAGGACGGGACTTACACACTGGCAGGGACGGTGCGCAATGCCGGATACCGGGAAGCCTCAGGGGTGAAGTTCACCGTGCTGGAGGGCGGAGCGGACGGCGCGCAGATCTATGGGCTGGACTGCGGCAGCCTGGCAGCCGGGGCGGAGTATGCGGTCTCCTGTGCGGTCCCGGAGGAGAGCCTGGCGTTTGCGGACGCCTGGGACGTGAGATATTTCCATGTGCTCTGTTCCATGGAAGGGGACGAGGAGAATTACGGCAACAACAGCGAGAACCTGGCGGCGTTCCCCGTGAAGGCGGAGGGAGTGAGGCTTTCGGAGGAGAGCCTGGAGATGGCAGAGGGCGGCGCCCATACGCTGGAGGCGGAGGTCTTCCCCGAAAACGCCCTGGAAAAGGGGGTCTATTTCACCAGCGACGACCAGGAAGTGGCAGTGGTGCTGGAGGACGGGACCGTCATCGCCGGGAAGGAGGGGACGGCGCACATCACAGCCACCACATCCGACGGGGGATACACGGCGGTGTGTGAAGTGACCGTGACGGCTCCGGCGGAAGGCGCGCCGCAGCTCCGTCTGAACGAGAGATACGGGGAGCTGACCGTGGGGGAGACCCTGCAGCTCTCCGTCCTGGACGCGGAGGAACAGGACGTGGCAGGCATCCTGTGGGAGAGCAGCGATCCTTCCGTGGCTTTTGTGGGAGCGGACGGCCTGGCGGAGGGCAAAGCCCCCGGGACGGCCTATGCCACTGCGGCCACGGAGGACGGGAGCTACCACGGCGTCTGCGTGATCCATGTGACCTCCAAAGAGCTGCAGGCGCTGGTCTT
>CANPWA010000028.1 GCA_947581865.1 uncultured Acetatifactor sp. | reverse complement strand
GAAACGGCGAGTGGTTCGACCTCTCCAAAAAGCCGATCGAACGGGCTGCCTTTACTTTTGGGGGCGGAACAGAAGCGTCGGAGGGATACTTTGTGACCAATAAATGTATCGGCTGCAAGTTCTGCTATTCCAAATGTCCGCAGAAATGTATTGACATTTCGGTAAAGCCGGTGGTCATCCGGCAGGAGAATTGCCTGCACTGCGGTAACTGCTATGAGGTTTGCCCGGCACGGGCGGTTGTGAAAAGAGGGGTATGATGACACAGGCAGAGCGACGAATGTTCTTGATTCAAAAACTACTGGACGAAGCACCGCAATATCACAATTTGCTGATTCCGCAGGATACAGCCGGACAGAAGAAGTTGCTCCGCTCTCTGATGAACGTCCGCCCACCGCATCCGATGGGGGATGATTTCCTGACGGTGCAGGACGCATACCTGCAAGAGGAAACCGCCCGGAAGGGCGTCACGGATATAGCGGACCTGACACCCGTGGAGCCGGGTATCTATCTCTGGCAGGGAGATATTACTACGCTGAAATGTGGTGCTGTTGTGAACGCCGCCAACAGCGGAATGACCGGCTGCTATGTACCCTGTCACGGATGTATCGACAACGCCATCCACACATTTGCCGGGATACAGCTCCGGCTGGCCTGCGCGGAACTTATGGAGAAGCAAGGACATGAGGAACCCACCGGGCAGGCAAAGTTCACGCCCGCCTACAATCTGCCCTGCGATTATGTTCTCCATACAGTCGGCCCTATCATATACGGTCGTGTAACGCAAAGTGACCGGGAGCTGCTTGCCTCCTGCTATCGTTCCTGTCTGAAACTGGCGCAGGAAAACGGCATAAAAAGCGTGGCGTTCTGCTGCATTTCCACGGGAGAATTTCATTTCCCGAATGAAGAAGCCGCAAAAATAGCTGTGGATACTGTGCGGCAATACAAAAGGGACACGGAGGTGATCTTTAATGTTTTCAAGGATGTCGATAACCAAATCTACCGGGAATTACTCGGATAATATCCAGCGGCTCCGGGATGCGCTGGACAAAGCGGACGCCGTTGTGATCGGCGCGGGAGCAGGTTTGTCTACCGCGGCGGGTTTTACCTATACCGGAGAGCGGTTTGATCGGTACTTCTCCGACTTTGCCGGGAAATACGGCTTTTCCGATATGTATTCCGGTGGCTTTTACCCGTTTGCTGCGCAGGAGGAATTTTGGGCGTATTGGAGCCGTTATATTTTCATCAACCGTTATGCGGACGCTCCGAAACCGGTCTATGAAAATCTGCTGTCGCTGGTTCATGACAAGGACTATTTTGTGATCACCACGAACGTGGATCACTGTTTTCAAAAAGCGGGCTTTGACAAAAAGCGCCTTTTCTACACCCAAGGAGACTACGGCCTGTTTCAATGCTCCGGACCCTGCTGTCAGGAGACCTTTGACAATGAGGACACGATCCGACAGATGATGGAGCGGCAAACGGATATGCGTATCCCCTCGGAACTGTTGCCCGTCTGCCCCCATTGCGGCAGACCCCTGACCATGAATTTGCGCGCTGACGACAAATTTGTGGAGGACGAAGGCTGGCACCGGGCGGCGGAGCGGTACGAAAACTTCCTGCGGACGCGGAGAAACGGACGGATCTTGTTCCTGGAGCTGGGTGTCGGCTACAATACGCCTGTCATTATCAAGTATCCGTTTTGGCGCATGACCGCGCAGAACAGGGCGGCGACCTATGCCTGTATCAACTACGGCGAGGCCATCTGCCCGACGGAAATTGCCGGACAATCGATTTGCATTGACAGTGATATAGGCGAGGTTTTGGAGATCCTGAATAATAGATAGTTCTCCATGAACCTTTCAATTTTTCCTGCACCTTTTAATTTTTCGTTTTTTCATACACCCCAAGGCTTCGGCAGCGGTTTACGTTCGCCCGCCCAAGCTGCAATAACCACAAAAAAGTAAGGGCTTCCAAAGTCGGCGATTGACCTCGGAAGCCCTCTATTTCAAGCCTTTTTTAGTGCTTTTGCACCGGAGAGGGCTTTTTCGGACAGGAAATCAATATCACTACATACGATCTCTGCTGCATCAATATGTTTTTGCACGATATAGGATATGAGAAATATGCGGAGCCTGTTGGAATAAAATAAACAATTTTGCAAATGACAGGTCAGGAGCAGCATCGATTTAAGGGTGGCAATTTCCGGGTATCTATGTTAAAATGTATTCTGTATTAAAATGTATACAATACCTGGCAAGGTTTCAGGAAAATATGACCGGGGAGGTAAATCATGAATCTGCTTCAGACCCTGGGGAGGATGTATCTCACACTGCTTGGACCCATCATCGCGGGGATACTTAACTCTCTCTGGTGCAGCACTTCTTATCTGAAAGCCCTGCAGCGTCCCATGGACGGCGGACGCACGCTTTCTGACGGCAGAAGAGTCTTCGGAGACAATAAGACATGGAAGGGCTTTTTGGGATATCTTCTGCTCAACATGCTCTGTATGGCGCTCTGGGGACCTGTGTGCAGAGTTTCCGGGCTGGAGGCATACAATTTCTTTTACATGGATGGGAGTGTGCCCAACACACCGCCATGGAATCTCCTGATCGGTCTGCTTTTGGGGTTCGGCTACGGGCTTTTTGAACTGCCAAACAGCTTTTTGAAGAGACGCCTGGGGATTGTGCCGGGGAAGAGCGTGCATGGATGGACAAAGGGATTTTTTGTCTTTTTGGATCAGGCGGACTCCGTGTTTGGCTGTGTGTTGGTGGTATGTCTGTTTCACCCCATGAGTCCTGCCTTTTATCTGTTGTATGTGGCGGTGGGTGCAGTCACCCATATCCTGTTGAATATGCTGCTTTATTTTTTGAAACTGCGCAAAAATATGTTCTGAACAGTTTCTGCAGAACATATAGCTTCTGTGATGATCATGGTTTTGGAACCGGGAGAGTGTGGACATGCTGCAAAGGATAAGCGAGCCCTCGTCTCATGAAGGAAAAGGGCTGGGAAACAAAGGAAAAAATCTGTGCATTCTGCGTCAGGCAGGTTTTGAAGTGCCCGACGGGGTGATCCTGGACAGGGAGGAATATCTGGAATTTCTAAAGATAAACGGAATCGAGGCAGAGGTAGCGCGCCTCCTTGCTTCCCTGAACGGGTCAAATGTGGATGCGGTGGGAGAAGAACTTCAAGGGCTGTTCGCCGGGACGCGTCTCGGAGAGCGGACATTTCGTCAGCTTGAGGAGGAGCTTGGGGCGCAGGAGCGATACGCTGTGCGCAGCAGCGCCAGCAAGGAGGACCTGCAGGACTTCTCCTTTGCGGGACAATATGAGACCCGTCTGAATGTGAGCGGCATGGACGCTGTGGAACAAGCGGTCATAGACTGCTACCGCTCTCTCTTCACCCCGGTCAGTCTGGGGTATCTGGTGCATCACAAGCTTTCCCCGCAGGATCTGACGATGTCAGTGGTGGTTCAGAAGATGGTTCCGTCAGAGCTGTCGGGAGTATGTTTTACGATCAATCCCCTCACGGGAAACGATAAGGAGATGTCCATTGAGATCGCGGAGGGGCTGGGAGAAAATCTGGTCAGCGGCAGAGTGGTGCCGGAGCAGTATTTTTATAACTGGTATGACAAAAAAGGGTATTCTGCGGAGCAGAACCGTCTGCTGGAAGAGGGGAAACTGAAGGAATTCGGGGAGACTTTTCTGAAGATACAGCTTTTGTTCGGTTATCCCTGCGATATCGAGTTCGCGGTGGCAGAGGGGAAGCTTTTTATTCTTCAGGCGCGGGGGATCACGAAGATCAATTACGCGGCGCTGACGGATATTTGGACCACGGCGGACTTTAAGGACGGAGGGGTGTCCGCGAGCGTCTGCACTCCCTATATGTGGAGCCTGTACGAATATATCTGGGAGTTTTCCCTGCGCCGTTTCCTGCTGGATTCCAAGATCCTGACCCCAAAGGAGCTGGACAAAAAACTTGGAGATATGTTTTACGGCAGATGTTACTGGAATCTGTCGGTGGTGAAACTGGCGTTGAGCAAGGTCATCGGCTACAGGGAGCGGGAGTTTGACAGCGAGTACGGGATCAGGATCACCTATGAGGGGGACGGGCATGTCACCAGACTCACCCCGGGTACTTTTGTCGCCATTGCGCGGATGTTTTTTGCCCAGAGGAAGATTTTGAAGGAGAGAAACGACAACTGCGAGCGGTACCGTCAGGACCTCCTGGAAAAATATGAGTATTACAAAAAGCTTTACGACACGGGAAAACTCTCATCGGGGGAGGAAGTAAAGAAGCTTTGGTATGAGCTTACCCGCAAGACCTATCTCCAGAGTGAGAGCACTTATTTCTGGCAGATCTTCATCAATACAGTGCATCAGTCGCTCTACAAGGACAGTCTTTTAAAATATGTGTCCGAGAGCGAATATCTGACGCTTTTGGGCGCCATAGACAATATATCCCACATGCTCCCCTTCTATGAGATGTGGGATATCTCGAGGCAGATCCGCTCCGGACAGGACAGCCTGCGCTTCTGGCAGGAGCATGAACCCGGGGAGATCTGCGCCTGCCTGGAGGGCGGGGAGAACGCTTTGCAGCGCACGGACAAACAGCAGGGGGCGGTGTCGGATGCCCGGAAAGAGTGGACGGAAGCCGTGCGCCGTCTCATTGCCGGGTACGGGTATCACTCCGACAAGGAACTGGATGTGACATATCCCTGCTATTATGAAGATCCGCTGCCCCTGATCGCCGGGATCCGGGATATGGTCTCTTTAGGGGATGAGTTCAGCCCTCTGGAGGACAAGGCGCGGGGCGAGGCGAATTATCAGAAGCTTCTGGGGGAGATCCGGGGCAAGGTGCGCCCGGGGAAATACCGCAGGCTGGAAAAAAAGATACGCGGTATGCGGAAGATGCTCTGGTGGCGGGAGGAATACCGGGATCTGTCCACCCGTTTTTATTACCTGATCCGTGTGTATACCATAAAGCTCTCGGAGCATCTGGCAGAAAACGGTGTGCTGGAGGCGGCAGAGGACATCTGGTTTATCCGGGTGAGCGCCCTTTGGGATTACCTGGACGGCAGGCTGGGGGCAGAAGAACTCCGGGAGATGGTACGAAAAAACAGAGAGTATTACATGGCGTATGCCCATTACATAAGTGAGAATGAGATCGGAGGCGCAGGAGGAGAGACGCAGGAAGAAGCTGCGGGGCAGGAGGGCGCGATCCGCGGGCTGGGGGCAAACAGCGGGAGAGTG
The DNA here is from genome assembly GCA_947581865.1 of uncultured Acetatifactor sp. Classification (GTDB taxonomy): domain Bacteria; phylum Bacillota; class Clostridia; order Lachnospirales; family Lachnospiraceae; genus Acetatifactor. The sequence goes on along the minus strand of CANPWA010000028.1, from coordinate 29,109 downwards.
ACGGGTACGGCGAGAGTCATTGAAGATTTCCGCGAGATCTCCAGACTGCAGCAGAATGACATTCTGGTGACGCGGTTTACGGATACGGGCTGGACGCCCAAATTCGCCATCCTTTCGGGCATTGTCACGGAATACGGCGGGATTCTCTGCCATGCGGCGATCGTGTCCAGAGAGTATGGTATTCCTGCCATCGTGAACTGTCACGACGCCATGAGCCGGATCCGGGACGGGCAGACGATCACCATAGACGGTGCCACCGGATATATCACCGTGGAAGAACAGGAGAAAGAGTGAGCATGTTGATCGGAGAATGGAATCCCTCGGTTATTCTGACCTATGTGGGGGTGGGCTTTGCGGTGACGGGCATCTTTTTTGCGGGCGCGGGCAATGTCAACCCCGCGTTTGCCTGTCTGATCGCGGCGGGAGTGTGTGATCTGTTTGACGGCGCGGTGGCGCGGAGATGTAAGAGAGACGAGGCGCAGAAACGCTTTGGCATCCAGCTGGATTCTCTGGCGGATGTGATGGATTTTTTGGCGCTTCCGGCGGCGATCTGCTTCGGCATGGGCATGAGAAGCTGGTATCAGGCGGCGGCGCTGATCGCATTCTGCGTCTGTGGGATTGCCCGGCTTGCCTTTTTCAATGTGTCGGAGGCGCAGGAGGAAGGGGCGGTGAAGTATTACAGGGGGCTGCCTGTGACGTACACCGCGCTCATTTTGCCTTTTTTGTATCTGTTGAGATATGCCCTGCGGGACGGGGTGTTTTTTCCCGTCTTTACCGGGGGGATCGCGGCGGTGGCAGTTTTGAATATTCTGGATATCAGGGTGGTCAAGCCCCGGGGGATTGCCTATGGCTTTTTTGCGGTTTTGGCGGCAGTGATGCTGGTGATGTATCTGGCGGTGCTGCCCTGAGAAGGAGAACGGATTGCAGATTTATAACAGACAGCTTCAGACATATGAGCCCATCTCCCAGTATGGGGGAGGGCTGTTGGAAATTTTATATCACAGGAAGATCGGCAGGATCCTGTTAAAGGCGGTCACACATCCGGTTTTCTCCGAAGTGTACGGTATCTGGAACCGTCTGCCCTTCAGCCGGAGAAAGATCGCGTCCTTTGTGGAGGAGTATCAGATCCCGCTGGAGGATTTTGAGAAGCGGGAGTATAAAAGTTTTCAGGACTTTTTTATCCGGAAGCCTGCTCCGGGCAAAAGACCCGTGGACATGGCACCGGACAGCTTTGTGGCTCCGGCGGACAGCAAACTCTCCCTCTATCCCATCTCTAAGACGGGGCGGATCGAGGTGAAGGGTGTGGAGTATACGCCCCGGGAGCTGGTGGGAGGACGGATCGCGCTGGAGGGCTATGAGGGCGGGCTCTGTCTGGTGTTCCGGCTCACCATGGACGACTGCCACCGGTATTGCTTTGTGGATCAGGGCAGGGTGGTGCGCCGCTATTCCCTCAAAGGATGTCTTCACACGGTCAGCGATCTCTCCCGCGGTCACAAAATATACCGCGAAAATTTCCGCGTGGTGAACGTGATGCAGACCAGACATTTCGGACGGCTGGTGTGTATCGAGGTGGGCGCGCTTTTGGTGGGGCGGATTGTGAACCATCCCATCCGCGCCTTTGAGAAGGGCATGGAGAAGGGGTATTTTGAGCCGGGAGGCTCCACGATCCTCTATCTGCTGCCCCGGGACAGCGTGATGCCGGACGAGGATATTCTCCGCGCCTGCGCCCGGGGAGCGGAGGTGAAGCTTTTCATGGGGGAGAAGATCGGGAGCGGGCTTTTGGGACAGAAGATGCCCAAAGAGAGGGGGGGAACAGAAGAATGCTGAAAAGACTGGAAGTTTACTTTAAAGAGAGATACCCGCTTCTGCCCAGACTGCTGCTGGGCGGCATCGTGTTTTTGGAGATCCATTTTATCATCCTGCTCAATTACGGCGTCACCCGGTTCCGGCTGGGGGTGCAGGAGCTGGTGGGCACTTATACCGTGTTCGCTTTTTTGCTGTGGCTGAGGATTGCCGACGACCTGAAGGATTTTGAGACGGACAAACGGCTCTTCCCGGACAGACCGCTGCCCAGCGGCAGGGTTTTCAAGAAGGACATTGTGGCGGTCTGTATCGTTGTAGAGCTGGCGGCAGTGGTGCTCAACGTGCTTTTTATGAATAATTTTCTCTTTTTCTGTATTCTGTATGGCTATGGGTATCTGATGAGCAAGTGGTTTTTCCACAAAAAACAGATTCAGCCGAGTCTTGTGCTGGCGCTTGTCACCCACAATCCCGTGCAGATGTTTGTGAATATATATATCATTTCTTTTACTGTCATCAAATACGATCTGAAGCCGGTGTCCCTCTATACCGTCATGGCGCTCTGGACGCTGTATTTCCCCGCCCTGATCTGGGAAGTGTCCCGGAAGATCCGGGCGCCGAAGGACGAGAATGATTACACCACTTACTCCAAGCTTTTCGGGTACCGAAAGAGTACAAGATTTGTGATGATCCTCACGCTGGTGGACATTGTGACCAATATGATCTTAGTGTACAGGCTCAACCGCATCACCATTCTGGTCTTTGCGGTGCTGGTATCCTGGATGACCTGGAAATTCGTAAGTTTTATGAAGGATCCGGAGCGGTTTGTGCTGGTGGAGAAGGTGGAGCTCTACACTTACATACAGGAGAGTCTGATGCTGCTCACCATTGTACTGTATCTGGTGGCAGGCAGGATCTAGCGGGTGGATTATGCGAGGGAAAAAGGTTGAAAATCTGGAGAGATTAAAGGAACGGGGATTGCCGGTGCCTGATTTTTTTGTGGTGGACAGGGAGACGGACATCGACGGGCTTCCGATCCCCTGGCGGCTCTGTGCCGTCCGCTCTGCCGTGTCCGTGGAGGATGGAGAGCGCCAGAGCTTTGCGGGGCAGTTTGACACCTATTTAAATGTGCCCGCAGAGGAGGTGCCCGGGCGTGTCCGCCAGTGTTTTGCCTCCATGAAAAAGAAAAGCGCGCAGGCATACGCTGACAGCAGACAGATCTCCCTCTCCGGGGCGGATATGCAGGTGATCGTGCAGGAAATGGTCGCCGCGGAATATTCCGGGGTGCTCTTTACCGCCAATCCCCGGGGGCTGCTCAATGAGACAGTCATCGCTGTGGGGGAGGGAACCGGGGACGGCGTGGTGGAGGACCGGACGGATACCACCGTCTATTACTGGCATCAGACGGAAAAAGTGTATTATTATGAAGGCGGAAAGGACTATCTCTCCCGCGGGATGCTGGAGCGTCTTGTGAAGCTCTCCGGGGAGATCTGCTCCTTTTTGGGGGAATTTCTGGACATCGAATTTGCCATTGCGGGGGAGGAGATCTACCTTTTGCAGGCAAGACCCATCACCACGCTCTTGGCGGACGATCCGCTGATCATGGACAACAGCAATATCGTGGAGAGTTATCCCGGGATCAGTCTGCCCCTGACCTGTTCCTTTGTCCATTCGGTCTATAGCGGTATTTTTAAGAGCGTCAGCCGGCGCATTCTGCACAATGACAGAGAACTTGCAAAATATGAGAAGGTATTCACGGATATGGTGGGCTCTGTCAACGGGAGATTGTATTATAAGATCAGCAACTGGTACACGGTCATCAAATTCCTGCCCATGAGCTCCAGGATCATTCCCATCTGGCAGGAGATGCTGGGAGTAAAGATAAAGCAGTACGATGAGGAGAGGGTGGAGCTGCCCCTTTTGGTGCGGGCAAAGACCTATTGGAATGTGCTTGTGGAAATGCTTCATGTCCCCCGGAACATGAAACGGCTGAATGAAGATTTCCAAAAACTGAACCGGGATTTTTATCAAAAACGGACAAAAGACATGTCGGCGGGAGAGCTCATAAAGCAATACCGCAGCCTGCAGGATACGCTTTTGTCCTGCTGGGATGTGACCCTGTTAAACGATGTCTACGCCTTTGTGTTTACCGCGCTGGTAAAAAGGAGGATGGGGGAGGAGGGAAACCGGATCCTGTCCGGGATCTCCAATCTGGAGAGTATGAAGCCCGTCCGGGAGCTGGTGCGTCTGGCGCGGGAAAAAAGGCAGCTTTCCCCGGCGCAGTACCGTCAGCGGTTTGACGCTTATATCCGGGAGTACGGCGACCGCAGCCTGGAGGAACTAAAACTGGAGAGCAGGACGTTCCGGACGCATCCTGAGCTTTTGGAGGAACAGATCGACCGCTATGAAAAGGATCCCGAAAAGCTGGAAGAGATGTACGCCGCGCTCTGGGGAGAGCGGGACGGCGAGGGGGAAGATTCGGAAACCGTGCCGGGGCAGGGTATGGCAGCCCGCAGGGGGATCGACCGTCTGCTTGCCCGGGAGGCGGCGAGGGGGATTGCCAACCGGGAGATCTCCCGGTTAAACCGCAGCCGGATCTTCGGCATGGTGAGGGAAATTTTCCTCGGGCTGGGAGAACTGCTTGTCCGGGCAGGGCTTGCAGAGTCGCCCCGGGATATCTTCTGGCTGACCCTGGAGGAAGTGTTCGGAGCGGCAGAGAAGCTGGCGGAGGCGGAAAACAGCCTCTCCGATAAGAACAAAACGGATCTGGCTGCCCGCATTGCGCGCCGCCGGGAAGATTATGAGATCTATGCCTGTCTTCCGGCATATCAGAGACTGATTTTTGCCGGGAAGGAGTTTGACAAGCATCACAGGAGCGTCAACGCCCACAGACCGCAGCAAGACGCTGCGGGATTACAGGGGACGCCCTGTTCGGACGGTGTTGCGGAGGGAGAAGTGCTGGTCGTCACGGACGTGAAAGAGGTGACGGACTGCAGGGACAAGATTCTGGTGACCAAAATGACGGATCCGGGATGGGTATTTTTGCTGGTCTGCGCGCGGGGGATCATCTCCGAGAAAGGGTCCCTTCTCTCCCACACGGCGATCATCTCCAGGGAGCTGAAAATTCCCTCCATCGTGGGGGTGGACGGGGTGACGGATATCCTGCGCACGGGGGATCTTGTGAGAATGGACGCGGGAATAGGCAGGATACAGATCATCCGAAGAAATGAGGAGGTGCAAAGACCGGAATGAAATGTATTGAATTTGGGATGGAGAAAGAGTATGTGAAAGAATTTCTCCGCCTTCCCCGCAGACTCTATGGGCGCGGGGAAAATATGGAAAACGCAAAAGAGGTGAAGAAGCTTCTGCTGGGGACACATCCTCTGAGCAAATATTTTGACCTGCATAAATTCCTGATCTGCGAGGATGAACGGGTGACAGGGCGTTTTGTTCTGACGGTCTACCCGGGGGACGATACGGCATACATCGGATTCTTTGAGTGTGTAAAGAGCGCGGAGACGGCAGGATTTCTCTTTCGGATGGCGCGGGAGAGCGCCAAAAACCTGGGCTGCAAGAAGATGACCGGACCGGTCAACGCCTCGTTCTGGATCGGATACCGGCTGAAGATCAATCTGTTTGAGGAAAAGCCCTACACCGGGGAGCCCTACAATAAGCCGTATTATCTCAAACTCTTTTTGGACAACGGTTTCAGCGTATGCCATCATTATACCTCCAACGGCTACAGCCCGGTGGCGGGGGAGGAGCCGCTCTATGACAAGCGGTATGAGGAATTTCTGGCGAAGGGATACCGGATCGTCAGCCCCCGCCTGCGGGATTATGATAAAGTGGTGGAGGAGCTGTATGGGCTGATCACCGGGCTGTACAGCGATTTTCCCGTCTACAAGGACCTGTCGTTGGAGGATTTTGCAGAAGTATTCTCGGATTACCGCCACATTATCAATATGAGCATGGTGAAAATGGCGTACTATGAGGGGAAAGCGGTGGGATTTTTTGTGAGTGTGCCGGACTACGGAAACGCGGTGTACCACCCGGACGATCCCGCCCGGCTTGCCAAAATCCTGGTCACGAAACGCAGACCCAGACGCTATGTCATGCTTTATATGGGCGCGGACGGCGGGCACAAGGGTCTGGGGAAGGCGCTGGCGGGAAGCATCATTGAGGAGCTTAGAAAGACCGGGCTGCCCAGCATCGGAGCGCTGGCGCGGGACGGGAAGGTCACTCAGAAATACGGGGAGGAGCACATAGAAAGACAGTATGAATATGTGCTTTTGGAACAAACACTCCCGGGATGACGAAAGGAAAAAAGGATGTATCGTTTGGAAGAGCTGCTGACAACAAACTGCGCGAAATGGCAGGACAGAGAGTATGTCTTTGAAAAGGCGGACGGAGTGTACCGTGGAGTGACCTTCGGAAGGTTTTTGGAAAATGTGCGAAAGCTGGCATCCTATCTTTTGGAGCGCGGTCTGGCGGGGAAGGCAGCCCTGATCTATGGGGACAACAGTATCCGTCTCATGACTGCGGATCTGGCGGTGCTTCACTATGTGGGGATCAGCGTGTGCGTCCCGAAGGACTGGCGGGTCAAAGACCTCGTGCGCACCGTGGGACAGATCGGCGCTTCCTGCATCCTTTATGGAGAGGAAAAGGCGGAGGTGATCGCCGAAGTGAGGGAGCAATGCCCCGGAGTGATGTGCCTGTGCATGACGGAATTTGACAGGATATGTGAAAAAGCGCCGCAGGGGAAGCTGCCTCCTGTCCCCGGAAACGGGACGGGCTGCTGTAAGATCGTATTTTCCAGCGGCACAACCTCCCGACCCAAGGCGGTGATGCTCTCCGAGAAAAATCTGCTGGCAGGGATCGATTCCCTCCGCAGAAGATGCCCTGTTGGCGAGAGCGATGTGGACTATCTCTTTCTGCCCTTAAGCCACACCTACGGAGGGATCTATAATTTCCTCTACTCATTGGTCTTTGGGTTCCGGCTCTATTTAAGCTCCGGAGCGGACAGGATCGCCGAGGAGCTTTTGGAGGTTAATCCCACCATTTTCTGCGGGGTGCCGCTCATTTACAGACGGCTCTATGAGCAGTGGGGCGGGAACATTGCCGATGCCTTCGGGACCCGCATCCGCTATCTGTTCTGCGGCGGGGCGATGATGGAGGAGGAGCTGCGCAGGGCGTATAAGGAGAGGGGATTAGATCTGCTGGAGGCGTATGCGCTGTCCGAGACGGCATCCACCTTTTCTATCCAGTATCCCGGCGACAGAGAGACACAGTCCGTGGGGACGGTCGCCGAGGAGCTGGAAGTAAAGATCCTTGATCCCGACGAAGGGGGCGTGGGGGAGATCGCCGTCAGGGGAGACAATGTGTTTCTGGGATATGCGGGCGAACCCAAACGCACGGAGGAGGCATTCACGGCGGACGGATTTTTCCGGACCGGAGATCTGGGGTATCTGCGCGCGGATGAAGAACACGGCGGCAGCAGGCTTTATCTGGTGGGACGCAGGGACAGGATGCTTGTGGGGGAGAACGGGGAGAATCTGGAGCCTGCCCTCCTGGAAAGGCTGATCTGCGGGAAAAATACGAATATCTCCAGGGCGCAGGTATATCTCGAAGGGGGGAAACCCGCCTGTAAGCTTTCCCTTAAAAGACCCGAGCAAAGGGACTGGGAGCGTTTTTTTGCCGAGATCAATGCGGAACTGGGAAGACATGAGAAAATCCAAAGTTTTGAGATCGAAGAGTCGCCCGGGGATGAGGGATGGAAACGATGAGGGATCGTAATGTATGAGACGCAATGTGGATTTATCGGATATCTCCGACGGAAAACTCTATGGAGACAATGATATGGTGAAGGCGGACTGCCGCGGCTGTGCCGGATGCAGCGACTGCTGCAGGGGGATGGGGGACACCATCCTTTTGGATCCCTATGATGTCTGGCGTCTGACCACGGGGCTTGGAAAAGCCTTTGCGGACTTTTTGGACAGGGAGATAGAGCTGGGAGTGGCGGACGGCTGTATCCTGCCCCATATGAGAATGACGGGGGCGCGGGAGAGCTGCGCCTTTCTGGACGGGGAGGGGCGATGTTCCGTTCACGCCCTGCGCCCGGGGATCTGCAGGCTTTTCCCGCTGGGAAGATATTATGAAAACGGGGCTTTTCAATACTTCCTCCAGACCGGGGAGTGCAGCGCCAGCCGCTCCAAGATCAAGGTGAGCCGGTGGATCGACACCCCGGATCAGAGGCGGTACAGGGAATTTGTGACCGCATGGCACTATCTTCTCATAGATGCGCAAAATTGTATGCAAAAGAAGCAGGATGACATGTTTCAAAAAGAACTGAATATGCTGTTACTGAAAACTTTTTTTCTGACGCCTTATGACGGAAAGACAGACTTTTACGGGCAGTTTGAAAAACGAAAGGAGGACTTTTATGCACTCACCCTTGGAAATTGCCAGAAATTATGTGGAGATCGGGATTCATAAAGTGCGCCTCTCCGCCTTTAAGATGGTGGTCCTGGGAATCTTTGCCGGAATGTTCATCGGCTTTGCGGGAATCGCTTCCACCACGGCGGCTGCCACCATTGAGAACCCTTCCATAGCGAAACTGGTGGGCGCCTGCGTGTTCCCGGCGGGGATGGCGATGGTGCTGGTGGCAGGAAGTGAGCTTTTTACAGGCAACAATCTCATCATCATCGCCCTGCTGGAGAAAAAGATCCGGTGCGGGGAAATGCTCAAAAACTGGGTCTGTGTGTTTGCGGGCAATTTTTTAGGGGCATCCTTTGTGGCTGCGCTGGCGGTGTACGGTCATACGCCCGATCTGTTTGACGGCGTTCTCGCCGAGAAGATGGTCGCGGCGGCGCTCTCGCGGGTGACCCAGAGCTTTCCCGAGGCGTTTATCCGGGGGATCCTCTGCAACATCCTGGTGTGCATTGCCGTGTGGGCGGCCTTTGCGGCAAAGCAGGTTCCCGGCAAGCTTTTGATGAGCTTCTGGCCGGTAATGCTCTTTGTGCTCTGCGGCTTTGAACACAGCATTGCCGACATCTATTTCGGTGTGGCGGGGCTTCTGACCGCGTCGGAATACCAAATTGCGGTCGGAGAGCTGACAATGCAGAGCTTTCTTCTGAAAAACCTGCTTCCGGTCACTCTGGGAAACACCGTGGGCGGAGCGGGGATCGTAGGCGTCGGCTACTGGCTGATGTATCTGCGCCATACGCCCGGTTATGCGATGCCGATCCAGAAGGAGCAGGAAGAACTGGATATCGCGGAAGAATACTAGGATTTTACAGAGGAATCCCGGAATCTTTTCATTGCAAAAGCAGATGTTTTATAGTAAAATAAATATAGTTACGACCGATGAATGTACAGGAGGATAAAGCACGATGGGCAAGTTTGTTGTGAAAAAGACCGGCACGGGCATCAAATTTGATCTGAAAGCCGGGAACGGCGAAGTGATCGCGACTTCCGAGGTGTATAATTCCGAGGCGGCATGCAGGAACGGCATTGAGTCCGTCAGGAAGAATGCGCCGGCTGCCTCCGTGGAGGATCAGACGGCGGAAGGGTTTGCCGTGGAGAAGAACCCCAAGTTCGAGGTTTACCGGGATAAGGCAGGAGAGTACCGTTTCCGTCTGAAGGCGTCCAACGGACAGGTGATCGCCACCGGAGAGGGTTATAAGGCGAAATCCGGTTGTTTGAACGGGATCGAGTCTGTCAGGAAGAATGCACCGGACGCAGAAGTGGCAGAGCAGTAAAAGCCTGAACGCCTGAGGGGGTATCGCCAGATGCCCCTTTTACGGTTAAAATGAATCGCTAGGATGGAGTAGACCCCTATGGAAAGTAAAAATGTCTATGAATTGAAAGTGGACAAAAATACATTAGATGTGATCTCTGCCAACACGGCATTTTATGCGTTTATCGGGAATAGACTGTTTTATACCTTTGATGAGCTGCTGGAAAAGTCCGATGCACAGCGGCTGCCGGAGTATATGGAGGAGGGCAGTCAGACAATTTTAAAGCTGATCGGGGAGGACGGTTCCCTCAAAAACTGCCTGGCGGTCTTTTCAACACAGGCATTGGAGCCGCTGGTGGACATCCGGCTGATCCTGCTGGATGAGATGCAGAAATGGGAACGTCAGATCGACAGGCTGGTAGACAAGAAAAACGAGATCCTGGGTCTGTATGGGGATTATTATTTCGAGTATGAAGTGGCAGAGGATAGTTTCCGTATCTACGCCACGGACAAATTTGAACAGAACATGCTTTTCGTGACATTTGCTGAGTTTGAGCAAAAGCTTTTGGAACGGGCTGACGATAAAAACATTGAGGATGTCAAAAAACTCATTTCCGTGCTGAAAGGCGGCATGGAGCGCTTTGTCATCAATATTGCCGGAGATATCCTCAATATCAGGGAGACGGCGTTCACCCTGTTAAAGGGGGTCTGCTGTTATGAGGATGGCGTATATGTCTATGCCACCGGTTACATACATTTTTGGAATGAGCGCTCCGTAGATCCCTCAGAGACGAAGAGGGCGCTGGAGAAAGATTATCTGACAGGGGTGCTCACCAAGGCGGAGATCACCAATCTCGCAATCAATACTGTGGATGTGAAGAAAACCTGCAATGTCACGATCGCCATCATCGATATCGACTATTTCAAGAAGGTCAATGATGTTTACGGGCATATGATGGGAGACGAAGTGCTCAAAAAAGTTGCCGCCATTATAAAGAATGAGGTCCGTGATGAGGGTCTGGTGGGCAGATTTGGCGGAGATGAATTTTTGGTGATCTTTTATGACGCCTATGACATGGAAAATATGCGGGAACGTCTCAGAAGCATTAAGAACAGCGTTGCATCCAGTTTTGTGAAGACCGAGAGCGGCGAGGATATTTCCATCACGCTGTCCATCGGCTGCGCGGCTTATCCCAAAGACGCCAACAATTATGAGGATCTGTTCTTCCTTGCGGATTTTGCCCTCTACCGCGCGAAGGAAAAGGGACGCAATCGCTACATCATATACAACCGGGACAAGCACGGGACACTCGAGGATATTAAAAATACCAAGATGTCCGTCAATACCCTGAACAGCCGGGGAAATATGTCCCCTGCGGAGATTGTCTGTGCGATGCAGGACAGGGTTTATACCGGGCAGGATTATCCGCTCGATGAGCTTCTGGATGATGTGGCGCTCAACATGAATATACAGAGAGTGATGCTCTATGCGGGGCGCAGTTATCATCTGGTGGGTATGGCAGGAGCGAACCGTCTTTCCAGGGAGATCATCGATGCCACGAAAGACTATCTGAAGATGCCGGCGCTGCTGAAAATGTATGACGATACAGGGGTCATCATGCTGGACAATACGAAAAAATTTGAGAATGCCAGCCCCACGCTTTATGAAAAACTAGTGACTCAGGGAATACAGTCTTTTGTCCATATCCGGTTTAAAGACAAAAATGGTCTGGATGCGGTACTGAGTCTTGAATTTGTCAAAAATCTCATGGCATGGAACCGTTCTTACCTCCCCTATTACCGACTTCTTGCAAAGCTTTTGTCGGAATATGAATTGGGGGAGCAGGCGTGACGGTGCCTCAGAGACAGAGCGAGGAGACCGAATGAGTCTGATGAAGGATCTAAAAAATTGCAGAATCATCATCCGAAATGCGGACACCGGGAAAACGCTTGCCGATAGTATTATCCTGTCCCATGATCTTATGTCCGGGCAGATAGAGATTGATACCAACCGGATCGTTATACCCGAGGGAACCGTGGTCAGTTCGCTGATCTTCAGCCCGAACGGGCTCTTTGAGAGTCATGGAACGGTGGGTGTCAAGGAAGGGAAGAAAACGTGCATCACACTTTATGAGGGTACGGAGAGAAACGGCAGACAGGCGGTGCGTTATCAGGTCAATATACAGGGTGATGTGGATTATATCTCCAGAGAAGGGGAGGGGAAACTCCCCGGAGGTTTTCCCATCACGCTGTTAAATATGAGTTCTATCGGGCTGCTGCTGCAGGTGCCAAAGGGCAGGATAGAGGTGGGGGATGTCATCCGCTTCTCGGCTGTGAGCAAGGGACAGAGGTTATCCATCACTGCAAAGGCAGCGCGGGTGGAGAATGCCGGAGAGAAAAATGAAAAAATCGGCTGCAGCATCCAGCTGGTCAATTTAGGCTGAACAGTATAAGATCTTACAGATTTTACAGGAATAAAAGGTGGAGGAGATTATGAGGAAGAGACTGAAAAAAAGAGGAATGGCATTTCTTTTGGCAATGCTGTTGGTCTGCAACGTGTGGTCAGAGCATTATGTGAATGTCGATGCGGCAAACACGGCGCAGTCTGTGGCAGAGACTCTGCCCCTCTCTAAGACCGCGGAGGGGAACAATAGATCCCTGACTGCGACGCAGAGCGGGTTTAACATAACAGAAGTCACTGTCACAGTGGACGGAAAGCCTTTGAGCGAAACCAATGAGGTTTATGCGGGCGCTGACGTGGAGGTGGAGATTCAGTGGGATCTGGATAATACTTTGACGGCGCCGACCCCTTGGGAAAATCAGGTTTTTGTGATTGACACAAATAGTGACGGCTTTAAAAACAGCGGGATCGACTTCAGCGGCATGAAGGTGGGAACAGAGTCCGATCCCCAGTATCTGTATCGGGACGGCAGAACGGACGGTCAGTATTATATGAAGGATGGTAAGATATATATTACCATCACAAATGAAAACTTTTTTAAGGAAGTTACGCGTGGCGGCGGCGTAAAGTTCAAGGGAAAGATTGCCCGGGACGGCGACAAGACCCAGGACGGTTCCAAGAAGAAAATTGAGTTTGGCACCCAGTCTGCGGAGGTAACTTATTATGAAAGCAAAGACCCCAGCAGCCTGTGGCTCAACAAATCCGCTTCCGGCAATGTGTATAGTGAGACGGATGCTTCGGGCAAAAGGAAGTATTATCAGACGTTTACAGTGACCATGGGGGCAAACAACGGAAAGGTCAAAGGCATTGACCTGAAGGACACTCCCTATGCCAATTTGAAGAATCCTTCTGCCTGCGAGATCACACAGGCAAATATTACTTCCGATAGCGAAGGCAATCAGCTGAGTACAGGCAGATACGATTCCCTTCAGGACCTTTTTGATGCTATCAAAGGGGTTACCCTGTATGCGGGGGATACGCTCACCTTCCAGTACACCATGGAAGTTGCGGGTGACATCTTTTCCAAAGATGCACAGACCTGGCTGTATCAAAATAAGATCGAGGCAGATTATCTGTCCAATCGTGACCCGAAGAACCCGAAGCATGCGGGACCGGCTTCGGCAACGGCATGGGTGAGCAAACCGTCGATCGACAAGGTCGGAACAGGATATAAGGACGGCAAGGTAAGCTGGACGATCACCGTCAATTTGGGCGATTACTATGAAGAGGGAAAAAACAGCTTAAGCGATTACCTTTTAAGTATTGTAGATATATTGGGCACCGGGCTGGAAAAACCCGGTAATGCACCCGATGGCAGGGTCCAGCTGGATCTTTCTGATTTTAAGCAGAATCCCAATAATCCGAGGGAATTTACTTATACTTATGAGACGCCTGTGGATGAAAGCGTCAGCGGGAGCATTGTGGATACGACGGTTTACAATTCCGTCGCTATGACCACAAAGGAAAACGAAACTTATGAGAAAAACAGTGTTCCCTATGGCATTGGGGGGGCAAAGCTGGATGTGAGCAAAGCCTTCCGGGCGGTTTCTGAGGCGAGGGATGCCGCAGGGAATCCCATTTTAAATGGGGACGGAAGCCAGAAGTACTATCTCACATGGGATATCGTGATCTCCAATATTCCCGAGGGGATCGGAAGCCTGACGCTGGTGGATAATACGAAACAGTATTGGTATGCAGGCGGCCCGGTGGGAGAGCATGATCTGCTGGTGGCAGAAATCCTGGTTGATGACAAGGCAGTGGCAAATTCAGGGGGAGTGACAGATTACAGTGTATTGAAATCCGCTCTCTACAAGACGGATAAAAAGGGGCTGACCATAGAGTTTGCAGATAAATATGTAGCCGCCAGACAGGGGCAGTCTATCAAAGTGACCGTTCGGACAGAGACGACGCAGGATACAAAGGATGCGGACGGCAGCCTCAGAAACTTTATCAATGAAGTTTCCGGTTCGTATAAGGATAACAATACCGGGAAGTCGGCACCTATTCCCGCAGTACAGGCAGTTTATGCGGATACCAGACATCTGCTTACAAAAGAAGGTGTGGAGGATGAGTACAATGGCTCGAAGTGGTGGTGCGCTAGTCTTGCCAATTCTACCGGCTGGGACGAAGTGTATTATCTTGTCGAGCTGCCTTTGTCCGCGATGCAGCTTGAAGTGGGCAAAGAGTTTGTGATCACGGATATTTTAGACAGCAAAATGAAGCTGGAAGAAGATACAGTCAAGGTACAGCTTGAAGGCAATGGCAATAATGTCCTGCTGGGTGAAAATAATTACAGCTTTACCAAGACTCGTGCGAACGCAGCCGGAGAAAGTGCGGAGAAACTCAGTTTTACCATTCCTGTTACGGAAGTGATGACGAGTTACGCCAGGAATGCAAACACTTATCTGAGAATCTATTATAAGGCGGAGTTGAAGGATAAGACAGCCGCTTTAACGTCCGGTGAGCCGGTGACGGTTAAAAATAATGTCACAGGTACTTATGGCGGCAGTTCCATCGGTTCAGCGGTGACAGAGAATCAGATCGAAGGAAAAGCTGTTGTAGGAAAGACGGCACAGAATCCGGATGAAAAAGGGATGGTGAAATACACCGTCACCGTCAATGAGGAGGGATTGACGCTTCTTCAGAATGGCGGCAGGCTGGAGGCTGTGGACACCCTTGGCATGGCTTTGGTCTTTGTGGATGTTACAAAGGACAGATTCAAAGATTTCACGGAGGCAGACAAGAAAAAGTATGGTGCCGTTACGGTTTCCGAATGTGTGGTAACACAGAATGCCTGGGGGCAGTCTGAGTCGTGGCAGCCCTTGTCCGCGGATGAGTACAGTTATACTTTTGATAAAAATGAGAGAAAGCTTACATTTGATCTGCCCGACGGAAAATATCTGAGGATTGAGTATTACGCATATATCGTGGCGAAACCGGGTACTGTGCTGGATGCGTCCAACTCTTCCAATAACTTTAAACTCTCAGGTTTTACTTCCGATTCTATGGGCAGCAGCCACCATTTTGACGATCTGACGGTTGAAAACAGCGGTTACACATATTCTGAACTGGGAAGTATCATTCTCTATAAGTTCTGGGAGGACAAACCGAGTCATCAGATAGCGCTGAATGGTTCTGTATTCAAGCTTGTTGAGGTGGAATACGATAAAGGAACAGGGACGTTTACAGAAGGGATAACTCTGCGCGATGACATTCGCATTACGGATGAAAATATGTATAACAGCCAGACCGGTAAGATCCTGATAGAGGGTCTGCCGATCAATACCCTGATGGCGCTTTATGAAGTCAAGTCGGCGGATGGTTTCTCTCTCAGGAAAAGACCCTATTATTTCTACATTAAAGGGGTAAATGTCACAGGAGCAAACGAGTTCCCGACGGAACTGGTAAGTGAGTTTCAAGTGGATCCGGCGAATCCGAACGAGCTGGAGTACCAAAACTACGAGGCAGGCACCCTTGTACTGAAGAAAACCATTCTCGGAGAGGTCACTAAGGCGGAGGCGGAGGGGGCACTGACCTTCACTGTGACTTGTGTGGACTCAGAGGATGATGTGGACAATGGCTGGACACAGACCTACCGTCTGAAGGATTTCACCTATGCAAATGGGGAGTGGACGCTGACCCTCAACGATCTGGTACCGGGAACCTATGAAGTGGAAGAGACCGTAAAGGATATCGACGGACACACGCTTGCTTCCGTAAAGTATAATATCAATTCCGGCGGCTGGACAGAGGCTGTCGGTGTGGGTGAAAAAGCCTCTGCTGCGGTTAAGGCGAAAGAGACTGCCACAGTAGTTTACCAGAATGACTATCGTGATCCGAAGACAAGCACGAAGGTTGTCATCAGCAAGCAGGCTGTGGGCGGCGGCAAAGAACTGGCGGGCGCGGAGCTTACGATCAGCGGAGAGAGGGACGACGGCGAACCGTTTACGGAACTCTCCCATACGGTGGAGGAGCAGCCCTGGACGGTTGAGCTGGAGCCCGGGACCTATACCCTCACAGAGAAAACTGCGCCCAAGGGCTTTAAAAAGACGGAGAGCGTTACCTTTAAGGTGGATAAGGATCATAAGGTTTACCGCGTAGATGCGGCAGGAGGGGAAGAGGAGATCACCGATAGGAAAGTGGTGATGCAGGATGCGCCTTTGGATGTTGAGATCGACAAGGTTGCCCTTACAAGCCAGAAGGAGATCCCCGGAGCCACGCTGACCCTGTACTATGCGCAAGATGTGGATGCAACAACAGGAAAACCCAAGGCAGGCAAAGATCCTGTTACATCCTGGACTTCCGGTACAAAGCCCTATCCCATCGGGGAATACCTGGAGCTGGGGAAGGAGTATATTCTGATCGAGGAACATGCTCCCGAGGGATTTGGCTACAGTGAAAATGTTAAGTTCTCCATCGATGCAGACGGAAAGGTGACGGGTGTAAGCGGTGGAAATATCGGCAACACAACCTCCGGGACTGCAGGCAACAAGGTGATCATGCAGGATGAGATCATCAGAATCTATCTGAACAAGGTAGCGCTGGAGGATAACAGCAAAGAGATCGCGGATGCCCGGATAGCAGTGTATCATACAGAAGATGTGGTTGAAGCGACCGGCAGACCCAAGCCTGGCGCAAAGCCTGTGGAGGAGTGGCGATCCCGGGAGGGGGAAGCCCATGAATTTGGCAGTTCTTTAGAAGCGGGCAAGAGCTATGTGTTTGTAGAGACCGTACCGGCGGCAGGATACGATCTTGCAGCCAGCATTTATTTCACCGTAAATAAAAATGGTACCGTGCAGGTGGATTCAAAAAATGTCAAAACGACCAAAGGATTGAACGATGAAACGATCTATCTCATGGAGGATGGTCTGAAGGCACAGCCGAATTATAACGTAAAGATCAGCAAATGGGATATCACAAACAACAGGGAGCTTGCGGGTGCGGAGCTGGAAATAAGCGGCGAAGAATATGGAGAGAAGGAATCGGATCCTGCCATACCGATCAAGCCTTTGACCTGGACTTCCGCCTCTGAGCCCAGAACCGTTACTTTGAAACCCGGTCAGTATACGCTCACAGAGACCACGGCGCCCAAGGGCTACACTAAGGCGGAGAGTATCAACTTTGAGGTGACACGGGACGGCAGACTTTTGGTGGAGGGGGAAGAGGTAAAGGCGGACGAAGACGGCTCCTACCCTGTGCGCATGGAAGATGCCGAACTGGATCTGGAGATCGACAAGACAGCATGGGGCACCGGCGAGCAGATTGAGGGCGCTGTGTTGGAACTTTACCGCAAAGCGGATGTGACGACAGAAGGTGTTCCCAAAAAGGATGCGAAATATGTTGCCTACTGGCGTTCCGCTAAAGACAAGGTTTACAAGGTTCCTTCCGAAAAGCTGGTGGCAGGAGAAACCTATGTGTTGATCGAGACCACTGCTCCCCAGTCTTATGCCTACAGCGAAAATATCGAGTTTACACTGGGGGAGGATGGCAAAGTGACCCTCAAAACAACGGGTGACAATGTCGAAATTCAAGGCAACAGGATCCTCATGAAAGATAAGAAGATCAGCCTGAAGCTGAACAAGGTCGATTTGAATGGCGGCGCGGAGCTCGAGGGCGCAGTGATCTGCCTGTATAGGGGCTCGGAGATTGATAAAAAGACCGGAGAATTGAGGAATCCCAACACGAAAGCTTTAGCGTCCTGGACCTCCAGGGCAGGGGAAACCAAAGACTTTGGGGAATGGCTTGTAGCGGGTGAGAGTTATGTGTTCAAGGAGATGCAGGCGCCTCAGGGTTACGACCTGACTGCCAACATCTACTTTACGGTGGAGAAGGACGGCACCATCAAAGTGACCGGCGGTACGGCGGGTGTACAGGGAACAGGCGACGCAAAGGTTTATCTGATGAAGGATAAATTGCTCGCTGACAGGGAACTGGCTTCCCTTGTGCTGTCCAAGAATGTTATAGGTATTGATGCGGTCGAAATCGGAAATAAGGGGCTTGCCTTCCAGGTGCAGAGCATAGATGTCGATCCGAAGTATGATAAGACGTTCTATGTGGGCGAGGCAGGCTTTGAGTATGACAAGAACAGCGGGAACTATACCTGCACGATATCCAATCTGATTCCCGGGACCTATAAAGTGACGGAATTGCTGAAAGACTCTACCCCTGAGGGTATGATGTGTACGGATCAGTCCTACCGGATCACTTTGAAAAATACTCGCTCCGTTCTCGAAGGTATGGACGAGGGAGGCGAAGGTACGGAAGAATTTACGTTGCAGGCGTCCGATCAGGCCACCGTTTTGTATAGCAATACCTATACATCGACCAGTGGTGACAGTGGTGAACTGATCATCCAAAAACGCATTCAGGGTCCTGTCACAAGAGAGGAAGCGGAAGGATCCCTTATATTCACCGTGAAGAACAGAGATACCAGGGATGAAAACACTTATACGTTGAAAGATTTTGACAGCTATCGGAGTTTGGACGGTGTCATGGAGTGGACGAAGACATTGGAGGCAACCCCGGGAGGCTACGATGTTGTGGAATCCGTGAAAGAGCCTATCACAGGTGTGACGCTGATCACGAAGTACCGCGTGAGTGGAGACGGAAATGTTGCATCCGGTCCCAAGGGCGGAAGAAAGGCTTCCGAGGTGACTGTGACCGCGGGCGGCAGTACGTTTGTGCAATTTGAGAACAAATACACAGAAAAGTCGAAGCCCGGTGGAGGAAGCGATGACGATGACGACGAATCAGATGACAAGCCTACATTGAAGAGTGTTGTCAACAAGGTTACCACCAGTCTTACCAGGACCGGTGACGGAGCTCCTCTCGGTTTGTGGCTGTTACTGCTTTTGTTGGGCGGTGCAGGTGTGATCGCGGGCGGAATCGCTTACAGGAAAAGAAAAGGCAGATGATCGAATTGACAAAGCCTCATAAACGCAGAGCGTTTTTGAGGCTTTGCCTATACTCTTAAGGAAATAATATGGCAAAGGGATGTATCTGATGGAAAAACATCATTTTTTTCGGGACAAATTTCCGATCATCATTATGATTCTTTCGGCGGGTATTTTACTGTTTGCCGCGTATGAACTGATCGGATATTACGGGAAATTCCGGGGTGAGGCTGAACTGGACGCACGTCTTCAGGGGATTCGGGATAAGATCATAGCCGAAGAACCCAGCGCCGAACAGCCGGATATGCCAGAAGAGCAGCAAAACAAGGCGCAGCATGTGATGTCTGAGCTGGCGGCTATCAATCCGGATTATATTGGCTGGATCACCCTGCAGGATACGGCTCTCTCCTACCCGGTGGTGCAGCGCATACAGGATAATGATTATTATCTGGACCACGATTTTGAAGGGAAAGAGAACAGCCACGGAGCAATTTTTCTCGATGGGGGCTGTGATGTGGAATTTCCTGTCTGGCTGATCCACGGGCACCACATGAAGGACAAAACCATGTTCGGCAGCCTGAAATATCTGGAAAAAACGGACTACCTGCAGGAACATACTACCCTCTATTTTGACGGGGGGGACGGAGATGAGGAATATCAGATCTATGCAGCGGCGCTGATCGATTTTTCCAAAGAGAACGAGAGCTTTCGCTCCTTTCACTATGAGGAGATTCCCGTCACCACGGAGAGCTTCCTTGAATGGCAGAATAATCTCAAGCGATATTCTTACTGGTACGATACGCAGTATGAGGAGCGGCTCAAGGAGATTTCCTCCGGTTTGGAATCCCGGGAGGTTCTGGTGCTTTCCACCTGTGAGTATGGAACAAGTCTGCAGCGGTTGATCGTGGCAGCGATCAGGATCCCGGAGGAATAAAATAGATCCCGAAGGAATAAAATAGAAATTTCCTTTGCAAAATCCGGTTTATATTTTATAATAGATATGGTGATTATAAGTCAGCAAAAAATCAATAGGAGGGTATTACGATGAGCAAGTACGAGGGAACACAGACCGAGAAGAATCTGATGGCGGCTTTTTCCGGAGAGTCAGAGGCGAGAAACAAATATACTTATTTTGCTTCTGTAGCAAAAAAGCAAGGATATGAGCAAATTGCAGCTATTTTTTTAAAGACGGCTGACAATGAGAAAGAGCACGCGAAGATGTGGTTCAAGGAACTGAACGGAATCGGAGATACCAAAACGAATCTGGCATCCGCAGCGGACGGAGAGAACTATGAGTGGACCGATATGTACGAGGGATTTGCCAAGACGGCAGAGGAGGAAGGTTTCTCCGAGCTTGCCCGGAAATTCCGGATGGTGGCAGAGATTGAGAAGCATCATGAGGAAAGATACCGCGCCCTGTTAAAGAATGTGGAGACAGCCGCTGTGTTTGAAAAGAGCGAGGTCAAGGTTTGGGAGTGCCGTAACTGCGGACATATCGTGGTGGGCACCAAGGCTCCCGAAGTATGCCCTGTCTGCAATCATCCCCAGAGCTATTTTGAGATACATGCAGAAAACTATTGATGCCTGCCGCAAGAGCAATGCAGACATCCGTATTGATTCAGGGGAGCGGGTCATAAGCCCGCTCCCCTGAATCGATTCATACCTTAAATACCGATGCGTTCCGTTCAGTCGTCAATGCCAAAGAAAATTTCCAGTCGATCCTCCGCATTGTCCAGACTGTCTTCCAGTTTTTCCAGCTCTCTTTCCAGCTCTTTGTAATCCGTACCGGACAGAGCGCCCTTCCGGTATTGCCCTTCCAGCTCATCTTCATAGTTGTCCAGCTGTTGATCTATCGCTGCCGCATCCTTTTTGAAAGTAAAAAACTGTTCCAGATCCGGTGCGCTTTTGGAAGAAATCAGACTGTCACTTTTTGTCACAAAATCTTCCACAAGGGCGCTCAGCTCTTCCATTCTGTCAGAACCTGTCGCCTGCGTACTCTCGGACGGCGCCTGTGCACTCTCGGACGGCACCTGCGTACTCTCGGACGGTACCTGCGTACTCTCGGACGACGCCTGTGCATCCTGATCCTGTGGAGAAACCTGATCCTGTGGAAAAGCTGCCTGGGAGTTTCCGCTCTGTGCCTGGAGTTGTGCCACCTGGCTCTCCAATTGTGCAACCTGTTGGCGCAAAGCCTCATTTTCGGTGTTTTGCGCCCCGTATCCGCAGCCGGACAACAGCAATACGGTTACGGAACCTACAAACAAATAGTTAATTTTTTTCATAGTCATCATCCTTTCGCTTTTAGTATATACCACAATCCGGATTAGTCAATACTTTTGCTCTGGCGTTTGCATTATGCGTCTGCCCCGGAAAGCTGCCCCGGATGGTTTTCCGTACCGGCGCGGATTCTCTGCCATCGGTTGCGCATGCCGAGATTTTCGATTATAATTTATATTGATAGTATGCAGCGTTTGCCGATACCGATTTATTCGGGTATAGACAAGTAAGGCAGGCTGTTTTGCCAATATCAATTAAAAATATGGATATGCTGTGCGGGATATGGTGTTTTTAGTGCAGGAATGTCTGATGGGAGCCGGATAGATGAAACATTATAAAAAGGAATATCTGAAAAAGGATGTGTTGGCAGGGATTGTGGTAGCGCTGGTGTCCATACCGATTTCCATGGGATACGCGCAGGTTGCAGGTCTGCCCGTGGTGTACGGGCTGTACGGTTCGGTGTTTCCCATATTGGTGTACGCCCTCTTTACCACTTCTCCACAGTTTGTGTTTGGGGTGGATGCCACGCCTGCGGCGTTGGTGGGAGGTGCGCTTGCCGGTCTGGAGATCATGCCGGGATCGCCTGAGGCAATGGCGGCTGTCCCGGTGATCACTCTGATCACCGCCTGCTGGCTGTTATTCTTTTTTCTGGTCAGGGCGGGGAAACTTGTCAATTACATATCAAAGCCTGTCATGGGAGGATTTATTTCCGGAATCGGCTGTACCATTATCCTGATGCAGGTGCCCAAGCTGTTCGGGGGAGATCCGGGGACGGGAGAACTTCCGGTCCTGCTGTATCATATCTGGCAGGAAATGCCCTCCTTTCATCCGCTCTCGGCTGCTTTGGGGCTGGGAACCGTGGTCATACTTCAGATCGCCCGGAAAAAGATACCCAAATTCCCCATGTCGGTGTTCTTAATGGCGCTTGGAGCAGGGGCTACGGCATTCTTTCACCTGGACAGATACGGCGTAAAACTGCTCCCCCGGGTTGAGGCAGGGCTGCCGGAAATGGTTCTTCCGGATGTTTCTCTGTTTTTTGGAAAGACAGGTTCCCACGGGGAAGAAATCATAGTTTTATCCCTCACCGTGGCTCTGGTGATCATGGCGCAGACGCTGCTTGCCACCAGCAATTATGCCCTGAAGTACAATTATCAGGTGGATAATAACCGGGAAGTGCTCGCCTATGCGCTTGGAAATACCGCATCTGCACTGGTGGGATGCTGCCCCGTCAATGGAAGTGTTTCGCGAAGCGGGATTGCGGACCAGTACGGCTGTAAATCCAAGCTGATGTCTTTTACTGCTGCGATCACTATGGTTTTGGTCCTTTTGTTTGGAACGGGGCTGCTTCAATATCTGCCCGTGCCTGTGCTGACGGGAATAGTCCTCTCCGCCCTTATGGGGATCCTGGAGTTTGACATTGCAAAGAAGGCGTGGAAGGCGGACAAACAGGAATTTAGCATTTTTCTGGCGGCGTTCTTCGGGGTACTGCTTCTCGGCACCATATATGGTGTGATCATCGGCGTGATCCTTTCCTTCATTGCCGTGATCATCCGTGCGGTTGTTCCGCCCAGAACCTTTCTGGGAATCATCCCCGGGCATGAAGGTTTACACAATTTAAGCCGCAACAAAAATGCCTGCCCGATTGAACATACCATTCTATATCGGTTCAGTGGAAACCTCTTTTTTGCCAATATCAACACTTTTCAGGAGGATATCGAAAACGCGTTAAAGGAGGACACACATCAGGTCATCGTAGATGCCAGAGGAATCGGGAGCATAGACATCACGGCGGCGGAGCGCCTGGTGATACTGAAACGGAACTTAAATGCCAGAGGAATCTATTTTTATTTCACGGAACATGCGGATGCCGTGAACGACCAACTTAGGGCTTTTGGAGCCGGCGCCCTGATCGAGGAGGGCTCTGTCAGAAGAACCGTGACCCTTGCCCTGCGCGCTGCGGGAGTGGACAAGCCCTATCCTTTGGAAGGCATTTCCAGGGAGGCGGCATACACCTATGAAGAGACAAATGAGCGCCTTGCGGAGTTTGAATGGGCATTTGGCGAAGGCGCCGGGGAAAAAATGGAAATCCTCGCCGCGGAGGTGGGAGAAAAGCTGTTCCACTCCGGAGATTACAGCATGGAAAATATACTGAATACGGAAAAGAGTATTTCCTGGGGACGTCTTGGGCTGTTTGATGAGGATGAACTTCTGAACCGCCTGGAACTTTATTTTTCCGAATTGGAGGAGCAGGGCTGTTCTGATGTGGAAGAGATTGAAAAAAAGCTGGAGCAGCGCCGCCGCATTGTCGAAGAGAAACTAAAGACCCTGAGCCCCGAGGCGCTGGAACTTCTGCGAAAACGCCGGAACAAGATCGAACAGCTGCTTAGGGAGAAAAAGCCGGAGTATTATGAGAGGTATCTGGAACTGCGGAAACGTCTGGGGGGAAATTGAGTGTGGCAGCCCGCAGGTATTGCTTTGTCAAATAAAGCATGATAAAATAACATTAGAATGATCCAGTACGAAGCTTGTATAAAAACAGTGAGATAGGAGGTATTGCAGTGTCAAAATTATCCGATTTATTTGAAGCACAGATCGTAAAGATGGTAAACGCACATGCAGGGCAATCTTTACCGTTGAATTTACCGACATGGCTCATGGATGAAGGTGTTGCTCCCGGAGCCAGAATCCTTGGTGCGGTTGGAATTGGCAGTCAGGACAGGAAAAATAAGACGGATGTTGTGATTTATCTTGAGCGATCGGAACCTATCAAGATTTCTGCAAAGTTGAGAAATGCCGATTATTTTGGAAATTGGTATGGTCATCAGCGATTCCTTGAGGAGTTTGGAAGTGATGCGTTCCTCCGCATGACTGCCGCAGCCACCCTATTTGCAAATAGATGGGCAAGAACAGCGACTGCCCCGTATGTTGGAGTGAGTATTTGTTTTGGAAAAAGGACCGGTCACACAGGTCAGAGGTTCACTGAGATATTCACGATAGAGGATATCCTTACCGTAGCGAGAGGTTACGGAGACGGAATCTCCGTGGCGAACTGTATGTATATTGCGGATACCTGTGCAAGTGACATTCCCGGGCTGATCAACAGCCTTGAAGCGATCACCATCGAATCGGTCAATAGGGTTGCAGAGGAATTTAAAGTTATTTATCGACCGATCAATCCTATCACAGAGGGGACAAACCGTGGGAAAAATGTATACACCCGGTTTTTGCCGGAGAAACGATTGGATACGCCTACGGTTATCAGAGACCCGGAACTGCTGTTTTCTTTGGGCAGGTTTGTCGAGGTTGGACCCAGCAGATTGAATCATAATCATATTCTTGATGACTTGGAAGATAATTACAATATCATTATTCCAAGGAAAGAAAAAAAGATAGAATATTGATTTTGGTGCATATCACAGAAGAACCGTTGATACACTGCCAAAATGTTAAGTAAAAAAGATACTTATAAATTTACATTTTGATACGAGGAGGAAAATTTATGAAATCTCAAAATTTTTACAGAGAATGTACAGGTAGTCCGGCAGAAAACGCAAGGATACAAATCCCCATTGATGACAACACCGGAGTGGATCAGAAAGAATTCGAGAAAGCTAATGTGGAGCTGATGCGTATCGGTCATATGTCGCGTATGGCTGGCGCAAGTAAAACCCTGCCACTGATACATTATTATCAGGATGGGGGACAAAGCTGGAGCGGGGATGTTATGCAAACATGCGGCAGGACTATTGCGGCTGCAGGCTGCTGTCTTTGCACATTCGCCATGCTGGAGCGGTATTTAGGCGGAGAGGACGATCCGGGAGCCGTAAATATAAAAATGGGTGAAGCGGCATGCCCGTTTGTATATGCCGTGGCGGCAGAAAAGTATCATTTTACGATCTCTAAATCCAGATATGAAGTGGTAAGTGATGATGAGGCAATTGATTTTATTATCGGAGCTATCGATTCCGCCTATCCTGTTTTGGTTGGAATGAAAAGAAAAGACGGAAAAAGTGATGATGATGGAAGCGGTACTCATTTTGTGGCTGCTTATGGATATGAAGGCAGCACGATCTTCATAAACGATCCGGCAGTTAGAAGAGATTATAAAACATTGGACAGATATCTGGAAAACTATTGTGTTGACAGACTATATGTCTATACGGATTAACTTTATCCGTGGGTGGCTAAAACGATGCCGGCAGGACCCGATCCATATGATGTGACCTCATATCCGGTGGCGATTGACGATAAAGCTGTCGCCAAACTATAGCCAAAGCGGCTTTGGAATGTAAATTCCAGAGCCGCTTTCCTTTTTGCCTGCAGCCCCGTTCGACCCTGATCTTTACTGACTTTCTCAAATTGATACACACAAACGTAAGCCTGTTATACCCGGGATCACCTTTCCGCTATAATAGGGTTGTTCAGGTCACGTTTTACGGACGGAGGAGGCTAGGGAGGAAAACAGATATGGGTAAAAACATTTACGGATATGTGAGATGCAGCAGTATGGATCAAAACGAAGACAGGCAGATGATTGCCCTGCGTGAAGTTTTCGTGCCTGAAAAAAATATTTTCATGGATAAGCAGTCCGGAAAGGATTTTGAACGCCCTAATTATAAAAAACTGGTGAAAAGTCTGAAAGCCGGAGATATCCTGTATATCTTAAGCATTGACCGTCTGGGACGCAATTATGAGGAAATACAAAAGCAATGGCGTGTCCTTACCAAAGAGATCGGGATTGATATCTGCGTATTGGACATGCCGCTTCTAGATACCCGCAACGGCAAAGACCTGATGGGGACATTTATCGCAGACCTTGTGCTGCAGATCCTGTCTTTCGTAGCGCAGAATGAACGTGAGAATATTAAGAAACGGCAGGCGGAGGGAATTGCCGCCGCAAAAGCAAAGGGCGTAAGGTTCGGCAGACCGGAAAAGAAAGTGCCTGATGACTTTGGCGAGCTTGTCAAAGCATGGGAACAAAAGAAACTTCCGCTTTCGGAAGTCCTAAAACAATGTAGTATGAGCGAAGCGACCTTTTACCGCAGGCTGCGAAAATACAGAATTTTTTGTAACAGCAAAAAAGGCTGACTCTAGGGACCGGACTATCATAAGGTGTACCTTTTGACGGATTAAAATATAGTACAGTTATACAATAAAATGCTGGTGATATCAACAAAATTTTCATGAGTTATCCGGCACTTTGATGAAGGGGCAAAGAAAGTGTTGGACGAGATGGAGGAATTGCTTGCATATTTCTCCGACAGCGCAAAGGAGGAAATCCTTGGGAAACTGGATGATAAAAGATCTATCGATACGATGAAAACATATATCAGCACTGCACTTGGCACCGATTGCCAACTGCGGGCAATGGAAATGATTTCGGTGATTGACAGCTACTACGGGTGCATTCAGAAACAGTTCAGGGAAGAGATGGACATTTATAATAATGCTTTTATCAAAAATTATGAGATGTTAAATATCATGCCGCTTGATATGAAGCAGTCAAAGTATAATCTGCCCGAGGATATAGAGATTGAAACAGCCAATATATCGTCCGCGGCAAATTATATAGCGGAACAGCTCTCCAGTGAGAACAAGGCGTTTTTCGGGGGAGCTGCGGCAGGGGCGGCTATAGGAACGGCAATCGCGCCGGGATTTGGCACATTGATTGGCGGAGTTGTTGGATTTTTCGCAGGTGGGGGTTTTGCTCCGAATACGAATACGGTCCGTAATGAATGCAAGGGTAAACTAGAGAAGCAGCTTATGAGCTATTACAACAGCATCTCCAATAAAATGGTATCGGGTCTGGAACAGTATACCAGGCAGATACAGCAGTGCCTGGATGATGAAATTGACGGATACCTGGATCGGTATAAAAGGGAAGTAGAGCGGATGATTGCTGAAGAAAACAGCCAGAAATCCGTTGTGCAGTCAAAGATTCAGGAACTGGATACTGACAGGGATCAGATCCGTAACAGGAAAAATCAGCTGGAGTCCGTCATGATGCAGTTGGATCGCCTTGGAAGAAAGGAGTTTTCACGCCGGCATCGTTCAATCTGATTCTGGCGGACTGTGTCGGCTTCTGGGATTCCAGGCATTCAGAAGGAGGACGGTGGCTGGATGGATTTGAAAAGGAATACCCCAAGAAGGCAGAAATGGTCAGAAATATTCTTTTGAATGACATGAAGTTTGAGGGAAACTTTTCTGAAAAGTCCAAACAGGAGTATTTAAAGTATGTCATTCCAGCGGGAAGCGCCGCCGCCGGTTTTGCTCTTTCCAAAATAGCCGGAGCAAATACTGTTTTACAGGCGGTCTGTACGATCGCACCCGCTGTGGTGGCATATCCTGTCGCCAACAATGTCCTTCAGACTGCTGGTGACAACAGGAAAAAAGAAATGATCCAGGATTATCTGTCACAGCTTGATAAGTACAAAGCAAGCATTGAGAGCATTTTGCAGGATATGTAAGATCAGTCAATGAAAACGCTGCAGGGGAATGGACACTATCACAGGAAGAGAGTCAGATGACGTTTGCCCGGAATGCGTTTTAAATATGGATGAAAAAGATTCAGAGGGATAATGGTAGTAGGAAAGGAGGCTGATGTTATGGGGCTATTTGATAAACTGACCGAAAAAAAAGACCGGACAGCGGCAAAACAGGAGGGATGCGTGCCGCAGTCGGAAAAGATGATTCAGCACATGCTTGCCGAAGCAGAAATGTACCTTGATTCCGGCATGCCGGAAAGGGCGTTTGGGGCTTACAGGCATATTGTGGAGCTTACACCAAATGTGACTGCCCAGTACAACCTTGGCAGTTTATATGCACAGGGGAAGGGCACAGAGCGGGACTTTTTGCAGGCGGCATACTGGTTTCGGCAGGCGGCTCTGAGCGGGGATGCCTCTGCGGAAAAGCTTCTGACAAAAAGCACGATGGATTATCTGGAGCAGGATCTTTCAAGGATCACGCCTTATGAGCTGCACCAGAAAATGCAGCGTTACACCCAGCTTCTGTATCCAAAAGAGAATGGGAACAGGGCTGCTGAAACGCTGTATGCGCTGGCGGGACATCATTTCAACAAGAAAGAATATGCGGGGGCGGCGAAGCTGTTCCGGGCGGCTGCTGAATACTATAACCATGGGGAAGCCCAGAATTATCTTGCTGTACTCTATAATGCGGGAGCCGGTCTGGAACAGAATGATCTTGCGGCACTGTACTGGTTTGACCGGGCGGCGGATAACGGCGTAGAGGCTTCAAAGAAAGACCGGGACGGCATCTTGAACGCATATTTTACGAACAATTCCCCGAAGGAATTTTTTGACATTATGGAAACGCTGGTAAAAACATGCGTCAACGGAACGTCTGACATCCCGCAGGATAATGAAAAAGCGCAATACTGGAGAAGAGAGTGTGAAAAGCTGTTAAAGGGATCCTTATGATCTCCTCTCGTTATGTCCGATGTCCCAAGCTGCCTTTTGCATCAATGAATACAACTTAAAATGGAATTCTATGCCGGTCAGTTACCGATGAAAATGAGGATTAGAAAAGCTCTGCGGACAGCAGGGCTTCCAAGAAAGTCAAAACCTTTTCGGGAGGCAAGACACAGCGTGTTGAGATCGCCCAGGCGCTTTTGAACGATCCAAGGATCATGATCTGCTATGTGGATCCTGACTGATTGACAAAAAAGTTTCAATGGGAAAAGGCGTGGAATAGGGTAGTTAAGAGAGACTTGCGGAAACTTGACACGCTTGTTGCAGACTTCCCTGACATATGCAAACTGACAGGGCAGGACAAGGTATCTGAGCCCTGTTTTTTTCCCGAAGTCATAAGTCAGCGTCTGCAGGCTGAGGGTGGTCAGCGCCGGCAGAGCTTAGAGTATAATTTTCATTGGCAAAAATAAAAAGAAGAGGCCGAAGCCTCTTCCCTATCATACAGATCTGCCTTAT
>CANPWA010000027.1 GCA_947581865.1 uncultured Acetatifactor sp. | reverse complement strand
ACCGGAACAGCGGCGACTGGAACAGCGGCAACCGGAACAGCGGCAACCGGAACAGCGGCGACTGGAACAGCGGCAACTGGAACAGCGGCAACCGGAACAGCGGCGACTGGAACAGCGGCAACCGGAACAGCGGCAACCGGAACAGCGGCAACCGGAACAGCGGCGACTGGAACAGCGGCAACCGGAACAGCGGCGACTGGAACAGCGGCAACCGGAACAGCGGCGACTGGAACAGCGGCGACGGGAACAGCGGCTGCTTCTGTACGATAGAGCCTAAAATCATGATGTTTAACAAGCCCTCGAGCTGGACTTATGAGGACTGGTATTATTCCGACGCCCGCAGGCTCCTGAATCAGATACCGCGGAACGTCGTTGAGTGGATTCGTGCCGAGGATATGACGGACGAGGAAAAGGAGGAGTACCCGTTCTACGAAACGACCGGGGGCTACCTCAAAGAGCTTGACGAATCGGAATGCGCACAGATCTGGTGGGACGGCCTGAACGACCGCCAGAGGGATGTCATTACCAGCTTAGAGAATTTTGACGCAGAAATCTTTGAAAAATGCACGGGAATCAAGATTGGAGGAGACGAAGAATGAGAGCATTATATGAGATCAACGCCGACATCGAGCAGGTAGTCGGCGAGTATGTGGACATGGAGACCGGGGAGATTTCCAACGTGGAAGAGTTTGAGGAGATCATGGAATCGCTGCAGGTGGAGCGGCAGGAAAAGCTCGAAGCGGTTGCCCTCTGGATGAAGAACCTCGGAGCCGAGGCGGAAATGCTGAAAAAGGAGGAGGAATCTTTCAGGAAACGCCGCCAGGCTTGCGAGAATCAGAGGGAAGGACTGAAAAAGTATCTGGCCTTCGCCCTCAACGGCCAGAAGATGAAGACCGCGAAGGTGAACATCTACTACGGCACCAGCACCGGGACGGTCATCACGGACGCCGGGAAAATCCCGGAGCGGTTCATTGTACCGCAGGAACCGAAGTACGACCTGAACGCTATCAAGGCGGAGTTGAAAGCTGGCCGCGAGGTAGAGGGTGCGGAACTGTCAACGAATCAGTACATTGTCGTGAGGTGAGAAGATGAATATTTACGAGAAGATTCAGGACGTCATGCGGAACGTCCAGTACGTCCAGAAGGACGATCATGTGGAGTACAAGACGACTAAGTACATGGCCGTCTCCGAGGAAAAAGTGACCTCGATCATGAGGGCGGAAATGATACGGGTCGGCCTCATAGTGTACCCGGTCGAGATGTTATCCGTGAGGGAAGGCCAGATCACGCACGTTGACGTCAAGTACCGGATTGTCAACGTGGAGAACCCGGAGGAGTATATCGAGGTCGTGAGCTGTGGCGACGGAGCCGACAGCCAGGACAAAGGACCCGGCAAGGCGATGACCTACGCCTTCAAGTATATGTGGCTTCGGACGTTCGCTTTACCGACTGGCGACGACCCGGACAAGATAAGCAGCGCGGAGCTGGACGATAACGCCAGAATGGCCGTGATTATGCAGTTGAAAAAGATTGCGAAGCCGAACCAGCTTGAATACTTCTGCAAGATTTACAACGTGAAGGGAATCGGTGACTTGACGCTCCAACAGGCGGAGCAGGCATTGAACGGGCTGAAAGCCAAAGGAGGGACAGCATGAACAACGTCGCATTGACAGGCAGACTTGGCGATGATCCAGAGATCAGATATTCACAGGGCGCGAACCCTATGTGCGTGGCGAACTACACGCTGGCAGTCGGAGCCGGGAAGGACAAGACAGCATGGATTGACTGCGTGGCCTTCGGAAACGTGGCGGAGTTCTGCGAGAAGTACCTTCACAAAGGTATGCTCATAGGAGTGACCGGGAGCCTCGACACGAACACGTACACGTCGAAGGACGGAGTAAAGAGGAAGAGCGTCAAGGTGGTGGTGCGCCAGCATGATTTCCTTGAAAAGAAGCAGGAGGCACCGAAGCCCACGCCTTCGCTGTACACCGACCCGGACGGCTTTATGGCTATACCGGACGGAATCGACGAAGAACTGCCCTTCAATTAAGGAGGCCGACATGGACACACAGAACAGACAGGTACTCCAATTCATGAGGGAACACCGCGGGATTACATCAATGGAGGCGTTTGACCGCTTCGGAATCACCAGATTATCCGGCAGGATATTTGAACTGCGCCGGGAAGGGTACGACATCGAGACCGTCAACGAGGAATCGAAGAACCGATACGGACGCCCGGTAAGATATGCGAGGTACATACTCCATGAGAGGCAGTAAGAGCGACGCCCTGAAATGGCTGATTGACGCCCCGGACGGGCAGTACGAAGTAAAGGAATATCACCCCCGAAGGTCGAAGGACGCGAACGCCATGCTGTGGGCTTGCCTCGGCGAGCTGGCCGAGAAGCTACGGGCTGACAAGTGGGAAATCTACCTGCTGATGCTACGGAGGTACGGACGCTATACATACATCTGTGTCCGGCCTTCCGTGGTGGAGGCCATGAAAAGGCAGTGGCGGGAGTGCGAGGTTGTCGGAGAGGTTGAGATCGGCGGCGAGAAGGCCGTGCAGATGTTGTGTTACTTCGGGAGCAGTACCTACGACACGGCAGAGTTTTCCCGCCTGCTGGATGGTGTGATCGGGGAAATGAAGGAAATTGGACTTGCACCGCCACCGGATAAGGAAACGAGGGCGGCGCTGGAAAGGTGGGAACGTGAAACACAAAAGAACAAAGGCCTGCGAGATAAAGAAGGCAGTTCGGGAAAAAGTGTGGAGCCGGGATAAAGAGCATTGTGTTCTGTGCGAAAGGTGGGTTCCGGTATCCTGTGCGAACGCCCACTTTATCCCCCGGTCACATGGAGGGTTAGGAATTGAGGAAAATATCATAACGTTGTGCCCGGAATGTCATTTGAGGTACGACAATAGTGCAGACCGAAGGTTCATCCGGGAAGTATTGCAGCGATACCTGATGCAGAAATACCCCGGATGGGATGAAAACAAGTTGATCTATGAGAAATGGAGGTACGAATCATGAGCGATTGCAAAAAGGTTGTGGAAAAAGAGGGCAGTATTGAACGGCTGTCGAAGGAGGTTTACAGACTGCAGGAGGCGCTTATCATAGCAGACATTTCATTTGGACTTATCCATGAGGCAATTATCCAGCGAAGCGCCGTGAAAACGAAGAAACTGCAGGGAGCTATCTACCGGGCACTTGTCCGCGTGATGATGCTGGTGTACGGATTCTGCGAGGAGTACGAAATCGACATCCGGGAGTTAAACATCGACGTGATGCGGAGCGCCTACAAGGAGACGAAGGATGAACAGTAACCAGAAGGGCAAGAAAGGCGAGCGTGAGCTGGCCGGAAAATTAAGGGAATACGGTTTCGA
This sequence comes from uncultured Acetatifactor sp., assembly GCA_947581865.1. Taxonomy (GTDB): domain Bacteria; phylum Bacillota; class Clostridia; order Lachnospirales; family Lachnospiraceae; genus Acetatifactor. The sequence goes on along the minus strand of CANPWA010000027.1, from coordinate 33,064 downwards.
TGCTAGGCGCGGACAGCAGTATTGCGGCTCGAACGGTGACGCCGATGTAGTGGGTCTGCCGGGCGTCCATATCGAGTGCAAGAGGGTGGAACACCTGAACCTCGCCGAAGCTATGTCCCAAAGTACACAGGATGCGCAGCCGGGGGAAATCCCGGCTGTGTTCCACAGGAAGAACCGGGGAGAGTGGCTTGTGACGCTCTCCCTGGCTGATTTTATGAAACTATACGGAGGAGGTGGACGTGATGGGCGAGAATAAGCGGTACTACTGGCTGAAACTCAAAACGGACTGGTTCTCGGACAAGCGAATCAAAAAGCTACGCTCCATAGCCGGGGGCGATACCTATGTCATTATCTACCTGAAAATGATGCTCCTGTCATTAAAGGACGAGGGAAAGCTGTACTATGAGGGCGTGGAAGATAACTTCGCCGCCGAGCTTGCCCTTGATCTTGACGAAAGCGAGGACAACGTGACCGCCGCACTGGCCTTCATGCAGGCGCAAGGGCTGATTGAGGTATGCGATTCCTATACATACTTCTTGACCGAAGTTCCAGAAGTGATTGGCTCGGAAACAGACGCCGCAGTAAGGAAAAGAGCGTCAAGACAGCGGATGAGACAAAATGTGATTGCACAAGAAGCGAAAGCTCCAGCGTTGCAATGCGGTGACAATGTCACACCAATGTCACAAGATGTCACAAACGGTCACACAGAGATAGATATAGATATAGATAAAGATAAAGATATAGAGAAAGAGAAAAGAGGGCGGTTTGCACCGCCTACCCTGTGCGAAGTGGCCGCCTATTGTCTGGAACGAAAGAACGGAATAGACCCTCAATCCTTCATAGACTTCTACGAAGCCAAAGGCTGGTATATCGGAAAGAACAAAATGAAGGACTGGAAAGCGGCAGTCAGAACGTGGGAACAGAGGCGAAAGAACGACCATTCCTATGTAGGCAAGATTGAGAACAGGTTATCCACCGTGGATGACTGGCTGGCAGACAGGGAGGGCGGAGATCATGACTGACAGGGAATTTATGATTATCGTGAAAGGCCTGAAAGCGGTATACACCGACCCGAAGTTCCTGCCGGACAAGGACGCTATGGAGGTATGGTTCGGACTGCTGAAAGACCTGCCCTACAAGGTACTGTCCACGGCGGCGCAAAAGTACATGATGCAGGAGGAGTACCCGCCTACCATCGCTGGCCTGCGAAAGAAGGTTGCAGAGATCACCGCCCCGTTAAGCGAGGATATGTCGGAGCTGGAAGCGTGGGCGCTTGTGAAAAAGGCAATCTCAAATTCTGGATACTATGCGACGGAGGAGTTCAACAAGCTCCCGGAGCTGTGCCAAAAGGCGATAGGAAACCCGGCAAACCTGCGGGAGATGTCCATGATGCCGACTGACACGGTGAACAGCGTGGAGCAGAGCCACTTTATCAGGAACTACCGGGCACAGCTTGACCGGAAGAGGGCAGATTCACAGATCGCGCCGGAAGTCCTGAAACTGATACACAGCATGAGGCTGGGGGGTACGCCGGGAATCGAAGGCCAGGCGCAAAGGCAGATCGGAGGAAATGCAGATGAAAATGTGTGAGATATTCCATTGTGACCACCGGGGAGATCGGTACTGCTGCTATTTCTGCGACAGTAAAGACACCTGCCGGAATCCCTGCCAGAATAACCCGTACAGATGCGGGAAGTTCTTTGAGAAGGACGAGCAGGTCATAATCAGAAGGAGGAACGGTAAGCAATGCCAAGGATGATAGACGCAGACAAGCTCCATTATATCCCGGTATACATAGCGAATAAATACGGCAGTACCACGCGGGAGATCGTGGTATTCGCAAAGGACATTGACAAGCTGGCCGGGAGGCAAAGGACTGTTGACCGTATAGCCCGTTGCCCCTTCTGCGGACGCCGGGCGAGAACATTCAGGATACCGGAGAATGACGAACGGGAGATGTTGAGACATCCCGGCTGGCAGTGGAGCTTCCCCGGCATGTGGGTGATTGGATGCGAGACAGAGGGCTGTATTGGGAGTATCGGAAACTATTCTATGGTGTTCACCACAGAGAATGAAGCGATAGAGACGTGGAACAGGAGGGCGACATGAATATTTTCACATGGCTATCGAAAATCAGATCAGAAAGGATGATGCGTATGGAATACCCGCTTGCAGAGATCAGGGAGAAAAGGAAAAGGGTCATCGCCCTGCGGGACCAGAGCCGGACGCTGAAAGCCTCCCTGCACGGGGCGGCGATCAGGTACGACAAAGACCGGGTACAGACCTCTCCAAAGGATTCCATGTGTGAGGTCATGGCGCAGGCGATAGACCTTGACCGGGAGATTCAGATGTTGGAGGGCGAGATCGTGGACACAATCGCCTCGCTCGTTAATTTCTTTAAGGAACTTAAACCGGAGGAGGCGAAGTTTGCAAAATCTTATTACTTTCAAGCCTCAACGATGGCCGAGGCGGCGGAGTATGCGGGCATAGCGGAAAGGACTGCATACCGCACGATTAAACGTATTCGCGGGAAATATTACGAGATTCAGGGGTAAGGACGCGATAAAAAATATAGGGATGCACAAAATAAACTATTGACTGTCATGTTGAATCGTGGTAAATTGATAAAAGGAGAAATGTGAAATGAAGACCGTTGAGAAGAAAATCACAGAGATTTTCCCGTATGCAAACAATCCGAGGAACAATGAGGCCGCCGTGGAGAAGGTGGCGAACTCGATACGGGAATTTGGTTTCCAGCAGCCGATTGTCGTTGACAAGAAAGGCGTGATCGTCGCAGGGCATACGCGGTATCTGGCCGCGAAGTCACTTGGGCTTGAAAAGGTTCCCTGCGTGGTGTCGGAGCTGACAGACAAGCAGAACGACGCCTACCGCCTGGCGGATAACAAGACGGCGGAGATCGCGGAGTGGGACTTTGAGCTTTTAGGCGAAGAGCTGGACAAGTTGAAGCTGGACATAGACATGAGCCTGTTCGGATTCAATATTGAGACGCTCGACATCCCGCAGGAGGAAAAGAAGGAAGCGGACAGCTCCGGGAAGATGAAGTACCTCGAATTTGGGAGCCACAAAATCCCGCTGACGGATGAAGAGCTGGCGGCGCTGGAAAATGCCTACGATTCGTACATCGGCCTATATGGTGTCGAATACGGATTCGTGAATTCACTGTTCGGGGAGGACGGGGAATGAGATTTATAGAGCATTATCTGATAGACAAGATACACGCGGCGGACTACAACCCCCGCAAAATCTCCGACGACAGCTTTCAGAAGCTGCAGGAGAGCTTGAAGCGGTTCGGGGTGTGTAAAGCAGTGATCAGCAACAGAGATGGCACGATCATAGCAGGCCACCAGAGGACAAAGGCGATGAAGGCCGTGGGGATTAAGGAGTGCCCGGTATTCATCTTCGACAAGAATATACCGCTCCATGACGAAATCAGATTCAACCTCTTCCACAATAGCGTGGAAGAGGTTTTTGCTACCGTGAAAATCGAAGGAGCCGCGGAGCTTCCGCATGGATTCTCCACGGTACAGCCCTCGGCGGTCACGGTAGAAAAGAAGGGGAAGGCGGCATACGATAAAGAGATATGCCGGCTTCTCACGAAGTACGGCGAGTACGGCAGCGTGGTGATAGACGAGGCCGGGACAGTGGTTGACAATTCAGACTATGCCATGTGCTCGAAGATCATCGGAAAGCCCGTCGTGGTGTTCAAAATGCACCAGGCGGACGTTGCGGATTTCCTGCGGTACATGGGAGTGGACTACGGGGAATATTCCTATGACACGCTGGGGATAAAGCCCTATGTTCAGACCTATTGCCAGATGAACCGCGACGGAAAAAGCATATCATCGACGCTGTATGATCGATTCGTACTGCCCTATGTCAAGAAGGACATGCGGATTGTGGATTTCGGAGCCGGGAAGATGCACTACATCAACGGCCTGCGGAAACAGGGATTCAGAGCGTTCGGATACGAGCCGTACATGAGAACAGAGGGAAAGGACGTCCTGAACATCTCCGCAGTCATCGACCACATCAAAGCGCTTGAAACAGAGGTCGGAAAGAACGGCCTGTTCGATGTGGTGATTCTGGACAGCGTGCTGAACAGCATTACCTCCCTTGAATACGAGGCGGCGGTGCTGACGGTATGCAATGCCTTATGTCGGCCTGATGGGACGTTCTTCACCGGGACGCGGAATAAGGAATTCGTGGACTACCGCAAGAAGCGGGATAAATCCACAGGAAACTATCGGTACTTGGAATTTGAGGACAAGAAAGGGTTCTCGGCCACGTTCGGGAAAGGCGTATGGACAATGCAGAAATTCAATACGCCTGACCACCTGAAACTGATGCTGATGCAGTATTTCGACGAGGTGAAGGTGGTGGACACAAAAGAAAGCCAGATATACGGAATCTGCAGGAAGCCAAAACGCCTCCCAATAGAAACCTATCGGGAAGCGTTGGAAATGGAGTTCAATATCGAATATCCGGATAATTATAGGCACAATCAGCACAAGAAGCTCGTGGAGAACATCATAGCCTGTCTGACAGCCAATTAGCGAATTGCCAGTTGCGGCAGGTGCGGTAAGCCTTCAACCGAATATGTGGGTCATCCTGATGCAGAAACTCCTCCGATATGGGAAGGGCTTCTGCATCTTCTATTTCAACATGGATTCCGAGGCGGTCAACCGACACATGGGAGCCGGGACAGTCATGGAAAGCCAGATGGAAGTTGTTAGCCCACACATACGGCAGGGCGACGCCGCACAGATACCAGATACCGCTTTCAAGAGGGAGATCGTGGAGCTCCTTCACCCGCGGGCTGATAGCGTTATTGTACTCGCCTTTCAGGCACCGGGCGCAATGCTGGGACAGGTCTACGCCGTTGATATGCTTAAACCAGAGATAACGCCAGGAGCCGCTATTTTCAAACACTGTGATTTTCATAGAATATACCTCCACCTATATTCTACCACATCAGCGAGGAATTACAAGGAAATATGCAGGATTTCGACTACAATTCGGAGAAGTGGCAAAGGAAGAGGGCGGCTATCCTGCGCCGGGATAAGTATCAGTGCCAGATGTGCAAGAGGTACGGCAGGATCACCGCAGCAACGACCGTCCATCATATCAAGCATACGGATGAATACCCGGAACTGGCCTATGACGATGCGAATCTGATGTCCGTCTGTGGGGCCTGTCACAATAAGCTACACCCGGAGAAGGGGAAGCGGGCAGCAGAGCGCCGGGAGTACAAGCCGAGGGAGCAGGCAAAATACTACATCCCGAAAGCGATTGAGGATATGTCACAGAGCCAGACGGTCATTCTGGTATGCGGACTGCCGGCCTCCGGGAAAAGCACATACGTCCGGGAACACATGGGGGACGGGATAGCCTATGACCTTGATCACATAGCGGCAGCCTTCCGATTAAGGGAACCGCATGAGGAATACCATGAACCGTCACGGCACATGGCGAACGACCTGCTTACGGGTTTTATCAAAGCGGCTCACCGATACAGTGAAACAGTGTACGTGATACGGACAGCACCCACAGAGGAGGAAATGGAAACGATCAGGCCAAAGAGGGTAGTGATATGCACAGGGCACTATGAGACAGATCGTTATTATCCCGATATAGACTATGACGCAATAAAGGACCGTCTACGGCAGGTAGTACGATGGTCAGCATTACACAATATTTCACCGGAATATCCCCCCACCACCAAAACCTCGGAGTGTCCGAGGGAAAAACGGTGACGGTGGGGTTTTTTATAAATGAGTCCAAATATTTCGGGAAGGGGGTTCGACATGACCAAAAGTGAATGGAAACCGAAGATTATTGAGGCCTGCAAAGCTGCCGGGACGTATGAGCCCTTTTTCGATAGCGTGATAGACACACTCTCGGACATCCTCGGCAAGAGGGACAAAGCGGAGGAACTCTATCAGGCGTCCGGGGCAAACCCGGTCATTACTCATGTAAACAAGGCGAAGCAGTCCAACATCACGAAAAACCCTGTGCTTGTGGTGTGGGACGATCTCAATAAATCCGCGCTGTCGTACTGGCGGGACTTAGGGCTCACGCCTGCGGGGCTTCGGCACATCACTAATTCAGCTCCGGCCAAAAAGAAGCGGTCGAAGCTGGAGGCGGCTATGGAAAAGCTGGCAAATGAAGGGTAAATACTGGAAAGAAGTCAAGAGATATATCGACGGCGTGCTGTCCGGGAAATCCATAGTCGCGGATGAAGTGGCCTTGGCCTGTTCCCGGTTCATGGACGACCTGAAACGGCCTGATCTTGAATTCAGAGCGAAGGACGCCGATTTCGTGATCGGGATAATCGAGATGACGTTCGTTCACCAGCAGGGAGAGGCACTTGACGGCACATCACTGAAAGGAAAGCCGTTCATCCTGCTGCCGTGGCAGAAGTTTTGCGTTTACAGCCTGCTCGGATTCTACTACCGGGGAACGCAGGAACGGAAGTTCAAAGAGGCGTTTATCTTCATTCCCCGGAAGAACGGCAAGACCTCTTTTGCCGGAGCACTGGCCTTCGGGATTGCACTCCTGCAGAGGGAATCGGGCTCGAATGTCTATATTGTCGCGGCGGCGATGAAACAGGCGTTGCAGTCCTTCAACTTCATTCTGGCGAACATTAAGCAGATGGGCGACGCGGACAGCTTTAAGATACTGGATTCCTTCGTGGAACACTCACTCGAAACCACGTTCCACAATTCGGACGGGGACGAGACAGGGAAGATCAGGATAGAAGCACTCGCGGCAAACCCGGAGGCACAGGATTCTTTCAACTGCAACTGCTGTATTGCCGATGAAATCCAGGCAATGAAAAAGGCGTCGCAGTACAACCGCTTCAAGGAAGCGATGAAGACCTACACCAACAAGCTGATGATCGGCATTACGACGGCGGGTGACAACGAGAACTCGTTCTGCTATCACAGATTACAGTATGCCCTCAAAGTCGTAAACGGAACCGTCAAGGACGACACTCTATTCGTGTTCATATCCAGAGCGGAGCAGGACGACAAGGGGGACGTGGACTACCTCGACCCGGTTCAGCACCAGAAGGCGAATCCCTCCTACGGAATCACTATCCGCCCGGAGGACATGATGAACGACGCCAGGCAGGCGCAGAACGACCCGATACAGCGGAAGGACTTCCTCTCACGGTCAATGAACATCTACACGACCGCGATCAAGGCCTACTTCAATATCGAGGAGTTCCGGCACTCGGACAGACAGTACGACTGGACGATCGAGGAGCTGGCGAAGCTCCCGGTCACATGGTACGGCGGCTCCGACCTATCGAAGCTGCATGACCTCACGGCGGGGGCGCTGTACGGGACGCTCTACAATTACAAGCGGCAGGACGGAAAGACCGTTGACGTTGACATCATCATACCGCACTGCTGGTTCCCGATCACGGAGGCGGCACGGAAAGCGGATGAAGACAATATTCCGCTGTTCGGATGGAAGGATGACGGCTGGCTCGATATGAGCAATGCGGCCACGACAAACCCGGCAGAGATCGTGAATTGGTACGTCAAGATGCGGAGCGCTGGATTCAAGATTAAGCAGGTCGGCCACGACCGGAAGTTTGCGAAGGAATATTGGCTCGGCATGAAAGGAGCAGGGTTCAATATCATAGACCAGCCGCAGTATTACTACCTGAAATCTGACGGCTTCCGGCACATAGAGACGAAGGCAAAGAACGGCGAGCTGTACTACTGTCACGCGGAGCCGTTTGAATACTGCGTCCAGAACGTGAGCGCAATCGAAAAGACAGACGACATGATCAAGTATGAGAAGGTCGGAGGGCAGGCGGCGAATTATCGCATAGACGTATTCGACGCCTCTGTTTTTGCCTGCGTTCGGAAGCAACAGGACATGGAGAAGATTCAGAAAGCAAGGAATTGGTGGGGAGAATGAGATTATTTCGGAAAAAGCGAAGCGAGCTGAACCCACAGCTCACAGGAGAGGGGGCGCTGGCCTTCTGGCTGAAATCGGACGACGAGATCACAATGCCGGGATATACCACACTCGACCATTGCCCGGAGATCATCGCCGGGGTGAACCGGATAGCGTCGCTGATCGGCTCAATGACGATATACCTCATGAGCAACAGCGACAAGGGCGGCGATTTCAGGATAAAGAATGAGCTGTCGAAGCACGTTGACGTGTCCCCGAACCACTACCAGACCCGGCAGGTCTGGATGACTGACATCGTGCAGACGGTCCTTCTGAAAGGCAACTGCGTCGTGTTCCCATTCACGCGGGACGGCTACCTCGGAGACCTCGTAAAGATACCGCCCGCACGGGTGATTTTTAGCGAGCATGAGCAGGGGTTCGGGTACTCCGTGCAGATTGATGACAAGCTGTACGACAGTGAGGATGTGCTGCATTTCCTCATAAACCCCGACCCGAACAGGCCGTGGAGGGGCAGAGGCCAGACAGTGGCACTTGGAGAGGTGGCAAAAACGCTGAATCAGGCGGCAACGACGAAGAAAGCGTTCATGTCGTCGAAGTGGAAGCCCTCGCTGATCGTGAAGGTGGACGCCTTGACGGAAGAGTTTTCCTCTCCGGCAGGGAGGAAAAAGCTCTTGGAATCCTATGTCGAGAACAGCAACGCAGGGGAACCGTGGCTCATTCCTGCGGAGCAGTTTTCGGTTGAGCAGGTAAAGCCGCTCTCTTTGAGTGACCTTGCAATCTCCGACAGCGTGAAGATGGACAAGGAGACGGTGGCGAGTATCCTCGGCGTGCCAGCCTTCGTGCTGGGCGTCGGAGCCTACAATAAGGACGAGTGGAACAACTTCATCAATACGACGGTGATGTGCCTGGCGAACATGATTCAGCAGGAGCTCACGAAGAAACTGCTGATCTCGCCGAACTGGTATTTCAAGTTCAACATCCGGTCGCTTTACAACTACGATCTGCAGGTGCTTGAACAGGTATACACCGATCTCTATGTGAGGGGAATAGTGACCGGGAATGAGGTTCGGGATGTTATTGGCATGACGCCGAAGGAAGGGCTTGACGAGCTGGTGATCCTCGAAAACTATATCCCGCTTGGGACAATCGGCGACCAGAAAAAGCTCGTGCAGAATGGAGGTACAGAATGAATTATCAGGTAAGGAACATCGCCGCGACGCTCCGGGCGGACGGCGGCGAAAGCGAGCCTTTCATTGAAGGCTATTTTGCAGTATTCGACAGCATTTACGACATGGGGACTGATTGGTTCGGCACCCACTTGTCGGAGAGCATCGACAAGGGCGCGTTCAAAGACGCCCTCGACGATGATATACGGGCATTGATCAATCACAATGATACCCTTGTGCTTGGAAGGACGACGGCAAAGACGCTTGAACTCCGCACAGACGACCACGGGCTATGGGGCCGCATCAAAATCAATCCGAACGACAGCGATGCGATGAACCTTTACGCCCGGGTCAAGCGGGGCGATGTCAGCCAGTGTTCTTTCGGCTTCGATATCCTTGAACAGACCGTAGACGACAAGGATAACGGCAAGGACCTTCACTGGACGATCAAGGCCGTGAAGCTGTATGAGGTGAGCCCGTGCACGTTCCCCGCCTATGAGGAGACCGCGATTTCCGCAAGGAAAAAGGACGCGGAGGATTTCAGGAAGCGGAGCAGCGAGGCATGGAGGCAGAGGACACTTAAAAAACTGAATGGAGGTAAGGAGTAATGGCACTGAGAGCACTTTTAACCAGAAAGAAAATCGACGCCGAAAAGAAACGCCTGGACGCCTGCAGGGCGAAGGACGCTGATTTCAGTAAGCGCGAGAAGGAGCTGGAAAAAGCTATCAATGAGCTGGGCGACGATGCGACCGACGAGGAGCGCACCGCCGTTGAGAGCGAAGTAGACGCTCTCAATGAAGAGAAGAGGGCGAACGACGAGGAAAAGACGAAGATTCAGGAGGCTATCGACAAGCTGCAGGAAATCCTCGACGCCGAGGAGGACGAACAGCCTGCGGATGATCCTGACGGAGCCACGCCGCCCGACCCCGATAACACCACGCCTGCGGGCAGAAAGAAAGGAGTAAATATCATGAAGAGATATGCAGAAATGAGCTACGCGGAGAGAAAAGCCTTCTGCGAGATTGAGAACGTGCGGAAGTTCATTGCAGACGTGCGGAACATCCGCGCCGTGACCGGAACCGAGGTCATCATCCCGGAGGAAGTGCTTCCTCTGCTCAAAGATACCATCAACCGCTATTCCAAGCTGCGCTCCGTCGTGAACCTGAAACAGATCGGCGGCAAGGCGCGCGTTCCCGTGCTGGGGACTATCCCGGAAGCTGTGTGGACGGAGCAGGGCGGCAAGATCAACGAGCTTGCGCTGTCCTTTACGCAGATTGATATTGACGGCTACAAGGTGGCCGGATTTATCCCTGTGTCGAACTGGATTCTGGAGGATAACGATGTAGACCTGCTCGGCAACATCGTTGACGCCATCGGCCAGGCTATCGGCTATGCGCTGGATAAGGCAATCGTATTCGGCGACGGCGAAAAGAAGCCGGAGGGCATCGTGAAGAATCTGGACGAAGGCAACAAGGTCACCATCCCCGCCGCGTCCACCGGAGCGAAGTTCTTTAAGGACTTCCTGATCGCGTCCGGCAAGGCGAAAGCGAACTACGCGCCGAACAACCGGAAGATCTGGCTGATGAACGAGACCACTCTGACCGCCGTAAAAGCGGAGGCACTGACATTCAACGCCAGCGGTGCTATCGTGGCCGACGTGAACAATGTTATGCCTGTGATCGGCGGCGAGATCATCACCCTTGATTTCATCAAGGACAACATCATCATCGGCGGCTATGCGAGTATGTATCTGCTCGGCGAGCGCAAGGGTGCGGCTATCGCGCAGTCTAAAGAGGTGAAGTTCATCGAGGACGAGACGGTGATCAAGGGAACGGCCAGATATGACGGCAAGGTGCTGAAAAAGGAAGCGTTCGTTGCTATCGGAATCAACGGTGCCACCTTCGAGGCGGAAGAGCTGAAACCGCAGACTGAATTTGCGGAGGACACTGCAAATATGGGGTAATGGCTCCTGACCGCTTAGAAGTACCGCCCAAAGGTCAGGAGCTATTGGGCAAGCGTACCTCTGATCTGATCTCCGACGACACAAAGATTCTTGAATCTGGAACCGTACTCGGGACGCTGAAATACAATTCCAGCTATGACGGGTACGAGAAGGGAAGCAAAGGATACTATATGCCGCTGTAGATCGGCAAGACGGGGAAAGAAATTGAAACAGAAGTAAATGGGACGGTGAAAAAGCAGACGTTCCCGGATGACAGTATGCTCGTCGCAAAGATAAAGGACAAGGACACGACCGTGAAAGTCAGTGTTGACAATGAAGTGGTCGCTACCCTGAAATTCAAGAAGGCGACGTTCAAGCGGGAGGCGTGAGTATGACGGAGCAGGAGAGGATAGACCTGATTAAACTCGACCAGCTTATCACAGAGGATGACATGAACGGCCTTCTGAAACAGCTGCTGAAGGAGGCCGAGGCGAATATCAGGCGCGAGGGCATAACGCTGTCGGACAGTGACGACGACGAAGGGCTCCGCCGTATGTATACCGGGTATCTCTACCAGCAGAGGCAGGAACCCGGTATGCAGATGCCGCGAATGCTCCGCTATGCCCTCAACAACCGCGTGATGCACGAGAAGGGACGGACTGATGGATAACACGATCAAGATAACCCTTATCGGGCAGACGTATGAAAAGGATAAATTCGGGCAGTGGGTGCCCGAAGAAACCACCCGGACGATATGGGGGCGCAAGTCCCCTATCACCCGCGCGGAATGGGGAGAGGCCGGGAGGCAGGGCGTAAATCCAAGTTTTCAGGTCAAAGTCAGGACGCAGGAATACCGGGGAGAGCTGGTCGCAGAGGTGAAAGGTTCCCGGTACGGGATATACCGAACCTATGAGGACGGCGAAGTGACGGAGCTGTATCTGGAACAGAAGGTGGGAGATCATGAGCGGAGTTAAGATCGGCGATTTTGCAACGGCTGTCATGCGTGAACTGAATGCGTATGAACAGCTTGCGCAGGAGGAAATCGAAAAGGCGATTGACGAAACCGCAAAGGAGACCGTGAAGGACCTGAAATCTTCCAGCCCGAAAGGCAAGTCCCGGAAAAAGGGAACCTATGCGAAGGGCTGGACGTCGAAGATCACGAGTAGGGGGAAGGGGGCTTATGGCCGGACGGTACACGCCGGGAAAGGCGCTTCCCTCACCCACCTTCTGGAATACGGCCATGCACTCAGGCGGGGCGGCAGGACAACGGGCAGGGCTGGCGCAAGGCCACACATCGCGGCGGCAGAGCAGCGGGCAATAAACCTGTTCAGGAAAAAGATTGAGGAGGCATTGGGAAGATGACAGTTGGCGAGAGGATGGATGAAATACTCGGAAAGGTCGGGCTCCCGTATGCCTTCAACGCTTTTCCCACGCAAAGCAAGGTATACAAGCCTCCCGACCCGCCGTTTATAACTTATCTCATTTATGAGAGCAGTAATTTTTTCGCGGACAATACCGTTTACTCGAAGATTCACAGCGTCGGTATCGAGCTTTATACAGACAGCTATTCACCGTCCATAGAGGCGAAGGTGGAAAAGGTTCTGATGGAGCAGGAAATCGCCTGGGAGCAGGAGCGTGAATGGATTGACGACGAGAAGATGTATCAGATTGTTTACAGTTTTCAGATCACAGAAAGAGAGGATTTAGAAGATGGCTAAGAACAAAGTCAAGTATGGACTGAAAAATGTCTACTACGCGCTGGCGACGATCAACGAGGAAGACAATACCGCCTCCTACGAAGCGCCCGTCAAGTGGCCGGGGGCTGTATCGTTGAGCATGGAGGCACAGGGCGATTCCTCAAATTTCTTCGCGGATGACGGTATCTACTTCACGACCACCGCGAACAACGGCTATCAGGGCGACCTTGAAATGGCGCTTGTGTCCGACAGCTTCCGAACGGATGTCCTCGGAGAGATCAAGGACAAGAACGGGGTGCTGGTGGAGGAGACCGAGCCCGTACAGAAGCATTTTGCGCTGCTGTTCGAGTTTCAGGGCGACCAGAACGCAAGGCGGCACGTGATGTATAACTGCGTGGCCGCGCGCCCGTCCGTGGGCTCCACTACGAAATCTGAATCTGTCGAGGTTCAGACTGAAACCGTGAGTGTGACCGCGTCCCCGATCTACAACGAGAGCATGAAAAAGAACATCACGAAGGCCACAGCCGATGTGGGGAACCAGCCCTATGCCGAGTGGTTCAGCAATGTATATCTGCCGGAGCAGGCCTCGGAAGCAGTATAAGGAGGGCGCGATATGTTCAGGGAAATTAAATTGCTTACTACTGATGGGGAGAAAAGTTTTCCAATGCTGGCGAACGGCGCAACAGCCGTTCGCTATCGGCAGGTGTTTCACACCGACCTCATAGCGGGAGTAACGAAGTTCTCCCGCCTGAATGTTGAGCCGGACAAGGTGGACTTCGAGCTACCCGGAAAGCTGGGCTACATCATGAACTCTGCGGCGGAAAAGAAGGACATGAACACGCTTTCCGAGGATGGCTACATGGAATGGCTGGAGCAGTTCGAGGGCGATACCCTTTGGAGCGCAAACGGGCCTATCATGGAAATCTATCTCGTGAACCAGACGGCAGCGAGCGAAGGAAAAAAATGATACGCCCCACCGACCGGGAGATGAACACCGCCGTTTATCTCCTCCGGGCGGTGCAAATGGGGCTGTCGGTTAATGACATGGAAAATTTGGACGAGGGCATGATCATTGATATGCTGATCGAATCGGTGAACGATACGGCGGACTATAACAACATGGCCTCACAAGAGGATATGGACAGGTTTTAATTATGGCGAGGAACAGGATTCAGGGAATTACAATCGAAATCGAGGGCAATACCACAAAGCTGCAGTCTGCCCTAAAGGGCGTCAACAGTCATTTACAGCAAACACAGTCTGCCTTAAAGGATGTCGATAGGCTCCTGAAAGTGAATCCCGGCAATGTGGAGCTTTTACAGCAGAAGCAGAAGCTACTCGCCGAGGCGGTGAGCGACACCAGCGAAAAGCTCAAAACCGAGAAACAAGCGCTGGAACAGCTCAAAAACGGGCCGCAGACCGAGGAAACGATCAGGCAGCAGGAAGCCCTCACGCGGGAGATCATCGACACGGAGAACCAGCTCTCCAGTCTGAAAAAGGAGTACAAGGACTTCGGTTCGGTCGCGGAGCAGCAGGCGAAAGTGGCCGCCGACAAGATGAAGAAAGTCGGTGAGGAAATCTCCAAAGTCGGCGATAATATGTCGAAGGTTGGGAGCGGGCTGACGAAGGGCGTCACCGCTCCGATAACTGCGGTCGGCGGGGTTGCGGTCGCGTCTGCGGTCGATTTTGAGGACGCGATGGCGAAGGTATCTACCATTGCCGACGACACGGAGGTTTCTCTTGGCGATATGCAGTCGGCCATCATGGAGCTGTCCGACCAGACTGGAATCAGCGCTTCGGAGATTGCGGACAACGTCTACAACGCGATCTCTGCAGGCCAGAAGACCGGGGACGCGGTAAGCTTCGTGAAGAACGCGACAATGCTTGCAAAGGCAGGCTTTACTGATTCGGCGTCGGCGCTTGACATCCTCACAACGACGATGAACGCCTACGGTATGGAGGCGAGCGATGTCACGCGGGTTTCCGATGTCCTTATCCAGACACAGAACTTAGGCAAAACGACGGTCGGCGAGTTGGCCTCTGCAATGGGTAAAGTTATCCCCACCGCGAAATCGAACGGCGTACAGCTCGAAACGCTGGCCGGAGCCTATGCGGTCATGACTGCAAACGGTATCGCCACGGCGGAGACCACGACCTACCTCAACTCCATGCTGAACGAACTCGGGAAGCAGGGTACGACAGCGGCAGACGCTTTCGCGGCTGGGACGGAGCATATCAAAGAGGGCGGCCTGACTATGGCGGAAGCTATGGAAATGGGCTGGGATTTGACCGATGTGCTTTCTATCCTCGACGAGCAGGCGGCGGAGAGCGGTACGACAATCCAGAATATGTTCAGCTCCGCAGAAGCCGGGAAGGCCGCGAACGTCCTGTGGGACAACGGCGCGAAGTTGAATGATGTCATCGACCAGATGGGAGCGGCGGCAGGCTCCACGCAGACCGCTTTCGACAAGCTGGATACCACGAGCTTCCAAACACAGATCACGTTGAACCAGCTCAAAAATACGGGAATTGAGATCGGGACGACGCTTCTTGAAATGCTGCAGCCTGCCCTCGAAATGGTAAGCGACGCGGTGAGTAAGCTGAAAGGATGGTGGGACGGCCTCGACGAATCTCAACAGCAGATGGTCGTCAAATGCGCCATGCTGGCCGCGGCGGCGGGCCCGGTACTCACGATTGCCGGAAAGGGCGTGAGCCTGGCAGGGTCTTTGGTATCTGCGGGGTCGGGACTGCTGACGACGTTCGCCGGAATCGGCTCAAAGCTCGGCGGGCTGGCGCAGGGGGCGGGGAACGCCGTAAACTCCGTGTCCAGCCTCGGAAGCGCGGCAAGCAGCGCGGCGGCTCCTGTGAGTTCTGCGGGAGGGGCGGTCGGCTCTCTGTCGCAGAATGCGCTCGGTCTCGTGGCGGCTGGTGCTGGAATCCTTCTCGCGTCCGCTGGCCTTGCCCTTCTGGCACAAGCGGCCATCCAGATAGCAGACGCGGGGCCGGGGGCGGCGGTTGCTATGGTCGGCCTCGTGGCGGCGATTGCCGCTATGGCCGCAGGAGCGGCGGCACTTGCTCCCGCGCTGGCGGCTGGCTCTGCTGGCCTTATCGCTTTCGGCGCAGGCGTGGCTCTTGTGGGCGTCGGGATTCTGGCGGCGACCGGAGGGCTTGCCCTGCTGGCTACACAGCTTCCGACGATTGCCACCTACGGCACGTCGGCGGCTGTCGCAATCGTGCAGATCGGCGGTTCGATGGTAGTGCTGTCCGCTGGCGCGCTGGCGGCTGCGGCGGCTATGACGGCTATGCTTCTCCCGTTTGCGGGAGCGGCGCTGACAATCGGGGCAACGGATGTCGCACTCTTGGGACTGTCCGTGACGCTCGGCACCTCTACGGTCGCGGCGGCGGCTCTTGGAGTGGCTCTGCTGGCTGTGAGCGCTCCGGTTGAATCAATCCGGGACAATGCGGTGACGGCGGGCGACGCGCTGTCCGATATGGTGTCCAGCGTGAACGTCGTCAATGCGGCGCTCGACGGATTCAAGGACAAGCTCGGCGACGCGGCGGAGTGGTTCTCCGGGATATTTACGCAGGAGACGCCGAAAGCCTCTGCGGCGGCTATGACAATGACGGAGGCAGCGATGAACTCCATGCTGATCTCCACGACGGCGGGACTGCTCGCTATCAATACAGCATGGGTGACGAACATAGACAGGTTAAGCACTATCGCGCGGACGCAGATGTATACTGTCGAGAATACCATTCAGGCCTCTCTCAACAGGATTCAGCAGATGTTCGCGAACACGCAGTTCCGATTCAATCAGAACATCGTGTTGCCGCACTTCTCGCTTAGCGGGGAGTTCAATCCGGAATCCGGTTCCGTTCCTTCTGTGAGCGTGAGCTGGTATCGGAAAGCCTACGATGACGCATACATCCTCAACGGGGCTACCATCTTCGGAGCGATGGGCGGCAGGTACTTAGGCGGAGGCGAGGGCGGCTCTGAAATGGTCGTCGGCACGGAACGCATGATGCAGATGATTCGCAATGCGGTCGGGCCGAGAGAGCTTGTCCAGAACGTCAACATCTATTCACCGAAGGAAGTAAGCGCATCAGAGGCGGCACGGCAGTTGAAGAACGCGAACAGACAAATGGTGCTGTCGTTAAGGGGGAAAGGGTAATGGCAAGGATCATAGAATGCACGAATACGGACGGGCTTTCCATACGGTTCGGCCATACCTATGCCCCCTGGCTACTGCTTGACGTCGAAGGAATCTATTTGAGCGAGGGGAACGTCTACACCTCGGACAACACGATGACGGACGGGGCGACGTATCAGGGAACCACCCTAAAGCTCCGAAATATCGTCCTGACGATGCAGGGGAGGAAAGACCATAAATACAATCGGCAGATTTTGTATGACGTGTTCAAGCCGAAGTCCCCCGGGACGTTCTCTTACACGGAGGACGGGGAGACAAAGACGATTGAGTATTACGTCGAGAGTGTGGAGATTTCCACGATGGGGACGCCGCGAACCGCGACAGTTTCCCTCTTGTGCCCTGACCCGTACTTTCAGGCAAGCGAGGATACGCGGGTGGTCGTGGCCGGATGGTCGGCTCTGTGGGAGTTCCGGCATGAGTTTCCATCAGAAGGCGAGACCTTTGGCGAGAAGTCGGAGGAAAAGCTGAAAACGATCACCAACGACACGGCGGCGGACAATATCGGGATGACCATCATCATCACGGCGTCCGGGTATGTGAGCAATCCGTCGATAACCTGCGTTGAGACACAGCAGATGATCAAGGTGGGGACGGTAGCACACCCACTGAACATGGAGGCAGGGGACGAAGTAAGGATAACGACCGGGACGAACGATAAACACGTCTATTATACTCACGCCGGGGAGACGCGGGAGATCAACGAGTATTTAGACGAGGACAGCGAATTTATCCAGCTCATGCGCGGCGACAATACGATAGGCTATGACGCCGACAGCGGAGCCGGGTATATGAGTGTGTCGGTGATGTTCCGCTACAAGTATTTGGGGGTGTAGGGGTGGAGATCAGGATATACGATAAGGTCTTAGACCTAAAGGGCATAATCGAAAATCAGACATCCCTCATTTGGCTTCGGAAGTATTTTGAGCCGGGAGAGTTTGAGCTGCACGCTCCGATCACAGATTTCAACATGAATATGCTCACGATCGGAAACCTTGTGACCATGTACGGGCAGAACGAGGCCGGGGTGATCGAGGACGTCAACTACGAGGAAAGCAGGGAGAAGAACGAGATCACCGCAAAGGGGCGGTTCCTCTCTGCCTACATGGGGCGGCGGCTGATTCGCGGGACGGTAAATATCAATGACACGATAGAGAACGCTATGCGGACGCTCATTACGGGCGCGACACCGATTCCGCTTCTGGAGCTGGGAGAGCTGAACAGCTTCCCGGAGACAGTGACCGGGCAGGTAACGAACAAGAATCTCCTGTCCTTCATGGTGAAGCTGGCAAAGGCCGGGAACATCGGATACAGATTCCGGCCTGATTTTAATAGGAAGAAAATCATCTTCGAGACGTACAAAGGAGTTGACAGGAGCATTGAGCAGACGGAAAACAACCGCGTTACATTCTCCGAGAACTACGACAACATCAATAAGGCCACGTACAAGGCAAACGACCAGAGCTACGCCAACGTGGCATATGTCGTCGGCGAGAATGCGAAAGGGGAAGAGGTAACGGTCGAGGTCGGGGACACGGAGAGCGAAGGCCTCGAACGGAGCGAGATATTTGTGGACGCTTCCGGGGTGAGCGCTACCGATATAAGCGATGATGAGTTCATGGCCGCGCTCCGGCAGGAGGGGCAGAACACCTTGAACGCCAACAGGTTTTCGGAGACGTTCGAGTGCGACACGAATGCGCAGGGGAATTTTGTATACCGGAAGAATTATGACCTCGGGGACATCGTGACGGTCAAAAAGGCAAGCTGGAAGATGCAGAAGAGCCTACGGATGACGGAGCTTCAGGAGACCTACGAATACGGGTCGCTTGTCGTCACTCCGACGCTGGGAAACCCGTTGCCGACGTCCATAGATTGGGAGGATTAGAGATGGCAGAAAATATGAATCACGCAATGTTTTATAACTCGGAGAATCACGACCGGGTGTATGACGCGGACAGCTTTTCGGACTGGCTGCGGAAGTTCTTCACGACTGGCGTATTCATCGGTGAGCTGCAGGTCGAGGCCGGGGAGGGAATGAAAGTCACGGTCAACCCTGGCTACTGCAATATCGACGGGAAAGTGATGTTCTGGAGGCAGCAGACGCCGCTTGACATCACGACGGCAAACTCCCGGTATGACCGGATTGATACCATTGTCGCAGAGCGGAACGACGCGGACAGGGATTTCTTCTTGAAGGTCATCACCGGGAGCGCGACGGATTCCCCACAACCCACCGCCCCGGTCAGAGAGAACGAGATTTATCAACTTGTGCTGGCGCAAATTTCAGTGAGAGCTGGCGTAACCGAGATCACACAGGCGGACATCACGGACACACGGCCAGATTCGGCACTGTGCGGATATGTGGCGGCGACGGTGAAGGAAATGGACTTCTCGCAGTTCTCCGCACAGTTCGACCAGTGGGTAAAGGAGTACAAGGCAAGCAAGATCGCGGACGTGGACGAGTGGACGGAAGAACACGAAAACGACTTCAACCAGTGGGAGAGCGATACGAAAGATCAGGTGCTTGCGTGGTATCAGGCCATGCAGGGGCAGATTTCCGAGGACGCCGCCGTGAAACTGTATAACCAGATCACGGATGAAGAGCTGCAGCGGATATTTGCCGCGGGCTTTGCGGACGGGACAAAGACGATCTCCGAGGACGGCCTGACGATTGACGCCACATCGGAGGCCGGCATGAACCTTCACTCCACGTTCACGGAGGACGGCCTGCAGAAAACATCCGTCCTGAAAGATTCAGGGAGTACAGAGATAGCGAAACAGGTCAAGACGTTCAGCGAGGACGGCCTGACCATAACATCGGTCATCACAAAGACGCCGAAAAAATAAGGAGGTAAACATGGCAGAAGAGGATTTACTGTTCGGGAAGAACAGGCACTTATTTGGAGGAATCCAGCCGAGCAATATGCTGGTATTCACAGCTCGCCCGAAGTATGAGAAGGCGAGTGAAAAGGCTTCGGTGATCCTGAATTATTCATTGCCGAAGGACACGGTAATTGACGGGCAGACGTTGTGTTCTGTTGCCGGAGCTGTCATCAGGAAGTCCGATACCGCGTTCCCGGAGACAGAGTTCGACGGGGAGAAGTTCGCGGACGTGAAGCAGGACGGAACCATGACGGACAACAATGTGACTGTCGGCAAGACCTACTACTACGCGGCCTTCCCGTACAGCCGACAGGGAGTGTATAACCGGAACAACCTGAACCGGGCGAGCGTGACAGCGAAGAAATACAACTTCCTCTACGGCTACGACTATACGCCCACCAATTCAGCGACTACGCAGGGGACGGCTATCAAGTACCCCTCGGACGTGGACAATGCGAAGTTCACGCCGTTCCAGATGAACCTCACGAGCGGGGTTCCGAATTATGGAGGCTGGCTGAACTCACCGCTGTTCGATATGTTCCGGCCTGTCATGCTGAAATCAAACGGGACTGTGGACTATGAGCTCGACCATACAGACCAGTCGAAGAAAAAGGGCGGCGGAGATTCCGAGATTTCCGACACCTCCTACGACGGGAATGCGATGGTCGGAATCAAAAAGATGTACTGTAAGCGGTGGACAGGTGAGGACGGAGTACAGCACTTCCGCGTCTGCGATATGAAGATCGAAGAAGGCTACGAGTGCGACGCTCACATCGGCTGGGACGGGCAGGAAAAGGACGAGATATTCGTGAATGCGTTCGACTGCTCTTCCATCAGTAGCAAGATTCGCTCCCTGAAAGGCCAGACAATCGCTAAATCTATGGCTGGAGCGGCGGAGATCACGCAGGCGAAAGAGAACGGCAATAACTGGTATCTGGACGACTGGAGCGACAGCAGCCTGATCGGCGACCTACTATTCCTGATCGGGCAGAGTACCGACGTGCAGAAGGTGTTCGGGTACGGATATTATACGGGCGGCTCGCAGAACGCGCCTAATTATCTGGCGACTGGCGGAGCGTCCGACAAGGGGATGTTCTACGGGAAGAGTGTCGCGCGGGACTATGTGAAGGTCTTTTATATCGAAAACTTCTACGCCCATACGTGGAAGCGAAAGGCCGGCATGGTGACGAACGCGCAGACACAGATCTGTGTGAAGCTGTCCCCGCCGTATGACGACACCGGGGTAGGAGCAGGGTACACCAACACAGAGGTAAAACCTACCGGGACATCCGGGGGCTATATCTCAAAGACAAAGTACGACCGGAACGGGCGGATACCGTCCGAGGTAAGCGGAAGCGAGACCACCTATATCCCTGACGGGTGCTGGTTCGCGGCCTCGTGTTTCTTGCTCTTCGGCGGCGGCTGCTCCGATGGTTTCCTGTGTGGGCTTGCGGTGCACGTGGCCTACCCGCTGTCGGGTGCGGACTGGGCCGTCTCGCCGTCGCTTTCTTACAAATAGCCTTTTCTTGCGGGGGATGCGGGGGTGCAACCCCCGCCTCCTGAGGGGGCATTGAATTAAAACTTTTTGCGTCAAACAATACGAAGCGCCACAGCGGTTTTGATGCGCATGGACGGCCTCGTGTTTCTTGATCTTCGGCGGCAACTGCAACAATGGTTTCCATTGTGGGCTTGCAGTGAACGTGAACAACCCGCTGTCGAATGCGAACTGGAACATCTCGCCGTCGCTCTCTTATCAGCTTTGGTTTATCAGCAAAGCGCGCATCCTTATCGTACAGCACAGGCGGTTGAAATACCGCTATCCACTGGAAATTAACCCGACGAAGGCTGGGGTTAGTAGGCGACGAAAATCCTAGAGGGTGATAAGAAATGAAGACCTATTCGCATCTGTATGAAAAGATAGTCGATATCGACAATATAAAGCTGGCCGTCACAAGGGCGGCAGAGCATAAGAGAACCAGAAGGGACGTTGCGCGGGTGCTGGCGAACCCGGATAAGTACGCCCTGCGGATTCAGCAGATGCTTTTATCGGAAACGTATGAGCCGAGGCACAAAGATTCATGCACCATCACGGAAGGGTCAAGACATAAGGAGCGGGTGATCCTGAAACCGAGTTACTACTGCGACCAGATTATCCACCATGCCATCATTCAGGTGCTTGCGCCTATTTTTATGAGGCCGATGTACGAATACTCCATCGGCTCAATCCCGGAGCGTGGGAACACGTTCGGAAGGTATCAGGTTGAAAAGTGGCTTCGAGACAAGAAGAACACAAAATACTGCGGGAAGTGCGACATCCGGCATTTCTATGAATCAGTGGACAAGGAAATCCTGAAAGCGAGGTTGACACGGCTTTTCCGTGATGAAAAGCTCCTGCGCCTGCTGTTCAAGATCATAGATTCCAGCCCGAAGGGTCTGCCGCTTGGATTTTACACCTCGCCGTGGTTTGCGAACTTCCTTCTCACACCGCTTGACCATCTGATCAAGGAGCAGGACGGGGTGAGATACTTCATCCGCAACATGGACGACATGGTATTTTTCGGCCCGAACAAGAAAAAGCTCCACCGGGCGCTGTTTCGCGTCCAGAGCTGGCTCCGTTCGGAACTGAAACTGAATTTGAAGGGCGATTGGCAGGTATTTCTGTTCGATGATGGAAACGGGAAGGGCAGGGAGCTTGATTTCTTGGGCTATCAGTTCTACCGAGACCGGGTCATCATGCGGAAATCCGTCATGCTGAACCTCACGCGGCAGGCGGCACTGATCGGGGAGAAAAGAGAGGCGAAGGAGGCTATCGGAGCAAAGCAGGCGGCGAGCTTTTTATCACGCCTGGGAGGCCGAAAGCACTCCGACACCTATCAGATGTACCTTGACCGGATAAAGCCGCTCGTGAACGTGAAACAGCTCAAAAAGATTGTCAGCAAAGACGCAAAAAGGAGGAATACAAGGAATGAAAATCGTTTTTCGGAGCGTGGAAGGCTACCAGCCGGAGCCACCGGATGAACTCGACACGGAATCCAGCCCCGACATCGTGTATCTGCGGAAGGACATAGAGGAAGTGGAGGACACGGAGGGGACGCACTGGAAGTACATGGAGGCACAGCTTACGCGGGAAGAGTACGCGGAGTACGTCTCCATCATGGAAAGCCCTGCGCAGGTGGAGGTCATGCAGACGTTGACCGCGATCCAGTTGCAGTTGGACGAGATTGGAGGTATCTGATATGCACAGCAAGATGTTCAGTACGCTCAAAAGGCAGTATACCCTCGGCTATGTCACGAAGGACACGTTGAGGGGCAGGGTGGAACTCTACAAGACGAAGCCCGCGAAGGGTATCACGGAGGCGGAGTATGAGGAGATCACCGGGGAGGCCTACGATGTGTAGGCTGACAGAGGCCGTGACGAAGCAGGGTGAGATAATCAGGATTCAGTCGGAGGTCATCGACGAACTGTTTCTTCTGCTCCTGCAGCACATCACGGTCGAAGAGGCGGACGGCTTGGGTGTCGTCGATAAGATCAACAGCGCGGCCAGAATCCGCGCGGAGCTGGAATAAGGAGGGGCGGCATGGATGAATTTGTGACGCGCGGAGAGCATGACGCGCTCCGGGAGCTTGTGGACAAGGAGAACGACCGCCAGAATCACCGCATAGCGGCTCTGGAACAGACGGTCAAGGAAATCCAGAAGCTCACGATCTCCGTGGAACGGCTGGCCGTCAACATGGAGAACATGCTGAAAGAGCAGGAACGGCAGAGCGCACAGCTCCGGGAACTCGAAGAGAAGCCGGGGAAGCGCTGGGAGGCCGTTGTGACAGGTATCATTGGAGCCGTGGTCGGCGCAATCGTGACGGCGGCTATGGCAGGAATAATCTAAAGGAGGGAATCAAAATGAAGAACATCGACTGGAAGAGGAAGCTCACGAGCAGGAAGCTGTGGACGGCGGTTGCGTCGTTCGTGTCTATGATGATCGTCGCCACGGGCGGAGCTGAAAGCACGGCTACGCAGGTAACGGCGCTGATCATGGCCGGGGCGTCGGTGGTGGCTTACATCATCGGCGAGGGCTTGACCGACGCGGCGAACCTTCCAAAAGATGAAGGGGGCGAATAATATGCGGCTGGGAATCGACGTATCCGATAATCAGGGATACATAGACTGGCAGAAGGTAGGGGCGGCGGGCGTTCAGTTCGCTATCATGCGGACGACGCGGCACTCCGGGAACCCGGACACGCACCTCGCGTCCAATATCAACGGGTGCAGGAACGCAGGAATCCCGTTCGACTTCTACAAATACTCCTACGCCGTATCAGAGCCGGAGGCGCAGAAGGAAGCTCTCGGAGCCGTCTCTGCGATGAAGGGCTACGGCGTGAAGGGGGGCAAGGAGACCATCCTTTATATGGACGTGGAGGACAGCGTGCAGTTCGCACTCTCCACCGCGAAGCTGACGGGAATCGTCAAGGCGTTCAAGGAGACCGTGGAAACCCTCGGATTTTCCTTCGGCCTCTATATGGGCAAGCACTATTATGAGGCCGGGGAGGTTGACCTGTCCGCCTTTGATGATCTGACTTGGATTGCCCGCTACTATAACGGCTACAATCCTATGGACTTCGGAACCGTCCCGAACGAGAAATACCGTCCCGCGGTTAAATCCGGCCGGATGATGGGCTGGCAGTTCACATCGTCGGGGAAGGTGCCGGGTATCAGCGGGAACGTAGACCTTGACGTCTACTATGGAGAGATCGCGCAGTCGGTCATTGAGCCGCAGTATTACGCAACGCCGGAGTTCACGCTGATTGACAGCCTGAACAAAATCGGTGTGGATTCCTCCTACCGCCACCGTTGTGATATCGCGGCGAAGAACGGAATCGAAGGGTACATCGGCAGCGCGGAGCAGAATCTTTATATGCTCGACCTGCTCAATGCCGGGAAGCTCCTGCAGGCGTAACAATCGAATATCTGGAACAGTAGGGCGTCCCTTCGGGGACGCCTTATTTTTTGTGGAAATTGGCTTCCTCGAATCATTCTGAACACTTAAATTTTGTGGAAAATATGCTAAAAATGTATCTGGACACAGAGACAAAAAGGTGGTAGAGTAGAGATAGAAACAAGGAAAGGAGAACAGAAAAGATGGTAGACAACAGAGCAACATTTATAAGGATGTGGAACCGATTGAACAGCAGGAACAATGATCTTATCGAAGAGTTCACATTGGACGTAGATAAGTTCCACGAATTTCAAGTGAACATGATGAAGATCAACGAGTTGAAGAACGATGATGCAGAATATTATGGATTCGGACACATCAAAGAGGGAGAGTTAATACAGCAATAAAAAGTAAAATCCCGCCCCGGAGGTAACGAGGGCAGAAAGGAAAAGACATGAGATACCTGAAAAAGAAAGGCGACGAGAGCACGATCAGAAAGGTTGTCAATGACGACCGCACAAAGGTTTTGGCAGTGGTGGGAACGATTCAAGACCTTATGGACAGAGACCTACTAAGGATTGAGGGGGAAGGCAGAGAACAGTATTCAAGAGACACATACATGTGCATCCCGGTAGCCGGATATGAAAGATGTGCTGGATTTGGAGCCACGAAGGAAGAGGCTGTGAGCCGGGCAGTGTTTAGAAAGGAGGCCTGAAAATGGAATATAGATACGGAATGAGGATGAGGGGTTTCAGTTTAGGGTGCCAGCCCAAACAGGGATTCATTGAGAGACAGGACGACACGACCGGAAAGTATTACGACGTGATTGTATACGACCGGGAGCTGACCGAGGAAGAGGTTGACCAGTACGATTTAGATTTAATCAAGGAGGACAGGAAGATGGCAAAAGGGCTTAGCTACGAGGAATTTATTGAACTGGCAAAGAAGAATTACAGCAAGGGCGGCGATGTGGCCGTGGAGTGTTGGGACGAGAGGACGTTCAATGAGTACGTTAAGAACTTTGGCCCGATGACGAAGAAAGAAGCCCTGCAGACCTTCCGCACATGGCACGACGAACAGAAGGAATCGGCAGCAGCCATGAGGGAAGCCCTGAAAGCCGACGAGAACACCGGGCTGAAATTTAAGGACATGATCTTTGAGCAGGAGGAGGTGAACGGAAATCTGGTATGGGCAGCGAGAATCCATGTGATCGACAGATTTGTGACCGCCGCCTACGAACACACGAAAAAGGACTGCATGAAGGCCGCCCGGCAGTGGATTCACAGGGTCAATGAGGATTTTGACAGATTCCTCGAAGGACTTAGAGAGCTGGACGAGCAGGAGCTTACGGAGCAGACCACCGTACAGCCGGAGGAAGATGTGGTTGACGCCTTTTTGTTGGGGTATCTCCCGAAGAAAAAGCAGATGGCCGTTGTGAGACTGACGAAGGACGACGACGGGTATCACGCCACGGTGGCCTCCGGGGAGACAGTGGACAGGAGAACGTGGAAGGAGTTCATGAAGGCATTCAGGGAGGTGGCGGTATGAGCCAAGAGGAGCAGAAGGAAGCATTGATAGCCGAGTACGAGGCGGCGGTTTCAAGGAATGACTTTGAGACCGCCGAGGAGGTGGCAAACGAATTGTACTGGAGATTCCAGTATCACGCACACTAAGGAGGGCGACATGGAGAAGAACTACAAGGAGAAAATCAAGAAGCTATTGGCACTGGCACAGAGCCCGAACGAACACGAGGCAAGAGCCGCCCTGCTGAAAGCACGGGAACTGATGGCGGAACACAAACTTTCGGAGGCCGAGATCAAGGACGTTGAAAAGCAGAAGGTCAAGGACTTCATCATAGACGGCCTGACCTGCAGTAAGAGGCTTGACCCGTGGATTATCCCTTTGAGCGCGGCGATAGCGGAGAACTATTGCTGCAGCTCATACCGGAATCACAAGTACGGGAAGCAGATGCAGTACATCGGGATCATCGGACTTGAAGATGACGCTGAAATTTGCGAAGCGGTCATCCGGTACGCGGTGGACTGTGTGAGAGCCCATAACAAGGAAACCCGGAAAGAGTACGGGAGTTATAGCTACTACGTGAGGAACATCTGCGATAGCTACGGCTACGGATTCGCGGTAGGCGTGGATGACATGTATAAACAACAGCAGAAGGACAATGAAGATGGCTGGGGTCTGGTGATGATAATGCCGCAGGAAGTGAAAGAAGCGTCCGGCAGGCTGGGACATCAGCCGTTCCAGGCGAGAACCGAGGACACGATAAATGGTAGCGCATATACGAGGGGCTTCTACGATGGAAAGAAGTTCGACCCGACAAGAAGGATTCAGGAGGCATGAACATGAGAGCGATCAGAGCGAGTATCTATGAGGACAAGAGGCTGGGGAACTGCAGCAATCACGGGATTTCAGAACGGTACGACAGCGTGCTGGTGATCTGTGAGGACGGCCCCGAAGTTCTGGACGAGGAAAACCTTCCAGAGAACACCGTCGAAGTGGTGACGAGGTATCTCTGGGGTGAGAAACACTTCTACCTGAAACCCGTTGCGGAGCCGGGGAAAGGCAGGACATCTTACATGGCCGGGGGGAGTTACGCAGGGTCATCGGACAGCAGGTTCGTGGAGCTGGCCGGAGGCGTGAGTATACTCCCCCTTCATGATAGATCGGAAACGTGGGAGCATTACGATTCCATGTTCAACTGAAAGGAGGTGAGAGCATGAATAAGCAGAGAAGGAAACAGCTCGGAGAGGCCTATGATCTTGTGAGCAGGGCGATTGACATTCTGAACAGTGTCAAGGACGACGAGCAGGAAGCACACGACAATCTCCCCGAATCCATCCAGTACGGAGAGAAGGGCGAAGAAATGGAGGGATACATCGAAATGATGGATGAATCCATCGGGTATCTCGAAGATGCAAACTCGGTAATTGAGCAGATTTAAGGAGGAAAAGACATGGGATTCTTTAGCTGGGAAACAAGCGATACTGGAAAGAGTATAAGCAACACCTATTCGAGCAGGGGGACATTCACGGTATACGTCCCGATTCCGAAAGAGTTCGGAGGCGGTATGCTCAAAGAAGATTCATACGAGGGGTACGGAGTGTTCGGCGGCAGGGACGTGTACGCACTCGTGGCGCAGTGGAATTTTCCCGAACTGTGCAAGGACAAGGACGGGGAATTGAAGTCTGATGATGACTGCCGAGGTATCGGAATTGAAATAGCGTGCTATGATTATGCGAACGCGAATCTGAAATACCCGATCAAGATAACCGAGAGGCCTATCCCGTATGAGGAAGCGTTGCCGTCAAAGAACGACCAGTGGCAGGGATATTTCTATGACGACGAAGAGGAGGAAAGCGATGGAGAGGAGATACTTTGAGATCAACGAGGCCGAAGCCCGGAGGGCGTGGGAGATGATGTCCATGCGGGACTACCCAGAGGGCAATAAGACGGCGGAGTACCGGGCGAGCGTGGACGAGGTTTACGACATCGCCGACAAGGTAGCCGAAAGGAGGCCGGAGGCAGCAGGGAAGGCCTACGCGCTGGCCGAACGGTACGCCCGGAAGCTGGCGGACAATTACAATGCGGACAGCCGCATAGGCTGTATGTGCCCTTCGATACTGATTTCCGGCTCCGGGAATTTCCCGGTACGGAAGAAAGAGAAGCAGGTCGCCGCGATGGACAGGAACATGAAGGAGTACGAGGAAATCCAGAAAATCCCCGGCAAGATCAAGGACATCTTGTACGCAAGGGACATCATAAAATCCGGGGACGAGGACGCAATCGAACGGCTGGAAAAGAAGCTGGAAGAGCTGAAATCCATGCAGGAGCTTATGAGGAACGTCAACGCCTACTGGCGGAAGCACAAGAATCTGGACGAGTGCCCATACCTGACACCGCGCCAGAGGCAGGAGCTTACGGAGACGATGTACTCCGATACCCCGCGAATGGGGAGCACGCCGTTCCTCCCGTGGCAGTTGTCGAATAACAATCAAAACATCCACAGCGTGGAACAGAGGCTTGCGAATTTGAAGGCCGCCAAAGAGGCAGGCACAAAGGAACAGCAGGGTGACGGCTTCCGCGTGGTGGAGAATACAGAGATAATGAGGTTGCAGATCATATTCGACGATAAGCCGGAGGCGGACGTGCGGGAGGTCTTGAAAGCGAACGGCTTTCGATGGGCTCCGAGCGCCGGGGCGTGGCAGAGGCAGCTCACACCGAACGCCCGGCATGCGCTGAAATCTGTACTTGACAAAATTTCGATTGACAAGGACACAGAGACGTGATAATATGATGGACATGGACGAAATGAAAAGCTCTGATGGGAAAAAGACCTGGCGCGGATGGAGTGAAGCGCAGGCAAGGGCCCAGAAGAAATACATCGACAAATTCGATACAATTAAAATCCGTGTCCCGAAGGGAGGCTTCGAGCGGTGGAAGCAGTACGCTGACCGCGAAGGAAAGAGCGTCAACAGATTTGTGATAGACCTCGTGGAAGCCGCAATAGCAAAAACGAACCTATGATACACAGGTTCGCGTAGCGTCCCCGAATGTCCACGTTAGCACCCTCACACGAACCCGGTGAGGGTGCTTTTTTTGTGGCGTTTTCCGAGAGGTTATAGGTGAGCAGGATTTCATTGTTCCAGACATCGACCCTCGCAAGGAACGTCCGGCACAGCTTTTCCCTGAATTTCAGATCATCCACATCCCCGGCCTTGAAAGATTCCAGCCACATCACGACCTGCTCTCTGGACAGGCGCACGCTCGCAATTTTCGCCCTGGCGATATTCAGGTTGACCTCCGCCAGATGTTCCTCCAGCTCACAGAGCTTGGCCGTGAGAGCTTGTGAGACGCCCACAGAGGCGATTGCGTTCACGATTGAGGTAATTTGCCTTTGCGTATCTTCGGCCTCCTTTTTGAGCCCGCTGGAGGGGTCAGGAGAGGCATTCTGCACGTCCATAATCTTGTCTGCGATTTTCCCGATCATTTCATCCGTGAGAACGTATTCGACAGTCTTATTCACTACCAGAGCTTCCAGCTCGTCCTTCTGAACCGCCTGCAGCTCACAGGAGGAATCAGGACAGCGATAATAGAAGTATGGTACTCCTGTGTGGGAATAGGCCTTCGAGCCGTTCAGAAGCCTCCCACAGTGGCCGCAGTAGCACTTCATAGACAAGAGGTACGGCGACGACGCCCGGCAGGGAGTTCCCGCCAGCGCGTGAGCGTCGTACCATTGTTTCAGCGTGATTATCGGCTCATTCGGAACCGGGATTTCGCCGTGGTACTTGTACTCGCCGATGTAATGCTCATTGCGGAGCATGGCATAGATCGCGTTCTTCGAGAACGGTTTCCCGGTGCGCCCGTAAACGCCATGCGCCGCCAGCCGATCAGCGATCTCCTTGTACGTCATGCCTGAAATGAACCAGTCGAAGATATTGCGGACGATCTGCGCCTCCCTCTCATTCGGAACCAGCTTCTTGTCCTTGACGTCATAGCCGAACGGCGGCCGGCCTCCGATGTAGTGGCCTTTCTTGACAGATTCCAACTGCCCGCGGAGGATTTTCTGTTTCAGCTCCGCGACATAGTATTCCGCCAGCCCTTCCATGAGCGATTCGAGTATGATTCCTTCCGGGGTGTCAGGGATATTTTCTGCTGCATAGCACAGCTTCACCCCTGCTTTTTTCAGGCGCATCTTGCCGAGGGCGATTTCCTCACGGTTCCGCCCGAATCTGTCCACCTTCCAGAGTATGATACAGTCGAACTTGTGAGCGTCCGCGTCGCGCATCATCCGATTAAACTCTGTCCTGTTCTGATAGTCATTCGCGGAAACGTGGCGGTCTGCATAGACTTCCACGACCTCTATATTCTCTCTTTTCGCGTACTCCATGCAGGAAGCGACCTGACCCTCTATGCTCTGGTCGGTCTGCTTCGGCCCGTGGGAGTACCTCGCGTAGATAACTCCGATCATCTTCTCTTTATCCTCTCTATGAATGTTCTGACATATTCGATGTCCTCCGGGTCTACCATCCGGCAGTCCATGAGGAGCGGCTTATATTCCGGGTGAAGGTGCATGAAGTCAACAAGGCGCCTCGCATCCGGGTCTTGGATAGTGGCAAGCTCTTCCTTCGGCGAAACATCTTCGCCAAGAAGCCAGAGGTGGTTCACATGAAGGGCCTCTCCTATGAGACATGCAGAGCGAAACGACAGAGGTTTTTTGCCATTGCAATAAATAGAAATAGTGGCTTCTGATAAAAGAGTTTCTTCTGCAAGGTCCTTCTGCGAATAACCCTTCCACTCCATAGCTTGTTTTAATCTTTCTGCTGATACCATATAAAACCTCCTTTTTTACATTATACAAAAAACTTTAGAAAAAGTAAAGAATCTAGTTGACGAATAAATTAAATTGTGTTAAAGTAGAGATGTAGAAATTAAAATTTATTTAAGAAAGGAGGTACACGATGTTTAACCTGTTGAGACGGGAAATCATTTACAAGTACGGCAGCATTAAGAGTTTCGCCGCCAGCCTTGGGATTTCCGATCAGACCGTGAGCTATAAGCTGCACGGGAAGCTAAAATTCAAGGAAGGAGATGTAAGAACATGGTCGGCACGACTGGACTTGCCGCTCGAAAAATCGGAGCAGTTTTTCGGGATGAAGATTTCGACCTGACAGGCCTTGCAATCGCCGGGCTGGAAGCCTGCAAAGAGTTCTACGCCAAGAAGCAGGAGGATTCACAGGGCGATGGTGATGGTAAATTTTTTTGCCCCGAGGTTAAGAAAAATTAAAGTATCACCTTTGAGGTTCATTAAAACAAACCACGAAAGTGAAAGAAGAGCCGCCCGGTCGCAACGGACAGCCCTTCCAAAACCAAAATATCACACCCTGATTATAGCATCAGGAGGAAGGAAAATCAATGATAACAGTAACTTTACAGATGGACAACAGCAGAATAGAACAGCTTTTGATGGCCGAGGCGAGGTTGAGCGTCCTGAAAATCATGTGTGACAACAACAAATACCTGTCCCGTGAGGACGTTATGAGCGTGATCTTTGACCCCGCCGAACTGGAAGCCAAGAAGCAGGCTGAATGACCTGTGGGGGGGGGTGGAGCATGAGAAACGACATCTACAACTCCCCGCTGACCGCAGAGGAACAGGATTTTGCCACCAGGAATCATTATCTGGTCGAAAAGTATTTGAGGCTGAAAAGGCTTCCGATGGACGAGTATTACGACGTGGTGATATTCCGATACCTTAGATCAGTGAAAAGATGGTTCCTACTGCCGGAGCTACACAGATACACATTCGAGATCATAGCCTTCTACGCAATGAGGTCAGCGGTAGGAGGTGAACACGAGAGGCAGAAGCGGGAAATCAAGACAATCAGCTTAGACGAAGAAATCCCCGGCACGGACGGAATGACCTACGCCGACACGGTGACGAGGGACAACCTGATTTTTATTCAATACACAAAGGACGGTGACGATATGAATATCAGCTATGACGTGAATCTCCCGGACAGGAAGAATTTTAGAGGGCAGAAATCCGATGAAATGATAGCGATTGACGCCTTCGTGGTCGGGAAATGGAGGAATATGTGCTTCACCTACGACACGCTGCAGGAGGCGAAAAGGAAGCAGGCAAGTATCAGAGAATACCGCAAGCGGAGCGGGCACACCGAGGTCTATACGGTATTCCGGGATGCGAATTGTGTTTACATCGAGCGCACGGCGAAAGAGGAAGCGCCGAAGAAAGGAAGGAGATCAGCATGAGCGAGATCGTGAAAGGCTATAAGGTCTTTAACCCGGACTGGAAGTGCCGGGAGAAACAGTACACTTGCCCCGGCAAGTTCGAGGAAGATGTGAAACCGAAGGTATGCGATCAGGGAATGCACTTCTGCAAGGTGGCGAATGATTGCTTTGAATACTACTCCTTCAATCCGGCGAACCATGTTGCCGAGGTCATAGCCTACGGTGAGGTCGTGGAGGACGGAAATAAGTGCTGTACGAACAAGCTGGAGATCGTGAGGGAAATCCCGTGGGAGGAAGTGCTTACGATAATCAATACTGGCGCGGCCTGCACAGGACGCGCCAACAGCGGCGACTGGAACAGCGGCAACCGGAACAGCGGCAACCGGAACAGCGGCAACCGGAACAGCGGCAACCGGAACAGCGGCAACCGGAACAGCGGCGACTGGAACAGCGGCAACCGGAACAGCGGCGACTGGAACAGCGGCAACCGGAACAGCGGCGACTGGAACAGCGGC
>CANPWA010000026.1 GCA_947581865.1 uncultured Acetatifactor sp. | reverse complement strand
TTGCGACAACTGTATCATTTTTCACCTTGATAATGAAATTATAATAATAAAAGTATACAATGTCAAACCATAAATTTTATAGGGTTTATGCCAAATAAAAAATCTTTCAATCACCACCATATTTTCCCTTGCTCTCTCTCTGCGATGGTAGCACAGATTTCTTTTTGAGCAAGTTGCAAAAATTTACTCCAAGATTTTTAGTTATATGACACTTCGCAAATTTTGTGCCGGGCGTTGCCCACCACTTGCTCAATGATAGGACGAGCAGTGTTTGGACTTTATAAATCTGCGCTCCATTTTTTCGCGCCGTGAGGCAAAGAAAAAATATGGAGGTTTCAAAAAATAAAAAAAGTTGTTTACTCAATCAAAAAAGCAGGAAGAAATGAGGACTTCCAACTTAAAGGCATCGGCTATATAACCGATGAAGATTTGATAATCGCTTGCATAAGCAAAACAAACAAGCCCTATATACGGGTATTTGAAGATTGCATCAAAAATTGCCACCTCGTTATAGGCAAAACGGACGAATACAAAGGAACGTTCTACGAAATACACGAAATAGAACAGCGAGAATACGAAGTTGAATATTACATCTGGTATAAACTGGCAGATTGACCTCTGCCATACAGCCACAGACGATATACCCGCAGGCGAGACAATTATGCTTCGTCTGCTTTTTTATTTTTAAGACGCATTGTCAAGCCTGTTTTAGAAAATTCCATAACAAAAAAAATTTTCAATCACCACCATATTTTTCCTTGCTCTCTCTCTGCGATGGTAGCACAGATTTCTTTTTGAGCAAGTTGCAAAAATTTACATCGTGATTTGTAACAATATGACACTTCGCAAATTTTGTGCCGGGCGTTGCCCACCACTTGCTCAATGATGGGACGAGAAGTGTTTGGACTTTATAAATCTGCGCTCCGGTTTTCCGCGCCGAGAGGCAAATAAAAAATATGGAGGTTCCAAAGATGGAAAACCAAAGGTATCAACCAAATTCAGCAAAGTGTTCGATGAGCGAATACGAGTATTTTGACGGCGAAGCGTGGATCGTGTTTGACATGCTTTATCTCAATTTAGAGAAGAACACGGCGACGATAGCTGTCAGCAACAGAGGCAAGATAAGCGTAATCGAATACGACTTGATGAAAATTGAGAACGAACTTTACTTCGAGTTCAATCCTATAACCCGCATATCGCTTGCGGACTTTGTGGAGGTGGAAATATGAAAACGACGCAAGAACAGAGAAAACAGAAAGCCGTTGAACTTATGCAGAAGCTGGACATCTATAAACCGTATATAGACGGCTTTGTAGACGAAAACAAAGTGTGCCTGTATGAAGGATACGGCGGATTTTGGACAGAACAGGAAACCGAATTGCAAGAGAAGATAGACCAGATAGAAAAGACCCACAACTGCACGGTTTATGCCGTTACTCACGAGTTCACGGAGTTCGGGGAATTATACTCAATGCTCATCGTGCCCTTATCTTGGGCGTCTAAACAGTTTGGAATCACAAATGATACTATTTTGTGGTATGCAATGGCCTGCGATGATTACACATTCTGCCAAGAATACTCTTTAGAAGATGAAAACACGCAAAAGTATATAGAAGAACGTTTTGTGTATATGATGATACCGATGATGACCAAAATTGCTGTCAAAATTTTCTTTTTCTTTGTTATAACAAAAATTGCCCCCTATAAAATTCAAATAAATTGTACGCAAAATTCAAATCGTATGATATAATAATTTTGATATAAATACCATTATATTGATATTATTTGAGTGGGGATGGGAAATATGGATCCTATCTATATCGAAAAGCTAAAGCAATTCGATACGGGCGAAGTCAACCATTTATACGAGGAAGAACTTCGCCTTATCGACCTAATCAAACGCGGCAATATAGACAAGCTTACGCAGGAACTTGACAAAGGCGAGCTGTCATTTCCGTTCTTGACAAAAGACGAGCTGAAAAACTATTCATATATGCTTGTGAGCGCTACTGCCGTCATCTGTCGCGCAAGCATAGACGCCGGCTCCGAACCCACAAAATGTATTTTGTTGAGCGATTACTTCTTACGCGAAATAGGCGATATGAAATCGGAAAAGGAAGGAAAAGCACTCATTCGTCGGATAGTATTGACATATGCAAAAATGAATAAAGATACGCTGATGTGTTCTCAAAAAAACGCGCTCGTGATAAGGGCAAAAAAATATATTTCCGAGCATCTGTTCGAGCGAATATCGCTTGCTGATGTAGCAAACAATATGAATATTTCAAAAGAACATCTTTCTCGTTGTTTCAGTCAAGAGATGCGGTCAACCGTCAACCAATACATCCTCGCCTGCAAAATAGATGTCGCAAAGTCATTGCTTTCCACGACAAATCGGGAGATACGCGAAATTTCAGATCTGCTTTGCTTCATCTCGTCGAGCTACTTTTGCAAACTCTTTTCTCGCCTCGTAGGCATTACCCCAAAACGCTACCGTCTGAGCGCCGCCGAACAGCCCAATTGATTTATTCGCAATTTGGCATAATATATTGCCACTATGAGACATTTTTTATTGATATAAAGGTGTGGCTTTCGGAAATACATTCGACTCGCTTGAAGGTGTATCCCGATAAAAATTTTTATTTTTTGTGATTCCCTATGGAACACACCCTAACTGTATGATTCTTGTTTTTTCTATGTCACATTTCATGTACAAAAAAACACTGCCACTTGCTAGGCGTTATTTTTTTTTGTGATATAATGTTGACGTTTTTAATTCAAATGGTGCGATTAAAAAATTTTGGATAGAAAGAAATCAAATCGCAAAACAAGTTGGATGTGTATAGTGGCTGATAAGAAAGGCGGCAAGCGCGAAATTGCACTTGCCGCCTCAAAGGGGGATTTTAAGACACTGAATGTTTGAAAAATTCTTATTCTGCGCCAGTCTTATCTGAATTGTCGGGACTTTGCTTTTCGTCTGAGCTTGCCTCGTTTGAGTTGTCGGAAGTCTCAGATTTGTCGCTGTCGTCTGCCGCGTCGTCCTTCTCGACTGCTTTGGCAGGCTTTTTCAGTTTACCGATAACGTTTTTAACAGCGCCGGATATCTTTGAGAATATGCCGTTCTTTTTCTCCTCGATAATTGTGACGTTGTCTTCGTCAAGCGACTGTGTGACCTCGATCTCTTCGTAATTGCAATAGTCGGGGGTAATAGCCTTGGTAGTGGTTTCGTTGAAGAAACGCTCATAGGAGCTTTCAATTGCTACTTTGATCACGTCACCCTCTCTCACGTCATACTTATTTGGCATTTTGATGACGACGTCGGTATCCCCTATCTTGCCGTGGACGTTGAGGATATCGCCAAGCAATTCGATGATGCGAACGGAGATCTCAAACGACGCATTCTTGTAGCGTTCAAAGCGCTCGTCCTTTTCGAAAATGAGATTTTCCGGGCGTATGCCGTATACAAGTCCGTGCCCGACATAATCCTTGAGCAATTGCATTTGCTCATCCGTCATATTGATATATTGGTCGCAGCCGTTGATATAGAACTTCCCGTCCTCGCTGAGCTTGCCATAAAGGAAATTCATAGCGGGCGTGCCGATAAAGCCTGCGACAAACAGGTTTGCGGGATGTTGATAAACCTCGTTGGGAGTGCCGATCTGCTGAATGAAGCCGTCCTTCATAACGACTATTCTCGACGCCATCGTCATAGCCTCGATTTGGTCGTGCGTGACATAGATCGTTGTTGCGCCGACTTCCTCGTGTATTCTGACTATCTCGCTTCTCATAGCCACTCTCAATTTAGCGTCGAGGTTGCTTAGCGGCTCGTCCATCAAGAATACCTTGGGTCTGCGCACTATGGAGCGACCGAGTGCGACTCTCTGTCTTTGACCACCCGAAAGCGCGCGGGGCTTCCTGTCGAGATAAGGCGTGAGTTTCAGTATAGCCGCCGCCTCTCTCACTCTCCTGTCGATCTCATCCTTGGGGACCTTGCGGAGTTTCAAGGCGTAAGCCATATTGTCGTAGACGGTCATCTGCGGATAGAGCGCATACGATTGGAATACCATAGCTATATCCCTATCTTTTGGTGCCGCACTATTCATGAGCTTGTCGTCTATATAGAACTCTCCGTAGGATATCTCCTCAAGACCGGCGATCATTCTCAGCGTCGTGGACTTGCCGCAACCTGAGGGACCGACGAACACGATAAACTCCTTATCCTTGATGTCGATGGAGAAATCGTGCACGGCATGCACGCCGCCGTCATACACTTTGTTTACATTTACAAGTTTTACAGATGCCATTTTATTTTACCGCCTTTTCGACTTTATTTTTGTTGCCCATTGCAGAGATCGCACCGTAGTGCATTGTCGTGTATGCCCCGCATTTGCAAGCGAAATCGAGCATACTCGCGTAGTCAAAACCGCCGTCAAGCAAGTTTTTGACTGTTGCGCCGCAGCCTATAAGCCGGGCTATGAAGGAGCCGAAGAAGGAATCTCCTGCCCCCGTTGTGTCCACGGTCGCTACCTTATAACCGTCGCAAGCCGCCCGTCTGCCGTCACTAAGGTACAATTTTGCGCCCTTGCTGCCGCAGGTGACGAGCAGCAGCTTCAAATTGCCGCCGAACATCGCCCCCACTGCTTCCTCGCCGCGAAGTCCCGTCAAAAATTCCAACTCGTCATCGCCGACCTTGATGACGTCGGCGTAAGCGGCAAAATCCTTGACGATACTCTTGAGTTCCTCTTTGTCCTTGTACAGGTTGAATCTCAGGTTTGGGTCGAAAAATACGAGCGCCCCCGCCTTTTTCGCCTTGTCTATGAGATACCTGTGCGTACTTTGAGCCACCTCTGTCTGAAGCGCTACGCTGCCGTATTCGAGCGCGTCGCCCTCATAAAATTCGACGTCCTTGAAGTCATTCGCTGTGAAGTGCAGATCCGCCGCCGCTTTTCTGAAAAACACGAACTCTCTCTCGCCCTCTTTGGTCAGGCTGACAAACGCAAGCGAAGTGTCATACTCGTCGCTTTGAGATATGTAGCTTGTGTCGACGCCCTCATTCTTCAGCGTTTCGATTAGGAAGTCGCCAAAGCCGTCATTGCCTACCTTTGTGAGATATGCGGCGTCTATGCCGAGTTTTGTCGCCTGTACGCAGACGTTTGCAGGCGCTCCGCCCGCCTTGCGTTCAAACTGCGCCGTGTCCTTGAACGACGCCCTGTCAAGCGGCATAAAATCTATGAGGAGTTCTCCTATCGCATACAGTTTACTCATAAATCGCTATATCCTTTATCTGCGCTCCCGCTCCGTTGGAGTAGAATGCGAAATTTGAATTTTTCATATCCGTGATCCTTGCGGTCAGCGCAATGTCGCCTCCAATGTACACCGAGATCACTTCGCCGTCGATGATGACGTCTACAGAATAGCTTTTGCCCTGTTCAAAATTGTACCAAACGCTCGCAAGAGGGTTGCCGTATCTCAACTTGTTGGATACATTATTATAACATGAGACGCAATTATTCTCAAGGTCGAAAGCCATCACTGCGCTGCCGAGGCGATTGTTGTATGCGCCGTCAAGCCCAAAGCTCAGTCCGAAATTGCCTGTGTTGCCGGTGGCAGTCACGGTGAAGCTCATTCTTGTGACCTTTTGCGCAAGTTCACTCGCTCCGAACGCGACAAACTTGCCTTCCTCAAACGTATATGCGCTCAGATCCTTGCCGTCGACAGATTTGTATGCCGCCTTGTGGGTGAAATGATCTTTGTAGTTTTGGGGCATCACCGCGCAAAGCTCGCCGTTTTCCTTTTGAACAAGTTCGTGAGTGACAAGGTTTCCGCCCCAGTCAAATCCGCCTGTTGTGCCGCCCGCAAGCCTTGCGCACCAAGCGAAAGCATACAACTTATCTCCCGCCTTTTCAAGTCTGCCTGCATAAAAGCCGCTTGCGTCTATGCTATCTCTTGCAAACTTGTGCCACTTGGGGTCGTCATGTGAGGTCTTGTAGCGATAGTGGGTGACTCTGTTGTTGCCCTGTTCGCTGTATGCTAGATAGTAGTAGCCGTTGTACTCAATATAGGACGGGCATTCCATGTTGTAGTCGCCCTCGTCGTTGATGAAAAAGTTGTCCTTAAACTCCCACTCGTCCGAAGCCGCGTCAAGGGAAGTCGCTGTAAATCTCCTTATCACCGCGGGACTGCCGCTACTCGCATAGTCTCTTGTGGTAACAAGCATATAATAGCAATTATCTGCGTTGTCCAGGTATACATACGGGTCTCTGAAATCATCCTCATATCCGTAAAGTTTGAACTCCTCGTCCTTTGTCCATGTCTTTTGGTCGGGGCTTGTGGCATGGCGAATGACTTCGATATGCGGCAGACCTTCCTCTTTTCCTTTGTCGTTGTGCCCCGTGTAGAAGCAGTGATACATGCCGTCATTGTCCTTGATAAATGAGCCCGTGCCCAAAGCGGCGTCGACGGACTTGATAGCGTCGGGATCCTTCTCGTCGGCATAACTCAGAGCGATCCCCTCGTCGGTATAGTGGATAAAGTCCGTAGTCGTGATGCGAGCTATGGGATGATAAAAGTTGGGATTGTTGCCCGAACTGTTGCGCAAATGATAAATATTCATCACGCCGTTGTCGTAAAAAGGCATAACGTCGCCCATTGTCACAGCCAACGAGTCCTCGTTGGTCGATACGGGGAATACATTGGCAGTGTCAACGTTCTCGGTCTTATTGCATGCCGTCATAATTGCGCACATTGCCGCCAAAATAAGTATGAGCACACACAATTTTTTCATTGTCTTTTACCTATTTCCTTTATATTTATTGCGCTCACATCGCCGTTTATCTCCAAGTCGTAGTCTCCGTCGATGTAAATTCTGCTGCTTATGACCTCTCTTCCGTCTGCGACAAACACTTCTATGCTTGACACGTCAAGCAGTATCCTCACGTTGCAACTTTGATATTCCGCGTCCGTATGCCTTCTACATCCGACCAAATTGTTGGCATTTAAGGTGTCGAGATACACGTGTTCATCGTTGCCCACCGTGACTGTGCCGTTGTCGCCCTTTATTTTGATATAGCCTTTGCCGCCGAAGTGTACCCTGATATCGGCGCACTTTGGCACTTTGTCGCCCCTCACGTCGCAAAGGTAATTTTGCAAGCTGCTTACGGGAGTCTGATACAACTCGCCGTCTTTTAGCGTCAGCTCTCTCGGAATGGTGAACGAGCCCACCCATCCGTGATTTTTCTCTTTTGTGGGATACTTCTTTTCCCACATCTCGAGCCAACCTATCATGATCGGCTCGTTTGCTCCCCTTATAAATTGCGGCGCATAGAAGGAGTCTCCCTTGTCAACCTCCCGTATATAGTCGACCTTCATTCTGCCCTTTTCAAAATCCAGATCGCCAACTATAAACACGCTTGAATTTATATTCTTGAAGCTGTTGTCCTTGGGGGGAACATTGCAGCCGCACACGACAAATATGTCCTTGTCGCCTATTCTCATATAGCTTGGGCACTCGCCCATATTGCCCAGCTCATAATAGGGCCCCAACGTGAAGGCGTATTCGAACTTGTCCGGAGTTTTGCCCTTCAGCGCCACTATCACGCCTTTATTTTGTATATTCCCGCCCAAAAACAGGTAGTACGTATCGCCCACTTTCACAGGGCATGGGTCCCTGAAATCCGTGCGACTTATGCCTTCGGGCAACGTTTCGTTGTCAAACACCTTTTTGCCGTGGCCGAAACAGTATCCCTCCGTTGACGCCGCCCTGTACACTTCCTCGCGTTTGCCGTCCGAGTTTTCCGTGTGCAGCGTATAATACGCATATATTCTGTCATCGACTTCGATCGCTCCACCCGAATAGGCGCTTGCGTCCTCCGCGTCGGGCTTCAAAGCCACTCCGTCGTCTACATAGGAGACAAGGTCATCCGACACAAAATGTCCCCAACACATTCTCCCGGGCGCACTCGCATATGGGTTGAATTGATAGTACAAGTGATATCTGCCCTTAAACCAAATGAGTCCGTTCGGATCGTTGAGCCAGCCGATGGGCGGCATCATATGATACGCCAACCTATACTCGTCGTTCACGAGGCATTTTGATTGCGCTATGTAGTTGTTTAAGGTCGCTATATCTTTTTCCATATCCTTCATTAAACGTCAGATTCCCCGTTTCTCAAACTTATTTTGATCTCGCTGATTTCGATCGTTACGTTGTTGTAACGTTGATTGTTTACCGAGCCGAATTGCCACTCAAGCACGTATGTCTTGTCGGACGCACTGCCATTGCAGAAGAAAGTGAACACTTGCTCCTCCTCCGTAAGATATATCCTCGACCACATTATCGTAGGATCCCATCCGCCGTATATGGGGGAAGCGATGATAAGTTCGATCGGGGCGGTCGCCTTTGCCTTGAACGTCACCACATAGTTGGCGCTGCTGCCCGAGATATAAAAGGACGGACTTGTGATCTTCTGCGCATTGTCCTGTGCGGCAAACTTGCTGACATTGTAGACGAAGCCGCCGTCATGCGTAGTCATGACCGCACCCTCTCCGCTTGCGACAAAGTCCTCAATGGGATAACTTAGCTTTTCCGACTCACCCAAAGTCTCCTTGACGCTGAGATTTGACAACCTTATCGTGTTGACGTTCGCGCCGGATTGGACGTATATCCACAGCGAACCCGCAAAGCCTTCGACATTGAAACTTGCGCTCTGACGCTCGGTGGGTTGTTTGTCGAAATATAATGTTTCAAATTTATGTTCATTCCATTGACTGTTCTGAATTACGACTTCAAATTTGCCGTCATTTTCGGCTGAAATGTCGAATGACACATTGTATTGTGTATCTTTTTTGAGGGTTATACCAGTATTGATGAACATTCCGCCTCTCCAGATGTCGTCGGGATTGTCGCTTGCGCTTGTTATCTCGAGGCAAGCCTCCTTGCCGTCGTTATCCGACCAAGCGTTGCCCTTGAGGTCTATCTTCCCGCCATCGTCGTCTATTCTGGGACTGACTCTTGCGGCAAAATTGAAGTCCTCTGCCCTTTCGGCCTCTGTTCCTTTCATATTTTCGGGATAGAAGTACTCCGTATCGACGGATTTTATAGTCAATTCCGAGTTGCCGAGGCAGCCGAAACAGACGGATATTGTCACATCGGCCTCGTCGTTGTCGTCCACTTTGTTTGCGGTGTGCTCAAATACGAGGCTGTTTTCTCCTTCTTTCACGGCAAGTTCCGCGCAATCGACGCCGTCCGCCAAAACCTTGACTTTGCCGGCGGCAGAGCTGTCTATGACATAGGTGAATGTGTATTGATAGCCGCATATCATCGAGAACGTATGCTCCAGCATCACATCCTCGGCCACTTCTCCGCCGTTTGCATGCAACTTGAAAGCGCCGTTTTCCATCCCGCTTTTCACTATCCGGGCGTTCCCGTTTGATCTCACCGAAAAGCCGCTTGGCATTTTGAAGGACATGTATGTCTCTCTGTCAACGACGTCCACATACGAACGCTTTGTGGCAACGTTGCCGTCGCTGTCCGTGATTTTGTAGTTGACCTCGTACTCTCCCACTTGTGAGAAGAATGCCCAACCGTC
The DNA here is from genome assembly GCA_947581865.1 of uncultured Acetatifactor sp. Taxonomy (GTDB): domain Bacteria; phylum Bacillota; class Clostridia; order Lachnospirales; family Lachnospiraceae; genus Acetatifactor. The sequence goes on along the minus strand of CANPWA010000026.1, from coordinate 28,827 downwards.
GTTGACCTGCACCTCTGGGGACACCTTTATCTCGAGGAGGTCTGTGATGTCTCCGTCCTCATAGTCCAAAGCCGCCACGCCGTCAAGAAAATCTATGTTGGTGTTGACAATACATTCGAAGTCCTTGACACCAACGACAGAGGGTTTGCCGTTTTGTGTTACGACAGTATCTGCCGAACAACCCGTAAACACCACAACCAAAAGCGCAAATATTGCAATCAATGCGATTTTCTTCATAATCTTCTCCATATTATTACGCTCATCCCCCTACTCGTTTTGCGCGCTGCCGCTCGACTCGGTATTTGAGGCCCCCGCCTCGCTTTGCTCGTCGATATCGGCTTTGACGATATCTTCCGATGCGTCCGCCATAGTGGCGTTTTGCTCCTCGGCATCGACCTCATCGGGCTCTTCCGCCGCGTCCGATATGACGCTGTCTGCCTTGCTTTGTCCGTCGACATCTTCCGCCGCGTCTGCCATAGTGGCGTTTTGCTCGGCGACATCGGCTTTGACGATATCTTCCGACGTTTCCGCTATGACGCCGTCGGGCTCGCTTTGTTCCTCGACATCGGCTTTGTCCGCATCTTCCGACGCGGCTTTGTCGCCATCGCTTTCATCAGCCGAACTCTCTGCCTCTTCAAAGTGGATGTCGGCAGGTTTCACCGCGCCTTTCTCGTCGAGATAGTCATCCTCTTTTTCCTTTCTCTTCAGTTGCTCAACGCTTAAGTTAAGCGCCTTTGCCTTGAGCTTGTAGAAATTCTCTTTCATCAACTTTGATATTATCATAGGCACTATATACAGCGTCAGCACCAGCACGTAGGGATATGAGAGCGTCAGCGCCACTATTCCAAGGAGCAGCAGAACAGAGATAATACTGCGCCAAAGCGACCCGAACAGCATCATAAAACCGTTGTATAAGAGCTGTCCGAACTTCACGTTCATATTGACTATCACAGTCGGCGACGTCGCAAGATATATTGTGCCGAACAGCAACGCTATGACAGATATGGCAAGCACAAAGTTGTTCGTTTTCTCGGGATGCGTGTTGAAAAAGTAGATGTTCAACACAGGCACCACGATGATTATCAGTTGGAATATTGTGTAGAACACAATGACTTTCCAATTCTTCCCTATCGTAGTGAATATGTCTTTGAAGCGGCGCGCGTCCAACTCCTTTGAGAAGTACCCCGTCACTCCCACAAGCACAGGGACAAGAAATATAACCGACAGCGCGGAAGCGGCTACAAGAAGGGTTATGACAAGAAACTCGGCCGCATAATCACCGATCACTCTGAGTCCTTTCATATTTCCTCCTTACAACTTTACAGTATGTCTACGCCCCGATCGCCGCAATATATCTGTCGTATGCCGCTTGATTTATCCTCAAAACAGTGTCAATGGACGCTCTGTTTGTTTTGAGCAAGTTTTGCCATGACTCTGTCGACGGAACGATATTTCCCGTTATACAACCCGTAAACCAACTCGCTATGTTCTTGGCAAGCGAGGATTCATAGGTGTTGAGAGTTATCAGCTCGTCCTGAGTGTAGTTGAGGTTGGGTATCGTCGTTGCGCCCTTATATGTGTAGGGTTTCACATAACTTTCGAGGTTTCCGACTCTGAGTTTGGCTCTCGACTCCATTTCTACCGAGGTGTCCCAAACCTCTTGCGTAAGATATACCACGCCGTAAGGGGCGTTCTTCATTCTAAAGTCGTCCGCGCTCTGTACGCCGTGATCGTCGTTGGGGATAAGTTTTCCGTCCACCTTCTCGGACAGGAATGCGCCCGACTTTATTGAGCCGTAGTTGAGCTGTGCGGAGTATTCGGGCTCGAAGAACTTGTCAAAGTATGACAGCAGTCCTGCCTTATCGCTGCATGAGTCGAGTATGACGCACTCGCCCTTTTCCACTTCAAGCTCGTTGCTTACGCCCACATAACGGTTGCCGTCCTTGTCCTTAAGTGGCAAAACGATGATGTAATCGTCTCTTTTCTCAGCAGAAAGTACCGTGTCCTTTTCCCACCAATAGAAGGCGCCGTATCTGCCGTCTTGACCTCTTGCAAGGAAATCGTTTTCCTGTTGGGTGAAAGACGCAGAGCGGATGAGTCCTCTTTGATACCAATCGGCAAGCTCTCTTACAGCGTTGAACCAGTTTTCCATTTCGATAGTGAATATGACTTTGCCGTCCACGATCGTCTTGTGATCCCTGTTTTCGGGCACGCCGAAGGACGCGATAAGGTCGCTCTCGTTGCCCTGCCAGTTGCTGCTGACAAAGCTGAGAGGCACTTCGTTTGTCGTGGATCCGTCGCCGTCCATATCGAGGTCGTTAAACTTTTGCAATATCGCCTTAAACTCCTCTCTTGAGAGGTCGAGTCCGTCTTTGAGGTCGTCCGCGGACAGGTTGACGCCGTCGGGGAGATTGCCCTCGTCAATGAGTTTTTTCACCCACGCTTTGTTGATATACAGAATATTCGGATACGCTTTAAGCCCCATCTCTTCAACTCTCGGCAAGGAGTAGATGTGTCCGTCGGGCGACTTGAGCGCTTCTTTGATGTCGGGACGTTCGCTCAATATCTTGCTGAAATTGGGCATACTGTCGAGATACTCGTCAATCGCAACGATCCTGCCTCTTCTGCCATAATCGTACAACTTGAGGTTGGAAAATCCGGAATGATATATGGCGTCGATACCCTTTATTCCGACGGGGTCGGTATTGTTGCTGTATTGAGCGGAAGTATTATATTTCCACTCCACGTCTATCCCCGTTTCATCTGCGAGTTGCTGAAAAACAGGCATAGTATTGTAGTCCTTGACAGAGTCCTCTTTGACTGTCAAAACTGTGAACTGATGCGCTGATGAGTTTGAACCGGAAGCGACGACCGCATATCCGATGACTCCTGCCAACCACACTGCGGCGACCAAAATTCCAACTATTACTTTTTTCATAATGATCCTCGCCTTTTACTTGAACGAACCTACCAATACGCCCTGCCCAAAGTGCTTTTCTATCAAAGGATAGATGACAAGTATAGGCACAGTGGCGACTATGATAGACGTAAATTTGATTTGTGTGGCAAGCCTCATTTGCTCCAATACGACTTCTCCTTCGCCGCTTGCCGTGGCGTCGAGAAGTCCGTTCAAAACCGTTTGCAGCGGATAGAATTGGCTGTCGATGTTGAATATATATGCGTCGATGTAGTTGTTCCAGTGTCCGACGGCGTAGAATAGCACCATGACGCTAATGATGGATTTTGCTATAGGCAGTATCAAGTCGAAGAATATTCTTATCTCGCCTGCTCCGTCTATCGCCGCCGCCTCAAGGACCTCCTCGGGAACGTTGGACTGGAAGAAGGATTTGCACATAAACACATTGTACACGCTCACGCCGCCGCCTATGATGAGGATCAAGGGGTTTTGATAAAGACCGAGCGCCCTGCACACTATGACGTAAGGCACAAGTCCTCCGCCGAAGAACATGGTGATAATGAGCATTGCCATGATGAGCTTTCTGAACGGCAGATAACTCCTTGAAAGCGCCCAGCCCGCAGGAATGGTCAACGCCACGTTAAACACTGTGCCGAGAGCCGTATATGCGAGCGTATTGAAGTAGCTGCGCCATATGTCGTCCCTCTGAAACAGATTGGCGTATCCGGAGAAAGTGACCTTGATGGGATACAGCCACACGTCGCCCGTCATGACCGCGTCGGCGTTGGATATGGAGGCTATGATGATGTAGTAAAGAGGATATATGACTATGACCGCCAATAAGAAGAGGATAAATCCGCATATTCCATAATACACATAGTCCGTCTTGCTATCTTTGATCTTATTTTGCTTTTTGAGAATTGCTATTTGCTGCTTATCCATGATATACCTCCTTACCACATACTGTTGTTAGTCAATTTCTTTGACGTAAAGTTGGCTATCACGAGGAGTACGACGTTTATCACCGAGTTGAACAAGCCTGCCGCCGTGCCCACGCCGTACTGTCCGCCTATCAAGCCGAATGTGTATACATACGTTGACAAGATCTCACTCGTTTCGAGGTTGCCGCTGGTCTGCATCAAAAGCACCTTTTCATAGCCGCAGTTCATAAGGTTTCCGACTGAAAGTATCATCAACATAACGATGGTAGGAAGAATAGCGGGCAAGTCTACGCTGAATATCCTTCTGAACCTCGAAGCGCCGTCGATCTTCGCCGCCTCGTGCAAAGCGGGGTCAACGCCGCTGAGCGCAGCAAGATATATGATCGCCGACCAGCCGAAATCCTGCCAGTTGCCCGAGAAAATGAACAGAGGTCTGAATGCCTCGGGCGACAAAAACAACTTCAGACCGTTTACGTCCCCTCCCAGCTTTATACTGAGTTGATCGAGCAATCCGTCGGAGCCGAAGATCAGTTTCAGCATACCGACCAAAACGACAAGCGATATGAAGTGCGGCGCATAGTAGAGGATCTGCAAACCCTTCTTGACCTTTTTAGAGCGCAAAGAGTTGAGCAAAAGCGCCACTATGATCGGCAGAGGAAAGCCTACTATAAAGCCCAAAATGCACAGTAAGAACGTGTTTTTGAAGTAGTCCCAGAAGTTCGGGTTTGAGAAGAATATCCTGAAGTTTTCAAAACCTACCCACACCGTCTCGCTGCCTATTATCTGGTCGCCGGGCATATAGTCTTGAAACGCTACGAGTATGCCGTACATCGGCACGTAGCAGAAGATCAAGACGTATATGAATGCAGGTATGATGAATATCAGTATCCAACCTTTGCGTTTGAAGTTGTCCTTCCATCTTTCCCATTTTGTCATTTTGGTTTTGTCCACAAGCATAGAACCGTCAAGCATTTCGTACGCTTGATCCACGAGATCCTCATGCTCCTGCTTATCCTGCGCTTCATTCTCGCACGCTTGCGAAGCGAGAACTTCAGACGCGCCGGATGTGGCTTGTTTTTTCATAATCTTTCCCTCCATAAAAGAGCGTTGATTTGCGGGATATACCCTGTCGATGACTTGCTACTATTTGTCCGACTTAGATTTGACGGATTTTTTCTTATACTTTTTTATAATCGTTATGACGATATAACCTATGATCACCGAGCCGAATATCGCAATGTCGATATAGAAGAACAAGTGCGTGGCTTTGACGACAGGCTCCGCGATAGTTTCAACGGCTTGCGAGATGTTGATGGTGACCTCGGGTCTGCCCAAGTCGGTGTACAGCTTTACTGTGTGCTTGCCCATTGACAGCGAAGCGATCTTTTCTGCCGCAATGACGACCGTATCCCCCGCTTCAGACTGAGTGAACTCGGTATCTACGCCGTCTATCGTCAACCTACTCACCTTTGCTTGACCTGCGAGTTCAATTAGCACGTCGTCATTTTTATAGTACTTTTCAATTGCCGGAGCGGCAGACACATCCGCAAAATCGGGAGTGACGTCAAATTCGAGATCCGTAAATTCGGTCACGACTCTGAATCTGTAATTTTCGCCTGCTCCAAGCGTCTTCAAGTAGCTCTCCGAAAGCGCCACCGCGCCCCCATTCTCGACATACTCCCCTTGCTCGAGCTTGTAGTTGTTGTCGGTGAGGTTGTATACGCTCTTCACCTTGTATCCGTTCACAAAAATGCCGTTACCACGCTCCGTCTTTGCAAATTTGACCTTGTTGATGTCAAATTCGCCGTTGAACACATTGAGTCCGAGTTTTCCGCCGTGATAGTCGGGCAGCTTGCACACGAGTTGCGCGATCGTCTCGTTGTTGACAAATATCTTCGCTATGCCCTCGTTAACGACGAGCGTAAGCTTGATCTTTGCTCCGTCCTCCATCTTGTAATTCACCGTCTTGAGCTCTCCCATGCCGGGCGCCCACAGCTTGACTTTGTCAAGTTTGGCGTCGGCGGTGGCTACATAATAGGCGGTCAGATTGTCGCTTACGCCAAACACAAGTCCCGCCGCCTGAGCGTCCGCATTCCTCGGAGTAAACTCTGCCGAATATATGAAGCTTTCACCGCCTGCGTCAGAGAACCTGAATGCGTCGCCGCCATCTGTGAGGAACAGCCCTTTGTCGCCGTAATATGAGAATCCGCCGACGTTATATTTGTAATCGACGTCGCTTTCAAAAGAATTGTTGTAGATAAAGATCTCAATATCCTTAGAGGCGCCCTCATAAGTTGCGGTCACCTTGGCAAAATCGGCAGTCTGATTTGGCGTTTCCTTTTTCAGAAGCGTGATATACGCTATGCTTCCCACTTGCACAAGTTTGATTTTTTCCTTGCCCTCTGCTACCTCATATTTGACTTTGCCCTCGTCAAAGCTGTCGTCAAAGAAGGTAGCCGTCACGGGATAAGTGGTGCCGATTGTGCCGTCTATTTTGTTTGTGGAAAGTATCAGGTCTTTGTCCTCGGCACATTTAAAAATGCTGTTAAGCTCGTACACTTTCGCCTTTACGCCTATATCGCCGTCCGCAAAAAGGCGCATGCCGTTTGATATAGCCGACGGAAACACCGCCGAGAAGAAACTTGCCTTTCCGCCGTCGGCAAACACGCTGATAAACGCTCTGTCAAGCAGCACTCTCAGCGACAACTTGCCCTCATTCAGCGCGACATGCTTTGAATATGGCACTGCATACAGCGAAGTGTCCTTTGCAAGCAACGAGCTTTGCGACCTGTCGAGAGTGAGCGTCTCGTCCTTGACGTTGTAGGTGAGTTTTATGTTTTCCACTGCCGAAGTTCTCAACCACAGCTCGGCATAAGTGGCTTTACTGTTTGTAAAGTCGAGTTCGACATCGAGATCGGCAACGTCCGCCTTGACGTCCGCAAGTGCGTTTTCACCCTCTTCGAGCGGACCCGAATACGTCTTGGGAGGCTCTTCGCCGCGCAATTTTTCATACTCCGCGATGGGACTGCGCGTCAAACTATAGCCCTCGCCGTCCTTGACGAGATCAAGCTGAGTCACTATTGTCATTCCGCCGTTGTAGGTCTTTCTTATATTCTCATACAAACCGCAGGTCTTCCAGCTTGCGGACCAGCTTACGGCGTAAACTTTCCCGTCGGGAGCGTTGTTGAATGTCTGCAAAGCATAGCTGTCAATGCCCTCGCTCAACCTTCTGACAGGCTCCTCAGATACAAACAAGCCGTTTTTGTCGAGGTCGCCTACGACGTAATATTCTGCGGGATAATACGCGCTCTCCCTAGTCGTGCGGTTGTAGATATGGCTGTTGTCCTTATCCTCGGGTGACATGATCAACACGTACTTTTGCTCGCCGTCCACCGTGTAGCGGGATATATCGGGACACTCGCCCCAATAGCCCGTCGCGCCGAGATACTCCCACTCCTTGAGGTCGGATGAAGAATACATCCTTATAGAGCCGCCGCCGATGACCGCAAGCCACTTGCCGAGCGTATCGTTCCAAAACACTTTGGGATCTCTGAACTCGTTGTCGCCGACTCCGCCGTCCTTGTCTGCGCCTATGACCTCGCCGTAAATGGTGAAGCTGTCGCCGTTATCTAAGCTGTAAGCGAGTATCTGCCGCTGTTTGTCGGTGGGCTGAGTGAGTATAGCCACTATTCCCTGCCCGTCGGCAATTTTACCGTCTACCATATCGAACAGTCCGCTCGTGTTGTACTCGTCATAAACGGCGCTTCCCGAAAACATCATGTCGTACTTAGTGCCGTTTACGTCCTGATAGGCGGGAATTGCGACGTCCTTTTCCGTCCAGTGGACTAAGTCCTTGCTGGTGGCGTGTCCCCAACTCATATTGCCCCAACCCAAAGCCGTGGTGCCGGTGTTTTGGTCATAGTTGTATTGATAGTACATATGCCATGTGCCGTTCACATACAACAGTCCGTTGGGGTCGTTGTTCCAGCCCGATCTCGCGGAAAACGCGAGGCGATTGCGATACGCGCCGCTGTATTCCTCTCCCGTTTCAGGGCCGGAGGCAGCGTTTGCCGTTTGCTTTACGCCGACAAGCCCCGCTACAAGCGTAAGGAACAAGATGACGCTCAAAAACGCAAATATTAAGTTTTTGGTTTTTAATGATTTCATTTTTGACCTACTGTGACAAATGTCAGCGTGTTGCGAATTTCTATATCCATATATTAGTACTCTATATAGAGCTGCAATATATTTCTTCACCTCAATTCGTCTGACAGATCTTGCGCTTTTTAGACGTAAGACCAGTGCTAGCGGGCAGCCGCCCTGTCCATAGTTCGTCCTATTATGCCTTAGCGTTCAACTCAAGCGAGAATGTGCATTGATTGCCGCCGTCGTCATGATTGATGAGGATGAACAGCGTGTCTCCGCTGTTGACTGTGAGCTCGTTTTGGAATGTCAAACTTCCGTTTGCCGCATTGTTGCCGACATAGCTTGCCTTGCCGTCACCGCTGCTTGTAATAGTTCCGTCCTCGCTCTTGACTGCCCACCTTAAAGAGAACTTTCCGTTCGTGTTGCCCTCTGCTCTGTTCAACAAGAAGTTGATGTTGATCGTTTGCGCTTCGTCAAAATGATATGCGATAGCCAACATTCCGCCGAGTGCCGCCCAATCGCCCTTGATCTCCATGTACGGGTCGTTGTTTTTGTAAGCGTCGCCTTTGTCATTTTTCTCGGTTATTGCCGTAAACTCAAAAGTTTCAGGATTGGCATCTTCGCCCCAATGATACGTTGCAAATCCGATTTCCCAACCATTGAACTTCCCTTCGCTTTCAAGGTCAAAATCTCTCGTGAAATCGGCAAACGCTTCGGTGGTCGGAGGCACAACGGGTCCGTCGGAATGCTTTGTCAGCATATAAGTGTATGTACATTGCTCGCCGTTTTCGTGATTGATGAGGATATACAGAGTTTCGCCCGTATGGACGTCAACAGTTTGACTCAGCGTATAGTTGCCCGTATCTCCGGTGTCGCCGCCCCAGTTGGCTTTTCCGTTTGCGCCATTGATTATTGCGCCTGCGCTATTCTTTATTGCCCATCTCACTGAGAATTTTGTCCCTCCAACGCAGGTGAGGACAAATTTAATATCGACTTTCGCGTCACTTCCAAAGGTGTACGCTATACCCATCATCGAGTCTTTCACGGTTGCGCCTGTGCCGTTCATGGAGTTTTCGCCGCTTACATATGCGGTTTTGTCCGCATTGGCGTCTATCTTGGTAAACTCAAACGTTTCTACACCGTCAAACTTGTAATCAACTGTTCCAAACGTCCAACCACTGACATTGCCTGCAATCGTCGAAGCAAAGTCCTCTGCCAGATTTGCGCCGTCAAACGGCGTGCCCGGCACAACAGGCTCGTCAAAATACTTTGTCAACGTATAGGTGTATTTGCATTGATTATCATCGCCGCCGTTCTCGTGGTTTATTATGATGTACAATGTATCTCCCGCTTCAACGGTTATATCCGCCTCTGCGGTGACATGTGCGGCATTGCCTGCAAATTCAGGTCCCTTCTTTGCCGTGCCGCTTGCGCTTATAACCGCGTAGCGCACAGAGAACGTCGCACTTCCAATGCCTGTTATGTCAAATTTGAAGTGGACGTCGCCCGTCCCTTTGAAAGCGTAGGCTATCGCTGCCATATTTCCTATTGCCGCCCAATCGCCTTTGATCTCAAAGAACGGTTTGCCGTCAACGTTGACAAATGCGTCACCATCGTCGTTCTTTTTGCTTGTCTTGGTATATACAAATGTGTTTGCGTCAAAGTTGAATTCAACATTGCCTACAGACCAGCCGTTGTCCTCGCCGTCAAGCGTAGCTTGGAAATCATCTTTGAAGTTGACAGTCGTTTCGTCCGTCGGAGGCACAACAGGCTCGTCTCCGCCTTGCGCTTGGTCCGAGGTGAACTTGCAATCAAATTCCGCCGTCGTACTGTCGCTCCCGCTCTCTTCAAAGAATATAATGTATATCTTGTAGTTTGCCTTGACTTGTACATTTTCAAATGTGGCAGTCCACTCGTTCTTTGTGTTACTTCTCACACCAAATGTTTCGAGCTTTTTAACGCCTTTGCCGTCGTTGTCGACTATGACCATTCTCAGCGCGGAATGTACAGTCTTGCCTTCCTCTCCCTTGAAGGTCAGATAGATGTTCACCGTCATATCTTGGTCAAATTTATACACAATAGTGGCGTTGTTTCTTATATCCACGCTGCCCGCTTTGATGGAGGCGTCCCCGCTCTCCCAAGCCTGCGTGTCCGCATTATAGGTGCCTTTCGTATATGTGAATGATTCCTCACCAATCGTGATTGCTTGATCTTTATTCCAGGCATACACCGAAGAGCCGTACTCCCAATTGTTTGTTGTATCGCCGTCATGGAAGTCCTTTTTGAATTCTGCAAATGCTTTTTCGGAATTTTTTGCCAACGTATAAGTGTATGTGCATTGATCGCCGCCGTCGTCATGATTTATGAGGATGAACAGCGTGTCTCCGCTGTTGACTGTGAGCTCGTTTTGGAATGTCAAACTTCCGTTTGCCGCATTGTCGCCGACAAAGCTTGCCTTGCCGTCATTGCCTACAATTGCGCCGCTCGAATTTTTGACTGCCCACCTTAAAGAGAACTTTCCGTTTGTGTTGCCCTCTGCTCTGTTCAACAAGAAGTTGATGTTGATCGTTTGCGCTTCGTCAAAATGATATGCGATAGCCAACATTCCGCCGAGTGCCGCCCAATCGCCCTTGATCTCCATGTACGGGTCGTTGTTTTTGTAAGCGTCGCCTTTGTCATTTTTCTCGGTTATTGCCGTAAACTCAAAAGTTTCAGGATTGGCATCTTCGCCCCAATGATATGTTGCAAAACCGATCTCCCAACCATTGAACTTGCCCTTGCTTTCAAGATCGAAGTCCTTTGCGAAGTCGGCAAACACTTCGGTGGTCGAGGGCACCAACTTCGGTATTTTTTCCTCCCAGGTCTCGCCGCAGCTGTTGAGGCAAGTGTGCTCCTTTATGCCTTCTTCAGTCTCTGTGGGATCCTTAGTTATTTTGCCGTCGTCCCACTTGTGCCCGATAGGATCGATCTCTTCTTCCTTTGTTTTGCCGCATTCGAGGCATGTATATTGCATCGTGCCGGGGTCTTCGCATTTTGCGTCTTTCACAACTTTTGCTTCGCCCCACACGTGATTGCAAGGCGCAGTCAGCGTAAAGGTGAATGTCCCGCCCGATTTGCCTTGACCTTTGTTTGAAAACACGACTGTAAAGCTGTCGCCTTGAGCCAAGTCGTAAGCCTTTTCAGAGGCGTATGTCCAATCTTTTGCGCCGTTTTTATTGAGTTCTATCTTCGTAGGCTCGCCGCTCGTATGAGTTACAAACAGATACGCTTTCACAACGGTGGCGCTGTCCTCGCCGACAAAGGAAATAGCGACGTTTGCCTGTATACCTTTTTTGACCACTTCTTTAAAAGTGTACATAACCGCCGCATTTTTTTGAGAATATATATAGCCCTTGCTTATTTCGACGCCATCCGCCTTCCAGGCGTTGCTTTGAGCGTCGATTTGGGTTATTTGCTCAAAAGTAAATGATGTGGAAGTTGCGTCAAAATCCGCAACATAACCGTATGACCAATTGTTTGCGTCTAAAAGTGAAGAATAAAATTGCTCTAAAAAATCTGCGTGTGCCCCGACAGATTCCGTCCTCGTCTCGCCGCAGCCGTCTGTCTGGCAAGTATACTTCTTCTCGCCGGGAGTATAAAAATCGGGAACTTTTGTGAGTACGCCCTCGTCCCAATTATGGCTCGACTTCTGCAATTTTTCCGTCTTGGTGGCGTTGCAACCTTCGTTACTGCAGGCGTACGTCTTTGTGCCCTGTGACTGACAAGTGGACGGCTCTGTGACCGCTCCTTCGTCCCAGTTGTGCTGCGTCATAGCGATAGGCTCTGTCTTGGTTTGAGTGCACCCATCTACCGTGCAGGAGTACGTCCTCAACCCCTCGGAGTGACAAGTCGGCTCGGTCGTAACCGTCCCGTCGTCCCAAACGTGATCGTGTTCGCTTACGGTATTGCCATTGCACGCGACAAGAAACATTGAAAGAGCAAGAGCAAATGTCAAAACCAAACTCAACAGCGTAAATTTCCTCATAACTTCCACCCCCATAAAATATCAATTCGAAAATTACACCCTGCAATACAATTCCGCCGTCATATTATTTAACATCGGAAAATTTGTCAAGAGACAATTTTTTATTGTGCATTTGCACATAATGGATGACGAGAAATTTGTGCATTTGCACTTGATTATTGCAAGACGGCAGGTTATAATAATCAGCGGAGGAAATTATGAAAAAGGCTGTCACTATCAAAGATATTGCCGAGCAACTCAATCTTTCGCGCAATACTGTCGCAAAAGCGCTCAACGGTCAATATGTCCCTGAAAAGACGAGGGAGCTGGTGCTCAAAAAGGCGCAGGAGCTCAACTACAAATCCCTCAACGCAAGGCATATCGACTTTGGCGACAAAAAGTACAGGATCTTGCTTGTTTCAGGCAAACCGCTGAGCAATATCAACTACTTTGTGCCCCTTGTGCAAGGCATAGAAAACTATTGCTTTGAGCGCAACTATTCCCTCTTTCAGCACACGTACGACGTCAACAGGATGCCGTTTTCGCACTTTGCCAATCAAGTCAAGGATCTCGATCCCGACGGAATCGTCGCCATAGAGTGCTTCGACAAAAACTTTATCACGCGCCTTGCGGGTCTTGGCAAACCCATATGTTTCATAGACTTCACCGTCTATGGAGTTTCGTTAAATCGCAATTATGACATCATCAACACCAACGATGTCAAATCTATGAGCAATATCGTCAGGATGTTGCACAACAAATACAAAATATCCAATTTTTCCTTTGTCGGCGACCCTAAACATTGCCTCAGCTTTCACGATCGCTATATGGGCATGCTGGAAGGCATCGTCGGGTTTAGGGGCGTACACTCTAGAAAAGAGGATATAATCAATGACGAGAGCGGCTTCGACTACGGCGACGTCGAGACGCTAAAAAGCGAGATACTCAAGCTCAAGTACGCTCCCGAGTGCTTCATCTGCTCAAACGACTTCGTCGCCCGCAGCGTGTGCAAGGCGCTGAATGAACTGGGCATCACCGTCCCGGGGGACGCCCTCGTCGTAGGCTTTGACAACGCGCCCGAGTCCACCGAATGCGCTCCCCTCATCACCACTTTTTCGGTCGATAAGGTGTTTTTGGGCAGGGAGACCGTGCATACCCTCGTCCATAGGATAGAATCGCCGAATATCCCCTCCCGCATAATCACTATAGGCGCAGATTGCATATTGCGCAAGTCCACCGACCGCCCCACCGCCAAAGAATAACCGTTTAAACAAAAAGGTTTGGCAGAGAATATGAATATAATGTGACTATAAAGTTTTAAGAGTATTATCCTATTCTTTATGTTATAAAACGCCGTTGCACATGAATTCCGCATAAGGCGAACATAGGCGGCGGACTATTTAAAGAAATATGCTACAAAGTCGCCCACATCTGCTTTATTGTTGCGGCGGTGAGCATGACAAAGATGCTGCGCCCAAATATCATAAACAACGTAAAAGCAATAACGGCATTTTAGCTGTCAAAATGTATATATAAACTGCTGTTTGCGTCAAATATTTAACATTTCATTATTGCTATATCACGATTTATTTTGTATAGTACTTTCTCTTGTGGCAGGCTCGCATGCGCTTTTATGGAGCTGCCTATGCTTATGTCAAAGCGCACATGACGCGCAAAGACAGCGCGCCAAATTTTTTACGCACTTCGCATGCTATTCACAGCGCATACGCACCGATATTATGAGGGGTCTTTGCCCATATCCTCATTATGTTATCATCAAACGACAAAATCCGCAACAATAAATCCAAAATCAATTCTAAAAGCTGCCTATCATTTTTCATCTTGCTATTATACCTATGTATACATAAAAATCCCAACCTATGCGGTTCGACATAGGTTGAAATCACGGAATCAATACAAATGAGCAAATCAATACGATCACACCATGTTTTACTAATGGTGTTTGTTTTAGTATTTTTCTCTCCCGCCAGCGCCCGAAAACCCTACTGTTTAGTAGGGTTTTCGCTTCTCAAGCAGGGATTTCACTACACAAATGTTACACATTTGCGTCGTGCCGTCGCTCCGCTCCTTGAACCCTATCTCCGCCAGGCTGACGCAAATCTTCCGCGAGTAAACTCGCCGCTTTGCTATTACGAGGCTCTGCCTCTACAAACCCTGCTCCTCCGCCAGCGCCCGAAAACCCTACTGTTTAGTAGGGTTTTCGCTTCTCAAGCAGGGATTTCACTACACAGCGGACGATTTTATACGCCTTTGTATCTAGTTGCAAAATTCCTTGATTTTACTCTTTTTTTGATATAATATATAAAAATATAGATATTAGGAGAATAGCATGAAAGTAAATTCTACAGAATTCGAACAAATTCAGTCATCGCTCTGCATAAGGTTCGAGCGTTACGGTAATATTGAACTAATCCCACAAAATAATGAAAAATTTGAATACTTTCCCCAGCAGAGATATAAAAACATTAAAAATTATCCTCTCATAGCTGGAATAACATCTGATACGCCCTTTTGCAAATTTAGGCCAAACCTCCCTTCGGCAAAAGGAGTATATTTATGGGTTGTTGATGACGAAATAACCTACATAGGCGAAGCGGTTAATCTCTGCAAACGATTTAACGCCGGCTATGGCCATATTTCACCCCGTAATTGCTTTTTGGGAGGACAAAGCACAAATATAAAAATGAACCGAGTTGCGCTTAATACAATTGTGGATCTGGGTAAAGCTATAGAAATTTATCTATTCTTAACTGAGGATCATAAACAGTTGGAAAAAGAATTATTGCTGAGAATTTCAACTCCATACAATAAAAAAAATAATTAGGGTTTTACCAAATAACAACACAAAACCACTTTATTTTTACGCGCCGAAAGTTCAAAGTCGCATGCCGACATGCCGCCAGTCAAAACCTAAAACAAACTCTCACAGTTGGTTTTAGGTTTTTATTTACTTATTTGTTTGTACTTTTAAGAGATTGCCAACTATTGTTCTTGAGTAAGCATAGGTCCTTCATATTTTTTAATCTAACAGACAACTACTCTCTCGCCATTTCTTTAATGCAGTTCTGACAGATCGATAGCTCTTCATCTCTATACATGAGGCTTCCACACCGCTCGCAAAAAGTCAAATCTTCGTCTGTGTAGTCTGCATCGCAAGCAAAGCAGTGATAGCGATGGGTGTCCGCATCGTAAGCAAGTTGTTCCTCCCCGCATTCCGGGCATTCATATACAGGGAACTCACCTCCGTCTTTGCCACATTCTTGTATTTGTATAGGACATACGGTTTGACAAAAGGCTGCTAGTCATCCTGCGTCCGCTCTCGATAATAATGTATAAGTGCGTTATGCAGCGTTTTGATTTCGTCTTTTCCCTCGTAGCCATCAAAGTCGGACAATCGAATTCTGCGTAGCCAGTTCAACTCTGCCCTTGAAAGCGAGTATTCCTTGATGAATTCTTGAATGATCTGTTCGTCTGGATCAAGATATGCCCGAATTTCAGGATTATAGAAATCAGGATCACTTATGACCTTTTTATAGAAGTCAATCAGATCATTTTTCAGCAGTTCTACAACTCTTTGAATATTAGCGTTATATCTATTCAACGCCTCCACGAAAAGCTCGTCCGAAGTAAGCTGAAACTGGCCGTTTGCATGGGCGTACTTGTTCCGCTCCTTCACCAGCTTTTGCAATTCGCCCAACAGATTATCATCAAGGTCAACCACACGCAGAAGCATAAACACATCGCTCTCATTGATTACGGCAAAGCTGCCAAAATAGAGCTTTCCGTTTTTTGTGTTGGTTTCCTTCCAGAAGTCGGCATGCCGATCCTTCAGCAGGTAGTAGAGTGCTTTCTTCAGCTCATCCTCATGAAATACAGACACCTTCAGGATCGCATAGTACACCGCAGTCATAAACAGCATGTGATACTGAACATAAGCAAACTGATACAGGCCATTTTCGTAGCTTGTCCGGGCTGCCAACATAAGCGCATCTATATACTTTTCTTCGGTATCGTCCTTAAACTCCGCCGGAATGTACTCGAGCATTTTATATAACTCATCAGGAGGCTCTAGAGTTCCTTTGCAGCTGATACTATGTAACGCCGAAATCGGTGTGTCGCCACAATATCTTTTAAAACGATCAACAAATTGCTTTCCCTTTTCTGCCAGAGAATCTTCCTTTTCCACTGTCACTCTCCCCAGACCTCGGCAATCTTATCTGTTATCTTTTGCTGGAAAATTTCAATCAGTCGCTTGTTTTGGTTTACGAGCTTTAATTCGACTAATACTTTATCAATTATTTCGTTTTGCTCTTCAATAGTAGGAATAGGGATTCTTAATTCAGAAATGAACTGTTTAGTCAGATTTCGTTGTCTGGCTCCAACGCGCATTTTTAAATAAATTTCTCTGTTTCCAGCAAAGTACAGCAATAAAAACAACATATTCAGCTTTTCACAAGGTTTAACTCCACAAACTGCTTGATTGAATGTTGCATCCCGATCTAAAATTGACATCTTGAAAGCTGCCGTATCATACATACCTATAAGAAGTGAACCTTTGGGGAATAACCTTGCTGAAGAATTACGATAACCGGCCTCAGAAATGTACTTAATTGGATCAGTGGTATATATGTCATTGAGTTCTCCAGAGGTATACCAAGCATAGTCATTTTTGTCCCAAAATAATTCTATATCTCTTGATGGTGTACCGCCTGCCTGTATTTCGCAAATTTCTCCTAAGCAACCGGTTCCCCATGAATGATTAACCTTGATCGTCGGTTTGTAATTCTCCACAACCTGCCGCGCTCCGTCAATAATACGTTGATAGTTTTCGATTTCAGCAACAATTTCTTTCTGCACGGAAAGAGGAGGAAGGGGAATTTTAAAATCCAATAATTCCTTCGCTCTTATATTATTGATATTCGCTCCAGATAAAAGTGAGGAAATAAATTTTCTATATTCATCACTAGTGAGGCTATAATACAAATATCGCGGATTGACTCTTTCATTATGACGTAAAACGCCCATAAATCCGCCAAAATAGAAATCTAGGCCGGCCGGGATCAAAGCAATTTTTCCAAGATGAGCCTTACTTCCGCTTGAAGTACAAATTAGAATATCGTTTTCAGCAACTTTCTTTTCATTGGAATAATCATCACTTCCTGACAAATATTTTATATCTGTCAGCACCAGTGAATTTGTCTCCAAATCAATGTTATTTGCCCGTAAAACGGCGTTCGGCGTGGGGTGTGGAGATTCATCCTCTTTATTATAAGTTAAACCCCTTATAAACTCACAGATTTCCCCTAATTTTACTTGCTCCCACCTATGCTGAACAGGATTAGGTTTATAATACCTCTCCCCCACAAGAATATAATCCTGCTTTTTAATATCCTCTTTCTTGGCGACAACTACATTCGGACGATCCGATACGTCCTTTCTCGCTTTATAATCGCGGAAAATATTCAAAACGTCGGGAATCTCGCTGCCCTTTATCTCCCTGCGCTGGGCACCGAGGTCAAAGCCGTCGTTATTCAGCTTTACAAAAAGAATGCTGCCCCGTTCCTTTGCCAGTGTCCGATCAATCAGCAGAATGCTGGTTTTCACGCCGCTATAAGGGTTGAACACACCTGCGGGGAGCGAAATTACGCCATACAGATAATTTCCGTCCACCAACATCTTTCTGAGGTTCTTATATGCTGTTTGTGACTGGAACACGATGCCCTCCGGCACGATGATTGCAGCACGGCCCGTTGGGTGCAGATGCTCAGCAATATAGTCCACAAACAGAACCTCCGCCCGTTTTGCGGAAACCTGATATCGGTTGTGCGGTGTGATGCCTCCTTTTGGCGTCATGAACGGAGGGTTGGCAAAAATGACATCATAAGTATCATCCCACTTCTCCAAACTGGTCAGCGTATCGTATTCACTTATATTCGGATTGGAGAACCCATGCAGATACATATTAACGCGAGAGAGCCGCACCATGTCGGGCGAAATGTCATAACCTGCAAAGCTGTTCATCAGTCGCCGTTTATCGTCAGGACTGAGTGTGGAATTACCATGTTTGTCTTGATTCTGTTTTTTTATGTAGTTGAAGGCGCTGATTAAAAATCCAGCTGTTCCGCAGGCAGGATCGAGAATACTCTCGTTTTTTGCCGGAGCGGTGATCTCCACCATCATATCAATTATGTGTCGGGGCGTACGGAATTGTCCGGCGTCGCCCTGGCTGCCCATAATAGAAAGAAGGTATTCAAAGGCGTTACCCAACTCTTCACTGTCCTCATAGGAAAACTCTGCAATTTCCTTCAGAAAGCGGTTGAGTGTCTCCGGATCGCGGTAAGGGATGTACGCGTTGCGGAGAATGTCCCGAAAAAGCTTCGGCAGATCGGGATTATTGGTCATCTTTTCGATGCCTTCCGCATAGAGAATCAGCCGATCCTGGGCGCTGTGCTCTGCCAGCATAATCTGCGTGAAAGCATACTGCTCATATTCGCCCTTGAAAAACTCCCGAGTCCCACCGAAATCTGCGCCTTGCTGGTCAATATCATCCATAAATTTATAGATGAGGGCGATGGTAATCTGTTCTACTTGCGCCTTGGGGTCTGGTACCTTGCCCACAAGAATGTCTCGGAGCGTATTGATCTTTCGTTTTACATCAAAATTCAGCATAATTATCCCTCACATAAATCTGGAAAGATTCACATTGTCGTTGACGTAATCGACGATGCTGTTCATATTTTTCAGTCCCAGGCGTTTCAGATCCGCAAGTGTATAGCTTGGAATATCCGTCCCAAGCCGCTGAAACTTTTTATCCTCAATGGCGCGACGCACTTCTTTGTCGGTTAGATAGGTTTCAAAGAAACGCTTGACGTCGTAGTAATCTCCGGACGGAACACCGCATGTCAGAAGATAGCCGTCAAATTCATCATCGATCAACTCTTGCTTGCTTTTGAATGCTGGGATCAGGCCGAAGATTTTATCCAGCATTTCACGAACGGTGACCCGGCGATCCACTCCCGTTGCGCGACGCAGCTTATCCCAAGTGAAATACTCTGTGGGCCTGTCGAGGTATGTCTCCTCAATGTACCGCTGTGCAGCTGCATAATTTCCTTGCTCATACTGTTTGCGGGCAGTCTCATCTTGCTTGACCTCATCCTCAAACTTCTGGAAAAACATGCGATCAATCTTCATGCCCTGTAACCCAATCTTCGTTTCCGTCATCGTTTTCAGAGGATCGGGATTAAAATTTTCAAAGGTCGTAGCCGTTATGCCTCCGCCGAGGCTGGTGCCTTTAAATGCCGTTTTCGGAAGCTTGATGACCTCGTCGTAATCGAATTTCTCTTCAAAATACTCACAGTTTCCGAAGAAATCAAAGAGCTTGAAGGTGTCCTTTGCCACCTCGTGAACTTCATCCACTCTGTTTACCCTGCTCTTATAAGTAAAGGTAAAAGTTCTTGTGCCTCGGCCTTTGATCTGAATGAAATCTGTGGGGGAAAAGATCGGGCGGAATAGTCCGATGTTCAGGATATCTTCGCAGTCATAGCCAGTCGTCATCATGCCGACAGTAACACAGATTCTAGTTTTTGAAGTTTTGTAGTCTTCGATGAACTTGGAATTGCCACTGAGATTGTTGTTCTGAAAATTGATCGTATACTGCTGCGCGTCCTGCACATCAGAAGTGATTTGCATAGCGAAGTCAGAGTAATACATATCCGGGAACATTTTGTCCGCATATATGTTCAGAAGCTGCGTGATCTTCGCCGCATGTTTTCGGCTGACGCAGAAAATAATTCCTTTCCCAATCTCGCCTGTAATGGGATCACGCAGGGCATTGTCCATAAAGGTCTTCACGAAGATCATGTTGGTCTCGTCGGAGAAGAACTTCTTTTCAAAATCGCGGGCAAAATATGTTTCCTCCTCGTCTTCATCCTCTTCGTCGCCATGGTTGGTTACGGCATAACCTTCATCAGCAAGTAGCTGCGTGGTGATTTCCGTCCGGGCATCCACTACGGTGGGATTTACGAGGAATGGACCATCCGGATCGTTCACGCCGTCAATCAAGGAGTACCGGAAGGTTGGTTCTCCGCTCTCGCAGCCGAAAGTTCTGTATGTATCCAAAAGTTGACGGCGTTCCCATGCGCGAGGATCATTGACCGCAAGCTCGTCACCATCCGCATTTTTTAGATAATCTTTCGGTGTGGCGGTCAAGCCGAGTTTATACCCGATGAAATACTCAAACACCGCTCTGCTGTTCCCACTGATGGATCGGTGGCTTTCGTCTGCGATAATCAAAGAGAAGTCCGTCGGCTTAAACACTGCCCGATATTTATTGTTATATGCAAGGGTCTGAATCGTTGAAACGACAATGTCCGCTCTCCTCCAGTCCTCGGTGTGCTCTTTGAAAATGACCGTGTCGTAGTCGGGTTTCAGGTAATTGATGAAGTTCTTCTTTGCCTGGTTTTCCAACTCTATGCGATCAACGAGGAAGAGAACTCGATTGGCGTTTCCGCTACGCATAAACAGACGAATAACCGCCGCAGATGTCAGTGTCTTGCCGGTTCCGGTAGCCATTTCAAACAGAAACCGCTGGTTCCCTGCTTTAACGGACTCTTGAAGGGCTTTCAGGGCGTTGACTTGATACTTGCGTAGCATGCGCAGACCACGATCTTTAAGATACTGTGACCTGGTATCTGGATTTTGATATTCCGGTGCCTCAGCATAACGAGGTTCCCGTACCACGGCGATGTAATCCTGAGTTATTTCCTCGTTGTAAAGCCTGGCAGGGTCGGCATTTAGGGCTTTGCTACCCTTCACGCTTTCGCAGGACGGGAAAGAAACGATGATCTGTGGATTGCCCTTGTAGATGTTCCAAAAGTAATGGATGTTACCGTTGGAAAGGATCACGTACTTTACGAACTGAGATTTGGCATAGTTTCGTGCCTGTTCTTTACCAACCAGAGGATCAAGATCCTCAGATTTTGCCTCCAAGACGATGAAAGGCTTACCATTCTCGTCTAAAAGCAGGAAATCGACAAAACCGTTCTTGACCTTCTCGAAGTTTTCACCATATTCGTCAATCTGCTTCTTCGTAATTTTGACATTTGCTTCAAGCTGGATATTTGCAGGGCCATCTTCATTATCTAAGAAACGCCAACCAGCGGCTTCAAGCAGTTTATTGATCTTGATTCTGGCTTTTGCCTCTTTAATTTTCATTATTACACCTCGATCTTAATTCAACACCAGCCAGTCGGCCACATCCACGATTTGCACGCCCTCATACTGATATGCTTCCTGCCGCGTACGGGTAAGGATCATCTTTGGATAGGCATCCTTGATCTTCAGCAGTGGATCGACCTCGCGCCGGAAGGTGTCGGGGGCATCGATACTGCTCGCGACCTGAATATACAGCTTTTCGCTACGCTTGATAGCAACGAAGTCGATCCCTTTCTTATACAGTACCCCGGCATACAACTCATATCCCCGCCTTAGCAGTTCAATGGCAACAATGTTTTCAATCATCCTGTCGTAATCGGCATTTTTTGTGCCCAGTTTTGCATATTTGAAGGAATGATCACTGAGATAATACTTATCGTTAGAGCTGAGATATCGTTTCCCTTGAATGTCATATCGTCTAATCTTGTAGAATGCGAAAGCGTTGCAAAGATATTTGATATAGGCACTTATGGTGCGATCATTTGTTTTGACCTGTTCCCTGGTGAACGTTGCAGCCACGCTGCGGGTGGAGGTCTGAATAGAGATGTTATCGATGAGGAAATCGCACAGGCGTTCCATCAGCGGCATATTACGAACACGATACTTGCGCTGAATATCCCGGACGATCAACGTATTGAAAACATCAGAAATATAATCATATCTCGATTCCGGTGTCTTATAAAGGTAAGAGCCAGACATGCCGCCATTCTGGATATAACTGTTAAATGCAGAATATTGATCCGTCAGCTCGAAATATTGCATAAACTCACTAAAGGAGAAGGGAAAAACCTCAATTTCAAAGGTTCGTCCAGTAAATAGCGTCACTAGGTCGCTGCTTAAAAGAAATGCGTTGGAACCGGTGATATAAATGTCATATTTCTCGGAGGCGTGAAGGCTGTTGATTGCTTTCTCAAAGCCATCACACATCTGAACCTCGTCAATGAAGATGTAGTTGTTTTTCCCAGGTGTGTATACTTTTTCAATATAGTCATTCAGCGCATGATATTCGTTCAGACTCTCATACGCATTCATATTGAAATTGATATGAATGATATTTGCGCTCGGATCAGTTTCAAGAATATGAGCCATGAAAGCCTCCAGCAACTTGGACTTTCCGCTACGTCGGACGCCGGTAATGACTTTGATATCCGGGGTGCCCATGACATCCTTCAGCTTGTTCAGATAAAATTCACGCTTGATCAATCGCATAGCAAATCAACTCGTTCGTACTATACCACAATCTATTTCGCAAAATCAAGCATTTTACAGAATTGCGAAATAATAATAAGTATCTTCAAGGTGCGTTTTTTTCTCAAAGCCTCCAAGATTTGATATGGGCGACCCTGATTTCGGGGTCTTTTTATTCCATTGCCTTTTTCCCTTTTACTCACCCGTAAACGGGTGCTTAAATTTTTTAATACGATTCTTATCCGCTATCTGATCTTTCAGCTCTTGATTTTTTATATCATTTTGCACCGTCTTTTTGCTTAAACTTACGATCGACACATAGTAACCTTCTGATCAAAAGTGTCTTAAACTACCAAACAGCAGAGGACTTGTGGAATTATGAATTACAAAAAGTGTTGCACTTTCGTTGACAATTTACCGCAGGGATTTCACGCATCTGCGATGCGCCGTCGCTTCGCTCCTCGAACCCTGCCTCCGCCAGGCTGACGCTTCACGCCGACTTTTAAAAAAGTTGGACGATTTTATCTTATAGTGCAAACTTCCGTTCCGCTATTGCGGGGCTTTGCCATAACATATCCCTACGTCTTTGCCAATCGCGACTCGACTGAACC
Source organism: uncultured Acetatifactor sp. (assembly GCA_947581865.1). Lineage (GTDB taxonomy): Bacteria > Bacillota > Clostridia > Lachnospirales > Lachnospiraceae > Acetatifactor. The sequence continues at coordinate 5,787 of CANPWA010000026.1, read as the reverse complement.
CTCAAAATTAGAGTGTTGGTTTATTACATTTTTTATAAATTGCTGATTTTTATGATTTTTTACTCCTAGGACCTTAATAAACTTATATTTAATTTTCTTACTCGCACGATTAAGTCGAATATGGACATATTACTAATTGCATATATAATGTTCTCCATCACCTGCAAATATGATTTATCTCTTGCTTTTTAAGCAGAATATTGGTATATTTATTATAAAGTTGAAAAGGAGCATTACCTATGGAAAAAAACACTTCCTATGAAACAATTTGCAGTAAAATTCAAATATTGAAAGAGTCGTATCCATGTTTGCGAAAGGAATCTAACGATCATGTTTTTGCTGTTCTATGTGTAAAATCAAATTTCTATAAAAATCCTTCTTTATCTTTTACAGATAGCGACATAGAGAATATTCTCGTTGACTCCCAAGGAGACGGTGGCGCAGACGCACTATTAACCGATCCAAACTCTGAAACAAGTAATTTAATAATTTGTCAAGCGAAATATTATCAAAGGATAACTTTTGATGAGGTTCGTGATGCAGTCGCAAAAATGATCTTATTCTACAAGAGTATGAAACGTGGCGAGTATGAAACAGTTAATGCAAAAGTTCAAAGGCGATTTTTAACATTAGATGCAGAAGTAGGAGATGAATCGAAAGTTTGTTTCGTTTTCTATACAAGCGCACAAAAAAATGGTATACGTGAAGATAGGATCCAAAAATTATTACAAGAACATGGATTGGATAACTTAAATTATGAAATACAGCTATATTTTGCAGATGATGTAGTGGATGAAATAAAGGAATCGGAATCGCGCAGACCTACGGTAGAAAGTGGAAAGATCGAAATCGATCAGTCTGGCAATTATCTTGAATTTGGTGATGATGCGGTTATCGTGAACGTATCGGCATTTTCTGTTAAAGAATTATATGCCAGATATAGTACCAATTTATTGTCTCGAAATTTACGATATTATATAAAGAAACGCGATATAGATGACTCAATAAATGATACTATACGTAATAGCCCTGAATCGTTTTGGTTTAAAAATAATGGATTAACAATTATTTGTGATGATTTTACTATTAGTGGTCGAGAAGTAAAACTGAAAAACTTCTCTATTGTAAATGGAGGTCAAACTACTACTTTATTACATAAAAGTAAAGAGATTAACCGAGAACACGACTTCTTCCTGCCGTGTAAAATCATCAAAATTGTGGGTAATACAGAAGATGAAAAAAATATGTTCAGTTTAGAAATCGCAAAAGCCACAAATTCACAAAAAGCAATAAAACAGATCGATTTGAAAGCAAATGCACCCGAACAGGTAAGATTTGGAATCGCGATGCGAAATGTCGGAATATTTTATCAAACCAAGCGTGGTGAGGATATTCCAAAAGCTTATAGGGAAGAATATAACAATACTGACTTGGTTGAGGTGGGTAAATTATGTTTGGCCGGCATGTTCCAACTTCCTGGATCAAGCAGATCTAAACCATCTATGCTATATTTAGATAAATACTATAACCCTATATTCAATGGAAATCAAAATCAAGTTTGTCTGTTGATTAGAGAATTATTATATATTGATTCCTATTATAGAAAAATATTTATTCAACAGTTTGATAAAGAGCAAGAAAATTCTCCGTTTGCCGCAGAATTAATTCCCTTTGCTCACAACGCACGTACTATCTGCATCGCATTTGCAACGTTTGCCGCGCGATATTACAACAAAAATATAGTAAATGCGGATTTAAAAGTTATTTTTGAAAACATCCAAAAAGAAAAAGCCTATGACGACTACTATTATGATATATTTAGAAATATAGATAATGTAGCGCCTCTCATTCCCAAAAAGCTATTCGATACAAACAAAGATAAGTATGACGAGGTTCTATATCGGCTGTTTGAAACTATTATTTTATCAGGTAAGCGATATTATGCAATTAAAAAAGAAGCAGATAACACATTAAGCGAAACTAACTTCTTAAAAATAGATCGTAATTACTTTGCGATATTAAAATCTGATTGGTATAATATTGTTGATAAGATAATGAATATATTTAATTCTATCTCATAGTATTATAGCATAAGTTCAGTTCAAATGCGGTTGCTGACGTGCCGCCAATAAACGCTCATTTTCAATTTATGGGCGTTTATTTTTTTGCGGCGATTTTGCACATTCTTCGATATGCAGTCGCTGCGCGCCTCGAACCCTGTCTCCACCAGGCTGACGTGTCGCTCTAGCGAGTAAACTCGCCGCGCCACTATTACGGGACTCCGTCCCTACAAATCCCTGCTTCTCCGCAACCGGTAACTCAACCGGACTCTTTTGACTAAATCGATTATTTCTCACCCATTTTTTGCATGCTATAGATATTTACTAATTTGCCAATCGTTTGATAATTCTTATGTCAATTCCAAGCTCAATATCCCTGTCTCTCCCTGCGCGTCGATTTTATTATGTTTTTTGCAGCTAGAGGAAAAATGCGGCGCATTGAAATATCAGCAACTTAAAAAACTCTGAATTGCGATTGCCTCTGACATTTAGGAAAAACAAGTTTTTCTCAATATTCCGCCTGTATATATCGCCTAGGTATAGAGTTTGCCGGGATGCGCGGGGAGATCGGCAGTCAAAAATGCAATCAGGCGGGCAATATGAGATATGTCGCGGAGGGAGAAGACTCAAAACCGACTGATGTTCCGCTTGCCAAAATGGCGCCGTTTACGTCGAGGACTTTTATTGCGCACGGGGCTTTGAGCTTGCACATACCGCCTATATTTGACGTGATCTCGCCGCGCGTAAAGGCGCCGTCCCACTCTATATTGAGCGTAAAGTTACCTCTTGCGACTATGCCGCAAATTTTCCCTATCGGCCAGCTGTCGGGGAGCGCAGGGAGCAAGTCGATATATCCCGCATTGCTCTGCATAAGCATTTCGGTTACGCCCGCCGTATAGCCGAAATTGCCGTCGATCTGAAATGGTGGATGCGCGTCGAACAAATTTGGGTATATCCCCTTTTTGAACAGCTTTTCGATATATTCAAACGCCGCGTTGCCGTCGCCAAGGCGCGCGTAGGTATTTATCCTCTGTCCCATCGCCCAGCCTGTAGTGTGCTTGCCGCGATTTTTGAGGGATTTTCTGACGGCTTTCAGCACAGCGGGATCCGAATCCTTCGTGATGAGGTCTCCGGGAAACAGCCCAAGCAAATGCGATGTATGTCTATGGTGCCATTCTCCCATGCTGTTCAGCGTAGTCTCCTCATACCACTCCTTGATCTGTCCGCTCTTGCCTATCTCGATAGGATGGAGCTTGCTCAACATATCCTGCCACTTTGCGACTTTGTCTGCGTCTATGCCAAGCGTATTCGCCGCGGCGACGCTGTCCGTAAGCAGCTGCCATATCAAAGACTGTTCATAGGTATTGCCTACCGTCAAGGGACCGTGCTCGGGCGAATATGAAGGCGCAGAAACGAGCCGTCCGTCATGCATTATCATAATACGCTCAAAATACGCGAGCGCCTCTTTCATCATAGGATAAATTCGCGCGAGATATTGCGTATCCCCACTGTACTCATAGCCCTCATAAACATTTTGCAAAAGCCACGCCACCGTGACGGGCGACCATAGCGGGCCCGCACCGGGTGAGGTATGTCCGTATGGGCCGCTTTCCGTGTGCGCCACAAACCCATAGTATTCGTCCGGCAAATTCATGGCGAGTTCCTCCGCTGTGGCGGTATACGTCTTTGCCGTCACGCGTCCCGGTTCTCTCAACCCGTCAACGTACTTCACAAGCGGCTCGGCACACTCAGCAAGATTAGTATTGTACGCGGGCCAATAATTCATCTGCAGATTGATATTGATGTGATAATCCGACTGCCACGGCGCGGTCAAGCTCTCATTCCACACTCCCTGCAGATTTGCGGGGAGACGGCTGTCCTGCCTCGACGACGCTATCAGCAAATATCTTCCATAGTTATACAGCAACTGCTCAAGATATCTGCGATGAGATTTTCTCAAAAATACGGTCTTATATCTCGATACAAGTTTATCTGTGGAAAAATTCGGTCTTTTGCCGCCCAAGTTCATCGCTACCCTGCCAAAGAGCGAACGGTAGTCGGCGATATGTTCCTCTTTCAGCGTGGCATACCCCTTGCTCACAGCGGCGTCAACGACGCGAGTCACGCGCGCGGCAAGCTCATCCGAGCTCTCGCCCGTCCTGTATTTCGGAAAATCAAGTTCATAATCCGTCGACGCGCACAAATATATATGCGCCTTTTCCGCATTCTTGACGGTGAGCGATTTTGCGTCGCAGACGATGTCTCCGCCTTCATTGTCCACCGCTATGCGCAAATAATATTTAAGCCCGTTTTCAAGATTGCCGAAGTTGGTCAAAACGTTGCCCTGCGCGGCAACTGTGTCGCTGTGCTTGCTTTCAAATGACAGTGTAAAGTTTAAATCTCCGCCGTCCGAAGTCAGCTCCGCCGCAATAATGTCGGAGGGAGAAGACGCAAAAAACTCCCTTGAAAACGCGCTTTTGCCGCAGCGATACGACACATTCGAAATCGCTTCGTCAATATTCAGGCTGCGCGAATAATTTTTGACGCGTTTATGCCCGAAATCCAACTTGACATTGCCCCACGCGAGATATGCGCCCTTGCCCGCGACATTGCTTTGAATGTTGTCAAACAACTTTTTCGCCGTCTTTTCATCGCCTCGCAACAGCGCGTCGCGAACGGCATAAAATCTTTCGTTTTCTTTTAGTCCGTCCGGCCCTATGCCCGTAAAGTTGTCGCCATTATACTCTTCGCCATCGACGGGGCCGCCCGACCACAGCGTTTTTTCGTTGAAGATGAGCGTCTCGCTGTCCGTCTCGCCAAGAATGCAAAGCCCCATATCGCCGTTGCCTATCGGCAGGGACGTCTGCTGAAAAATGTCGTAGCTTTTGCCAAATTTGTACGCTATATTCGAAAAATCCAACTTGCGCGGAGTCTTTGACGCAGGCTTATCGTACTGCAAGATATTGGGTGCAAGCTCCCCAAGCGAAAGCGTTTCGTTTTGGAAAACGATATCGACGACGCTTATCGCGGTCGTGAGCGACAGCGAGAGCGCATAGACGACTATAACACAAATGAGTATGGCTTTTTGATGCTTTTTCAAAAATGCGGCGCACTTGACCCGTCTGTCATTCCGCTTCGCTCTTCTCTTCGCCTTTTTATCCGCGCTTTGATCGGATATGTTTAAGTTTATTCTCTCTTTTTTCATTCCCCTTGCCGTCTCTGCTTTTCTGCGCGCGAATACCTTCAAAAACATCGACCCCGCACTCTGTTTTGCCCCGCTTCTTCGATTTGAAATACCGTCCTATCCGCCGAGCCGCCCTGAAATTTACTGTTTAGATCCTTGTAAAAATATAATAAAATATTCTGCAAAAAAAGTCAATATGCGTATACAAGTCGCCACGCATTTTTGCCACAAAACACAATTTAACATTCAGTGACGGTGCGTAAACCCCCATTTTGTGCAAAAATAGCATTTTTCATACCCATCCTCCGCAGCATTGATCAATGCGCGGCGCTCATTCTCCTCATCTGTGAAAATGGCACATAGATCTGCAGTCCGTATGTGTCGGGGCGCTTATTTTTATTCGGATAATATGCTAACTTATCCGCAAGATAATTATATCATCCTGCAAAACATATGCCGATAAGGGTAGTCAGAACCACCAGCTGAGCTGGTGGCTTGCTCTGCGGCCCTGCCGCCTGTTCGTGGCGGGGACGCAAAGCGTCT
>CANPWA010000025.1 GCA_947581865.1 uncultured Acetatifactor sp. | reverse complement strand
AGGATATTAAAAAACGAATGATAAGGCACGGAAGAACGTATGGGAAAAAAGTTGCCAACGAATACTTGACAGTAACGTTACACAAAACAAAATTATTCGGAATTGACATATTAGCGGGGCTTGCGTATAATAATAGTAACAGACAGGCAACTGTCTTGAAAAAGTAGTCCGTTCCCGGTCATGCGGAAAACAAACAGACCGTGAAAACGTGGTTCGCTCCCGGTCATGCGAATAACAAATAGACCGCGGAAAAGTTTTTAAGCCTCTTGCCCCAGGGCAAGGGGCTTAAATTTTACAAGGAGAAAATCCGCTTATGGAAATTTTAACGGGAAGCCTGTATTTTTTATCTGATGATTTTTTTGCAAAGATTCAAGACCCTTATTTGAAAATCAATTATGAACATACAAAACGCCCCCATTATTTTGCTTTTAAGGACAGCCATACAAAGCTGTACTGGTTAGTTCCCTGCAGCTCAAAAACAGAAAAATTTGAACGTCTGATACAAAAGAAAAAGGAACAGCATAAGCCGACAGATACGATCAAGATCGTAAAAATCTTTGATCGGAAAACAGCGCTTCTTTTTCAGGATATGTTCCCCATTACGGCAGAATATATAGACGGGCAGTACATTAAGGGCGGTCAGCCTGTGAGGATTTCAGACCCAAAATTGATTCACGAATTGGAAAAAAATGCGCGTAAAATAATCAATCTGTTACATAGAGGGATGCGCTTTACACCAACACAGCCAGATATAATCAGAATTGAGAAAATGATGTTGGAAGAATTGCAGGGATCAGCCTGCCCCGCCGCAAACGGTTAAAAGCGGTTAAAGCCTCTGCACCGAAACAAAAATAGCGGGAAACCCGATAAACTCAGGGTTTCCCACTAAAATGAGCAGAAGCAGGGTGCAATCACCCGCTTTTCCGGCTCCGCCGGTGTCTGCTGCGCAGACCTGTGTGCTGCGCACACAAAAAGCGGGTGATGGGAATCGAACCCACGTATCCAGCTTGGAAGGCTGGTGTTCTACCATTGAACTACACCCGCATACTATGGCACAGACATTCCGTCTGTTCCTGCAAATATAAAATTGCTTCCGGTACCGCCGCAAACCGTGATACCGAGAGCGCGAGACGGGAATCGAACCCGCGACCCCCTCCTTGGCAAGGAGGTGCTCCACCGCTGAGCCACTCGCGCTTATATATAAAGCAGTCGGCAAAACTGCTGCCTCCTGCAAATGCCCAGAACCGGAATCGAACCAGTGACACGAGGATTTTCAGTCCTCTGCTCTACCAACTGAGCTATCTGGGCTTGTGGACGAAATCCTACCAAATAAATGCTTCGCGTCGCCTGACAAAACAGAATGGTTTCGCGTCACAACATTGGTTATTTTACATGGTGATCCGGCAATTGTCAAGATTTTTTATACATTTTTTATATCTTTTTTGTATTTTGATCTTTTGCAGCCTGTTGACAGCACCATGCCAAATTGAGCGGCAGCAGCACGACAATCGGCAGCATATAACGCAAATGCCCATTTACGGGAGATGCCACACACACCATTAAAGTTAAAATGCTCGGGGCTAATACTAAAATTTCTTTTTTTCTCCTGCCCACGATCAGCCCGGTCAGGCATCCGATCATTATCCATGTGTGCATACCACAACTGTACAGCATCCCGATAAACGGTAAACTGTGAAAAAATTCTGTCCATCCTTCCAAAAAATATCTTGCTTTTGGATCTTCTATCCCGAATTTTAAATCCAGATACGCGTCCTTCCACTCCGTATCACTATATAGCATACGGAAAATACACAAGGGATATGTCTTTTCCTCCCTGTCTGGATAAAAATAACCGTAAGTATGATGAAAAAAGGCTTGAAAATAGGTGTCGGGATGTCTCATAAACTGTCGAAACCACACCCCGAAGTATTGCCGGAGCAAAACACTGCCCGGTTCATCCACAAACAGATCCTTCACGGGATCTGATATCTCCGGATCATACTTCTCTCCCAGTTGCTCCATATCACATTCAAAAACCGCCTGCAGTATCTCCTTTTCCTCAATGGTAATATCCTCCCCATGCTCACGCATATATCGGGCCGTCTGCTGTAAAGGAATCGAAAGCATTTCCTTGACCGGTCCGGGAGGAATGTTTTTCACAGGCATATATACGCCTTCAACGAGGAAAATCGCCAGACAACATATTAAAAAGCCGGTCAGGAACTGCTTCCAATATTTTTTATATAAAACACACCCGCATAACAGGGTAATTCCCACAACATAGCGCCCATTATTGCGGGACAATACCATTCCAAGCGCTCCAAGTAGAAATAAAAGCGTCTTCCACCAAACGGATCTGTCAGGAAAATCCATAAGAATATCCACTAGAGCTGCTGCAAAAAGCAGAGTACAGATATAATAGCTGCTATCCTTGACCATTGTATATCCCCACATAGGGAATAACGGAAGAACAGCGAAGAAAAACAGGGAAAACCATCTCAGGATCAGCGGGGCTTTCATGCGGTTCAATAAATGAATGGTATAAGTAAAACTAAAAGCCTGGATCAAAAATTGCGTTATCGTGTAAAAAAACAGCCCTATCGTATTGGAAGAACATAAAATGATCCCCAGGGACATGGCAAACCCCATCACCTTTGTGGATCCCACAGGATGATGCCCCGTCATGGGACGGGCACCCAATGTCTGCCACAGCTGTATGATCCCGTCGTCTTCCAGCGTCCCGGGAAAGAAAAAGATCAGATAGGGCAGCGCTAAAATAACGATAAGAAAAAAAAGTGCCCAAAATGCTTTTTTATCGGTTCCAAACAAAAATGTCTCAATCTTACCCCTGCAATTTGAGCGAAGGAATCCCTTATGGTTTTTTACCAAATAAGCAAAAAGAGTAATTACTGATTTAAAAACAACGGCATATCCGAACATAACAAAGACAGACAGGGCAAACTGCAAACCGCTGAAAAAAATATAATTCCAGGTACCTGTCTCGTAATAGCTTTTTCCAAATACCATACACAAGGCTAAAAACAGGCAAAGCAAATTGAGATGACCATGGGTTCTTTTATCAAATAAATCCCCTTTTTCCTGTATCAGAAAAAGGATAAGGAAAAGCCCGGTCATACAGAACAATATCCCTGTGTTCCAAAAACCTGTGGTTTGAAACAGACCCGGGATCCTTCCGGATGAAATCATTTCTTTTGAACGATCACTATCCGGTATCAGAGACAGCACCCTGCCGGACACTGCCCAGACAGCTGCCCAGATTTTTATGATCACCCATACCTTTTTTAATATATTTTTTTGTGACACATATATCTCTGTCCTGCTCATCTTTATGTCATTCCTTATCTGTACCTACTTTAATCTTATACTTTTTCCAGATATTTGTCTTATATAATATGTACAAGATTACGGAAGAAATCCCGTTGCTGACCACCACGGAGTACCATACGCTGCGCACCTCCATCTTCAGAATACTCTCACAGAACCACAATGTCAAAAAGCGGAACACCCACAGCCTTGTGGCATCCACCGCCATGGTGACTTCTGTATGCCCCGTGCCCTGAAACAAACCCGTGGTGGCGTTATAGACACCGTTGGTAAAACACCAGAAAGCCATGATGCTTAAAAAGTCCGCCGCCATGGCGATCACCTCTGCGTCGTCTGAGAAAATGCTCACAATTCCCGTGGAGATAACATCCCTCGACAGGATCATGCCGCCGATAAACAGAAATACAACACAGATCTTCATGGAGAGCAGATAGCCCTCCCGGGCGCGCTCAACCTGTTTTGCACCCATATTCTGTCCCACAATGGTTGCCACCGCGGAACCGATGCCGTTGGAAGGAAGGGTGATCAGACCATTTACTTTATTGCCGATCCCATAGGCGGCCATCGCCTGATTGCCGTAAGCGTAAACATTCCGGCTCATAAGAAGGAAACCCAGCTGCATGGTGCTGCCGCCCACCGCCGTGGGAAGACCGATCCTCAAGATCAGTTTTACCTTTTCCCACTCAAATTTCATACTCCGGACATCCAGATGAACATCATTGTTCCGGTTGCTCAGGAGAACAAACGCCACCATTGCAGGTACCATCTTGGCTAAGAGAGTCGCCAGGGCAGCTCCCGCCGTACCCATCTGAAAACCCACCATGAGCAACGGGTCCAGAATCATATTCAGCGTGATACCGCCCAGGTTTAAAAACATGGGACGGACCGTATCCCCCTGCGCCTGATGTACCGCAGAAAAAATATTTACCATATAGAGGAAAGGCATATCCCACACCACAATGCGCAGATAGATACAGGCATGGCGGTAAGTCTCCCCGTCCGCGCCCAGCCAGTTCACGATGCCGGAAGTGGTAAAAAATACAACTGCAGAACAGAACAGCGCAAAACAGCCGGCACAGACAAAAATCTGGTTTGCCATGGATTTGGCGTTCTCCGTCTCCTTTGCGCCGATATATTGGGCGATCAGCACGGAACCTGCCACCGTGATCCCCATACCGAAATTGATAATGATATTCTGTACCGGCGTTACCAGATTGATAGCGGCAAGCTCATTGGTCCCAATCTTGCCCAGCCAGAAAGTATCCGTCAGATTGTACATGGTCTGCAGGAAACTATTGATGACCACCGGAATCGCCAAAGACAGGATCGCCTGTAACATATTTCCTTTCAAGATCAAGTCTGAGTTAAGTTTTTTGTCTGCTTTCATCATACCGCTCCGTCTGTTCCGATCCACAACCGCCTGTGAATCTTCCGTATTCTTTTTCACTATATGAATATATTACAACAAAAAGACAGTGGTATCCGCTTTAAAATTGCCTCTTTTTGCGAAAACCACTGTTTTTTTGTTATCTGTTAGAATTTTTTAGTTAAAAATTGCCTTGCCGTCCACCTCGGCATACTCGGCGTACTCTTTCCAAATATTGCAGAACCATGTCTTACCCTGATTGAGAACGATCTCATTCCCGTTTTCGTCATAATAATGGTTTGCATCATAATCGCTTTCATGTTTCCAGGTGGCTTTGATCATCTTTCCGTTGGTAAACACATAGGCATCGCCTGTGCCGTGAAGCCCAAAGGCAAGATAATCATGGTCATCCCTCACTTCACCGTGGCAGACCTTAAACACTACATTGGTCACAGCCAGCTGCTCACCGGTCATCTCATCCACCTGCTCCTCGCCATACTGGGACCGATAATAAAGCCCGTCTTCTTCATTATAGGTAAAGGTTGCATTGTTCTGACCATAACCGCCCTTGTTGCTCTGGCTTCCGCCGGGGCAGATAACCTTTGCATCAGGCATGTCCGCATATTCTGCCTTACAGTCGTTTGCAAAGATAAATGCCTGGGGATCTCTGCCAAGCTCCGCAAAACGTCCGGACTCCTCGTAGGTCTTGCCGTAACCCTTCGCCTCCACGCCAGCAGTGTAACCTTTCACAGAGCTGTCAGGCGCGTCTGTTCCGTCATTGGTGCCTGCCGCATTAATCCACATATATGCGGTAAATTCCGTCGCATATCCGCTGCTCTTTCTGTCCTTTCGTCTGGCAAAGGCAGGTTCATATGGGCTGGCAACACCGCTTACCGCCTGGGAGATATTGTCCACTCTGGAGGAATTGAGCAGATCGGCCACATAGGGAACTGCCAATCCCCAGTGACAATAAATGGCATCCAGCGCCATCGCCTCATATACAAAGTAATCACGGCTGCTCCGGATGGGTCCGATATACGTCAGATCGTCGTAATCTTCAAACACACACATCAGACGGGTGATACGACCCTCCACAGGCGCTTCATAGATGATGCTTGCCTGAGAGAGACCGTACTGCGGCATGGCAGGAGGATTGTTGGGAACCATGATCGCCAGAGGTCTTCTCTTGACCACCTTTTCGTCCTTCCACTCACCGGTCAGATAGCTCTGCATCTTGCCGTCCACGACCGTTCTCTCCGTGATGGCAGAAAACTCTTTCTTTTCCTCAGAACTGGATTCCTCGGAACTGGCAACCGATGAGGATTCCGGCTCAATCTCTTCAATAATGGGACCGTCCGCAGGCTGCCCGCAGGCAGTCAACAGACATGCCGCAATTAAAATGGCTGCAATAATCTTTTTTTTCATGAAATAGTCCTTTCGTAAAATTTATTTATCTTCTGACTCCGATTCCTATTTTATCTGTTATCTGTTCATTTGTCTATTTAAATTATCTTAATTTTTAAAATTACCATATAATACCAAAAAACTCTGCTCCTGTTTTTGGATCAGTGGCTTTCTACCTGCGCTTCCAGGTCATGGGGGCAAACAATACCAGGATCGGGAGCAGTTCCAAACGCCCTGCCAGCATATCCAGGATCAACACCCATTTAGACAGAATGGAAAAAATACTAAAATTTGCCGTGGGTCCCACCATGGAAAGCCCCGGTCCGATATTATTTATGGTAGCGGCAACCGCGGTAAAATTGGTCGTAAGATCAAAATCATCCAGACTGACCAGCAGGACGGAAGCCGCAAACAAAAACGCGTATAGGACTAGAAAGATATTGACGGAACGCACCGTCTCACTCTCCACTGTGCGCCCGTCCATCTTCACTGCGCGCACCCCATGGGGGTGATTGACCATAAATAATTCCTTGACTACGCTCTTTGCCATGATCACAATACGGGACACTTTAATGCCCCCGCCGGTGCTGCCCGCACAGGCTCCGACAAACATCAGCGCTACTAAAATGGAGGTGGACAGAGCCGGCCATTTATCAAAATCCACCGTGGAAAATCCGGTTGTCGTAATAATGGAACCCACCTGAAAGAAGGCATGGCGCAAGGCATCCAAAGGATGGGGAAAGATCTTCCGGATATTCCATGCGATGACCAGACCGCTTGCCAGGATAATTCCCAGATAAGTCCGCACTTCCTCCGACCGGAGGGCTGCCTTGGGCTTTTTGCGCAACAAAAGATAATAAATATTAAAATTTACTCCAAACAATATCATAAATATAGTGATGATCACCTGAAGATGGGGGGCATAGCTTCCCACACTGTCATTCAGGATGCCAAATCCACCTGTACCTGCCGTTCCCAAAGAAAGTGTCACCGCATCAAACAGGGGCATTCCCGTGACCGCCAGCAGAAAGATCTCCAGGGCTGTCATGACCGTATACACGGCATAGAGAATTGTGGCCGTGGTGCGCACTCTGGGCACCAGCTTCTCCACAGACGGACCAGGGCTTTCCGCCTTCATCAGAAACATCGTCTGACCGCCGCCCATGGGAAACACCGCCAGCACGAACACCAGCACGCCCATCCCCCCGATCCAGTGGGTAAAGCTCCTCCAGAACAATGTACAATGGGAGAGCACTTCTACATCCGATAAAATACTTGCGCCCGTGGTGGTAAAGCCCGACACTGCCTCAAACAACGCATCCGTAAAGCGTGGGATCTCACCGCTCATCCAGAAAGGAAGAGCGCCAAACAGACTCAATGCCACCCAGCTTAAAGATACGCTCACAAAGCCTTCCACCGCAAAAAACACATAGCTTCTGGGCTTTTTGAAGCTCAATAGCGCCCCCAGACCCAGACACATGAATGCCACGGCAAAAAAGTACCATATAGTTTTCTCACCGTAAAATACACCCACAAAAACCGGTAAAAGCAGAAACAGACTTTCAAATTTTAAAACAGTTCCCAGAATATATCGAATAATAGAATAGTTCATACCCTCATCCTCAGTTCTTCAGAATATCCTGCGCATCCTGCAGCCCCAGACGTGTAGTGACTACAATAATGGAATCTCCCGGGAGAATGCTGGACTGACCGTTGGGAATGATGACCTGGTTATTTCGGGTGATACTGCAGATTAAAAGACCCGATTTTAACTGCAAATTATGAAGCGGAATCCCCGTGATGCGGGAATTTTCGGAAATATGGAACTCCAGCGCCTCCACCCTGTCGTCATAAAGCCTGTAGAGCGTCTGCACATTGCTTCCGATGGAATTCTTCGCCGCCCGCACATACTGTAAAATCTTCTGTGCCGTCAACAATTTCGGATACACCACACTGTCCATGTCCAGATTATGTATGACCTCGTTCAGCTGCAGACGGTTAATCTTGCTGACGATCTTGCTTCGCACCTTTCCCTTGGCGAACAGGGACAGCAGGATATTTTCCTCGTCCATATTGGTCAGCGCCACCAAAGAATCCATCTTGTCAATGCGCTCCTCCTGCAGCAGGGATTCGTTGCTTCCATCGCCGTGAATGATCACCGCCTCCGGCAGCAGTTCTGCAAGCTCTCTGCACCTTGCCGCATCCCGTTCTATGATTTTCACGGAAATATTAAGCCCTTCCAGAATCTTTCCAAGATAGAGAGAGATCTTCCCGCCGCCGATGATCATTGTATTTTTCACGCCGGTGGTCTTTAAGTTGATCTTCTGGCAAAACTCTACCACATTTTTACGGGATGCGATAATTGAAATAATGTCTCCGGAACGCAGGACGAAGTTACCGTCCGGAATCCGCACCTCATTGTCCCTGTCCACCGCACAGATCAACAGATCACAGTGAATACGCGAAGAAATCTCCTTTAACGACAGTTCATGAAGCATGGAATCCACAGGAATGCGGAAACGGAACATCTCCGCACTGCCCTTGGAGAAGATATCGATCCCGATGGCCCCGGGGAAACAGAGCAGATTGGCAATCTCTGTTGCCGCCGTCAGTTCCGGATTGATGATCATGGAAAGTCCAAGTTCCTTCTGTAAAAACTGCTGTTCGGAATTGTACATGGGATTTCGCACCCGGGCAATGGTCTGGCAGCGGGATGCCTTTCGCGCAATTACGCAGCACAGAAGATTCAGCTCGTCCGACTCCGTCACGGCGATCAAAAGATCCGCCTGCTCCACTCCTGCCTCCGCCAGAATACTGTAGCTGGCTCCGTTTCCCACAATGCCCATGACATCGCACTCCGCCGCCAGCTGCTGCACGGTATCCCGGTCTATATCCACGATACAAATATTGTTATCCTCTGTACTCAATCTCTGGGTCAAAGCAATTCCTACTTTGCCGCAGCCCACTATAATAATCTGCATAACGCCTCCTGGACATACAATCTGACGTTTTTATTCTATCACAGTTGCCATACTTTTCCAATCCCATATTTAAGTCGCTTTTTCAGAAATCCCATAGCCCATATTGGGATGAACCGCACAGTAAGTAATGTCTAGGACAAACACAGAAAGGCAGATACCGCACAGGATGAGACGCCATTTGGGAGACATTCGATGATAAAGACGCATATACTGCGGCAGGAGATAACAGTTGAGCAGCATGCCGCCCAATCCGAAACAGACTGCTCCCACCAGACAGATTCTTCCGTTGATATTGAGGAAATGCCCTGTGTAATCCCACCAACGGACTCCCCACTTCCACTCCAGAAAGACACTGGTCGCATACTCCAGAACCGAACAGAGGACCGCAGACAGCAAAAAAGTCCAGACCGGTTTTTTGTAAAGCCTCTGCAGTGTAAACCATAACATTATCCCTCCCACACCGTAGATCGGCAGGTAGGGTCCCTGGTAGACACCTCTGTTGATCCAGGTATGCTCCGTGAGGTAGTGCAGCCCCACCTCCCACAGCCATCCCACAAAAGAAATCAGAAAAAACCACAATACATAAAAATCAAAGGTTCGGGAATCGGCACCTTCAAAGATTGTCTTTGCCGCAGGTTTGTCTTTCATCATTTAACCCCCCAGCGTGACATCCTGCGCGGCGTACCATTTCAGCGCATCATCCAGATCCGTGTCCCTATAGTCGGGCCAGTAACGCTCTACCACATAAAAATCCGAATAGACACACTGTATCGGCAAAAAGCCGGACAGTCTGCGCATGCCGCCCCAGCGGATGACCAGATCGATCCTGGAGACATCCGTGGAATAGGGCAGCCCGTCTGTCTGTATATGGGACAAATCCCACTGCCATCCATAATTTACCAGAAAATTAACCCTGATCCCTCCGCCGTTTACAGGAGTTCTGGTGGTATACGGCACCAGTTCTTCCGGAAAGCATCTGGATTCCCGGTTGCCTATGACCAACAGATCCGCTCCCTCTTTGGTCAATAGGTCCACCGCGTCCACACAGGCTTTTTGGAACGCCCGAAATTGTTCCGCGGGACGTTTACAGTTATCCATGGTAAATCCATAATATGTGATTTCATCGATCTTCTTTTCCCTTGCCATCTTCAAGAGCTTTAACCCCGGCAGCAGCCCATATTCATAGCCATCCTGTTTATTGAGACCGTGCTCTTTTGCCCATCGTCTGTTTCCGTCCGGAATGATACCTATATGTCTCGGAACACTCTTTTTCACTTTTTCCATCCCCTTGTAGTAATATTCTCTGCCTAAGACTGCAATTCGTTACAGTTTCATATTTCCCCAAATGAATGGAATTTAAACCCATCTTCCACAAATCCGGATGCCGCACAAGAATAGGTTTTTTTCGTCAAAAAAAGAGAAACGCTGTAAATACAACATTTCTCCTTCTTTTTATAACTGCTGGTGGCCGGACTTGAACCGGCACGGGATTGCTCCCGAGGGATTTTAAGTCCCTTGCGTCTGCCTATTCCGCCACACCAGCCGACGCCGGAAGCATGCGTTATGTGTCAGACCTTCCCTGTCCTGCATGCCTGCACCCGAAAGCAACGCTTTCGGGTGCAAATGGATGGAGGTGGATTCGAACCACCGAAGCAATTTGCAGCAGATTTACAGTCTGTCCCCTTTGGCCACTCGGGAATCCATCCACATAGAAAAATCGTGCGCCGCACGAATCCTGACAATGTGAAATTGTATCATAACTTCTGACAAATTGCAAGTATCAATCCGTTTTCTCAAAATAATACAATTCAAAGGAATATGTGGCGATCTGCTGTGTTCCATAATATGCAATCTGGTATCCTTTCGAGGTCATCTCCTTAACCTCTCCTGAATCCATCTGCACCGGTGTGAAATACCAGAAATCCCTGTATGTTCCATCTATATCATTGTATGTTCCCGTGATAATATCCCTGTGCGGATAGTAATAGTACAGGACCGTCCAGGACAAATGTTTTACATTGTTGCTGACCAAAGCCGTACTCTCCGGCACCTCTCCGATCAGAGCAAGCGTCTGCTCCGTCACAGCCTGCTCTTTTTTTGTCTGGCTGCGATAACTGCTGTAATTGCCGGCGCCGATGATACACAGAATTACAAGCACCGCTGCCAAAAGACACTTTGCCGCCTTTTTCAGCCATTTTTTCTTCAGATTCTCTCCCAGTTTTCCCGACAGATTCAGAATGCCGCCGGCTCCGATCACCAAAAACAATGCCGTCACCGCACTCAGGGGGTAGAGGTATCTCTGCGCCAGCACGGGACCGATGATAAGGCAGAGCACATATGCCGCAATCAATGTGCCTGCAATGGTAAGGATTCCCACTGCCGCTGCGTAAGTCTCGTCGCTCCAGCCCTTCAGCCGGGGTCTGCAGACAGTGATCTGAGTCTGGGTGCCCTGTCTGCGGACACGGAAGAGAGAAGATTCCGACAAAAGCAACACTGCCAGGAAAAGAACTCCCAGACAGAAAATGATTTTTGAAAACCCGGTGCCGCACAGCACCATCTGCAAACTGTCACGCAGACTCATGATCTCCGTGATCCACCAGCTTTTGCTGACATCATTGGCGGCATGAAAGAGAAATCCCAGCCAGGGCGCATAACCCAGAACATAGAAAAACAGCGCGAGGACACTCTTGATCCATGTCTTTTTTTTCAAACGTATCGCTGCCGCCACTCCCGTGATAAAGATCATAATTCCCACAGTCATCATGGCATAGTAATGGGAATAGGCCCCCACGAGCGCCCAGAACACCATACCCAGCCATGCGATCTTTCCACCGCAGAGCACACGATACGCACAATAGTAACAGCAGGCAACACCCAGAAAGGCAAGGGAATACATGCGGATTTCCAGATTGTACTGCAGGCAGGGCGCCGCCAGCCCGGTGATGATGACAAAGAACGCCGCAGGAATATTTCCGAAACGTCTGCGCAAAAATACCAGCGCGAGCAGGATTCCCATAAAGAAGGGGATCAGTGAAGCCAGATGGTACACTTCCCCCCTATGCCCAAACAGATCGCCAAACAGCTTCAGCCAGTAATAATACAGGGGCGGATGATTATCCCAAAAATAAAGTACCTGAAGAATACCGTCCACAGATTTTTGGGCCGTGTTGGCAGAAAAGCATTCATCCCCCCAGAGCACATTGTCAAACATAAGGCTGACATTGAGGAGCGCCACCCCTGCTGCCGTAAGATAAATACCGCCGGGCAGAAGGATCTTCTCCACAAACCGGCAAAGCCCCATCTCTCGATACTCCTGCCATTTTATTCTGATGGTGATCTTTCGGGTGACATACAGCCATTCCGCTGCCGCTACCAACAGGACCGATACCAGCTCCAGAAATGCAAATTTAACCAAAAAGACGGGAGAAGCGTCCAATTTTGTCTGAAGGGATGTCCCTTCATCACACAAAACCACCATCACCAATGCGACGATCAGGTTTGTTAACAAGGCATACATGGCATACCGACACAAAAGCTCTCTGCCCCCAGCCGGTTTATTTTCCCTCCAGCCAAGCCAGATCAACAGCCCGATCACGGGAAACGTCACACAAAATATTCCAGCCTGCATCGTATCTTATCCTCTCTGGTCGTTATCTGAAAATTTCAGGATCGTGGCGGATAGGGGCGGGAGATCCATCTTTATTTTGCCGGAGACAATCTCGTATTCCTCCCCGCAGAGTCTATAACCCTGATCCGCGCTCTGAAGCAGCAGTTTCATCTTTCCGTACTTTGGAATCCCTGCCTCCCACACGGAAAAGTCTCTTGAAACAGGATGATTATTGTTGTTGATGATGATGATGCACTGACCCTTTTTGTGAAAACGGGCATAGGCGAGGATATTATAATCTCCCGCAATGGACTTGATGGATCCGGTCCTGAGCTCGTCATTCTCCCTGCGCAGCCGGATAAGATCTTTGTGGAACTGAATCAGCTCCTTGTCCTCATTTCCCCACGGATAAGTGCGGCGGTTGTCCGGATCCGTAAAACCACAGAGCCCGGCTTCATCGCCGTAATATATGGTGGGTGCCCCCATCCATGTCATCTGCATCACGACCCCTTCACGGAAGACTGCCTTACTCACCCCCTGCTCCGCTGCCTGGGGTCCCAAGGTGTTCGTACGCCCTACTTTATGGTTGGTGCGGGTCAGAAAACGTGAGTGGTCGTGATTGGACAACTGATTCATCGCCACCTGCCAGCTGGGGAATGCAAAACTGGAAGAGTGATGGTGCATGGCGCCCCAGAAACTCTCCGCGTTCCCCAAAAGATCCTCCCGATAATCATCACTGTGTTTTTCCATCCCGGTAAGAAACCATGTCACAGGCTCCATAAAGGCATCATAGTTCATTACGGTGTCCCACTCATTCCCCTGCAGCCAGTCCCTGGTATTGCCATAATGCTCTGCCAGAACGATGGCATCGGGATTCGCCTCCTTCACAGCCTTGCGGAATTCCTGCCAGAAATAGTGATTATACTCCGCGCTGTGACCCAAGTCTGCCGCCACGTCCAGCCTCCAGCCGTCGGCATTGTAAGGCGGCGACACCCATTTGCGCCCGATCTGCAGCACATAATCAAACAACTCCTTGGAACCTTCGTAATTGAGCTTGGGAAGCGTATCATGTCCCCACCAGCCGTCGTAACTTCCGTTGTAGGGCCATGCGTTTTCATCATGAAAACTGAAATATCTGCGGTAAGGGCTGTCAAAGCTGATATAAGCCCCCTTTTCATATCCCTTCGCATCTTCATAGATACGCTCTCTGTCCATCCATTTATTGAAGGAACCGCAGTGATTGAACACACCGTCCAGAATCACCCTCATCCCTCTTCTGTGTGCCTCGGCGACCACTTCCGCAAACAATTTGTTGCTCGCCTCTAGATTGACCCTGTTTGTGACACGGTTGATATATCTGGACGCAAATCTGTTCTCACTTTCATTGGGAGGCAGAAGCTCCCCCCGCTCATCTACAATCTTTCCAAAATGGGGATCGATGTAGTCATAATCCTGAATATCGTATTTATGATTGGAAGCGGAGACAAAGAGAGGATTAAAGTAGATGACTTCCACTCCCAGATCCTGCAGATAATCCATTTTGTCCAACACACCCTGCAGGTCTCCGCCATAGAAATTCCTCACATCCATCTGGGCAGGATAGCGGTCCCAATCCTCCACCCTGTGTACGGGCTGCCCGATGTATGAGTATTCATCCGTCAGAACATCGTTGGAAGGATCTCCGTTGCAGAAACGATCCACATAAATCTGATACATCACTGCGCCCTTTGCCCACTGAGGGGTCTTAAAACCCGGTATGATCACAAAATCATAATACTCATTTACATCCTGTACAAGCCCCCTGGTGTCATAGTAACCGGTGATATAGCCGGTCTGAAGCTGAAAATAATAGGAGACCTTCTCATTGTCAAGCTGCATTTCGTAAACATAATAATCAAAATATTCCGTGCTGCTCTCTTTGGCCATCACATACTTATGCCCCTGATGTACCAGAAACACTTTATCCACATTGTTGACTGCGGTGCGGATGCGTATTTTCACCAGATCATAAGCAGAAGGCTCCGAGGGTGTCACAAAATCATTGGATGTATCGGAAAAAATTGCGCGGCGGTTAAAAACCGGACGCATTCCGGCAATATACTGTTGATTATATTCTGTGCGTCGTAAATGTTCTAAGTCCATGATAATGATCCTTTCCTAAGATGCTTTTTAAGATCATGACTTGTACACTGACATACTATATATTGTACCTAAATATATTATTTTTTTCAATACCTTACCAAAAAGTAAAAAAGACAGCATTCCGGCTGTCTTTTTCAGAGAAGGTATTTCTTACTTATGGGGTATAGCAAAAAACTATAATGTATTGGGGGTTACGCATATTATAATACCATCGTTCCCCCCTGTTGACTACTTTCAAAATTCACAAAGTTTACAAATTATCATGTTCGGTTTTGTGCATTATATCCAAATCAGGTGGAGAATAATGCTTCAAATTCATCCCGGGTGATCTTTTCCTTCTCCAAAAGAAGGTTTGCACAACCATGCAGCACATCCATATGTTTTGTGATGATTTCTTTTGCCCTGGCATAACAATCATCGACGATCGCCTTTACTTCTGTGTCTATCTGGGCAGAAACCGCCTCACTATGGCTCTTGGCATGCGCCAGGTCACGACCGATGAACACTTCATTGTTGTCATCATCATAACAGATCACACCGATATTTTGGGACATACCATAGCGGGTCACCATCCTGCGCGCCGTCTTGGTCGCCTTCTTGATATCGCTGGATGCCCCGGTAGTGATGTCGTCAAAGATCAGTTCCTCCGCGATCCTTCCTCCGAGGGATACCATAATGTCCTGCAGCATTTTCCCTTTGGTGAGAAACATTTCGTCCTTTTCGGGCAGAGGCATGGTATATCCCGCCGCGCCGGAACTGGTTGGCACGATGGAAACCGTGTATACAGGACCCACATCGGGAAGCACATGGAACAATATAGCGTGCCCCGCCTCGTGATAGGCGGTTATTTTCTTTTCCTTGTCAGAAACGATACGGCTCTTTTTCTCGGTACCGATCCCAACCTTTACAAAAGCGTCCTGAATATCCTTCTGCGTCACATAACCGCGGGCTTCCTTCGCCGCGTTGATGGCGGATTCATTCAATAGATTTTCCAGATCCGCCCCCGTGAATCCTGCGGTAGTCTGGGCGATCTGTTTCAGATCTACATCCTCCGCAAGAGGTTTATTCCTGGAGTGTACTTTTAAAATATCCTCTCTTCCCTGCACATCCGGCGCGGATACCGCAACCTTTCTGTCAAAACGGCCCGGGCGCAGAATTGCGGGATCCAGGATATCCACACGGTTTGTTGCCGCTAAAACGATAATACCTTCATTGGCTCCGAAACCGTCCATCTCGACCAGCAGCTGATTCAGCGTCTGTTCCCTCTCATCGTGACCGCCGCCCATGCCCGTGCCACGGATGCGCGCAACGGCATCAATCTCGTCGATAAATACGATACAGGGAGCGTTTCTCTTCGCTTCCTCAAATAAATCTCTCACGCGGGACGCGCCCACACCCACGAACATTTCCACAAAGTCCGATCCGGAGATACTGAAAAACGGCACTCCCGCCTCACCTGCCACCGCCTTCGCAAGCAGGGTCTTACCCGTTCCGGGAGGTCCCTCCAAAAGCACGCCCTTGGGAATCCTTGCTCCCACCCTTGTATATTTGGAAGGCGTCTTGAGAAAGTCCACGATTTCCGCCAGCTCTTGTTTTTCCTCCTGCATGCCGGCAACCTGCTCAAAAGTGGTGCCCTTTTCACCTACGGTCATCTTCGCCCGGCTTCTTCCAAAATTCATCATCTTGCCGGATGCCCCGCCGCCCGCATTCTGGGAATTTATCATCATAAAGAAGACCATCCCCACGCCAACTACGATCAAAAGCGGCAGCAGACTGGTGAGGATCCAGCTCTCCCTCTCCACATCTTCCGTCACCGGATCATAGCCGTACTCCCGCACCAGAGACTCAAGAGTCCGTATATCCGTGGAATAAAGTCTTTTTTCTGTCCCGTCCTTTAACTTCACCTCGAGGTAACCCGTGGGCGCCTCTCTGTTGGGCCGGATAACGATCTCTGTCACATTTTTGGACACCATATCCTGCACAAATTCGTTCCGGGTGTAATCCTCCTGACCGCTCCGGAACAGATTCAGCCCCACAACCATGACCACCAAAATCACAATCCAGATCAGATATGAATTTAAACTTCTGCTATTCTGTTTCAATGTATTATTACTCCTGCTCTTTTTCATCAAATTCCACAACTCCTATATAAGGAAGATTGCGGTATTTCTGATCGTAATCCAACCCATAGCCTACCACAAAGTTATCCGGTATCTGAAATCCCGTATAATTCACTTCTACATTTACGACGCGTCTGTCAGGCTTGTCAAGAAGCGTACACAGACGAAGGGATGCGGGAGCCCTGTCCCCAAGCATCTCCATCAAATAACTCAAAGTTCTTCCGCTGTCCACAATATCCTCTACCACGATCACATCCCTGCCCGTGATAGGTTCATCCAGATCCTTCACGATCTTTACAACCCCGCTGGACCGAGTGTCACCGCCGTAACTGGACACAGACATAAAATCCAGAGAGACAGGAACCGTGATGCGTTTGGCCAGCTCACACATGAAAAAGCTGCCTCCCTTCAGGACACATATCAGATGTACCTGTCTTCCGGCGTAATCCTTACTGATCTCTTCCCCAATCTGCCGTATGCGGGCTTCTACCTCCGCTTCCTGCAATAATACCCTGATGTGCTCTGACATTTTTCTCCTCCGTATCACTGTCGCCACAGTCTGTTACTAATTGTACCTGTAAAATCCGTTTTGTATTCTCGTTTACTTTATAATATTCGCTGATACGATACCCCGCAAGCCACAAGATATGCGAATCCTCCGCCAGCACAGGCACCTTCTCCCTGATGTTTGCCGGAATCTTCTCTGTCACCATATAGTCCTGAAGCTTCTTATGATGCAGCTGTCCCCGGGCGTCCCGGATCGTCAGATAATCTCCCGGAGCGCGCGTGCGCAGCACCGGGCATTTTTTCATTTTATCATAATCAAACCATTTCGTATACAGATTTTGTGGAAAAATCAATAAATTTTCTTTATCCCTTGGCAGATCTCCGACCGGAATGACTCTCATTTGCGCCTGATACTCCATTTCATCCATTCTTTCCCCTGCCGGCATCCCCAGGAATACTTTTCCGTATTCTCTGCGGACCCGGATGCCGAAGGGCAGGCAGATCTGCCGGTTTCCTTCTCTCATAAAAAGACTGCGCACCTCTTCCACATGCCTGCGGGAGATATCTTTCGCTTTCGGTGAAAGTTTCTTGATAAGCTCGTATAAAACCCGTTTCTGGATCGCCGGATGCAATGTCAAAAAAACTTCACAATCCAGACTATATCCGCAGGATTCCTTCTCATACCTGTCTCCCCCGCACCGCACCATGGCATCTTCGGTCTGCTTTTTAAGATAATCCTCCGTCTCTGCCAGAAGTTCTGCCGTCTGCCCCATACGCCGCGTACATCCCGGCGCAATGTCCTTCTCCGCACAGGGCAAAATGTGGTGGCGGATGCGGTTGCGGGTATACTCATCCCCATCGTTCGTGGCATCCCGGCAATAGCCCTGCCCCAACTCCTCCAGATAGTTTTCTATCTCCCGACGCTCCACACACAGAAGAGGGCGGATGATCCTGCCCCGCACGGGCGGTATCCCGCAAAGCCCTCTCAGACCGCTTCCCCGGAACAGGTGAAACAGCATTGTCTCGCAACAGTCATTTAAATTGTGCGCCACTGCGATCTTGTCCGCGCCGAACTCCTCCGCCGCCTGTTCAAATGCCTGATAGCGGTAATTCCGACCCGCCTCCTCCAGAGAACATTTCTCTTCCTGCGCCAGACGGGGAATATCCCATTCCCGCAGATAAAAAGGAACCTCCAGCCGCCCGCACAGCTCGCGCACAAATTGGGCATCCCGGGCTGCTTCCCGGCGAATCCCGTGATCGACATGCACTGCGGCAAGCTCAAGCCCGTGACGGCGGCGCCATTCCAATAACACAAACAAGAGGCAAACCGAGTCTGCCCCTCCTGATATCCCTGCCACCACCCGCTCGCCGGGCAGCAGCATCTTATGCTCTTCCATGTAGGAACAGATTTTTTCCTCTAATTCATGAGCACCTGTTGTAATCATATACAGTAAATGTAGCGCAATTCGACACAAAAAGCAAGCTAAACTGCCGCATTTTTCCAGATACCTGCCACTAAAACGGTCATATCATCCCGGATATGCCCCCCACAGGAACACAATGCCGTCTCAAGAACCTGCTTGGCAATCTCCCCGGGATTGACTTCCTCCAGACCCGCTATATACTCCTCCACCCTTTTTTCCTGCCCTTCACCCATGGCATCCTCAACGCCGTCCGTCATAAGGATCACATAATCGCCATCCTCAAGCTGCCGGTTGATCTCGGTATTCTCCACTGTCCGGAAGATTCCCAGAGGAAGACTCCCGTAGGCGATCCTCTCCACCCGGTTTCCCCTTTTCAGATAGGAAGATGCGCCGCCCACTTTGTAAAAACTACATGCCCCGTTATACAGATTCAGATCACAGACATCCAGTGTGGGATGACTGTATTCTCTGTTCCCGGCAAAAAAAGCTATATTCACCATATTGATCGCTGCGTTTGTCTCATAGCCCGCTTCCAGCATCTTTTCCATCAGATCCAGCGTCTTTTCACTGTCCCTGCTGGCGCGCTCCCCGGACCCGGTACCGTCAGACAATATCAGTGTCATCCTTCCTTTTGCCGACTCCAGAACAGAATAGTGATCCCCCGAGACCGTCTCGTTCTCCTTGGTAACCTTACAGAAACCCGTCAATGCCACAAACTTTGCCTCCTCCACAAAAACAAAGCTGTGAGGCTCTCTCTCCACCAGACAGGGGCTCGTCGCCGAGAGCTGCAGAGGACGGTTTAACAGTACGGACAGCATGTCCGCCACCCAGGACGCCTGCCAGCCGCCTTTTTTATCCGTATAGAGCGTCATACTTATGGCGTGCGCCTCATCCGTATTCTCCGCGAGATAGCAAAAGTGATCCGCATAAATACTCTCCGCCCTCAGAGCATGCAGCAAAAGTTTTCTGTAACGCTCCTCCATGGGTCTTAAACGGAACAGCTCGTCCGCGAGCTGATTCATAAGATGCGCCATCTCACACAAATTATGGCTGATCAGCATCTTATTTTCCATAGAGCGCTTTTTTTCCAATATTTCCCGCCTGTCAAGACTTTGGGGAAACTCCTCTCCATCTGCCTCCAGACATTTGGCAAGCTCCTGAAAGCTCTCTGCATAATGCAGAAGTCTTTCTCTGCAAAGCTGGGGCACTCTCACATCCTCCTGACAGGATGCTTTTCCTTTTCTGCCGTTTAAGTATGCCTGCGCTTCCTTTACCGCTGCAATCATTCCACACTCCTCTTTTCTTTTCATTCGTGAAGTATAGTATAATCACCACCGTCAACAGTTTTTGTCAAAAACAGGATCATCAGGCTTAATTTTTTGCGACAAAAAAACCGAAGCCCTTTGGCTCCGGTTAATCTTCCTGTTTAAATACGATCTCACCTTCATACACCAGTCCAAGCTTCTCCTTGGCTACTTCCTCCACATACCGCTTAGTCTGGGTGTATTTGCGAAACTCCTCTATCTCCTCCGCCCTCTGCTGCTCATAATCTATCTGCTGCTGCAGCTGGGCTTCTTTCTCAGACAGCTCCTCATTTCTCTGCGTAAGCTCCATGCTCCGCATGGCAACCGCTACGGTGATCAGGACAACAACCAATCCCACCAGCACCATGCTGAAACGGTTCTGGTTCTTTCTGCGATATGCTGCTTTTCTCCCGGTCGTTCTCTCCCTTGCCATAGCTTTCCTCCGCTTATAGCTTTATTTTAAGCACTTTTTGCAGTAACGTCAACTTTTTTTTGAAAAATCTGCGTCTCTGCTCTCTTTTTTTCTGCAATTTAACCGCCCGCCTTCTGGCTGCACGCGCCATTTTTTCCTTAAGCTTTCTGCCTGATTTCACAAAAGGTCTGAGGATAAGACGCAGAATCTTTGTCAGAATATCGAAAATTTTCTGCAGCACCAGAGAAACATACTTCACAAAATAAGGGCTTACCAGCCTTTTGTATAAAATCATCCCTGCGATCGCGCCAAACACTGCAAACCATCTCAGCGTGCCATTGCTCTCATGATACATCAAAAGAAAAACGATTACGGCGCAATAAATCCAAAAAAGGATGTCCTCCAGGGACACCATAAAACCGCTATGGGGGAAAACTCTTCTTACAATGCGAAGGATATCATAGATAAAGGTGATATAGATACCCATCAACAGGGCGTGTACCAAAAATACATTCTCTGCGGTCATGGGATGCTCCTCCTAGCGGAACAGCTTGGCAAATAATGACTCTCCCTTTTGTCCCATGCCTGCCACATCGGAGTATGTAAAGCTGTCAATTTTGCCGTCCACGTCCACCTCGCCCTTATCCAGTGTCAGTCTGTTGACATGGAGATCCTCTCCCTTTATCATCAGCATACCCTGCTCTGTCTCCAGCAAAACCTCATGGATGTCGAAGGACAGTACATCATTCACTCCGCTCAGGGTACAATTTTTTCGATTGGTCATTGTAACCTTATGGGTACGGACATTGGAATTCAAATCTTCCATAAACAGCACCTCCACACACTTCTTATAAAGTATATGAGGCACGGCGCAAAATAGACCTTCCCCCTACAGATAACGGAACAACTCTTTGGCTTCCTCCTTGCGTACGGTCTCCTGCACATCCAAAACTTCCACTTTTACTTCCTTATTGCCAAAGGCGATGGTGATAATGTCACCCTCCTTTACATTGGCGGAAGCCTTCGCCGGTTTGTCATTGATCAGCACCCTGCCGCTGTCACACGCCTCATTTGCCACTGTGCGGCGTTTGATCAGGCGGGAGATCTTTAAATATTTATCCAGTCTCATACTTTTTCCCTTTCTAAACTTCCATGATCCTTTCCGGAGCATCCCCCGCAAAGCGTTTTTATCGAATAGGAGAATTTTTCCATCCGATAAAAAGAGAACCCTTAAAGGGTTCTCTCATAAAGGATTCTCTCTGCTTTGTTTTCTGTGCATTATGCGTTCAACATATCCTTCAAAGCCTTGCCGCCCTTGAACTTGGGAGACTTGGAAGCTGCAATCTTCATAGCCTTGCCGGTCTGAGGATTTCTGCCCTCTCTTGCCGCTCTCTCGGAAACCTCGAAGGTACCAAAGCCAACCAGCTGAACCTTACCGCCCTTCTTCATCTCCTCTGCAACGGTATCAGTGAAAGCTTTCAGAGCTGCCTCTGCGTCCTTCTTAGAAATTCCAGCCTTCTCAGCCATAGCTGCAACTAATTCTGTCTTGTTCATTTTGAACTCCTCCTGTAAAATAGGTTTTCTTATTTTTACGTCTCATTGCATACTATAATCAAGTGCTTCTTTTGAAACGTCTATACATATATATATCGGTTTTTTTGGGGTTTGTCAAGGCATTTTGCCCATAATTACGGCATTTGTGGCATTTTCTTACATTCTAAGCCTCATAGCGGGCGATGATATCTTCCGTTCTGTCTGCCAGAATCTGTTCCAAAGACAGCTTTTTTATCCTGCTTATATCCGCCAGCGCCACAAGCGCGTCACCCATTTGGCAGCCGATTTTTTCACTGTCGCCAGAAGGCGTAAGATCTCTCAGCGCAGCGACGGCTTTCTCCAGTGCCTCCACACAGGAATTGTAATCCCTTCCCGGTTCATAAAGCTTGTCCGCCTTTTTCAAAACTTTTGCCGCCCTGGTGAGGGCAGGCAGTTCCAGGGGAATTTCCCTAAGAGGGCTCTGCGCCTCCCGGCTGCCCTCCTTTTCTTTCTTTTTGATCTCCTCCCAATTTTGCAATACCTGAGCGGAATCGGAGGCAGTGGCGTCTCCAAATACATGGGGGTGGCGGCGCACCATTTTCTCTGCCACCTCACTGACCACATCGCTCATATCAAACAGCCCTTCCTCCTCGGCAATCCGGGCGTGCATTACCACCTGAAGCAGCACATCCCCCAGCTCCTCCCGAAGATTACGGTAATCTCCCGTCTGCTCATAGATACGGATTCCTGCCAGCAGCTCTGCCGCTTCCTCCATCATACAGGGACGCAGGCTCATATGCGTCTGCTCTCTGTCCCAGGGACAGCCGTTTTCGCTGCGGAGTGTCCTGATAATCTCCAGAAAATCTTCATAAGTATATTTTTTCATCCGGTATCTCATCCTCCCAAAACACTGTCGATTATGTCCTGAACAAGATCATTTGCATCCAATTCCCTATCCGTCTCATTGTCGGATACACTGTCTTTTGGCACCAAATCCGCAAAAGAGTAGGAGACATCTTTGTCCTCACTATCCACCTGCACCGTATAACTGCGTGTAGTGCAGCCGTTTTTACGCAGGGTTATGACATGAGCTCCTGATACTTTCTTGAAGGAACAGGGTGTCACCCCCACATAACTTCCGTCCAGATAAACCTCCGCGCCTTCCGGGGCATCCACATGTATTTTATAATAGCCGGACGACGTATCTGTCACATTATCATTGTCCTCCCTGGCGGTGGAGGACTCCAGCACTACATTGACCCCTGCGGAAGCCTGTCCCACACGGATATACTGGGTGACGGATTTATATCCTTCCGCTTTGACGATAAGTTGATGAATTCCATATTCCAGCGTCACCGGGGCAGACACATCCGTCTCCGTTCCGTCGATATAGACCGTGGCACTGGAAGGAGTGATGGAGAATACGATCATTCCTGTCTGTACCTCCGGCACACTCAGATCTCCGATATCCAGTGCAGTCTCCTCATTGCGGTTGACCAGCACATTTTTGACCCCGCCTCCGCCGCGGTGGCTGATATTGACCTGATAACTTCCCTCCGGCACCACCATGAGCATATCCTCCGTGATGCGCTGTATGGTGGACTGCCCGATCTCTATCCAGCCCCCCACAAAGTTCTCGTCATTTAACAGTCTCAGATACCCGTGCCCTTTCTCCACACTGACGCTGAGCACCTGATTGTCGATTCCCTGAAAGCTCAATACATCCGCGGAATTTAAATCCATTTCCTCAATACTCTGCCCATTGGACAGATACTGTGTGTTTTCCGTGAGCTTATAAATATCATCTCCGATAGTGACCTCACCCCGCACCAGATCGATCTGATATCTGGCAACTTCTTCATTCTTCCACGCCTTGGAGGAAAGCTGCATACTGGTGAGATGCTTGTCTTCCTTCAGAAAAGTGATATCGACAATATCCCCTTCACGGATCTGCTCCAGGGAAATACTCTCCCCATACTTGTCATACATATGCGTCGTTCCATCCATGGACAGAGTATACCGAAGCCCCCGGTTTAGATTCAAAAATGTGACCGTATTGTCTGCTTTTTTCTTTTCCACCAAAATCGCCGTGTCCGCCGAGTCAAAGCTATCCGGGCCGGTGATCACATATCCCGTGTCCACCCGGTCCGGCTCCCGGGGCAGACTCTCCCCCTGCCCGTCTCGATCCGCCTCACAGCCGGACAGCGTCAGAACCGCAGCCATGGCAAGAATCCACACACTGCAAAATCCCCTTTCCGTCCGGGTAAATTTGTGCAAACATTCAAAAATCCGTCGTCTCATTTTATCCTTTGCCTTTTACAATACATTCCGATCCATATTTCGGAACAGTGTATCCAGAAAATATTGCTTTTTCTCTTCCTGCTCCACTACTTTTTCCAGTTTCTCCAGATTGCGCCCGGGTATCCATGCCTTCCCGGAATTATAATAAAAATTGGCGATTTTCCAAAACTTTTCCGGATAGGCAAGCCGGTAATACAGATCAATCCTGCTGAGCGCCGACAGCGCCCTGGTCTCCTCATAAGCCCCCAGAAGTTCTCTGCCCAGGTCCACAGACCAGTTGCTCTTCTCTAAAAGTTTCCTCATCAAAAGATACAAATCCCTCACCGGATCATCCGGCACACATTTCTCGAAGTTAATGATAAACCATCCCGCAGCGGTCTTTAAGAGATTGTGATACTGATAATCTCCGTGACAATAGGTGATAACGGGGTTTTCTATATTTTTTTTATTCCGGATTTCCTCGTATTGCGCCCATTCCCGGGACAGGGTAAACGCCTGCTCCAAAAAAGCATCAAAATGTTGCTGCAGGCAGATTTCAAACCATGTTTTCTGGCTGCGCTGTTTCAGATAGCGCCGCACTTTTTTCAGTTCTCTGTTGCGCTTCTCATATTCCATACCGGGGGAAAAGAAATATCGCCGGGAATTCTCCTCCACCGGGCAGCTCATCCATGGCAGCATAACCGCACTTTCGCTCTCAAATTCCATATCAGAGTGAAGCTTTGCCAGCATCCGGACGGATTCGAGACATTCTTCTCTGTCGTTGATATTACATTCCCGCCCCTCCATATAAGTCTTGAGGATATACATGACCCCTTCGTGATCCTTTACGAAAAGCTTTCCGTCTCTGTTGGGAAGAATACTCTCCACTAAAATGTCATGAAATTGCTGAAGGTACGCAAGCAGTCTGTTCTGGGCGGCAAGCCGTTCCTCGTTTCCCGTATACTCTTTAAAGATCAGGCATCCCCGGGATGTGTCACAGAGAATCGCTCCCCTTCCCTTTCGGGTCTTAAGCACTTCTACATCATACTGTTCCAGTAAATTAACCGCTCTGTCATTCACCCTCATACCCTCCTGACATCAGTGCTAATCTACTTTATGAAGCAGTTTAGGAAATTATGCTACCCTTTTGAACCTCTTTCATAAGCCTTTCTTTTGTATTGTACTCCGGGTGGTCCAGCACCAGTTCCAACAGTTTCTGAAGCTGTCTGCCCAGCCCCGGACCGGGAGACATTCCGGCATCGATCAGATCCGTTCCGGTGACGGCAAGGGTCTTAAGTGAGAAACACTGTTTTTCTTCCAGCACCTTCTCATATAGCTGCTGCCATCTGTCAATGACATTCAGCTTCTCCTGCCGCAGATAATCGCTCTGCGCAGCCACATCCGCCCTCTTTACCGGAAACAGCAGAGGAAACACTTCCTCGCCCACACGGTTGACCGCACGGCGGACAATGCGCATGTCCGGGATCACGGAATTACCGTAATCATGGTACATCACCAGTTTACAGACCATGTAAATGGTATCATTGTCAAAACGAAGCCTCCTGAGGATCTTGTCTGCCATCTTCTCTCCTGTCACATTGTGCCCATGAAAATGCGTGATCCCATCCTCATCTATCTTCATGGTAGCCGGCTTACCGATATCGTGCAGCAGCATGGCAGTCCGCAGGATCCGGTCCGGCTCTATATTGCACAGAGAATGGAGAATATGTTCTCCCACATTATACATATGGTGCGGATGATTCTGGGGAGTTTTCATACATACGTCAAACTCCGGCAGGATCACCTTTGTGACACCCATGTCATAAGCGTCCCTGAGATAATCGGGATGGGGTGAGACCAAAAGTTTCACCAGTTCCACCTGTATACGCTCCGCACTGATGGCTTTCAGAGAGGGCGCAAGCTTCCTGATCGCCTGGGCCGTCTTATCCTCAATGGTATAACCCAGCTGCGCGGAAAAGCGGATTGCCCTCATGATGCGCAGGGCATCCTCCTTAAACCTCTCCTGTGCATCACCGACACAGCGGATCACCTTCTTTTGAATATCCTCCATGCCGCCGTAAATATCTACCAGCCCACACTCCTCATTATACGCCATGGCATTGATGGTGAAATCCCTGCGGCGCAGGTCTTCCCTGAGATTGGGTGTAAAGGTAACTTCCTTAGGGTGACGGCTGTCTTCATACTTGCCGTCTATCCGGTAAGTGGTGACTTCAAAGCCCTCTCGGTCCAACATCACCGTCACCGTCCCATGCCGGATACCCGTATCGATAGTACGGGCAAACAAAGCCTTGATCTGGTCCGGTCTGGCGGAAGTGGTGATGTCCCAGTCTTCCGGCTCCCTGCCCAGGATGGAATCCCGGACACAGCCTCCAACCGCATATGCCTCATATCCGGCGTCCTGTATGGTCTTTATGATCTGCCTTGCCTTAGCCGGCATATTGATCCGTATCCTGCCTGCCTCTGTCACGTTTTCTGTCTCCTGTTCACTGCCAGATAAATTCTTCCATTACCTGTACCAGCCCGTCCTCATCATTGGTGCCGGTAATATAGTCCGCAACATCCTTGACCGCGGGCTGTGCATTTCCCATCGCCACACCCAGCCCCGCATACTTTATCATGGAAATATCGTTGAACCCGTCCCCGCAGCAGATGGCATTCTCCCGGGTCAGCCCAACGGTCTCCAGCATGCGGTCCAGAGATGTCGCCTTATCCACATTTTGGGGCATGATTTCGATGAAAAACGGTTCCGAGCGGTATATGCTCAACATATACCCGTATTTTGCTGCCAGTTCCTTCTCATAAATTTCTGCCCTCTCCGCCGGCGCCGTCAACAGACATTTATTGATATCAAAATCCACATATTCCTTAAAATCGTCAACGACCTTTACCTCCATCCCGTTGATACGGGACTCCAGCTGCACATATTCATCCGGCTCAAAGGCGGAGATGATCTTATCTCCAAAATAGGTGATCAGCCCGCACCCGTTCCTTTTGGCAAAGGCATAAAGCCCCGGAATGACATTGGCAGGCAAAGTGCGCTGATAGACAATCTCCCCGCTTCTGCACTCCACAATGCGCCCTCCGTTAAAAGAAAGCAGATATCCTCCGTATTTCTCCAGTTCCAGTTCCTTTTCATAACGGCGCATACCGGGCGTAGGACGCCCCGAGGCAAGGATGACCTTATGACCCCTTTTTAATGTCTCCAGGATCCCCCTTTTGGTCGCCGGGGAAATTTCCTTCCGGGAATTGGTGAGCGTACCGTCTATATCCAGTACCAGTACCTTTTCGTCCATGATACTCTCCTATCGTCTGCCTTCTTTTTCTCCGAATAAGGACAGTATAGCATATTCCTGCCAAAAAACAAAGACCACCGGACAATCCGATGGTCTTATGCAGATAACTTTATGGAGCCTCGTTCCCCGATTCCTCCCCGGAGCTCTCCTCCAAAACGGAATCTCCCGTCACATCACTCCCGCTGACATCCTCAAGATCACCGCTGGTTACCTCCGCAGCCGCTTCCGCCTCGCGGATCTTCAGATAATTGAGATGCCCCTTTTCATCGGTCACTATCACATCATCCGAAAGATCGCTTAAATAATCCGAAGTTGCCTGGGAAAGCAGCGTTTGGGAAATCTGTGTCTTCCACTGGGGATCACCCTGCCCAATATAGTACATCACATAAGTATATCCCTCCGCAGTGGTCACATAACCGGTATCTCCCGCCTTACGCTCCTTGGCAAAAATCCACTGGGACGCATCTGCGTTGACACTGTCCTGAGTCACACCTTCATAGAGACCGCCTTCTGCAATCTCACCGTTGTCGGCGCTATACTGATTGCACAGCTCGGCAAAACTTTCCTCCGTGGCATCGCCTGCCGCCCATTCATCCAATACAGCCTGCCCGTCCATCTCCTGTGTCATGATCATCCGGATATCGGCGGAAGGCGCATCGTCCAGATAACGCTGCACAAATCCCAAAACATAATACAGATGGGATGAATCGTCTTCAATTATTGTGGTATCACCTTTCTTCCTCGTGTCCTCAAACAGCCAGTCGGATATCAGATAAGAAATTTCGCTCTGCTTTACGTTAATCTGCTCGTCTCCCTCTGACATGATGTCTGCCTCAGCCGCTTCCGCCTCGCTGCGCACAGCATCCATCGCAGTGGAGATCTCCTCCTCCGTGGGCTCCTCAGAGAGCTCTGCAGGATAAGTGGAAACAAAATAATCAACGGAATCATATTCTGCCGCATGTTCCTTATAGTATTGCTCAATCTCCTCGTCGGAAGCCTTCATGCCTTCCGAGATCTCTTCCAGGTACGCATTGGTCCGTGCCGTTTCCGCAATATATTTAGAGATGTTGTCTACCGTGGCATATTGCCCGTAAATCTGTCTGACATAGCTTGCAGTGCTCATGCCTGCTTCCTTTGCGGCGCTCTTCACCGTCTCTTTAAAGTTTGAGATCTCTTTCTGCCCGTCATAGACAAAACCGGATGAGTCCGCCTGTGCTTTAAGCCCCTTGCTCTGCTTGAGATTGTCCACCGTCATCTCCTGAAAATAATCTTCCCAGGTCATGGTATCGGAATACATCTGGCTGGCAAAATCCCGGGAAGTATCCAGTCCGAAATAAGAGATATATGCACCGAACTGGCTGATATACTGACTTACCACATTATTGTAGTTATAGTCAAACTCCGCCCTGGTGATCTCCTCTCCATTGACAACGATAAACGTCTCATGCGTCGCCACATAATTGCGGATAGGGAAGGAAGCGATCCACGCCGCCAGAGCAACGATCACGACTACCCCAATGACAGTAGCGATTTTCTTCTGCCGCTGCTCCTTTAATTTTTCCGCCTGCCGGCGCTGCATTTTCAGGTCATATTTTGTCACAACCTTATCTTTTTTTTCTTCTTTATCAGACATTTTAGTACCGTCTCCTTCCTGATATGCTTTGTCGAAACACAGTATTCTATATTTTAGCGCATTTTTTCCGAATTGAAAAGTGCTTTCTTATATTTTTTAGGTTTTTTTGGGTTTTTCATAAAAATATATATCCCGGGAGAAATGCCCTTATAACCTACACATACGGCAGCCTTTTCTCCACCTCCCCGGCACATACTCCCGTAAACAGCCCTGCCACACACCCCGTCACCATCAACACCGGCAGATACGCCAATACGCCGGGATTTCTCATGACCAGAACTGCTGCCGATATCTGACCGATATTGTGAAACACGGCGCCGGTCACACTGTACAGAACCAGATTTTTATAGCCGGATCTGCTGCCAGAAGTACGCCCTGCCGATAAAAATCTTTTGAGCGCAGACATTCCGCACAGACAGCACACTGCTCCCCCCGCACTGAACAAGAATGTGGACACGCTTCCCGCAAAAAACGCCCCCAGAATCACCCTCACAGCTACAAGAAGAGCAGTCTCCCTGACACGAAACCGCTCCACTGCCACCACAGTGATAATGTTGGCAAGACCAAGCTTTATACCCGGAACAGGTATGGGAGCGGGAAACTGAAGCTCCACAAGATACAGTATCAATGCTGCTGCCGTAAGTAATGACAGTTGTGTCATTTTCTTTGGGGACATCTTTTTCTCCTACTCTGCAAACCGGATGATCAGGTGGTTTGGCAGGCACACGATGGGAAGATTTTCCGAAGAAAGCTTTCCCATTTTCATACAGATGTGGTCAGGGCACTGCGCCTGTGACACCCAGATTTCTCCGTCCTCTATGTGGATGGTATTGCTGCTCTCTCCGTAATATACAACAAACTCCTCATTTTTTGCATGATCCAGATCAATGCTCTTGACAACCACATCCTTCTGCACGATTTCCACCCTGTGCCCCGGCGGGGAACAAACGATCAGAAAACTCCACACAGACGACACCACAAAGACAACACCAATGCAGCACCACACAATCTTTTTTCTCATACTGTCTCACCGTTTTTCAGCAGAAATTTTTTCCGTCTTCCAGTCTTCCCCGCATACAAAGGACTCCTCCAGCCCCTCGCTGAAACAGACTGTCCCATCCTTCGTCACCAGAATCATCTCAAAATCCGGGTTCTCTCTCCAAAACGCCACGGCGCGCTCCTTTCCCATGACAAAGAGCGCCGTGGACAGCCCGTCACAACGCATGCCGTTTTCCCCCACCACTGTCACGGACACCAGACCGCTGTCAGCGGGATACCCGCTTTTGGGATCCAGGATATGCCAATATCTCTCTCCGTCTTCTCCCACAAAAAATCTCTCATAGCTTCCGGAAGTAACGACCGCCTTGTCCCGCACTTCCAGCACCCCGATGATCCCACTGCTGTCAAACGGATCTTTCACCGCAATCTTCCAGGGAGATCCATCGGGCTTTTCCCCCAACGCCTGGATATTGCCCCCCAAATCCAATAGCGCACTGGACACGCCTTTTTTTATCAGAATTTCTTTGAGGCAGTCCCCGGTATATCCCTTTGCCACCGCCCCTAAGTCCAGCTCCATCCCTTTTGGCAGACAAATCTTACGGGTGCCCTCTTCCAGACAGATCTTACGGTAGTCAACCTTTTTAAGAAGCTGCGCCAGTCTCTCTTCCCGCACAATCCTGTATTCCCCTGTGGTAAACCCCCATTCCCGCAGAACCGGATAAATTGTGATATCCAGTGCGCCGGCAGTCTCTTCGCAGAGTTTCCTGGCTGATCCCACCAGCCGGAACGTATCCTCCGACACACAGACCCCGGGCTGCCCGGTATCCGTTCCCTCCGAGGGCGAAGCCGCCCATAGGTTCAGTCTCTGAATATCGCTTCCCTCTTTTGTCACAGAAAAGAGACTTTCCAGCTCTCCGACCCGAAGGGCACATTCCTCCAGCCCATCCTTAGCATTCTCTCCATAAGCTGTCAGGGCAAAATAAGTATCCATGGCAAAAAAGTTTTTTTCGTGTGCCGTCTGCGCCTCCTGCCTTCTATGCAGAAACAACAGACCTGCCGCCACCGCAGACACTGCAACCATTGCGGCACAAACTCTGCCCAGGGTGATTCTTTTCATTTCGCTCCTCCGCCGGCTCTTGTCCAAAACTTTTCCGCTCTGCAGGATCCGGTATCAACAAAAGAGAACCGCACGGAGCAATTCTCTTTTTATTTCTGAACATATGGAAAACCCGCTGCACAGGTTCTATTTGTCAGCCTAGATCATTTCTACTTTCTTAAAATAGCGCACCATGATATCCGCACAATTCTCAATGCCCAGCTTAGTGGTGTCCAGGATCATGTGATAATTATTCACATCGCCCCAGACCTTCCCCGTATGTTCATTATAGTAGTCCGCACGCGCTTTGTCATTCTGCTCCAGCATCTTCTTTGCGTCCTCATAGGATAAAGACTCCTTCTGCATAATGCGGTGAATGCGCTCCTCCTTGTCCGCCACCACATAGACATTGAACACATTGACCTGACCGGCAAGGATCTCCGATGCACAGCGCCCCAGAATAATACATGGTTTCTCTGCCAGCTTGCGGATGACCTCCGCCTCCGTGGCAAAATTATTTTCCTGGAGCTCATGCTCAATATAGGCTTTGTCATACACGGGAATATTCAGTTTTTCCGACAGCTGCCCGGCAATGAGGCTGGCTCCTGTCCCAAATCTTCGGCTCATGGTTATTACCAAATTCATCCTGCGTTCCTCCGTTGTATCACATCTCTACCCCTTTCGCCTATCATACCACAGATTACTCCATGGCACAAGAATCCCCGGGAAACAAATTTTTCCTGTATTTTCTGCCAAGGACAGGCGCAGTCAACAGCAATGCCTTACATACATTATCCGCAATCATACAATACCATACTTCCCGAAGCCCCAGATTCCACAGCCGCACACAGACAAACGTAAACAAAATCCTCACTCCCCACATACTGAATGTCTCCACAAAGAACGGATAACGGGATCGTCCCAGCCCGTAATAAATACCCTCCATCACCACCATCAGCCCAAAAAAAGGCTCTGAAAATGCCACCAGCTTCAACATTTCAGCTCCAATCTCTGCCACCCGGCTGCTGTTGGTAAAGAGCGTCATCAGCGGGCAGGAGGAAAAATAGAGCGCGGCTCCGCTCAGACACATCATTCCCATGGTGATCAGTACACTCAGCCCTCCCACCGTCTCAAACTTTTTGCGGTTTCCCTCGCCCAGGGAAATACCGATCAGCGCAGAGGTCGCTGTGCGGAGCCCGTATCCGGGTATGTAGAAAATAGTCTCCGCTGTCACCGCGATGGAATGTGCGGCAAAAACGGTATTTCCCATGCCTGTCACCAGGCTGGCAAACACCACATATCCAAAACAGGATGCCACATTGGTGCCCAGCACGGGAATGCTGATCCGGGCGCAATCTCTCAAAACCTCCCTGTCCATCCGGTAATCTTTCCAATCCCAGTAGAGTAATTTATTTCTGCGGTATGCGATAAACATACAGATCCCGGACAAAGCGTAAGAGATGGCGGATGCCGCCGCCGCGCCCGTCACACCCATGCCCATAGTATAAATCATCAGGTAATTCAGTACCACATTCAGCACATTTGCCGCCAGATTGATCAACATCGGTGTCTTTGTATCCTTTGTCGCCCGAATGGCGGCACCCAGAATGGAATTACAGGATCGGAACACCATGGGAATACAGACAATAAAAAAATAGAGGGAAGCCTGTCTTCGTATAGACGCTTCCGCCCCCATCCATACCGGAATAAAAGGGCTCAATGCCATAGAGACTACTCCTACAAGCAATCCGCTTCCCGTCGCCAGAAACAGCATCTGACCGGAAATCCTCCGGATACGCTCTCCGTCGCCGCTGCCCACCGCTTTGGCGATCAGGGACAGCGCTGCCACCGCCAGAGCTGCAGGAACACTGTGGATCAGCCAGGTCACCGTGGTCGTCACACTGACCGATGCCGTGGCATTCTCCCCCAGTCTGCCCACCATTGCCGTGTCCACATATTGTAACAGCGTGGCAAGCATCTCCTCTATAACAGTGGGAATGGAAAGCATGATAAGAGATTTCAGCACCTCTGTTTTCATTCCTGAAATATCGTTGTTCTTACCCATAACCTAAATGTTCACCGTTTCCGTTTACTCTGCGGCGGAATCCGCAGGGACGGGCTTACCTCCCTTTTTCCTTCCCCACCGCAGATAAAAATAAGTCAATTCCACAATACAGCAGGCAGTCCAGCCCACAGGATAACTAAATCCCACAAGCCGTTCCGTATTGCTGATAAACCGCGTCATAACAAACAGATAAATCTGCCGCACGACCACAAAATTTAACAGCATAATGATCATCGGTCCGGCGGAATCCCCCCTTCCCCGCAATGCTCCCGCCAAAGTGTGATTGATACAGTTAAAAAGCATGAAAAAGACATTGGTCTGCACAAACAGCGCCCCGTACCGTATCACTTCGTCATCATCCGTAAAAATTCCGCTGGCAGGCGAAGCAAAGATGTATAGGAATGTGGCGATCACCGCCGTAATGCCCAGGGTGAGCGCTATGGATTGTACGGTGCCCTTGTTGACACGGTCATTTTTTCCGGCGCCGATATTCTGCCCCACAAAAGTGGTCGCCGCCTGCGCTATGCTCTGCATGGGCAGCATGACAAAGGTGTCAAGTTTGTTATAACAGCTCCATCCCGCCATACAGGCAGATCCGAAACTATTGATATAAGACTGTACAAACACATTGGAAAACGCCGTGATCACAGACTGCACTCCCGCCGGAAGCCCAATCACAAAAATCTGCCTCAAAATAGACAGATCACATCTTAAATCCTTCCAGGTCAGACGATATACTTCCTTTGTCCTGGACAAAAGTACCAGAATCATACCTGCCGAAATAAACTGGGCAATGATCGTCGCATAAGCCACACCCGCAATTCCCGCATGAAAAACGATCACAAACAACAAATCCAGCACCGCGTTCACAACACTGGTAAAAATCAAAAACAACAGCGGTCTTTTGGTATCTCCCACCGCCCGGAGGATTCCGCTTCCCATATTATAGATCAACAGTCCCAGCATACCCATAAAATAAATTTTCAGATAGACAGTCGCCGCGTCCATCACATCTTCCGGAGTGGACATGAAACGCAGCATGGGATGTACCATCAGGATACCAATGATCGTAAACAAAATGCCGCAGACAAAGGTCACAAAAATCGTTGTCTCCACCGCTGTATGCAGACTTTCATGCTCCTTTGCCCCATAGTAACGGCTGATGACCACACCGGCTCCGATGGACACGCCGTTAAAAAAGAAGACCAGCATATTGATGATCATTGTGGTGGCGCCCACAGCTGCCAGCGCTTCCTTTCCCACATAATTACCCACCACCAGGGAATCTACGGTATTATACATCATTTGGAACAGATTCCCGATGATCAGAGGGACGGAAAACTGAATCAGTAGCAAAATGATATTTCCCGTGGTCATATCCTTCATAGAAGTCTTTTCTTTGATATTCATAATCATTTCCTCGGTACATTCTGACCTGGTTGTCCGGTTACATGAAATATTATAGCACAATATATACAAAGCAGAAAGAACCAAAGACAATGTCACCAGCTTAAAGAATATTTTTATCCAAAAGGGGAAATTTCCTATTCGATAAAAAACAGGAGATGACATATATGTCATCTCCTGTAACGTTGGTGAGGTGACTCGAACACCCGATCTTCCGCTTAGGAGTTTGGTCTGCTCAATATCCCGTGGTGCATTGCCGTTTCATACAATGCCCGGAAATGCCGAGAAATCAAGGTATTTGAGCAATCCAAATTTCCTGACGTATCCGATAGGGACATCAAATATCCCTTCTTGAATCGTCTATCATTAGCAGAGCCATTAGCAATCCCGTTCGGGGAACGTTCTGCGTTCACTTCAAGGCTACCCCATAATATCAATCCAAACAACTAAATACAAAACCTTTTGACAGGTGTTCAGAAATGGATGCCTGTCTTTTTTATGCCCAAAAACAGGAGGTGATTACCCAATGGCCGCCAAGGATGCGCCTGGCTCCGAGCAAGTGAGAGAAATTCCCTTATCGGAGCTGCACCCCTTTAAGAACCACCCTTTTAAGGTCAAAGACGACGACGCGATGATGGAAACCGCTGACAGCATCCGGCAATACGGCGTTCTGGTGCCGGCAATCGCCCGCCCACGCGAGGACGGCGGATATGAGCTGGTATCCGGCCACCGCCGCCGGCGGGCCTGTGAGCTGGCCGAAAAGGACACTATGCCCGTCATTGTCCGCCCTATGGACGACGATGCGGCCACCATTATCATGGTGGACAGCAACCTTCAGCGGGAGGGACTGCTCCCCAGTGAGAGGGCTTTCGCCTACAAGATGAAGCTGGAAGCCATGAAACGTCAGGCAGGCAGACCGTCAAAGAAAAATGTGTCCCAAGTTGGGACACAAAAACGATCCGACCAGCTTATGGCCGAACAGATCGGAGAAAGCCGTAATCAGATACAGCGTTTTATCCGGCTGACCGAGCTGATCCCGCCCCTGCTGGATATGGTGGACGAGAAAAAGATCGCCCTGAACCCGGCCTATGAGCTGTCCTTCCTCACCAAGGAGGAACAGGCCATGCTGGTGGAGACCATGGACTATGAGCAGGCCACCCCTTCCCTCTCCCAGGCCCAGCGCATGAAAAAGTTGAGCCAGATCGGGAAACTGACGGAGGATTCCATGCTGGCCATCATGTCCGAGGAAAAGAAAAGCGACCTGGACAGGGTGACATTCACCACCGACACGCTGCGGAAGTATTTTCCCAAAAGCTACACTCCCAAGCGCATGGAGGAAACCATCATCAAGCTGCTGGAACAATGGCAGCGTAAACGCCAGCAGCAGCAAAGCCGCTGAGAAAGGAGCCGCTATGCAAGAGACTTCCGTCCGGGAGCTGAAAGGCCACGGCATCCTGGCTGTGGAACGGTTCCGGGACGAGACAACCCGCATGATCGAGTTTACCGTCCGCAGGCCGGGAACCCCTTACGGCAGCCCCGGCGACGAGGTTCGCCTGTTTTTGTGCGATGCCGGATACCTGGCCGCCCTGCAATGTCAGGAGCGCCGGGAGATCAAGATCAAGAAAACCGCCCGTATCATCGAGGGTCATATCCTATACGAAACCAAGAAACGGAGGCATGGAAATGTTCAGAGAAAAAGAAATCATTGAAGCGGTAAAGACCGCCTATTCTTACTTGTTCCCGGAGAAAAAGGAGCGGAGAAAAATGCTGCGCCAGTTAGATCTGCCCCTTTTGGCCCAGGCAGTCCGCTACCGGGCAGAAACGCCGCTTGCCTATCAGACTACCGGCAGTGCGGAGCTGTCGCTGAATTACCAGGGGCCGGAGCTGTTCCGGCAAAGGGCCTGCCCTATCTTTCACGAGACCATCCAGCACCACTCCACATTGATCGAGGCTATGTATATCCGGGAGCTTTGGCTTTTGGAGGATGGGACGTTTTCAGAAGTGTCCGCCGTTGTCGTCCATTATCTGACAGCAACGGAAAAATACTATACCTGTTACCGCACCGT
The DNA here is from genome assembly GCA_947581865.1 of uncultured Acetatifactor sp. GTDB lineage: Bacteria > Bacillota > Clostridia > Lachnospirales > Lachnospiraceae > Acetatifactor. Next base: position 2,939 of record CANPWA010000025.1, on the reverse strand, counting down.
CCGAGGCACTGTTGAGGGGAAAGATTGGTCTGCCTACGACCCGGAGGACATTGCGGAGGCGCTGGAGGACTTCTGCAAATACCCGTTTGATGCGGAACCGATCACCCTGCTTGAAGTTTAGGACACCGCCCCGACCGGCTGTGTTTTTTGTACCAGAGGAAAGGAAGTGAGGCACATGGCTGTATTCCGCGTCCAGCGGACAAGCGATTACACCGTCATGTCAAATTACCATCTGCGGGACAGGAACCTGACCCTGAAATCAAAAGGGCTGCTCTCCATGATGCTGTCCCTCCGCGACGATTGGAACTACACCACGCGGGGGCTGGCCGCCATCAGCAGGGAGGGCGTGGACGCCATCGGCACCGCCTTAAAGGAGCTGGAGCTTGCCGGCTACATCACCCGCCGCCAGCTCCGTGACGCCAACGGGCGGATCAGCGACACCGAGTACACCATCTATGAGCGCCCCCAGGACGTACCGCCAGATACGGATTCACCAGATACGGAAAACCCGGATATGGTAAACCCGGATACGGATGCCCCATATCTGGAAAATCCCGCAGAATTAAATACTAAGAAATCAAATACCCAAAGATCAAGTACCCATCTATCAAGTACCGATTCGATTCCTTTCCGGGCAGATGCGGCGGCAGGGCCGCCGGAACCGAAGCGAAGGGATGCGGGCATGGCAGAGATCGAAAGCTATCGGGAGCTGATCCGGGACAACATCGAGTATGGCCTTCTCCGCCAGGAGGCAGGCCCTTACGCCGGCGACCTGGACGAGATCGTGGAGCTTCTGGTGGAGACGGTCTGTGCCAGGCGGAAATACACGCGGGTATCCGGCAGCGACTTCCCCCATGAGGTGGTGAAGTCCCGGCTCTTAAAGCTGAACTGTGAGCATATCCGCTTTGCCATGCAGTGCATGAGGGAGAACACCACCAAAATACGCAACATCAAGCAATACCTCCTGGCGGTGCTGTTCAATGCACCCACCACCATCGGCAACTACTACTCGGCCCTGGTGAACCACGATATGTACGGCGGCGCATGAGGCCGCCATTTTTTATGCCCGGAGACCGGGAGAAAGGAAAGAAGCTATGACGAAAAGACCACTGGCCTACATCACCGCCCCCTGGGGCGAAAACGAATATGAGAACACCGAGACCGCCGCCCGCTACTGCCGGGCCGTCTATGACGCCGGTTTCTCACCGGTCTGCCCGCTTTTGTTCCTGCCGCTGTTTTTGAATGACGCCATCCCCCAGGAGCATAAGGACGGCATCGACATTGCCCGCGACCTGCTGCGGCGCTGCCGTGTGCTGGTGGTGTGCGGCAGCTCCGTGGACGAGCCGATGAAAAACGACATCGCCATCGCGGAGCGGCTGCGGATCACCGCCACCACCCTGGACGGCCTGCTCACCGTGAAATGCCAGGGCCGGGAGGAAGGAGGCAGCCATGAGTAAGGGAAAGACCATCGGGGAGCTGATGGAGGACGCCCGCCTCCGCGCCGGCGCAAAGGAGTACGCGGGCCATACCTACATGGACTTGGCCCGGTTCGACCCGGACACCCGGCACATGGTTATCTTTGACGTGCTGACCCACGATTCCCCCGTGGGCTGGAAGGGCGAACGGACGCGCCTGTTTCTGACGGACAAGGGCTACCAAAACGCACTGGCCACCCAGGAAAAAGGCCACATCAAAATCCTGAGCCACGCCAAAGTGGTGCGCGGAGACCTGATCTATGACCGCAAAGACCAGGTGCGGTAAGGAGGCCCCCATGATACGGAAATACCTTCTGCGGCGGCTGGTGGTTCCGCCTTAGCCGCCGCCATCCCCCTGCCATCCCACGGAGAAAGGAGTGAACACGATGCAGGAAGAAATAGAAAACAAGACGCTGACCCTGGGCATCAATTCCGCCAAATTTACCGGGAACGTCCTCAAAACGGCCATCAGCAAGTACCTGGCCTACCGTAAGGAGCGGAAACGCGAAGCCATCCGGGACAGCCCGGAGGTAAAACCTTTCGGCAAGGTCAGCATGGCCGAGCTTCAGCAGGAATACGGCGACATGCGCCAGCTTGACTTGCAGGACAAGGGCCTGCGGGACTTTGACCGCATCGCCAGAGACCACGGGGTACGCTACACCGTCTTTGAGACGGGCAAGGGCCATTACCAGGTGTTCTTCAAAGCCCCCAACGAGGCCAACATGAACGCCGCCTTCCAGAAATTCGCCGCCCTGAAGGTGAAAAAGGCCGAGCGCCGGCAGTCCGCGCTGGGTGTGCTGGAGAAGTTCAAGGCCCTAGTAAAGAACGCCGTCGTGGACAGGACGAAAAGGAAGGAGCTGGAGAGATGAAACAGATCGACGTAAAAAAGCTGCTGATCCTCAACGTCCCCTACCTGTTTTTGGGGCTGTACGCCACCAAGCTCTGGCAGCTCTACCGGCTGGCCCCCGGACTTGACCTGTCGCAGAAGTTCCTGCACCTTGGGGACGGCGCGGCAGCGGCCTTTGCCTCCCCGTTCCCCAGCTTCCACCCGCAGGATCTGGCCGTGGGGCTTCTGCTGGGGGCGGCCCTGCGGCTGGCCGTCTACGTCCGGGGCAAGAACGCAAAGAAATACCGCAAGGACGTGGAGTACGGTTCGGCCCGCTGGGGCAATGCCGAGGACATCAAGCCCTTTATCGACCCCGTGTTTGAGAATAACGTCATCCTGACGCAGACCGAGCGGCTGATGATGGGCAACCGGCCAAAGAACCCCAAGAACGCCCGCAACAAGAACATCCTTGTGATCGGCGGCTCCGGCTCCGGCAAGACCCGGTTCTGGCTCAAGCCCAACCTGATGCAGTGCCACAGCTCCTACGTCGTGACTGACCCCAAGGGCAGTATAGTATTGGAGTGTGGAAAGCTGCTCCAGCGCAAGGGATACCACATCCGTATCCTGAACACCATCAA